>NZ_JASCAS010000001.1:0-540556 GCF_029967615.1 Aeromonas sp. V90_14 | reverse complement strand
CTGTGACCCCCGCATTATGAGTGCGATGCTCTAACCAACTGAGCTACATAGCCGTTTGTTGTCAACCACGCTGTGGAAGAGAACAGAATAATGGCTGGGGTACTAGGATTCGAACCTAGGGATGGCGAGATCAAAACCCGCTGCCTTACCGCTTGGCGATACCCCAACAGCAATGCCTGACAGAGACTATCAAACATCTTTTAAAAATGGCTGGGGCACTAGGATTCGAACCTAGGTATGGCGAGATCAAAACCCGCTGCCTTACCGCTTGGCGATGCCCCAACAGCGATGCCTGATAGAGTCTATCAAACATCTTTTAACAGTGGCCGGGATACCAGGATTTGAACCTGGGCACACTGACGAGTTCAACACCCATCACTGCTTCCCTTGACCTGTCACCGACATCTGAATGCCGATAACTGAAATAATGGCTGGGGTACTAGGATTCGAACCTAGGGATGGCGAGATCAAAACCCGCTGCCTTACCGCTTGGCGATACCCCAACTAGAGATGGTGGCTATGACGGGATTCGAACCTGTGACCCCCGCATTATGAGTGCGATGCTCTAACCAACTGAGCTACATAGCCAACCTTGCTTCCAGTGCCTCGTTGCCTCGTCACTGTGCGGGCCGAATTATGCGTATCTGGCTCTGGGGCGTCAACCCTTTTTTTGTTTGAAAAACCGAATTTGGGTGCGTTTGGCGAGTTATTGGTCGCTGTCGTGCAAAAGCCCAACAATCTGGTTTTTTTTACGACATTTGCCAGCAGATACGAGCCTTGGCCAGTTAAAAAAGAGGCCAGCAAATGCTGGCCTCTCATGGGATTAGACGTTGAACAGGAAGTTCATGATATCGCCATCTTTGACGATGTACTCTTTCCCTTCGGCGCGCATCTTGCCCGCTTCCTTGGCACCTTGCTCACCCTTGTAGGTGATAAAGTCTTCGAAGGCGATGGTTTGGGCACGAATAAAGCCTTTTTCGAAGTCGGTGTGGATCTTGCCGGCCGCCTGCGGAGCGGTAGCGCCGACCGGGATGGTCCAGGCACGCACCTCTTTCACACCGGCGGTGAAGTAGGTCTGCAGCTTGAGCAGCTCGTAACCGGAGCGGATCACCCGGTTCAGGCCCGGCTCTTCGATACCAAGGTCAGCCATGAATTCGGCGCGGTCGGCATCGTCCAGCTCGGCGATGTCAGCCTCGATGGCGCAGCAGACGACCACCACAACCGCGTTCTCGGCGGCGGCGATTTCGCGCACCTTGTCGAGGTAGGGGTTGTTCTCGAAGCCATCTTCCGCCACGTTGGCGATGTACATGGTGGGTTTCAGGGTCAGGAAGTTGAGGTGGCTGACGGCGGCCAGCTCATCCTTGTCCAGCTTCATGCCGCGGATCATCTGGCCGTTTTCCAGCGCCACCTTGATCTTCTCCAGCACTTCCACTTCCAGCTTGGCATCCTTGTCGCCGCCCTTGGCGCGCTTGGACTGGCGGTTGATGGCGCGCTCGCAGGCATCCAGGTCGGAGAGGGCCAGTTCGGTGTTGATCACCTCAATGTCGTCGGCCGGGGAGACCTTGCCGGCGACGTGGACGATGTTCTCGTCGTCAAAGCAGCGCACCACGTGACCGATGGCTTCGGTTTCACGGATGTTGGCCAGGAACTGGTTGCCCAGACCTTCACCCTTGGAGGCACCGGCCACCAGGCCGGCGATGTCCACGAATTCCATGGTGGTCGGCACAACGCGCTGCGGCTTGATGATGGCCGCCAGCTGATCGAGGCGGGGATCCGGCATCGGTACCACGCCGGTGTTCGGCTCGATGGTGCAGAACGGGAAGTTGGCGGCTTCGATGCCGGCCTTGGTCAGCGCGTTGAACAGGGTGGATTTACCTACATTGGGCAGGCCCACGATACCGCATTTAAAACCCATGGATTGTTACCTTACTTGATGGATGCTGTTGAGGGCCGCAGAACCTGTCCACGCTCTTGCTGCGAGGCTGTGATCAAGGCTCATGTGCTGCTCGCTTATGTGAAACCAAGAGCGCTCACGTATGACTATACGCTCCGGTTCCTGCGCTGCGCTTTACCTTGCTGACAACCTCTCGTTACAGAGCATGAACAGGTTCTTGGGCGACCCTGTCATATTGTTCGACCCTGACGCGTGTCAGGCATCTGTATTCAGACTTTCTCGGCCTTGAAGCTGTGTAAACGATTCATAGCCTTGGTCATGTCCTGCTTGAACAGAATGTCGGTGGCGCGCAGGGACTCGTCCAGTGCGGCGTCGATCAGGCTCTGTTCGCTGCTGGGGGCCTTGGTCAGCACGAAACCAGCGACCAGCTCCTTGGCGCCCGGGTGACCTATCCCCAGCCGCAGCCGGAAGAAATTATTGTTGTTGCCCATCCTGGCAATGATGTCCTTGAGGCCGTTGTGGCCACCGTGGCCGCCGCCCTGCTTGAATTTAGCGATGCCGGGGGGCAGGTCCAGCTCATCGTGGGCCACCAGCATGGCTTCCGGCTCGATCTGGTAGAAGCGGGCCAGCGCGGCTACCGCCTTGCCGGAGAGGTTCATGTAGGTGTTCGGGATGAGCAGGCGCACATCCTGGCCATCCACCTGGATGCGGGCGGTGTGGCCGAAGAACTTGGGCTCTTCGCGCAGGCTGACGTTGTGCCAGCGTGCCAGTTGCTCCACATACCAGGCCCCGGCGTTGTGGCGGGTCTTGGCATATTCCGGGCCGGGATTGCCCAGACCCACGATCAGTTTGATTTGGCTTGTCACGCTTGATTTCTTCACTCGCTGCTTGCAATGGGCCGACTGCCCAGGGCAATGGGACGCAATATTCTAGCCGCCGACTGGCGATCACTCAACCAAAGTTCGGCCAGCTCCGGGGAAAAGCGGGAGAACCGGCGGCCAACGGCAGCAAAACGGGCCCCAGCGTGGGGCCCGTGGAGTGGCTTGCCGGTGGCAGAGTCGACTTACTGGGCGGCCCGCACCAGGGTGACCGTCTCTTCCGCCAGCGCCGTCAGGGTCGGGCGTTGTTCACGCACATACTGCACGAAGGAGGCGGCGTCGGTGCCGCAATCCATGCCGCTTGCCTTGCAGTCAAGCTGATGGCCGGCGGCATAGCGGGCGCTCAGCTGATCGCCGCTCTGCTCCACCCGCTCGACCGGGAACGCCGTCAACTTGCCATCCTGCCAGGCGAGATCCTGGCGCTCGGCGTGCTGTGCCTGGGCGCGGGCCAGCGCCTGCCAGCCATCGTTGCCGTTGGCGCTGTAGGCGTTCATCACCACCCGGTAGCGCGTCGCATCCACCAGATCCTGCCACTGGCCGTCAGCGTCCTGCCACTGCAGCAGGGTCAGAGTACCGCGCTTGCCCGGCGTGGTCTCGGTGAAGGTGTAACGCAGGTGACCACCGTAGGGGAACTTGCCGGCGTGGGCGCTGGCGGGCAGGGTGGCGGTGATGGTCTCGGTCAAGAGGGCGCGCACCTCGGCGCCGGTCAGGGTGAGCACCGAAAGCTGGTTCTTGAATGGCAGCAGGGTGAGCGCCGCATCCCCTTCGCGCAGCTCGCCGGCCGGCAGATCGGCGCGTACGCCGCCCACCGCCAGCAGGGCGAAGTGGACCGGGCCGCCGGTCAGCGCCTGCACCGCCGGGGTATTGGCCCAGTAGTACTGACCCTCGGCCACCAGCGGGGCGACGTCGGAGCCATGGCTGTCGCTGCCGTTGTCGCCGGGGCGACGGGCATTTTGCAGGGCGGCCGGCAGGGTGGCGATGACGGGGCCGAAGGCCTGCTCAAGGGCGGGCTTGTAGTGGCTGTCGATGATGCCGCGCAGGCGGGGATCCTCATCCACGGTCACCAGGTTGGGCTGGGTGTCGATGAACTTGGCTGCCTGTTTGCTGCGGGCTTCGTCCAGTGCCTGCTTGCGAGCGGGATCGGCGAAGAACTCGCGGCTGGCCAGCAGCTGGTTCTGGCCCTTGCAGGCGATGACCCGGCCCTGGGCATCGAAGCTCACCTGAGCCAGTCCGATGGCCTGGGCATAGGAGCCGGCCTGCACCACGCAGGTCATGCCAACCCCGTCCGGGTTGGTGACAAGCGCCGCGTACTCGCCGGTGTTGCCCCAGCCGATGTTGCGAAAATCGCCGAGCAGGCTGTGGGAGTGCCCACCGACGATGGCGTCGATGCCGTTCACCTTGGCCGCCAGCGCCAGATCCCGCTGGTTGCCGATGTGGGTGAGCGCCACGATCTGGTTGATGCCGTGCTGGCGCAGCAGGTCCACCGTCGCCTGGGCGGAGGTGATTTCGTTGCCAAAGCGCAGCTTGCCGACGTTGGGGGAGATGTTGGCCATGTCCTCCAGCACCAGCCCCATCACGGCGACCAGCTGTTTGCCCTGGGGCAGGTTGTTGAGATCGCTGACCGGGCTCTTCTGGTTGCCGTCGAAGGCGTAGATGACGAACGGCTTGAGATTGGCGGCGTGGCGCAGATCCGGATCGTCGCGGGTATCCAGGTTGGCGGCCAGCACCGGGAAGTTGACCCCCTGGATGAAGCGGGCGAGCTTCTGGTTGTCGAGATCGAACTCGTGGTTGCCAAGGGCCATGGCATCGAGGCCGAACTGGCTCAGCAGCTCGGCGTTGGCCATCCCCTCGTTGAGCTTGAAGTAGCCGCTGCCCTGCCAGGCATCGCCGCCGTGCAGCAGCAGGATCGGCTGGTTCTTGGCCAGCGCATCGGCCTGGAAGGATTTCGCCATGGTAAGCAGGCGCGGATAGCCGCCGAAGCGGGTGTAGAGGGTGTCGGTCTCTCCCTGCTTGCCAAAGATGGGCCCCTTCAGCTCGGCGTTGACCGGGTCAAACTGGGAGTGAGTGTCGTTCATGTGAGCCAGGGTCAGCACGAAGGGCTGGCCTTCATTGCCGGGCTGACAGGCGAACAGGAAGCTGCAGAAGGCAAGGAGCAGCAGCGGGCGCAAGCGATTCATGGAACAATCCTTAACCTGCGACGGGGCAGGGCGGTACCGGGTGTAACTGGGACTAAAAAGACAAAAACCGCCAGCTGGCGGTTTTTGTCACAACAGGGTCTATCAATGCTCAAACATGGCAGAGATGGACTCTTCGTTGCTGATGCGGCGAATGGCTTCGGCCAGCACGGAAGAGAGCGTCAGCTGCTTGACCTTGTCGACCGCCTTCATCTCCGCGGTGAGCGGGATGGAGTCGGTGATGATCAGTTCGTCGATCACGGAGTTCTTGATGTTCTCCACGGCGGAACCGGAGAAGACCGGGTGAGTGGCGTAGGCGAATACACGCTTGGCGCCACGCTCCTTGAGGGCTTCTGCGGCTTTGCACAGGGTGCCGCCGGTGTCGATCATATCGTCGACGATGATGCAGTCGCGGCCGGCCACGTCACCGATCAGGTGCATGACCTGGGAGACGTTCGGGCGGGGACGACGCTTGTCGATGATGGCGATGTCGGTATCGTCCAGCAGCTTGGCGATGGCACGGGCACGTACCACGCCGCCGATGTCCGGCGACACGACCACGGGGGATTCGAGGTTCTTGGACTTCATGTCTTCCAGCAGCACCGGGCTGCCGAACACGTTGTCGACCGGGACGTCGAAGAAGCCCTGGATTTGTTCGGCATGCAGGTCAACGGTCAGCACGCGATCCACACCGACGCTGGAGAGGAAGTCGGCGACGACCTTGGCGGTGATGGGAACACGGGCGGAGCGGACGCGGCGGTCCTGACGGGCATAACCAAAGTAGGGGATAACGGCAGTAATACGGCCAGCTGAAGCACGACGCAGAGCATCCACCATCACGATCAATTCCATCAAATTGTCGTTGGTCGGGGCACAGGTGGATTGAATGATGAAGATATCGCCACCACGTACATTCTCGTTGATCTGTACGCTGATCTCGCCGTCGCTAAAGCGACCTACGGCAGCATTGCCGAGTTTGATAAACAGGCGATCTGCGATCTTCTGGGCTAGTTCCGGCGTTGCGTTACCAGCAAACAGCTTCATGTCAGGCACGGTTTGAAACCTCGGGGTTGCATCCAGTATGTGGGGAGTCTTATTCAGACCCTTATCGTTTTGGGGCAAACGATTTATCAAGTTGACGGGTCAGACCACTATAGGCTGCTTTCAGGCCAGGTGCCCACGTTGCATGCGGCAAGTCGGTTGAGCGTCGTGCTGGTCGACGCCCCGTCATCCATGATGACCAGTGACCTCCCGACAACGAGAGGGTAACGATGGGTGCTGCAACCGGCGAGGGGGAGTGTGCACTCCCGGCAAGACTGCTGCGGCAGGTGAATCGATATACCCTGTTCGATGTTCAGGAGATGGCTGGGGTACTAGGATTCGAACCTAGGAATGGCGAGATCAAAACCCGCTGCCTTACCGCTTGGCGATACCCCAATCACTGACTTGTTGCAATGCAGCGAAGAGTGGTGATATGTTCTCGCCCTTGGCGACAAACCCATCCCATCCTTTCGGCACTTTTGCCAACACTTCCCGAGCAGCCACTTCGTCTTCAAACTGAGCAAAGACGCAGGCTCCTGTGCCCGTCATTCTTGACGGCGCGTATTCTAGCAACCAGCCGAGCGCATTGGCAACCTCGGGGTGGCGCTTTTTCACCAGCAATTCGCAATCGTTTTTCCACTCCCCTTCCAGCAGATTGTGCAATGCCATTTTCGGGGTATCTCTGGGCAGGTCCGGATCCTGGAACACGGCGGCGGTCGCCACATGGCAATCGGGCTTGAGCACCAGATACCAGGCACTCGGCAGCTCGACCGGCTGCAGCCGTTCACCGACCCCCTCGGCAAAGGCGGCCTTGCCGCGCACGAACACCGGCACGTCGGCGCCCAGCTGCACGCCGAGCTCGGCCAGCTCGTCTTCACTCAAACCGACCTGCCACAAATGGTTGAGGGCGACCAGGGCAGTGGCGGCGTCCGACGAGCCGCCACCGATGCCGCCACCCATGGGCAGCACCTTCTCCAGCCGGATATGGGCCCCCTGCGGGCTTGGCAGCCTGGCCTGCAGCAGGCGGGCGGCGCGGATGATCAGGTTCTGCTCGTCGGGCACGCCGGGAATGGCCGGGCTCAGGGTGAGCAAGTCGGTATCGGTGAGCGGCTCGAACTCGAGCCAGTCGCCGTGGTTGAGGAAGATGAACAGGGTCTGCAGCTCGTGGTAGCCGTCCGGGCGACGGCCGTTGACGTGCAAAAAGAGATTCAGTTTGGCCGGAGCCGGCCAGCGCATGGCGCTCATGGGGGAGTCCTTGTCGATGGCCGCCATCAGCGGGTTATGGTCCACTGGTTGATCTGCAGCTTGAGGCGACTGCCCTGGCCGGTCATGGTGAGCAGGTGCGGCAGGCGGTAGCCGTCCTGATCCCGGTAGTCGCCATAGACGATCTGCCACTGACCGTCCCGCACGCTGGCCAGACTGCGGTCGGGGTTGAGCTCGAATTCGGCCTGACCCGGCAGGCCCTTGATCCACTCCGGCAGCCCGGCCACCGGAATGTTCCAGCCGGTGAGCTGATAGATGAGCGCCTCGGCATCCTGGCTCTGGTGCGGGTTGCCCTCGTTGTCGATCAGGGTGATCTCGCCCTTGTTGCGGGAGAGCTCGAGGATGTGAGTGCCGATCAGACTGGTGAGGTTGAGGCGGTAGTCGTCGCCATCCTGCTGCCAGTTGACCCGGGCGCTGCCCTTCTGCTGGGCGGTGATGATGGCCATCTTGCCCGACAGCTGCCAGTGGTTGAGCTGCTCGAGGCGGGTACGTTCCTGCTGCCAGTTGACCTGATCACGCTGGGGTTGGGTAGTGGCGCAACCGGCCAGCAACAGCAGGCAGCCAAGGGTGAAAAGACGCAACAACAAGGTCATGCTCCGGAAAAGGTGATTTGCCACAGTATACGGGGCGGCCGTATCGCTTTTAAAGACTTACCCTTTCTCGTACAATTGGCAGCCTTTACTCCCAGCGCACAGATACGATCCACGCCCACTCATGAGTTTGCTTGCCCTCGGAATCAACCACAACACCGCCAGTGTCGCCTTGCGGGAGCGGGTCGCCTTCGGCCCGGACTGCATCGATCGCGCCTTGCGTGAGCTGGTCGCCCAACCCGGTGTGAGCGAGGCGGTGATCGTCTCGACCTGCAACCGCACCGAGCTTTACTGCAGCCTGGCGCAGGGGCAGGGCGAGCAGGTGTTGCAGTGGCTGCAGCGTTTCCACGGTCTGGATGCGGCCGAGGTGGTCTCCGCCATCTACCAGCATCAGGACGAGGAGGCGGTCCGTCACCTGATGCGGGTGGCCTGCGGGCTCGACTCCCTGGTGCTGGGAGAGCCGCAGATCCTGGGGCAGATCAAGCAATCCTACGCCCATGCCCAGCAGTCCGAGGCGGTGAAGGGATCGCTGGAGCGTTTGTTCCAGAAATCCTTCTCGGTGGCCAAGCGGGTGCGTACCGATACCGAGATTGGCGCCAGCGCCGTGTCGGTGGCCTTTGCTGCGGTGAGCCTGGGGCGGCGGATCTTCTCCGATCTCTCCCAGACCAAGGTGCTGCTGGTCGGTGCCGGCGAGACCATCGAACTGGTGGCCCGCCACCTGCGCGAGCAGAACGTCACCCAGATGATGGTGGCCAACCGCACCCTGCAGCGGGCCCAGCTGCTGGCCGAGGAGTTCGGCGCCCAGGTGATGACGCTCGAAGAGATCCCGGACTACCTGCACGAGGCGGACATCGTCATCAGCTCCACTGCTAGCCCGCTGCCCATCATCGGCAAGGGCATGGTGGAGCGCGCGCTCAAGGCCCGCCGCTTCAAGCCCATGTTCCTGGTGGACATCGCCGTGCCCCGCGACATCGAGGCTGAGGTGGACGAGCTCTCGGACGCCTATCTCTACACGGTGGACGACCTGCAGGGCATCATCGAGCAGAATCTCGAGACCCGCAAACGGGCCGCCGCCGAGGCCGAGCTCATCGTGCAGGAAGAGCGCGACGACTTCATGGGCTGGTATCGCAGCCAGCACTCGGTGGATCTCATCCGCGATTACCGCCACCAGTCCCAACAGGTGGCCGACGAAGAGCTGCAGCGCGCCCTGCTGGCCCTGCAGCAGGGCGAGAATGCCGAGCAGGCGCTCAAGGCGCTGGCCCACCGCCTCACCAACAAGTTGATCCACGCACCGACCCAGGCCCTGCGCCATGCCGCGGCCCAGGGGGATCACCACCAGCTGGCCCAGTTGCGCCAGGTGCTGGGGTTGTCACAAGAGTCATAGTTTTGGGGCGACCAGCCGGTCGTCCCGTCCTCCATCGAGAACACAAGATTTATGAACCCGTCACTGATCAGAAAGCTGGAAGGCCTCATCGAGCGCCACGAAGAAGTACAGGCCATGCTCGGCGAGCCGGACGTGGCCGCGGATCAGGATCGCTATCGCGCCCTGACCCGGGAATATGCCCAGCTGGAAGATATCGTTCACGCTTTCCAGCAATTCCGCCAGGCCGAAGAGAACCTGGACGCCACCCGCCAGATGCTGGAAGAGGATGATGCCGACCTGCGCGAGATGGCGCAGGAGGAGCTGCCGCTGGCCAAGGCGACCTTCGAGGAGCAGGAGCAGGCGCTGCAGGTGATGCTGCTGCCGCGCGACCCCAAGGATGACAACAACTGCTATCTGGAGATCCGCGCCGGTGCCGGTGGTGACGAGGCGGCGATCTTTGCGGGCGATCTGTTTCGCATGTATTCGCGCTACGCCGAGCGTCAGGGCTGGCGGGTTTCCATCGTCAGCTGCAACGACGGCGAGCACGGCGGCTACAAGGAGGTGATCGCCAAGGTGGAGGGCGAGCACGTCTACGGTCGCCTCAAGTTTGAATCCGGTGGTCACCGGGTGCAGCGGGTGCCGGAAACCGAATCCCAGGGCCGGGTGCACACCTCCGCCTGCACCGTCGCCGTGCTGCCGGAAGTGCCGGAAGCCGAGCAGATCGAGATCAACCCCTCGGAGCTGAAGATCGACACCTTCCGCGCTTCCGGAGCGGGCGGTCAGCACGTCAACAAGACCGACTCCGCCATCCGCATTACCCACCTGCCCACCGGCCTGGTGGTGGAGTGCCAGGATGAGCGCTCCCAGCACAAGAACCGCGCCAAGGCGATGTCGGTGCTCTCCGCCCGCCTGCAGGCGGCCGAGGATGAGCGCCACCGCGCCGCCGAGCAGAGCACCCGCCGCAACCTGGTGGGGTCGGGAGATCGCTCCGAGCGCATCCGCACCTACAACTACCCGCAGGGGCGCCTCTCCGAGCACCGCATCAACCTCACCCTCTATCGCCTCGGCGAGATCATGGAAGGGGACCTGGACTGCGTCATCAGCCCGATGATCCAGGAGTACCAGGCCGATCAGCTCGCCTCCCTGGCCGAGAGCAACTGATGCAGATCCAGCAGGCTCGCGCCCACATCATGGCGACCCTGGCAGGGGGGGAATCCCCCCGTGCCGATGCCGATGCGCTGCTCTGCCATCTGCTGGAGTGCCGGCGCAGCTATCTGATGACCTGGCCGGAGCGCGAGCTCGATGCCGCCCAGCAGGTGACTCTGCAGGGCTGGCTCGAACGCCGTCTTGAGGGCGAACCTATCGCCCACCTGATCGGTGAGCGGGAGTTCTGGTCGCTGCCGCTCAAGGTGAGCCCGGCGACCCTGATCCCGCGCCCCGACACCGAGGTGCTGGTCGAGCAGGCGCTGGCACGGCTGCCCGCAGGCCCCTGCGCCGTGCTGGATCTGGGCACCGGCACCGGCGCCATTGCACTGGCGCTCAAGTCGGAGCGACCCGATGCCGATGTATGGGCGGTGGACAGGATGCCGGCCGCGGCAGCCCTGGCCCGTGCCAACAGTGCCGCCCTTGGTCTGCCCATCGAGGTGCGCGACGGCAGCTGGTTTGAGCCGCTGGCCGTGCCCTCGTCAAGCAAGGCGCCGCGCTTTGCCATGATCGTCTCCAACCCGCCCTACATCGACGGGGCGGATCCGCACCTCGATGAGGGGGATGTGCGCTTCGAACCCCGCTCCGCCCTGGTGGCGGATGAGCAGGGGCTGGCGGATATCCGGCTGCTCGTGGCGGGCGCGCCGGCCCATCTGCTGCCGGGCGGCTGGCTGTTGCTGGAGCATGGCTGGCAACAGGGGGAGGCGGTGCGTCAACTCCTGCTGCAACAGGGCTACCTTCAGGTGGAAACCGTGCGCGATTACGGCGATAACGAGCGGGTGACCCTGGGGCGGCTGGCTCAGTGATGATGACGGGCAGGCCGGGCCTGCCTTTGTTCAAGGACACGTTATGTATTTTGCTATCAAACATCTGCACCTGCTGCTGATAGGCTTGGCGGTGCTGATGTTCATGTTGCGCTTCTATTGGCTGCAGACCGGCTCGAGCCGCGCCGCCAGCGCCCGTACCCTCAGATTGAGCGGCTGGCTCAACGGCCTGGTGGTGCTCTCCGGCGTGCTGCTGTGCATGGTGCTGGATCTCAACCCGCTCAACAACGCCACCCCCTGGCTCAGCGAAAAGCTGACCGCCATCCTGGTGGTGGCCTTTCTGGCCATGATGGCAATGCGCCTGGCCCGCAGTAACGGCATCCGCTGGTTTGCGTTTCTGGGAGCCCTCGGCTGGGTCTTCTTCATCGCCAAGCTGGCCGTCTACAAGCAGGCCAGCCTGTTCGGTTAAGGATGATGACGATGATACGCGTAGACGAATGGACCGATTTCGAAGCCCATGACATCGCCGAGCTGGCGCTGTCGGTGAGCGACGAGATCCATGGCATCAGCGGCCGCGGGACGGCGGAGCTGGCCCGGCTCGACGCCTGGCTGGACGAGGCCATCGAGGAAGGGGATTGCGACCAGGTGCGCCGCCAGCTGTTGCAGGGCTTCTATCAGACCTTAGGGTTTCATGGCGACTGGCAGGACTACTTCTCGGTGGCCAACTGCGATCTGGCCCAGGTTCTGGCCCGCAAGCAGGGCATTCCGGTCAGCCTTGGCATCCTCATCATTCAGCTGGGGCGCAAGCTCGGGCTGGATGTGGAGGGGATCTGCTTCCCCGGCCACTTCCTGGTGAGCTTTGCCGGCAGTGAGGGAGAGGTCTATGTGGACCCCTTTACCGGCGACGAACTGAGCCTGCATCATATCGAGCTGCTGCTGCGCGGGGCCCTCGGCAACCTGGCCACCCTCAGCTCGGATCACCTGCAGCCTGCCGGCCAGTGGGAGATCATCGAGCGGCTGCTCAACGTCAGCAAGGGCGCCCTGCTGCGGGAGGACCGGATGACCGAGGCGCTGCGCTGCAGCGAACTGCTGCTGCGGATGAAGCCCGGCGACCCGCTGGAGACGCGGGATCGCGGCTTCATCTACGAGCAGCTCGACTGCCCGCGCTTTGCCGCCGACGATTTTGAATACTTTATTGAACAGTGCCCGGACGATCCGGTGGCCGACGTGCTCAAGGCCCAGCTGGCCGCGCTGGATCTGAGCCCCAAGCCCCTCCACTGAGGGGCGGGTAACGGCCCCGCTGCATGGCGAGGCCCTGGCCGAATGAAGAGTCCCATGCCGTTGCATGCAAGGCCTGGGAGATGCAACTGACGAGTATCGAGGTCGCGCTGCCCTGGGCAGCGCGGCCGGATGTGGATTCAAGCCCTGCAAGCCCTTTTACCTAAGGAAGCCTGAGATGGAACAGAAGAATATCAAGGTCAATGGCATCGACGTCGCCAACGACAAACCGTTCGTGTTGTTCGGCGGCATGAACGTGCTGGAATCGCGCGACATGGCGATGGCGGTGTGCGAGAAGTACGTGGAAGTGACCTCCAAGCTGGGTATCCCGTTCGTGTTCAAGGCGAGCTGGGACAAGGCCAACCGCTCCTCCATCCACTCCTATCGCGGTCCGGGTCTGGAAGAGGGGATGAAGATCTTCCAGGAGCTGAAAGCGACCTTCGGCATGCCGGTCATCTCCGATCTGCACGAGCCCCATCAGGCCAAGCCGGTGGCCGAGGTGGTCGACGTCATCCAGCTGCCCGCCTTCCTGGCGCGCCAGACCGATCTGGTGGAGGCCATGGCCCGCACCGGCAACGTCATCAACATCAAGAAGCCGCAGTTCCTGAGCCCAAGCCAGATGAAGAACATCACCGACAAGTTCGAGGAGTGCGGCAACGACCGTCTGATCCTGTGTGAACGCGGTGCCAACTTCGGTTATGACAACCTGGTGGTGGACATGCTGGGGCTGGGGGTGATGAAGAAGAGCACCGGCGGCTACCCGGTCATCTTCGACGTGACCCACTCCCTGCAGTGCCGCGATCCCATGGGCGCTGCCTCCGGTGGTCGCCGTGAGCAGGTGACCGAGCTGGCCCGTGCCGGCATGGCGGTCGGTCTGGCCGGTCTGTTCATTGAATCTCACCCGGACCCCAAGATTGCCCGTTGCGACGGCCCGAGCGCGCTGCCGCTGGAGAAGCTGGAAGGCTTCCTCAAGCAGATGAAGGCCATCGACGATCTCATCAAGGGTTTCGAGCCGCTCGATACTTCCATCTAAGTCCGGCTTTGCTTGCCCAATAAAAATGCCCCGCACTGCGGGGCATTTTTGTTTGCGGTCTGTTTTTATTTCTTTGGCCAGTATAAATCAATCACAGAATAAATACAGTCAGGTTTCCGTGGTGTTAATGTTGTTAAATCTGTTGTGTGATTGATGTCTATTAATTGCTTTTTTTAACATGGGAAAGTAGCCCCTGTTGTGATGAGGGAACGGCACGAACCGGGCGAAATAACACTATTTCGTCACGGATTGCTGCATGCGTATTTCTGCCATGACACATCTCATTAAATTGACAGGACGTTAAGAATGCAGAAAAAAATAGTCAGCAGCCTGTATTTTCAGGTGTTGTTAGCGATCACCCTCGGGGTCATTCTGGGACATATATATCCCGACCTCGGTGCGGACATGAAACCGCTTGGGGATGGTTTCGTTAAATTAATCAAAATGATCATCGCCCCGGTTATATTCTGTACGGTGGTGACCGGTATTGCCGGCATGGAGAGCATGAAAGCGGTGGGTAAAACCGGTGCCATCGCGCTGCTCTATTTTGAAGTGGTCAGCACCATCGCCCTCATCATCGGGCTGTGCGTGGTCAATCTGCTGCAACCGGGGGCGGGCATGAACGTCGACCCCGCCACGCTGGACGCCAGCGCCATCTCCGCCTACGCCGAGCAGGCCAAGGCTCAGGGCATCATCCCCTTCCTGCTGGACGTGATCCCGGGCAGCGTGATCGGCGCCTTCGCCAGCGGCAATATTCTGCAGGTGCTGCTATTTGCGGTGTTGTTCGGCTTCTCCCTGCACCATATCGGCGAGAAGGGCAAAGTGATATTCAATGTCATCGACAGCTTCTCCCAGGTTATTTTCGGGATCATCAACATGATCATGCGGCTGGCGCCGGTTGGGGCATTTGGCGCGATGGCCTTTACCATCGGAAAATATGGTATCGGCTCGCTGGTTCAGCTCGGACAATTAATTGCCTGCTTCTATATGACCTGCCTGCTGTTTATTTTCCTGGTGCTGGGCAGTATTGCCAGAGCGAATGGCTTCAGCATCCTGCGCTTTATTTCCTATATCCGGGAAGAGCTGCTGATCGTGCTGGGGACTTCCTCTTCTGAATCCGTATTGCCGCGCATGCTGGTGAAGATGGAGGCGCTCGGCTGCAAGAAGTCGGTGGTGGGGCTGGTGATCCCGACCGGTTACTCCTTCAACTTGGACGGCACCTCCATCTATCTGACCATGGCGGCCATCTTCATCGCCCAGGCCACCAACACCCCGCTCGATCTGTTCCAGCAGATCACCCTGCTGGTGGTGCTGCTCATCTCCTCGAAGGGGGCCGCCGGGGTGACCGGCAGTGGCTTCATCGTGCTGGCGGCCACCATCTCGGCGGTGGGCCACCTGCCGCTGGCCGGGCTGGCGCTGATCCTCGGCATCGATCGCTTCATGTCGGAGGCCCGCGCCCTGACCAACCTCATCGGCAACGGGGTGGCCACCCTGGTGGTGGCCCGTTACTGCGATCAGCTCGATGAGCAGCAGATGCATGAGGCGCTGAGCAACCCGCCGCAAGCCGTCAAGCTGGATCAGCATTGAGCCGCCGATGCCCGCCTGTCGAGCAAGGACCGCCAACGCGGGTGGAATTCAAGCCATAAAAAAACGGCCCGTTTGGGCCGTTTTTCATGATACCGGTTGCTGCAGAGCGACTTACAGGCTCTGGGTGAAGGTACGGGTCACCACGTCACGCTGCTGTTCCGGGGTCAGTGCGTTGAAGCGCACGGCGTAGCCGGAGACACGGATGGTCAGCTGCGGGTACTTTTCCGGGTTGGCGATGGCGTCTTCCAGGGTCTCGCGACGCAGGACGTTGACGTTCAGGTGCTGGCCACCTTCGACGGCAGGCTCGGCTTGTACCGGCAGTTCACGGTATTCGAACTGGCCCAGGTCAGAGACGCTGACTTCCTGATCGGCGGCGAAGGTGTCGCCTTTGGCGCAGATGCAACGAGCCTGTTGCTTCTCTTCGTCCAGCAGCCAGAACGAGTTCAGCAGAGCGGCGTTGGCAGACTGGGTGATTTGGATGCCCTTGATCATGGTATGACTCCTCATAGGAAAGCGGATTCAACTGTAAGGAAATTACCCTGATGTATTTAAACCACCGGGATGATTTAAAGGGCCCTTGCCTTACACCTTTACTTTGTTGGGTCATATATACCACGATGGTAATATTACGAAAATTGATCTAAATCAAAAAATGCGCGGTTTGCGCGAGGTTGAAGGGATTAAATTATTGAGATTAATCAAAAAGAGGTCATTTTTCTGATTATGTAAGATGCCTGAATTATGCATCTTCTGTTAATTAAATCTAGTAATTTAACTACATGTTTTAAGGTTTGTGTTATGCATGAGCCGATCTCATCTCCTCTGTGGGGGCATCGGGGCCAAACCTGCGGTGAAGGTGGCGGGGACAGGCTTGCCCCCTCTGCTGCTCACACATCTATATAAGGTTGCCTTGGCATAAGGCTGTCTTAGCCGAGCCGCCGATTGCCACGATCAAGGTGACCCCGCTGCCCGCAGTGGCAGGGAGAGCTGGGTGAGCGGGAGGTTGTCATACCGTTGCCATTCGGGGGCGAGGGGGCTCGGAAGAGGGTGCCAAGGTTGCGTCCCGGGGGCTGGCCCCCTATCCTGAGCCCCTTGCCGCATTAATGAGGGCATGGTGATGCCAGCACTGGCCCAGCACCATGTCCTGCCGCATTTAGCGAGGATGGCGGCGTGCTGGCTCGCATGGCCCGGCATGGACCAAGCTGCATGCCGCAAAACCCGCCGTATTCATCGAGGATGGTGGCGCGCCGACCCGCATCAGACGGTGTGACCCTGCACGGGGTAACAGGGCGTCCATCCGGACAGATTCAATGAGGAGATTGGGGTGCAGACCTGGACTGATGTAATTGGCTCCGAGAAGGAGCAGGACTATTTCAAGGCGACCCTGGCGACTGTCAGGAGTGAGCGGGAGGCGGGCAAGGTGATCTATCCGCCGGCGACCGACGTGTTCAATGCCTTCAAGCTGACCGAGCTGGATCAGGTCAAGGTGGTGATCCTGGGCCAGGACCCGTATCACGGCCCCAATCAGGCACACGGCCTCTGCTTCTCGGTGTTGCCCGGGGTGCGCACGCCCCCCTCGCTGGTCAACATCTATAAGGAGATGCAGCGGGATCTGCCGGGTTTTGTCACACCCAGTCACGGCTTTCTGGAGTCCTGGGCCAGACAGGGAGTGCTGCTGCTCAATACCGTGCTGACGGTCCAGGCGGGCCAGGCCCACTCCCATGCCCATCTGGGCTGGGAGACCTTCACTGACCGGGTCATCGAGCAGATCAATGCCAGCTGTCAGGGGGTGGTCTTCCTGCTGTGGGGCGCCCATGCCCAGAAGAAGGGTCGCTTCATCGACAGGCAGCGTCATCACGTGCTGAGCGCGCCGCATCCCAGCCCGCTTTCTGCTCATCGCGGCTTCATCGGCTGCGGCCACTTCTCCGAAACCAACCGGCTGCTGAGCCAGCAGGGGATGAGCCCCATCAACTGGCACTCGGTCTGCGAGTAAGGGGCCCGATGGCTGGCGAGCGGGGGCATGAACAGGGGGGCGGCATTGTGCGTTACCCGCTGTTTTGTCTGCAGATGACTTGATTGAGTGCAAAGTTGGCGCGATAAATGACCGTATACTCGAAACAGGATCGTCTCATTTCAGCGCAAGGAGTGCCCATGCTAGCCAGTCTGCACAAGGACCATCTCAACATCGCCAGGTTGCTGGATCTGCTCAAACACAAGCTCGCCGCCATTCGCGATGAACAGCGGGTCAGCTATTTCCTGATCCGCGATGTGGTGGATTACCTGAGGGAGGTGTCGGACAAGTATCACCATCCGAAGGAAGACATCATTTATGACTACTACCTCAAGTACCGGGTAGTGGAGGGGGACGTCGCCAACCGGCTGCAGGCCGAGCATGCCAAGTTGCTGGAAGCCGGCGCCGAACTCAAGGAGATGGTGGAGATGATCCTGATGGATGCGGTGATCCCGCTCGATCAGTTTACCGCCAAGCTGGAGCAGTTCGTGGCGCTGCAGGAGGCGCACATGAACTACGAGGAGGGGGTCATCTTCCCCCATCTGCGCGACTCGCTGACCGAGGATGACTGGCGTCACCTCGAACAGATCTGGCAGAACCGCGCCATCGGGGATCCGCTGTTCGGGCCCGAGATCAGCCAGCATTTTCAGGCACTGGCCAAGCGCCTGTCGCTGCCGCTCTCTTCCTGAGGGGTGACACGCCCTTAAAAAACAAGGCCCCGGTTAACCGGGGCCTTGTTTTTACAGTTCGATCTCGTCTGAGAGACCTTCGTAGGCGATGTCGATGGATTGCAGCTCCTTCTGCAGGCGGTGCTTGTCTTTCAACGCCTCAATCTCACGCCATTTACGTTTCTTTCCCGTTGTCCCGCGGCTACGTGAACCGAGCTCAACTACATCGTCATATTCGAAGTTGAACATTTCCATGGCTCCCTCCTTGGTTATTCTCGTTTTCACCATCCGTATAACATAACGGCATTGAAAATAAAACGTTTTCGTGACGAACACATGACAAGGGTCCGGCGCCCATAAAAAAACCGGGTTCCCTTGCGGGAACCCGGTTTTCATTGGCTCATGACGGCTCTCATCAGAGGCGGCTGGCCAGCATGGTTTCCAGCTTGCCCTGGTCGATGGCAAACATGCGGATGCCTTCGCCCAGCTTCTCGTGGGCCATGGCGTCCTGGTTCAGTTCCCAGCGGAATTCGGCTTCGGTCATTGGAGCCGGTTTGGCTTTGCGCTCGCCGGTGTAGTTCAGCTTGCGTACCACGGCGCCTTCGGTCTTGCTCAGCTCTTCCAGCAGAGCCGGGCCAATGGTCAGACGGTCGCAGCCGGCCAGTTCCAGGATCTCGCCGGTGTTGCGGAAGCTGGCGCCCATGACCACGGTCGGGTAGTCGTGCTGCTTGTAGTAGTCGTAGATGGAGGTGACGGAAACCACGCCCGGATCTTCGCTGGCGGTGTAGTCACGGTTGTGCTTGGCCTTGTACCAGTCGAGGATGCGGCCGACGAACGGGGAGATCAGGAAGGCGCCGGCTTCGGCACAGGCACGGGCCTGGGCGAAGGAGAACAGCAGGGTCAGGTTGCACTGGATGCCCTCTTTCTCCAGCACCTCGGCGGCACGGATGCCTTCCCAGGTGGAGGCCAGCTTGATCAGGATGCGATCATTGCTGATACCGGCTTCGTTGTAGAGACGGATCAGTTTGCGGGCCTTGGCGATGCTGGCCTGGGTATCGAAGGAGAGACGGGCATCCACTTCGGTGGAGATGCGACCCGGGACGATTTTCAGCACTTCCAGGCCGATGTTGACTGCCAGCTTGTCGCCCGCGTCGATGATTTGCTGTGCCTTGTCCTGGCTCTGGGCTTTGGCCCAGTTGATGGCGTCTTCGATCAGCGCCGCGTATTCGGGGATCTCGGATGCCTTCAACACCAGAGAGGGGTTGGTGGTGGCATCGATGGGCTGGTAGCGCTTGATGGCTTCGATATCACCGGTGTCGGCGACAACTGTGGTCAGGGCTTTCAGCTGGGTTAATTTATCGGCCATGGCAAATATCATCTCTTTGTGAGGGCGCACTCTCCTGCGGAGGGTGCTGGCTCGGGGGTGGCGGGCGTGAGACGACAGTTCTGAAATAAAATTACAAAATCCCGGCGACTCAGGCTCAGAAAAGCGCGATGGGTGTGCCCCATCGTCATTGCCTGCCTAATTAATACGGATGTGGCTCATCCTGCAATAGGGGGGGCTGTATGCTTATCAGCCACTCCCTGGCCGCAGTGGGAAAGAGTGGCTAAAAGTATTTGATAAAAAACGACTTTTATCCTTTTTGCCGGAGTGGATTTAGCGGCCGCCAAAAACAACTTTTTTGGTTGATTATCGGTTTTGTGGCATCGATCACACAAATTGTCCGATCAGCCTCTTGAAATTTTATTACGTGTAAAACGTTTGGCGAAACAAAGGGATTTTGGCTGCCCGGATGGATAAACGCTTGCGTAATGGTTTGCCCCCTTCTCTGCTTGCTCTACCTCTATGTAGATAATTGCCAAAAAGTGCTCTTTTGGGTCTAATTTGTCGGCTGATTGATTGGATTCTCAGTTTTGTTGAAATTTTGCGAGTTAAATGAAGCTTTAATGCACTGGATCGCTCGTTTTTTGTTTCCGCAGTGATCCCGATCACTATTCTGAACTCCCTCGCTATGCTAGATTCCGCCCCTTTAGTGAACCGCAAATTCAGAAACAGACAGCAAGGGGTCAGCGCAGACTGACCATGGATGTGATAACAACGAGAGAAATATGGACACCTTGATCGCAATGATTAACGACCTGATGTGGGGAGCCGTGCTCATCTACCTGCTCATCGGCGTCGGCATCTTCTTCACCTTCCGCCTGGGTTTTATCCAGATCCGCCACTTCGGCCACATGTTCTCCGTCTTGCGCAACAGCCGCAAATCAGACAACGCCGGCATCTCCTCCTTCCAGGCCCTCTGTACCAGTCTTGCCGCCCGCGTGGGTACCGGCAATCTGGCCGGGGTGGCGGTGGCCATCTATCTGGGTGGCCCGGGTGCCATCTTCTGGATGTGGCTGATCGCTTTCATCGGCATGGCGACCGCCTTCGTCGAGAGCACCCTGGCCCAGCTCTACAAGGTCAAGGATGAGGACGGCAACTACCGTGGCGGCCCTGCCTACTACATGGAGAAGGGGCTCGGCATGCGCTGGATGGGGGTGCTGTTCTCGCTCTGTCTGATCCTGGCGTTCGGTCTGGTGTTCAACGCGGTACAAGCCAACTCCATCAGTCTGGCGATGAACGTGGCCTTCGGCATCCCCGACTGGGTCAGTGGTCTGGCACTGGTGGTGCTCTCCGGTCTCATCATCTTCGGCGGCATTCGTGGCATCGCCCGCTTCGCCGAGCTGGTCGTGCCCTTCATGGCGCTGGCCTACATCCTGATGGCGCTGTTCGTGGTGGCCATGAACATCAGCGAGCTGCCGGGGGTATTCAGCCTCATCATCAAGTCCGCCTTCGGTCTAGAGCAGGCCGGCTCCGGTGCGCTGGGCTATGCCATCTCCCAGGCGATGATCAATGGCATCAAGCGTGGTCTCTTCTCCAACGAAGCCGGTATGGGCTCCGCTCCCAACGCCGCTGCGACCGCAACCCCCTATCCGCCGCACCCGGCCTCCCAGGGTTATGTACAGATGCTGGGGGTGTTCCTCGACACCATCGTCATCTGTACCTGTACCGCCGCCATCATCCTGATGTCCGGCCAGTTTGAACCGGGCTCCGGCATCACCGGGGTGGAACTGACCCAGCGGGCGCTCTCCTCCCAGATCGGTGGCGGTGGCAACATCTTCATCGCGGCGGCCATCTTCTTCTTCGCCTTCACCTCCATCGTAGCGAACTACTCCTACGCCGAGACCAATCTGGTGTTCCTCGAGCACAACCACAAGGGCGGCCTGATGCTGTTCCGGATGTTCGTGCTGGGCATGGTGATGTTCGGCTCGGTGGGCGAATTGCCGACCGTGTGGGCCATGGCGGACGTCTCCATGGGGCTGATGGCCATCGTCAACCTGGTGGCGATTCTGCTGCTCTCCGGGGTGGCCATCAAGCTGGCGCGGGACTACAACGACCAGCTCAAGTTGGGCAAGGTGCCCACCTTCGATGCCAACAAGTACCCCGAGATCCGCAGCCAGCTGGAAGAGGGGATCTGGGACAATCCGGCGCAAAACAGCAAGCAGGCATAAGCCTCGCAGTCGCCGTTGTCTGACAACAAGGGGAGCCAGTGGCTCCCCTTTCTGTTTGGGCGTGTCAGTGGTGGACATCCCAGCGCCGGCAGATCTGGCGCAGCCGTCGTCGCAGTTGGCGCAGAGTGCGTTGGCGCTGAGCCGCCGACAAGGGGGCATAACGCCAGCGCCGGTAGAGCCAGGCGCCCTGTTGCAGCGACCGCGCGAGAGAGGGTCTGAGGCCGGCGAGGCGCTCGCACCAGCTGGCCAGACTCTCCCCCGCCAAGGGCTGCCAGCCATGGCGGGCGGCGCGCCGGCACAGGGGCTGCCATAGCCGCAGGGGCAGCGGAGCCGGGCCGCTCCAGATCAGCAGGCCGCCTACCAGGCTGGCCACCCCCAGCAGGGTGGCCAGGATCAGCCAGTGGGTATGGCCGGCCAGCACCGGCCAGCGTTGTCCCAGCTGCTGCCACAGGCTGGCGGCATCATAGTTGAGCACCCAGCGGGTCCATTGGTAGTCGAGATTAGCCCCCCACCAGCGCAACTGGTTGAGCAGGGCCCAGTTGCGATAGCGCTGCAAAGATAGGGGGTCGGCGGCGGCGAACTCGCCGCCAAGGGCCGCCGGCATTCCTCCCTCGATACGCTGGGGGGCCACTGCTGCGGTGGGATCGAGCCGCTGCCAGCGGTTCTGTTCATCCAGATACTCCACCCAGGCGTGGGCATCAAACTGATGCACCTCCAGGTAGTTGCCCCTCGGATTCCACTCGCCGCCGAGGTAGCCGGTCACCAGCCGGGCCGGGATGCCGGCCGCCCGCAGCACGAAGGCGGTGGCCGTGGCGTAGTGACCACAAAAGCCGCGCCGGCTCTCGAACAGAAAGTCATCCACCCCGTCTTGTCCCAGCCGCGGCGGCTGCAGGGTGTAGTAGAAGTCGCCCTGGCGAAACTCGCCCAGCAGGGCGGCAGCCAGCGCCTCCGGCGCCGGATGGCGGGCCTTGAGCGCCAGGGCGTGGGCCCGGGCCTTGGGGTTGCCACCGGCGGGCAACTGCAGGTTGAGGCGACGGGCAGCGTCATCGGCAGGTGGCGCCATGGCGGCCGTGCTGACCCGGTAGCTGACGCGGCCATCCCCCCGATCCTGGCGATAGAGGGTGGCGAGGGGGCTCAAGGTGACCGGGCCGCTCAACACCTCGGGGTTGGCCTGGGCCAGGGTCCAACGCAGGCGCTGGGGCTCGGCGATCACCTGATAGCTGCCGGCCGGCAACGGGGTTGCCGGGTTGGCCGCCGGCAGCATCTGCCCGGATTGGGATTGCTGCCAGCGGCGCACCTGCTCGCTGAGCAACCAGCGCCGGCCATCGAACAGCTCCTGGCGCATCACGGGAAAATAGCGCTCCTGGGGTTGGGGTGGTGCGGCGGCGAAGGTGATGCGAAAGGCGAGCTCGGAGGAGTTGACCAGCTCGCTGATGTCGCCGGGGGCCACCTCCTCCGAGAGGCCGGAGAGGGCGCGGCTGCTGCTCGGCATCTGCCAAAGAGGCGCCAGCCTTGGCAGCAGCAGAAACAGGGTGAGCAGCAGGGGGATGGCCAGCAGCAGGATGAGCCCGGCCCGGCGCCACAGTCGCTGGCCGAGGGGCTGCACCGCCGCCAGCAGGGTGGTGACCGCCAGCCAGAGCGCCCCCGTCATCGCCAGGGCCCACCCCATGCTTTGCCGCTGCACCAGCGCCAGCGCGACGAGAAAGAAGGCGAGCAGCAGCACCTGCTCCACATCCCGCTCTCGCCGCACCTCGATGAGCTTGAGGCCGTAGCCGAGCCAGAGCAGGTTGATGAGGGCCGGCAGGGTGCCGAGCTGGCGCCACTGCCAGCCAAGCAGCGCCACACCCAGCATGGCCAGCAGTGCCAGCGCGGCGGCGGGCGGCGGACGCCAGCCCCGCCACAGCATCATGGCCCGCACGCCCAGGGTGAGCAGTGAAACGGCCACCACCCAGAGTTGCAGCTGGGGCCAGAGAGCCGGGATCAGCAGTAGTTGCAGCAGGGCGAGCAGCGGCAGCAGACGCCGGTTATCGAGCAGCATCGAGGTCGGTCTCCTGCGGCGACTTCACGGTATCGACGCGGGCCAGCGCCAGCCGGCAGCGCTGCAAAAAGGCGGCGCCGCTGTCCGGCCCGAGCGTCTGGCCCGCCAGCGTCAGGCTGAAGGGAATGCCCCGCTTGGCATAGTCGTCACACCACCAGGCGAGCACCGCCAGCCGCTGCTCCATATCCCGGCCGCCGACCCGCTGCAGGCTGAGGTGGGTATTATCCTGCCCCGGCTCGCAGAACTGCTTCACCAGCAGGCCGCGTCCCTGGGCGAGCTGCTTCCAGGCGACCCGGCTGAGCGGCTCCCCGCTCTGGTGGGCCCGCAGCATGTCGAAGTCCCCCATCGAGGCCGGGGTGGGCTGCCCCCGATTGCCCGCCGCATCGGCCGTTGCCTCCCCGTGCAGGGGGCCATACTCGGGGGCCGGGGCGAGCCAGCCCTCCAGCTGCAGGTCCAGCAGTGTCCAGCAGCGAAACAGGCCGAGGGGGTAGCGGCTCTCCACCCGCAGCCTCTCCAGCGGCAGACGTCCGCGCCGGGGGCCCAGCACCGGCAGGAGCAGGGGTTGGGGCACCGCATCCACCTGCGCCAGCCAGAGCCGCCCTTCATTGAGGGAAAATTGCAGTGCCTGCAGCGGCCGTTCGCTGCGCACCGTGATGGGCATGGGCAGGGGGCTGCCCGCCTCTCCCAGCACGGCGGGCCCCCCCAGCAGAGACAACCCCAGCAAGTTGCGGTGGGTGAGCCACATGGCCACCATGAACAGGCTGCCGAGGCCGTAGGCCACCAGCAACACCAGGTTGTTCTGGTAGTTGGTGCCGAGCAGATAGATGGCCAGCATCACCAGCAGATACCAGAGGCCGAGCCGGGTGGGCAGGATGAACAGGCAGCGCCCCTGCAGGGTGATCTGGCGGGCCGGCGGGATGCGCCGGGCCAGCCAGCCTTGCTGCCACCTGGCCTTGCGCTGGCGCCAGTTCATCAGGGGTGATCCGGATCGACCCGGGCCAGCAGGCGCTGGCTCAGCGGGCAGGCTTCGCCGCGCTGCACCCCGAAGCTCCCCCTGAGCCTGTGCTCGGCCACATAGGGGAAGACCGCCTGCACATCCTCCACGCTGACGAAGCGGTGGCCCGCCACCAGCGCCCAGGCCCGGCTCACCGCCAGCAGGGTCTGGGCGGCGCGGGGCGAGAGCGGTTGCGGCAGGTCGGCGTCGAAGCGGCTCTGCTGCACCAGCGCCAGCAGATAGTCGAGGCTGGCATCGGAGAGGTGGATCTGCGCCGCCTCGGTCTGCAGGGCGGCCAGCTCGGCGGCGCTCAGCTGCCGCTCGAGGGGGGCGCTCTGGCTGGCCCCGCGCAGCAGTCGACGCTCCGCTTCCGGGGTGGGAAAACCGAGGGAGAGGCGCACCGCGAAGCGATCGAGCTGGGATTCCGGCAGGGGGTAGGTGCCCGCCTGATCCGCCGGGTTCTGGGTAGCGATGACGAAGAAGGGGGAGGGCAGCGGGTGGCTCTCTCCCTCTATGCTCACCTTGCCCTCGGCCATGGCCTCCAGCAGGGCGCTCTGCACCTTGGGGCTGGCGCGGTTGATCTCGTCCGCCAACAGTACCTGGGCGAAGACGGGGCCCGGGTGAAAGCGAAACTGCTGCTGGTGGGGATCAAAGATCTGCAGCCCCAGCAGATCGGCCGGCAGCAGATCGGCAGTGAACTGCACCCGCCGGCAGTCGAGCCCCAGTACCTGCGCCAAGGCGTGGGCCAGGGTGGTCTTGCCCATGCCGGGCAGATCCTCGATCAGCAGGTGGCCGCGGGCCAGCAGGGTCACCAGCGCTATCTTGAGCTGCAACGGCTTGCCGAGGATCACCTGCTCCAGTGCCGTCAGCAGCCGGGTTATCTGTGGTTGTGTCTGCACGTGCGCCTCCCTGTGTGATGCCGCCCCTACAGCTTATACGCCAGCCGCATGGCAAGGAGGGCAAGTCATGGATAACTCATTGAATCTGGATGATTTGGTGGGTGACTTCACACAGACTTCACCCAAGCTCATGCTCGGCACACGCAGGCCGGTTAGGCTGACAGCTCCTGAACATACTGAGATTTTTGCCATGAAACAGACCAGATCCCTGCCACTGCTGGCCCTCGGCACCCTGCTGCTTGCCCCGCTTTCCCTGGCGGCCCCCGTCGATCCGCTGAACGCTGTGGTGGATGATGCCATCCGCCCCATGCTCAAGCAGCACAGGATCCCGGGCATGGCGGTCGCCGTGCTGAAGGGGGGGCAGGCCCACTACTTCAACTATGGGCTGGCCGATATGGCGGCCGGGAAGAAGGTCAACGAGCAGACCCTGTTCGAGATTGGTTCGGTCAGCAAGACCTATACCGCCACCCTCGGCGCCTACGCCGTGGTCAAGGGGGGCATTGGGCTGGAGGACAAGGTGAGCCGGCACGCACCCTGGCTCAAGGGCTCTGCCTTCGATGGCATCACCATGGCGGAGCTCGCCACCTACAGTGCCGGCGGGCTGCCGCTGCAATTCCCCGACGAGGTGGAATCGGTCGAACAGATGCAGGCTTACTATCGCCAGTGGACGCCGGCCTATCAGCCGGGCAGCCATCGTCAGTACTCCAACCCCAGCATCGGCTTGTTCGGCTATCTGGCGGCGAGCAGCCTGCAGCAGCCGTTTGCCCAGTTGATGGCGCAGACCCTGCTGCCCGGGCTCGGCTTGCATCACACCTATCTCGATGTGCCGAAGCAGGCCATGGCGAGTTATGCCTATGGCTATTCGAAAGAGGACAAGCCCATCAGGGTCAATCCCGGCATGCTGGCCGACGAGGCCTACGGCATCAAGACCAGCTCGGCGGATCTGCTCGCCTTCGTGAAGGCCAATATCAGCGGGGTTGATGACAAGGCGTTGCAGCAGGCCATCTCCCTGACCCACCAAGGGCGCTACTCGGTCGGCGAGATGACCCAGGGGCTGGGCTGGGAGAGTTACGCCTATCCCGTCAGCGAGCAGACGCTGCTGGCGGGCAACTCCTCGGCGGTGATTTACAATGCCAACCCGGTCAAACCTGTTGCCGCGTCCCAAGAGACGGGGGTGGCGCGACTCTACAACAAGACCGGCTCGACCAACGGCTTTGGTGCCTATGTGGCCTTCGTGCCCGCCAAAGGGATCGGCATCGTCATGCTGGCCAACCGCAACTAC
The DNA here is from genome assembly GCF_029967615.1 of Aeromonas sp. V90_14. NCBI lineage: Bacteria > Pseudomonadati > Pseudomonadota > Gammaproteobacteria > Aeromonadales > Aeromonadaceae > Aeromonas > Aeromonas sp. V90_14. The sequence continues at coordinate 514,044 of NZ_JASCAS010000001.1, read as the reverse complement.
CCCAACGAGGCCAGAGTCAGCGCGGCCCATGCCATTTTGAGCCAGCTGGCCCCCTGATCCGCCGCACTTGGCGGACGGCCCACGGGTCGCCAACACCATGTTGAAAAACGCCGGCCAGTCCGGCGTTTTTTTATGCACAGGGGTTGGTCGCGGGAAAAACAGATCCGTTTGCACCAATAAAACTAATGTGGTTTCATTAGAAAACTTCACCTATTGCAACAAGTGAAGTGTGATCGGCTATTGGTTTGCGTTAATAGCAGTGTCTTATCATGCCATCTGTCGATTTTTCGGCTTTTACAATTGTCGCGAGAGTGTCCGGTGTGCGATGACGGGGGCAAACAGCTGCCAGCCCGTTGCCAAACGCCTGCGGAATATTGTGCCGGGCATGAAGTCGCCCGATCCCCCACCTTATCGTGTCAGGAGCCATCCGGCTTATTCCCAGCCCTGCCAGCTGACCATCCACCGCTGCGAGCACAGTGGTGATCACCACAGACAGAGGTGCCCGTGCACACTTATCCGTGCGGCGGCCCCATATCACACCAATAAAAAACACCAAGACAGGTAGGTTAGCATGCGTCCATCGGCCCCGACCGGGTTGTTGCAACAGCCCAAACCCTTTTTCATGATCTTCTTCGTCGAACTCTGGGAGCGCTTCGGTTATTACGGCGTCCAGGGGATCCTGGCGGTGTTCTTCGTCCAGCAGCTGGGATTTTCACAGGAGCAGTCGTTCATCACCTTCGGTGCCTTCTCGGCGCTGGTATATGGCCTCATCTCGGTGGGTGGCTATGTGGGCGACCACGTGCTGGGCACCAAACGCACCATGGTGCTGGGGGCCATCGTGCTGGTCATCGGCTATTTCATGACCGGCATGTCCATCTACAATCCCGACCTCATCTTCTATGCACTGGGCACCATCGCGGTCGGCAACTGCCTGTTCAAGGCCAACCCCGCCAGCCTGCTCGCCAAGTGCTATGAGCGCGGCGATCCCCGGCTGGATGGGGCCTTCACCCTGTTCTACATGTCGATCAACATCGGCTCGCTCATCTCGCTGTCGCTGGCGCCGGTCATTGCCGATCACTACGGCTATACGGTGACCTACAACCTGTGCGGGGTGGGCCTGGTCATCGCGCTGCTGACCTTCTTCGCCTGTCGTCACATGGTCAGAGACATCGGCTCCGAGCCCGACCATCTGCCGCTCGATTACGGCAAGCTGCTGCTGGTCTTGCTGGGGTCGGTGGCGCTGGTCTTCTTCTGCGCCTGGCTGATGCACCACGTGGTGATCGCCAACATGGTGCTGATGACGGTGACCCTGGCCGTGGTGATCTTCTTCTTTCGCGAGGCCTTCAAGCTCGATGCGGTGGCTCGCAACAAGATGTATGTGGCCTTCGTGCTGATGTTGGAAGCCGTGGTGTTCTACGTGCTCTACGCCCAGATGCCGACCTCGCTCAACTTCTTTGCCATCAACAACATGCATCACGAGATGCTGGGGATGAGCGTCAACCCCATCAGCTTCCAGGCGCTCAACCCCTTCTGGGTGGTGGTAGGCAGCCCGGTGCTGGCGATGATCTATACCCGGCTGGGCAGCAAGGGGCGCGATCTCACCATGCCCCTCAAGTTCACCCTGGGCATGCTGTTCTGCTCCCTCGGTTTTCTCACCGCGGCAGCCTCCGGCATCTGGTTTGCCGATGCTCAGGGGCTCACCTCGCCCTGGTTCATGGTGCTCATTTATCTGTTCCAGAGTCTGGGAGAACTGATGATCAGCGCCCTGGGGCTGGCCATGGTGGCGGCATTGGTGCCGCAGCGGCTGATGGGCTTCATCCTCGGGATGTGGTTCCTGACCCAGGCGATGGCCTCTCTGCTGGGGGGCTATGTGGCGACCTTTACCGCCGTGCCGCAAGGGGTGACCGATCCGCTGCAGACTCTGCCCATCTACACGGACGTGTTTGGCAAAATTGGGCTGGTGACCCTGCTGGTGGCGGTGGTGATGGCGCTGATGGTGCCCTGGCTCAACCGCATGATGCATGCCGGCCAGGGTGAAGAAGGGGAGGATCTGCTCTCGCAACAGGCCAAGGCCTGATGCAGGCATGGGGAGGGGCAGGATTGGCCTGCCTCTCCCCCGTCTGTCAACCGTACTGCTCTTCCATCCAGGCTTCCAGAATCAGCTGGGCGGAGACCCCGTCCACGCTGCCTTTCTCCAGTGCCCGATAACCTCCCCGCTCGAACAGACGCGCCCGCGCATCCGTGGTGGTGAGCCGCTCGTCCTTGAACTCCACCTGCTTGCCGAAGCGGCCGTGCAGCCGGTTGCCGAATTTGCGGGCCCGCACCGTGATCTCCTGCTCGGTGCCGTCCATGTTGAGCGGCAGGCCGACCACCAGCAGATCCGGTTGCCACTCCTTGAGCAGCTTGTCGATGTCGTCCCAGTTGGGGATGCCGTCGTTGGCCTTGATGGCGCGCAGGGGCTGGGCTGTGCCGGTAAGCTCCTGACCGATGGCCACCCCTATGCTTTTGGTGCCGTAGTCAAAGCCCATGATACTGCGTGATGACATTGCATTGATTCCTCAAAATGCCTCGCAAAATGCGTGGCAAACGGCATCAGCTGTGGCCGATGTCGCTGGATAGATGGATGGGGTTGACCCCTATGCTGGCGGCGGCCTGCTGCCAGCGCTGATGGATCGGGGTCTTGAACACCAGATCCGGATTGGGCGGTATCACCAGCCAGGCACCGTCGACCAGCTCCTGTTCCAGCTGGCCGGCGCTCCAGCCGGCATACCCGAGCGCCACCAGCCAGTGGGCGGGGGCCTCCTCGGTGCCCAGGGTTTCCAATATATCCTTGGAAGTGGTGACCATGAGCTCATCCCCCACCTGCAGGGTGGAGTTGAAGCCCGGTCGGAAGCTGTGCAGCACGAAACCGCGGTCGGCGTGCACCGGCCCTCCCTGCAACACCGGCTGCTTGAGCTCGGGGCTGGGGGGCGGCGCCAGTTTGAGCTGGGTCAGCATGGCATCCAGCGACATGTCCACCGGGATGTTGACCACCAGCCCCATGGCACCCTCTTCGCTGTGTTCGCACAGGTAGACCAGCGAACGCTCGAAATAGGGATCGGAGAGGCTCGGCATGGCGAGCAGGAAGTGATTTTGCAGTGTTTGCATATGGGCCAAATATTGCAAAGGTATTTGGGTCAATTATGGCAGTTCGCCGAGGCGGGCAAAACCGCTTTTTACCGCTTGCGGGCCGGTTCCCCGCCGCAGCCAGGATGGAGATAACACCATGGAAGGTATTTCGATCAGACAGAAGTTGATCCTGGGCTGTGTGGTACCCCTGCTGGCACTGGTGCTGCTGGTGATCGGGGCTGTCCAGGCGATGTCCCAGCTGATGGCTGGCATGAACAGCATGTATCAGGGGGAGGTGGTGCAGCTCAAGGAGCTCAAGCAGATCGCCGATCTCTACGCGGTCAAGGTGATCGATGCGGCCAACAAGGCCAATGTGAGGGGTTTTGACCCCGCCAGATCGCGCGCGGACATGAATGCCGCCCAGCAGGAGATCAAGCGCATCTGGCAGGGCTACCGCAGCCAGCCGATGAGCCATGCCGAGCAGCGGGAAGCCGACCAGATGCAGGGGCTGTTTGCGGCGGCAGACCGGGAGATTGAGGCGGTGATGCAGATCCTGGCCGACATGCAGGGGAGCAATCAGGGTCAGCTGGCCGCCCATATCATGCCGCTCTATCGGGTGATCGACCCGGTCAGCGACGGGATCAGCGCCCTGGTGGAGTATCAGCTGAAGGAAGCCGAGAAGAACATGACCGAGCTCAACGGGCTCAGGGTGCAGCTCAACCGGTTGTTTATCTTGCTGCTGGTGGTCGGCGGCGCCTGCATCCTGTTCTTCGGGGTGTGGGCCGGGCGCAGCGTCAGCCAGCCCCTGGCCGCCATGGGCGGGATCTTGCGCGGCATGCAGAGGGATCTCGATCTGAGCAAGCTGGCACCTGTGCTGCGCAAGGACGAGATGGGCGGACTGGCTCACTCCCTCAACGACGTGATCTGCCATTTTCGCGAACTCATCACCCAGATCAACGGCATGGCGGAGCAGCTCGCCAGGGAGTCGGCCCAGCTGGCCCATATCGGCGTCGAGAGCCGCCAGCGCTTCGCCCAGCAGCAGGCCGAGACCGATCAGACCGCGACGGCCATGAACCAGATGAGCGCGACCGTGGCGGAAGTGGCCAACAGCTCCAACAACGCTGCCGATGCGGCGCGCCATGCCGACGGGAGTGCTCGGCACGGTCACCAGATAGTGGCGGACGCCATCCAGTGCATGTCGGGGCTGTCGTCCCAGATCCAGAACACCGCTGCCATGATCACCCAGCTGGCCGATGACAGCCGCAATATCAGCAGCGTGATGGATGCCATTCGCGGCATCGCCGAGCAGACCAACCTGCTGGCGCTCAACGCCGCCATCGAGGCGGCGCGGGCCGGTGATCAGGGACGGGGTTTTGCGGTGGTGGCCGACGAGGTGCGCACCCTGGCCCAGCGAACCCAGCGCTCCACCGAGGAGATTGGCAAGACCATCGTCAAGTTGCAGCTGGGGGCCACTCAGGCGGCGTCCAGCATGGAGCTGGGACTGGATCAGGTGGAGCAGTCCAACCGCACCGTGCTGGCCTGCGGTCAGGCGCTTGGCGAGATAGTCAGTTCGGTCAACGTGATCAACGAGATGAATACCCACATCGCCACGGCGGCGGAGGAGCAGAGCAAGGTGGCCGAGGATATCAGCCGCAACGTGGTCAATATCGCCCACATCGCCAGCGAGTCGACACAGGCCGCCTCCCAGTTGAACCAGAGCTGCCACGAGCTGGAACAGCTATCGAGCGAACTCAAGGTGAAGGTGGGGCAGTTCCGCTGTTGACGGGGCAGAGGTAGAAAAGAACAAAAACAGGATAGAAAAGAGGCGGCCCCGGGGCCGCCTCTGTTGTTTATCGCCTGTAGTCGTGGCTGGGGCAGCTTAAGCCTTGGCCAGCCGGCGCTCGATGGCATCCATCAGCATGCCGGTGATGTGCACGTCGAAGGCCGCTTCAATCTCGCGGATGCAGGTCGGGCTGGTGACGTTAATCTCGGTCAGCCGATCGCCGATGATGTCGAGGCCGACGAAGATGAGCCCCTTCTCTTTCAGCGTCGGGCCCACCGCGCGGGCGATGGCCCAGTCCGCTTCGCTCAGGGGACGCGCCTCGCCACGACCGCCGGCCGCCAGGTTGCCACGAGTCTCCCCTTGGGCCGGGATGCGGGCCAGACAGTAGGGCACCGGCTCACCGTCCACCACCAGCACCCGCTTGTCGCCATCCTTGATGGCGGGCAGATAGGTCTGCGCCATGCAGTACTGGCTGCCGTGCTCGGTGAGGGTCTCGATGATGACGCCGACGTTGGCATCATCCTCCTTCATGCGGAAGATGGAGGCGCCGCCCATGCCGTCCAGCGGCTTGAGGATGACGTCCTTGTGCTTGGCGTGGAAGGCACGCAACTTGTCAGCTCTACGAGTGACGAGCGTGGTCGGGGTGTGCTCGGCAAACCAGGCGGTGTAGAGCTTCTCGTTGGCGTCGCGCAGGCTCTGCGGCTTGTTGACGATGATGCAGCCTTCATCCTCGGCCCGCTCCAGCATGTAGGTGGCGTAGATGAACTCGGTGTCGAACGGGGGATCCTTGCGCATCAGGATCACGTCCAGGCTGGAGAGCGGCTGATCCACCACCTCGCCCAGCGTGTACCAGTCGGCATAGTCATATTTGACGGTGAGCGGACGCATGGTTCCGAAGGCGCGACCGGCCTCCATGTAGAGGTCTTTCATCTCCAGATAGAACAGCTCGTAGCCGCGCTTTTGCGCCTCTTCGAGCATGGCGAAGCTGGAGTCCTTCTTGATGTTGATGGCCGAGATGGGGTCCATCACGATGCCGAGTTTAATGGTCATCCGCTGTTCCTTCTGTAGAGGAGCCCGCCTTGGCAGGCTCCGGGAGTTAGGCCAGATCGCCGAAGCGGCACTGCAGCGCAGTAATCGCCGTCAGGGCGGCGGTTTCGGTGCGCAGCACCCGCGGCCCCAGCAGCATCTCTTTGAAATCTTCCTGCACGGTACGGGCGATCTCGTCGCTCGACAAGCCCCCTTCCGGGCCGATCAGCAGGCGCACGCCGTGCTCGGGAACGGGCAGGGTGTTGATGCTGTACGGAGCGCGCGGGTGCAGGTTGAGCTTGAGCTCTTTGGTTTCTTCCGCCAGCCAGGCGTCGAGCTCCATCGGCATGCGCACTTCGGGCACGGTATTGCGGCCGCACTGCTCGCAGGCGCTGATCACCACCTTCTGCCACTGCTCGCGTTTTTTCTCCAGCCGATCGGCCGGCAGCTTGACGCCGCAGCGCTCGGAGAAGAGCGGGGTGATGCAGGTGACGCCCAGCTCCACCGATTTCTGGATGGTGAAGTCCATCTTGTCGCCGCGGCTGATCACCTGACCGAGGTGGATGGCCAGCGGGGACTCTACCGAGCGGGTGTCGCAACTGTCGATGGTCACTTCCACCGACTTCTTGCCGATGTTGGCGATGGTGGCGGGATATTGATTGCCGTCGCCATTGAACAGCTCGAGCTGCTGACCCGGCTGCATGCGCAGCACCCGGCCGATGTGGTTGGCACCGTCTTCCGACAGGGCAAGGGTCTGGCCCACCTGCAGGGCGGCCGGTTCATAGATACGTGGAATGCGCATGGCTCAGTGTCAGTCTCTGGTTCAAGAAGAGGGGGTTTAAATCCCTTGTGCCCATAGATGGGGTTATCGGCACTGCTTTTCAATAAAGGGGTTGGTATTGCCCTGCAGCTTGCCGATGCGGCGGTTGCGCTCGCACTCCCAGCCGTCGGCCGGGTACTGCCTGTCCCAGGCTTCGAACAGTTTACGCTGTTGCGCCGCCAGACGCAGCCCATACTGCTGGCTCATGTAGAGGTAGGCGCGGGCGATCTGGCCCCGTACCAGCCCCTTGGGCGGCTGCACCTGGCGATTTTTGAAGTCCACCAGCATCCGGCACTGGCCGTACTGATCCGGGGTGCCGTTCCAGTCGGAGAAGCGGAAGTTGGCGCGATCGCCGTTCACCTCGCCGATGGCGGGGAAGAGGTTGTGCATGTCCCCCTCCATCTGGTTGAACTCGTCGCTCTTGCCGCAATTCTTGCGACCGCCCTGCTGCCAGCACTGCAGCTGGTGGCCGAACTCCCAGGCCGGCACCACGTGTTCCCACTCGATGCGGGCGGCGCGCTTGGGCTGCTTGCGCGGCTCATAGCCGCAGCTGGCCAGATCCGGGCTCATTTTCTTGCCCTGATAGTCAATCTTGCAGCCGCAATAGAAGGTGACCGGGTGATCCTGATAGAGGCGGTTCAGATCCTGTTTGGCGGCGCGAAAAGTCTGGGCATGCAGGGGCAGACTGACCAGCAGGGTCAGGGCGAGAGAGAGCAGGGGACGAAACATGGTGATCCTTGGCAATGAGATGGTTGGCGGAAAAAGCAGAGAGGCACCCTAGCACAGGGACGCGACACCGGCTGGCTTACTGCGACGAGCCAACCCGCTCCAGCGGCTGCTTGCAGCGGCGGCAGTGGTAGCGGGCCTCGCCGCGCACCACCTTGTTGTGGCGGCGCACCGACAGCTGATGCTGCTGGCAGAGGCAGCGATAGGGGATGGTCGGCTGCGCCAGGACCGCCAGATCGAAGCTGTGGGTGGTTCTGGGCTCAAGGCCGAACACCTCCCGCATCACCGATTGCCACTGGCGGCCGTGGGGCAGCACCCGCGATCTGCCACGCCCTTCGCCCCACAGGGCATAAACCAGCAGGTGAGCCACCTCGTGGGGCACCACCTCGGCCAGAAACGCCTGCTGGTTGGCCTGGTAGAGGGCCGGGTTGAAGCGCAGCTCCCAGGTTTGCAGCCGCGCCGATCCCGCCGCCCGACCGCGCATGTTGCAATGAACTTGCGGGCGGGGAAAGGGGCGGCCAAGGCGCGCTTCGGCCTGCACAAAACAGGCGTCGACACGGGCGAGCAACTGATCGTGCAGGGCGGGATCGAGGCGGGTGGCGGTGACGGACATCGGGTTCTCGGCAAATGGCGGACAAGCAAAAGGGGAGCCCGGCTCCCCTTTATACCACAAGCGTGACGCTTACAGACCGGCGGCGGAACGCAGCTGTTCGGCCTTGTCGGTCTGCTCCCACGGGAACTCGTTGCGACCGAAGTGACCGTAGGCGGCAGTGGCCTGGTAGATCGGGCGCTTCAGATCCAGCATCTGGATCAGGCCGTACGGACGCAGCTCGAAGTGCTCGCGTACCAGCTTGACCAGCAGATCCTCGGCAACCTTGGCAGTGCCGAAGGTTTCGACGCTGATGGAGGTCGGTTCGGCCACGCCGATGGCGTAGGAGATCTGGATTTCACAGCGATCGGCCAGACCGGCGGCGACGATGTTCTTGGCCACGTAGCGGGCGGCGTAGGCAGCGGAGCGGTCAACCTTGGACGGATCCTTGCCGGAGAAGGCGCCACCACCGTGACGGGCCATGCCGCCGTAGGTGTCGACGATGATCTTGCGACCGGTCAGACCGCAGTCACCCATCGGGCCGCCGATGACGAAACGGCCGGTCGGGTTGATGAAGTATTTGGTGTCCTTGTTGACCCACTCGGCCGGCAGTACCGGCTTGATGATCTCTTCGCGCACCGCTTCCACCAGATCCTTGTGGCTGATGGATTCGGCGTGCTGGGTAGAGAGCACCACGGCGTCCACACCGATGATCTTGCCGGCGTCGTCGTAGGCGAAGGTCAGCTGGCTCTTGGCATCCGGACGCAGCCACGGCAGGGTGCCGTTCTTGCGCACTTCAGCCTGACGCTTCACCAGCAGGTGAGAGTAGGTGATGGGGGCCGGCATCAGCACGTCGGTTTCGTTGGTGGCGTAGCCGAACATCAGGCCCTGGTCGCCCGCGCCCTGTTCCAGCGGATCGCTGCGGTCAACGCCCTGGTTGATGTCCGGGGACTGCTTGCCGATGGCGTTCAGCACGGCGCAGGAGTCGGCATCGAAGCCCATGTCGGAGTGGGTGTAGCCGATGTCGCGCACGGTGTCGCGCACGATCTGCTCGATGTCTACCCAGGCGGTGGTGGTTACTTCACCGGCCACCATGACCATGCCGGTCTTGACCAGGGTCTCGCAGGCGACACGGGCCTTGGTGTCTTGCTTGAGGATGGCGTCCAGCACCGCATCGGAGATCTGGTCCGCAATCTTGTCGGGATGGCCTTCGGAGACCGACTCGGAAGTAAACAGCTTTGCCATGATGGGATTCTCAGCTTGTCTGGGGTTATCGCCGCAGCAATAACCGGGTGATGATAGGATGATTGTAGAGGTATCTACATCTGGACGTCTATTTTAGTTAGCGCCCCCCTCGATTGCCAGCACTATTTTGGTTTTACCGCCCCCTGGCCGAACAAGATCCGCGCTTTACCCCATTTGGGGTGTAAAGCGGTTACGGCTCAATCGTTTGCCCTGTCAAGAAAAGCGATTGAGCTCCCAAAGCCACTTTATTCGCCCAGATAATATTTGCACGCCGCGCCCCCTGCTGGGACAATAACGCGCCTTAATCTTGGCCATCAAATGAAGCAATCGCAGGAGATACAGATGCCTTCTCGTAAAGAGCTTGCCAATGCCATTCGTGCATTGAGTATGGATGCCGTTCAAAAAGCCAACTCCGGTCACCCGGGCGCCCCCATGGGAATGGCGGATATCGCCGAAGTGTTGTGGCGCAGCCACCTCAAACATAACCCGAACAACCCCAAGTGGGCCGACCGCGACCGTTTCATTCTCTCCAACGGCCACGGCTCCATGCTGCTGTACTCCCTGCTGCACCTCTCCGGTTATGACCTCTCCATCGACGATCTGAAAAACTTCCGCCAGCTGCACTCTCGCACCCCGGGTCACCCGGAGTACGGTTACGCGCCGGGCGTTGAAACCACTACCGGTCCGCTGGGTCAGGGCATCACCAATGCCGTCGGCATGGCGATCGCCGAGAAGGCCATGGCCGAGCAGTTCAATCAGCCGGGTCACGACATCGTTGACCACTACACCTACGCCTTCATGGGCGACGGCTGCCTGATGGAAGGTATCTCCCACGAAGCCTGCTCCCTGGCCGGTACCCTGCAACTGGGCAAACTGATCGCGTTCTGGGATGACAACGGCATCTCCATCGACGGTCACGTGGAAGGCTGGTTCACCGACGACACCGTCAAGCGCTTCGAAGCCTACGGCTGGCACGTGATTGCCGCCGTTGACGGCCACAGCCCGGAAGCGATCAACGCTGCCATCGAAGCCGCCAAGGCCGAGACCGGCAAGCCGACCCTGATTTGCTGCCGCACCATCATCGGTTACGGTTCCCCGAACAAGTCCGGTTCCCACGATTGCCACGGCTCACCGCTGGGCAACGACGAGATCGCCGCCGCCCGTGCCTTCCTGAAGTGGGACCACGCGCCGTTCGTGATCCCGTCCGACATCGCTGCCGAGTGGAACGGTCAGGAGAAGGGCGCCAAACTGGAAGCCGACTGGGCTGCCAAGTTTGCCGCCTATGAAGCCGCTCACCCGACCCTGGCAGCCGAATTCAAGCGCCGTACCGCTGGCGAGCTGCCGGCCAACTGGGCCGCTGAATCCGCCAAGATCATCGAAACCCTGCAAGCCAACCCGGCCAAGATCGCGACCCGCAAAGCGTCCCAGAACTCGCTGGAAGCCTTCGGCAAGCTGCTGCCGGAGTTCATGGGTGGCTCTGCCGACCTGGCGCCGTCCAACCTGACCATGTGGTCCGGTTCCAAGTCCCTGACCAACGACGATGCCTCCGGCAACTACATCCACTACGGTGTACGCGAGTTCGGCATGTCCGCCATCATGAACGGTATCGCCCTGCACGGTGGTTTCATCCCCTACGGCGCCACCTTCCTGATGTTCATGGAATACGCCCGCAACGCCCTGCGCATGGCCGCCCTGATGAAGCAGCGCGCCATCTTCGTTTACACCCACGACTCCATCGGTCTGGGTGAAGATGGCCCGACTCACCAGCCGGTCGAGCAGATCGCTTCCCTGCGTCTGACCCCGAACATGAGCACCTGGCGCCCGTGTGACCAGGTTGAATCCGCCATCGCCTGGAAGCACGCCATCGAGCGTACCGACGGCCCGACTGCGCTGATCTTCTCTCGTCAGAACCTGGCCCAGATGGACCGCAGCGCCCAGCAACTGGCCGATACCGCCAAGGGTGGTTACGTGCTGAAGGATTGCGCTGGCAAGCCTGAGCTGATCCTGATCGCCACCGGTTCCGAAGTGGAACTGGCCGTTGCCGCCTATGAGCAGCTGACTGCCAAGGGCCGTGCCGTGCGCGTGGTCTCCATGCCGGCCACCGACGTGTTCGACGCCCAGTCTGCCGAGTACAAAGAGTCCGTCCTGCCGGCCTCCGTCACCAAGCGTGTGGCCATCGAAGCCGGCATCGCCGACTACTGGTACAAGTACGTGGGCTTCGGCGGCAAGATCATCGGTATGACCACCTTCGGTGAGTCTGCACCTGCCGAGCTGCTGTTCAAGGAATTCGGCTTTACCGTGGAAAACGTGGTTGCGACCGCAGAGTCCCTGTAACAGCCCCTGTAATCGCTGAATATTGGGTCAAGCTGACTCAATAGCCGGAACGGTAAAACGCCCTCCATCGCAAGATGGGGGGCGTTTTTTATGGCTGCTTGGGTATGACGAAATAGCGTGTGAGCCGATACGGGAGGTATTCAGATCGATTACTTGATCAATCTCGCTTTTTCTTTTGAATTTGCTTTCAAGTTTGGCGTCATACGATACCATGTCGGGCGGCTTACCCCCGTCATTACAAGGCATAAACCAATATTCGGTAGCGTTCATTGAACAAGCCTGGTTGGCAACGTTCGGGCTATTTGATGGTTGCTGGCTGCTTGGTGTCATGCAGCAGGGTTGTCGGGATGGCGGTCAGTTTTTCATGAAGAGTTCTTGATTATAAAAATGTCATGTGACGTATATCTGAAATGGAGTTTCCCATGTCTTGTTCCATTGTCATCAATCAGTCAGCACAGAAACTACAAGTCAATAAGGACAGCTACGATCTGGGAAGAATATCGAACGTACAGGTTCGGGTCCTTTCCTGGAAAGACAAAATACTCAATATGATTATGTTGGGGGCCATTGCTTCCAGTTTACTTTTCATATTCGTGCCAACGGATGCACAAGGTCAGGTTATTACGTGGATTCTTCCTGCTATTGCATTTTTGATTGGTGCATGTCTGGCACTGGTGATAAGTACCAAGTATGAGTTTCGGTTGGAGTTCAGGCATTCTGATGAGGTAGGAGTGCAATGGTTCACGGCTGCCAAGAGTCGAGCCGAGGGTGACTTTACATTGTTCAAACAGTGGGAAGCTGAACTAAAGCACCATATTCGATAGCCTGTTATTGGCCCGTAGGTTCGATTAGCGAAGCGTCATCGAACGTTCGCGTATCTGCGTCGATGCCATAAAAATAATATCCTTCCCGTTACCAAACAAGAGACCGGCATATAGCCGGTCTCTTTTTATTATTCAGGGCATGTCTTACATCTGCGGCGGGGTGCTTTCCGCATTGGACATCACCGCATCAATCTGCACCAGGGAGCCGGCGGGCAGCTCGCTCACGCCAATCACGGTGCGGGCCGGCAGGTAGGCCTGGAAGTATTTGGTGTAAATGGCATCCACATCTGCCAGATCCGCGATGTTCTTCACCTGGATATTGACCTTGACGATATCGTCCATCACGTGGCCGATGCTCTCGACGATGGTCTTGATATGGCCGAGGCACTGGGCGGTCTGCTCCTTGACACAACCGGTCAGGATCTTGCCGGTGGCCAGATCAACCGGCAGCTGGCCGGCGATGTGGTTGTAGTGGGAGAAGGCGACGGTCTGGGTGTGCAGCGGGCTGCGCGGTGCCTTGTCGGTATTGCGGGCGCTGATCACCAGATTGTGTCTGTCTTCCACCAGTTGTGGCGGGGTGCCGTCACCGTGGGAGATGACCGCATCCATCTGCACCCGGGCGCCGAGCGGCAGGGCGGAGGCCACGATCACGCTGCGCGCCGGCAGGTAGGCGACGGCACGGGCAATGGCGGAGTCCGGGAAGAAGGTGGTGTAGACCTCGTTGACGGCGTCCAGATCGGCCAGGCTGGTCAGATAGACGGTGACCTTGACGATATCGTCAAACGGCACATCGATGCTCTCCAGCACGTGCTTGATGTTGCGCAGGCACTGGCCAGCCTGCTGCTGGATGCCCCCGGCGACCAGCTGGCCCGACGCGGCATCGACCGGCAGCTGGGCACCGATATTGTTGTAGTGGGAGAAGGCGACGGTATGGGTCGAGAGCGGATCCTGCGGCGCCTTGTCGCTGTTGCGGGAGAGCTTCAGCAAGGGGCAGGGAGCCTGCGGGAAGGTGCCTTCACCGTTGGAGATGAGCGCGTCCATCTGCACGGCGGCGCCGAGCGGCAGACCGGCCACCGCCAGCACGGTGCGGGTCGGCAGCAGGTGGGGGAAGAACTCGCCATAGACGGCGTTGACCGCGTCGAGATCGGCAATCTCTTTGAGAAATACCGTGATTTTGACCACGTCATCCATCACATGATCGATGCTCTCGACGATGGCCTTGATATTGGTGAGGCACTGTCTGGCCTGCGCCTTGATATCCCCTGCGACCAGCGCGCCCGTTTTCGGGTCGACCGGCAGCTGGGCGGAGATATTGTTGTAGTGGGAGAACGCCACGCTCTGGGTGCTGGGGCTCAGATCCTGCGGTGCATTGGCGGTATTTCTGGCTGACTTGATGATGGTACCACTCATGGCGATACTCCTTTTTCGTTTTTGATGTAGGGTCAGGCCGCGTTGCTCTTCCCTGGCCAATGTGCCACGCAGGGCGATACCCATGATGGCGGCAACAGTTGCCCGTTCCCGCCGCAGGGCGACGGGGGCAGGGGACCATGGTCATCACTGTGTAAAGCCTTGTGCCGGTGCCGCCGGCGCGTGCAAACGGATAAGGGAGAAATAAATCGGCTTGATGATTCAGACGGGAGGATTCTAGGGGGCGTTCGCCAGCGGATGCAAACCGGGATCCGGTTTCTATGAGGTGGCTCAACAGAGTGAAATATATTCACTTTGCTATTCAATGCATGACCAGAATGGCCAGTAAAGGTGATGGGGCTCCCACTTTTTGCCATGCAGACGGCTGATGGCACCTTTATTAGCGTCGATTCAGGTTACCAGCTGTAAATCCCAGGTTAATGATTCTGACCAACTTGCAGGATATTATCCCGGTTTTGCATAGCTATTTATTTTTCGGCCTGGTGAAGGGCTTTTCATAAGGCCAAAAATATGCCTGAAGTGAGCCGCAAGAGAGCCATTGAAATAACATTCAGCCCATCTGCATGGCAATAAGCTGAGGTGGCAAGAGCGGATGGAAATGAGGGGCGCTGTTCACTACCGGATACGGCAACCAGGCGGGCAGGATGGAACCCTGCATATGCCATATATTTTCAGCGTTGCGAACAGGGCCTGGCTGCGTGGGCGCCGTGCGTCAGTGCCCTGTCTGAGGGAAGGGCGCTGCTCATTTACCCGGCCCCTGGCAGCCAATACTGTGTGAGCGAGTCAACCCATGATGGAGAGAGTCCCATGACCGAGAAGCTGATTGACGACAAGCAACCGACCCCGGATCCGGCGGAGCAGAATGCTTTTTTCCCTTCCCCCTATTCATTGAGCCAGTTCACTTCGCGCAAGTCGGATCTGGCGGGGGCCGATTATCCCGCCCCCTATCTGGGCGGTCGCTGGAAGATCCTGCTGATCGGGGCCGATGAGCGCTATCTGCCTACCGACAACGGCACCCTGTTCTCTACCGGCAACCACCCGGTGGAAACCCTGCTGCCCATGTATCACCTCGACAAGGCGGGCTTTGCCTTTGAGGTGGCCACCCTGTCGGGCAATCCGGTCAAGTTCGAGTGGTGGGCCATGCCGACGGAGGATGAGGCGGTGGTGGGGCTCTATGGCAAATACCAGGGGCAGTTCCGCCAGCCCGCCAAACTGGCGGATCTGCTGGCCCAGGTGCAGGCCCCCGATTCGGACTACCTCGGCGTGTTCATTCCCGGCGGGCACGGCGCCCTGATGGGGTTGCCCGAGAGCGCCGAGGTCAAGGCGCTGCTGGAGTGGGCGATGGCCCACGAGCGTTTCATCATCACCCTCTGCCACGGGCCGGCGGCCTTGCTGGCGGTAGCCAATCCGCACACCTTTGCCGGCTACCGGATCTGCGCCTTCCCCGATGCGCTGGATGAGCAGACGCCGGCGATTGGCTACATGCCGGGCCGGCTCACCTGGAAGTTTGGTGAGCGGCTCAAGGGGATGGGGTTTGAAATCGTCAACAGCGGCATCTCGGGGGAGGTGTGCCGGGATCGCAATCTGCTGACCGGTGACAGCCCGCTGGCCGGCAATCCGCTCGGCAAGCTGGCCGCCACTACCCTGCTGGAGGCGGTGAGCCACCAATAGTGTCACGTCCCTCGCAAGAGGGGCTGGCAGCGCAGAACAGGCAGGAAATCAGGCAAGAAATAAAACAGCAGGGCCGTCGCGTGACGGCCCTGCTTTATTGGGTCTGGACCAGGCTTGGTTTCAGGCCTGGCTCAGGCGGGATAGAGGGCACCCAGCACGGCGGGGCGGCTGGCACCGGTGACGGCCGGCAGATTGCCGGGTTGGCGGTGGATAAAGCGCTGCGCCAGCCAGGCAAAGGCCGCGCCTTCCATCCAGTCGGGAGCGATCCCCAGCTCGGCCGTGTTGGCGATGCGCCAGCCGGGCAGCAGGCTGGCCAGCTCCGCCAGCAGCGGAGCGTTATGGGCGCCGCCGCCGCAGACATAGAGCTCGGGCCGGCTCTGCGCATCCGCCAGTGTGGGCAGCTGGCGGGCGATGCTGTGGCAGGTAAGCGCCTGCAGGGTGCGCTGCACATCCGCCGGGGCATGGGCGTGGCCGGCCAGCTCGCCATCGAGCCAGTCGAGGGTGAACATCTCGCGCCCGGTGCTCTTGGGGTGGGGGGCGGCAAAGTAGGGGTGAGCCAGCAGTTGCTCCAGCAGTGCAGGGATAAGCTGGCCGCTGGCCGCCCACTGGCCGCCGGCATCGTAGCCGGTCCCCTGGGGGTGATGGCGGCGATACCAGCCGTCGAGCAGGGTGTTGGCCGGGCCGGTATCAAAGCCATAGACGCCGTCTGCCTGGCCCGGCAGCACCGAGATATTGGCGATGCCGCCGAGGTTCAATACCACCCGCAGGGCGCCGGGGCGGGCAAAGAAGGCCTGATGGAAGGCGGGCACCAGTGGCGCCCCCTGACCGCCGAGGGCCATGTCCATGGTGCGAAAATCGGCCACCACATCGATGCCGGTCAGCGCCGCCAGCAGGGCCGCGTTGCCGATCTGCAGGGTAAAGCCGAGCTGGGGGCGGTGGCGGATGGTCTGGCCGTGGCTGCCGAGGGCGCGAATATCTTTGGGAGTCAGCCCCGCCTTGGCCAGCAGGGCGTGGGTGGCGGCGGCAAACTCGCGGGCGACCAGGTTGTCGGCGACCCCCATGCGGTCGATCTCGTTGTCGCTCGGGGTGCAGAGCGCATGCAGCTCGTGGGCGGTCTCCGCTGGCCAGGGGTGGCACAGCGCCGCCTCTACTCGAAGCGCTTCCCTATCCATCGTCACCAGCACGGCGTCGATACCATCCATGCTGGTACCGGACATCAAGCCTATATAGCGTTCAGTCATGGGGCTTCCTTACTTGCAGCGCGGGAAAACGTACGTGAGAGAGGGAGCGGCCTCGATCCCATGCCGTATTCTGGTACCGGACATCAGGCCTATATAGCGTTCAGTCATGGGGCTTCCTTACTTGCAGAGCGGGAAAACGCACGTGAGAGAAAACGCACGTGAGAGAGGGAGCGGCCTCGATCCCATGCCGTATTCTGGTACCGGACATCAGGCCTATATAGCGTTCAGTCATGGGGCTTCCTTACTTGCAGAGCGGGAAAACGCACGTGAGAGAAAACGCACGTGAGAGAGGGAGCGGCCTCGATCCCATGCCGTATTCTGGTGCCCGACATCAAGCCGATATAACGCTCGCTCATGACTGCTCCTTGTGGGTCTCTGGCATGGTGGCTCAGCTGCCGCCGTTGGCCCGCTTGTTCTGGGCCAGCTGCAGCTCCGGGCTGTCCAGCTTGGCCAGCTGGGGCATGGCCTGGGCCTTGAAGCTGGCCAGCGCCCGTCCGCTGAGAGACTCCGCCTGGGGCAGGTTGAGGGTGCGCGGGTTCTTGTGCACGCCGCCCACCACGAACTCATAGTGCAGGTGTGGGCCGGTGACCCGGCCGGTGCCGCCGAGCAGGCCGATGGTCTGGCCCTGCTTGACTCGCTGCCCCTTGTTGACGGTGCGCTTGGAGAGGTGCAGGTACTTGGTCACGTAGTTGCCAGCGTGCTTGATAAAGACGTAGTTGCCGTTGAACTGGTTGTAGCCGGCGGCCACCACGCTGCCTGAGCCCGCCGCCATGATGGGGGTGCCCACCGGCGCCACGTAGTCGATGCCGTTGTGGGGGCGCACCTTGCCGGTGACCGGGTGCAGCCGGCGCGGATTGAAGTTGGAGCTGATGTATTTGAAGTTGACCGGTGCGCGCAGGAAGCTCTTGCGCATCGCCTTGCCATCCGGGGTGTAGTAGTTGCCATCCTCGTTCAGCACGGCGCGATAGGTGGCACCCTGGTTGACGAACTCGGCGGCCAGGATGTCGCCGGAGGCAACCCGCTCGTCATCCTGGTACTTCTCTTCGTAGACCACCCGGAAGCTGTCGCCCGGCTGCAAGTCCTGGGCGAAGTCGATGTCCCAGCCGAAGATGGCGGCCAAGTCCATGATCTGATCCTCGGTCATGCCGGCGTCGACGGCGGCACCCCAGAAGCTGGAGCGGATCTCGCCCTTGGCCACCTGTTCGCGGGTGTCGAGTTCGAGCTTGACCGGTCTGGCCACGAAGCTGTCGGCCTTGCGGCTCACTTTCAGCGCCTGCTCCAGGCTGTGGGGGTAGTAGAGGCTATGCAGCTCGCCGCCCTTGGTGAGCTTGAAGGTGAGCTCCTGGCCCGGCTTGAGCAGGCGCAGGGTATCCGTGCCCTCGAGCTGGTCGATGAGGTGCAGATCCGTGGTGCTGAGGCCGAGGCGCTGGAAGATGACCCCCATGTTGTCGCCGCTGCGTACCTTCACCTGCTTGGTGATGTAGCTCGGCTTGGGCGGGGCGACGGGCTTGGCTTCGGTCAGCAGCGCCTCCTCGTCGACCTGCTGCTCGATGGCCAGCTCGTTGCCGTTGTCATCGACCCGGGTGGCGACCGCCTGTTCGCTGGGCCAGGCCGCCAGCATCATCACCATGATGCTCAGGATCAGCACCATCTTGCGGTGCCAGTGAGGGAGAGAGTTGAAGGCGTGCCAAATGACCATGAGAAGCAGACGAAGTTGAGCCGGGAAGAATGTCGGAGTTTACCGCCTTTCCAATTGGCCCGCCATTCCAGTAATATGTCTGGCCCTGTGGAATCGTGATTGGAGAGTCAAAAAATGTCCCAGCTCGAGGTGGCGCTAGCCGAGATCAAGCGCGGAGCGGAAGAAATTCTGGTGGAAGAAGAACTGGTCGCCAAGTTGAAGGAAGGGCGCCCGCTGCGCATCAAGTTGGGGATGGACCCGACGGCTCCCGACATTCATCTGGGTCATACCGTGATCCTCAACAAGCTGAAGACCTTCCAGGATCTGGGCCATGAAGTGATCCTGCTGATCGGTGACTTCACTGCCATGGTGGGTGACCCCTCCGGCAAGAACGCCACCCGTCCGCCGCTCTCCGAAGAGGCCATCAAGCACAACGCCCTCACCTATGCCGAGCAGGCATTCAAGATCCTCGATCCCGCCAAGACCCGCATCGAGTACAACTCGACCTGGCTGAGCGAGCTGGGTGCGACCGGCATGATCAAGCTGGCGGCCAAGCAGACCGTGGCCCGCATGATGGAGCGCGACGACTTCAAGAAGCGCTACAGCAACGGCCAGTCCATCGCCATTCACGAATTCCTCTATCCGCTGCTGCAAGGCTATGACTCGGTCGCGCTGAAGGCGGACGTCGAGCTGGGCGGTACCGACCAGAAGTTCAACCTGCTGATGGGTCGCGAGCTGCAAAAAGATGCCGGCATGGCGACCCAGTGCGTGCTGATGATGCCGCTGCTGGTGGGTCTCGACGGCGTCAAGAAGATGTCCAAGTCCGCTGCCAACTACATCGGCGTGCACGATGCCCCGGGCGAGATGTTCGGCAAGATCATGTCCATCACCGACGATCTGATGTGGAACTACTACGAGCTGCTCTCCTTCCGTCCGCTGGCTGAAATTGAAGAGTTCAAGGCGGGCATCGCCGCCGGCACTCTCAACCCGCGCGACGTGAAGATCTGGCTGGCCAAAGAGATCATCGCCCGCTATCACGACGAAGCGGCGGCCGAAGCGGCCCATGAAGATTTCACCCAGCGCTTCTCCAAGAACGCCATTCCGGACGAAATGCCGGAAGTCGAGCTGGCACTGGAAGGCGAAGGGCTGGCGATTGCCAACCTGCTCAAAGATGCCGATCTGGTGGCCACCACCTCCGAAGCGCTGCGGATGATCAAGCAGGGCGCGGTCAAGGTTGACGGCGAGAAGCTGGACGATGGCAAGGCACTCATCGGTGCCGGTACCGCCGTCTACCAGGTCGGCAAGCGCAAGTTTGCCCGGGTGACCGTCAAGTAAGTCGCCACCTTTGGCGCTGCCATAAGAAAGGCCTCCCTTGCGGAGGCCTTTTTGTTGGCTCATTGCTGCGAAGAGGGGATCAGCCCTCGGTTTTCAGAAAGTTGCGATAGAGCATGTAGAGGTGGGCCGAGCTCCAGCTGAAGTTGCTGGCCCCCTGCATGGCGCCGGTCTCCGGGTTGTAGTTCTCGCGGATGGGGCCGCTGCCCGCCAGCCCCTCGGCGTTGGCAAACAGTTTGTTGACGAGCTGTTGGGCATCGCTGCGATAGCCGTAGTTCTCCAGCCCCTTCACCCCGAAGTAGAACTGATCCAGCCAGACCCGGCCGCGCCAGTAGATGTCGGGGTCGTAGGCCGGGTTGGTCAGCGCCGCCGTGCCGAGCGGCACCCTGGTGTTGAACTCCTGGGCACTGAGCATCACCTCGCGTACCCGCGCCGCCTTCTCCTTGTCTGCCACCTCGGCCCAGAGCGGGCTCCACCCTTCCGGGCCACGGCCGCGGGCGGTCAACAGCTTGCCGACGCAGCCGTTGGCGTCCGGCAGATCCCCCTGGGCTATCTGGCGGTCGTAATAGAAGCCGGAGGCTTCATCGAACAGGCAGCTGTTGATATAGCCGGCCAGCTGGGTCGCCCCTTCGCGATAGCGGCTCGCCTCGTCCGGCTTGCCAAGCAGCTCGGCCATGTCGGCCAGGATACGCTTCTCCTTGGCGAGGAAGGCGTTGAGCTCCACCGACTCCTGATCGATGGAGAAGCCGATGAGGCTGCCGTCGTCCTGATGGTTCTCGAAGAAGAAGACGTTCCAGTCCTGGCGCGCCTTGGCCAGGTCGCCGCCATAGGTCTTGTCGGCATAGCGCTTGAGCTGATCCGGCTCGATAAAGCCGAAGCGGGCGGCGTTGTCCATGCCGGACTCCCAGCCGGCCCCGTGCTGGGCGCCGATATCCATGTCGGCGTAGCCGCCAACGCTCAATACCTGCTGATAGAGCGCCATGCCGGCGCAGCCATACCAGCCATCTCCCTCATCGGTACAGCTCGACAGATCCAGCCCGACCGGAGCCCCCGTCGGGTACTGCACCTTGAAGGTGATGTTGCCGAACTCGTCGTTGTGCTCGACGTGGCGGGTGGCGCCATATTCGATGATGCCGTTGCGGTTGTTGTCCCGCGCCCGATACCACCAGTCGTGATAGGCCTGGATCTTCGGATACATCTCGGCGATGAAGGCCTTGTCCTTGGTGGCGCTGTAGATCTCCCAGATGGCCCAGGCGGAGAGGGGCGGCTTGGTGTCGCGCTCGTTCCAGTTGCCGCCGTCGCCACCCCGATCGGCGAGCTTGTTGTAGAAGACGGCGTCGATCACCATGCCGGCATCCTGTGGCCGAACCGGGTCATCGGCCTGGATCTGGTAGTCATACATGGCGCGCACGTTGTTCTTGGCTACCTCGGGGTTGAAGTTGGCCATGGCGTAGGCGTGCTTCCAGCTGTCCCAGGCCCAGACCCCGTCGAACCAGCGAGCGGTGTTGGAGGGGGTCACCCCGTCGTGCAGGATGGCACCGGCCGGCGAGCGCCAGTTGCCGTTGAGGGTCTCCATCGCCTTGACCGCGATGCGCCGCTCCGATTCGGGGATCCCCTGATTGGAGAGGCCGCGCGCCAGGTAATCCTCCCAGCGGCGGATGGAGTCGTCGAAATGGCTGGCGGGGTCGGCCAGCAGCGCCTGGCGGCTCTGCTCGAAACGGTCGGCGTCAGTACGGCTGTGGACATAGCTCTGCAGGGTGTAGATATCCTGCTGGCCCTTGGCGGCCAGGGTGAGGCTGGCCTCGCTCACGTAGCCGAGCCCCTGCTCGTCGAGGGTGGTACGGCTAGGCAGGGTGCGATCGATGCGGTAGCTGGCGCTGCCGCTTTGCATGATGTTCCAGGTGCTGCGCAGTTTGCCGAACTGGAATGCCACGCCGCGCTCGGTCTGGCTGATGGTGCGGGTCCAGGCGGGGTACTGCTCGGCGACCGTCTTGTTGGCATCCCACTGGTTGAGCAGCTCCCCCTGCCAGTTGAGCTTGAGGGTGAGGGGGGCGTCAGTGTGGTTGATGAGGCGGGTGCGAACCAGCGCAGTGCGGGCATCGCCATAGCGCAGCTCCAGCTCCAGGGTGAAGGGTTCGAATTCGAAGCTCTGCACCAGCGCCCCCGGGATGGCGTACAGCGCCTGCTTGCTGGCGCTGGTGAGCGGGAAGGCGCGGCCGCTCTCGTCGCTCAGGGTCAGCTTGTCCAATTCGCTTGCGAAGAACAGGCTGTACTCCTCGGCGATGACCATGGGGCCGGTAAAGCCGCCCCATTCGCTGTCGCTGGCGGGCAGCAGGAAGCCGTGCCAGGCGCCGAGATCGAGCAGCGGGTTGTATTTGAGGTTGGAGTAGCTGTCAAAGTCACGGAACTGGAGCGGGGTGCCGCTGCGGTCGATCACGTTCTGATACTGGTTCGCCAGGGTGGCGCTGGGGGCGGCTGGGCTGCTGGAGTCATTGCCGTTGCAGGCAGTGAGGCCGAACAGGGCGACGCTCAGGGTGACGGATAGTAAACTTTTACGAAACATCTCTCGCTCCAATGACAGTTTTTGTAGGTTAAGGAAGGTGTTTTTTAGTGCTTGTTTTAGTGAAAGCGTTTGCGAGAGCCATTATAGGGCGATTTTGAGGGGATTATTGGCGCTGCGTCACAGTGCCGGAGGGGCTGGTGTGAGCCGGATCACCCGGTTACACGAGGTTACATAGCTTGATGTTTTAGTAACTATTTACTTGTTTGGCGGCAGCCAGCGAGAGAGAGGAGGGGCAGGTGCGCAGGTATTGATAGGGGGTCAGGCCGAACTCCTGCTTGAAGCGGGCGGCAAAGCGGCTGGGGGAGTCGTAGCCACAGGCGAGGGCCGTCTCCAGTGGCGCCAGCCCCTGCTGCAACAGGGTGAGGGCGTGGCTCATGCGCACCTGGGTCAGCAGCTGGCGAAAGCTGCGCCCCTCGGCGGCCAGCTTGCGCGCCATGGAGGCGCGGCTCATGGCGAAGTGCGGTGCGACCCCCTCCAGGGTGTGGTCGGCGCCCGGCTCCACCCCGAGGTAGCGGGCCAGCCGCTCGCCGAGGGTCATGGTATGGGCAGGAAACAGCAGGTCGAGCCCGCCGGCGGCCTGCAGCTCGGCATAAAAACCCTGTAGCAGCTGGGCCTGGGTGGCCTCATTGAGCCGCCGATCCGCCATGGAGCAGACCAGCTCGAAACAGAAGGCCAGCGCCGGACTGACCGTCAGGCGCGGCTCCCTGAGCGGGCCGGCCTGGGCGGCGCTGAGCCATTCGACGGGGGGCGGGGTCAGCAGGGTCAGCGCGCGGGAGCGAAACTTGCCCTGCTCCGGCTGGTTGACGAAGGTGAGCTGGTGACCGGCCGGGATCAGCAGCCAGCTCGCCTGATCGAACGCCAGGCGCTTCTCCTGCCACCACAACTGCTTGTGACCCTGCTCCACCCAGATGATGGTGGGAGCGTAGATGAGCACCCGGTGCAGCGGCTGCTGGCGGATGCCGAGATAATGGTGCAGTTGCAGCAGCGGCGCGCTCATCCGGCTGGCTCCTAGGGGGTGACGAAGGTGGCGGTCAGGGTGGCCTTGCCAAGGGCCATGCTGTTGAGCATGTAGCCTACCATGGCGGGCGGGGTGTCTGCCTTCACCTCCAGGGGCTGGGGCAGGGCCCAGGCGGTGAACTGGTAGCGGTGCATGCCGTGGCCGGCGGGCGGGCAGGGGCCGCCGTAACCCTGGCTGCCGAAGTCGGTCTTAAGCTCCAGCCCCTGCTTGAGCTTGCCGGAGGCGTTGCTCGGCAGCTCGCTCTGACTGGCCGGCAGGTTTACCACCAGCCAGTGCCACCAGCCGCTGCCGGTGGGGGCGTCGGGGTCATAGGCGGTGATGGCGACGCTCTTGGTGCCGGCCGGCAGATCCTGCCAGCTCAGCTGGGGCGAGCGGTTGTCGCCGCTGCAGCCAAAGCCGTTGAAGCTGAAGGCCTTGTCCATCAGCTGGCCTTCGTGGATGTCGCTGCTCTTTAGGGTCATGGCACTGGCGGGCAGGGCCGCCACGCACAGCAGGGAGAGCAGGGTGGTACGCTTGGCAATCTTCATGGTGAGGCTCCTCGGTGGATGATGGGATCAGTCTAGCGAAGAGGGGGAGAAGGTGAGTGACCAAACCGCTCAATATGGCCTGCTTGCTGCCATGACATGAGTCGTTGTGTTGATTGATGGTGAGCGCTGCGAAAGAGTGCTGGCACGTCCGGGCATAAAAAAACCGGCATCATGGATGCCGGTTTTTTACTGTGCTGACAGCTGATTACGCGACTTAGCGCAGGATCATCTCGTCACGGCCCGGGCCGACGGAGACCATCGGCACCGGTACGCCCAGCAGCTCTTCGATGCGCAGTACGTACTGCTGAGCCGCTTTGGGCAGCTCGGCGAAGGTACGGCAGCCGGTGATGTCTTCGCTCCAGCTTTCCATCACTTCGTAAACCGGCTTCAGACCGGCAGTTTGCGGCCAGATCGGGTTCTCGGTGTGGGCACCTTCGTAGGCGACGCAGATCTTCAGATCCGGCAGACCGGTCAGGCAGTCCAGCTTGGTCAGCGCCACTTCGTTGGCAGCCTGCAGCTCGACACCGTTCTTGGTGGCAACGGCGTCGAAGTAGCCGACGTCACGGGGACGACCGGTGGTGGCGCCGAACTCGTTGGCGATCTTGCGGAACTCGTCCTGGTTCTCCATGGCGGTCAGCAGGGTGCCGGTACCGACGGAGGTGCTGAACGCCTTGGCGACAGCGATGATGCGCTCGGGACGCAGACCCGGCAGGCCGCCACCGATGCCGGCATAGGCGCCGGAAACGTGGGAGGAGGTCACCCAGGGGTATTCGCCGTAGATCAGGTCACGGCCGGCGCCCAGCTGGGCTTCGAACAGCAGGGTCTTGCCTTCGGCCTGCAGCGCTTTGAGCGGCATGCTGACGTTGCAGACGGAGTCGATCCAGGGAGCGGACACTTCCAGCAGCCAGTCAGCCATTTCCTGGGCGGTCTGGTTGAATTCGAAGGTCGGATAGAGCGCTTTAAGTTGCGGCAGTTTCCAGTCGAGGAAGAATTGAATGCGCTCGACCAGTACTTCCGGCTGCTTCAGCCAGCCCACCAGGATCGCTTTCTTCATGACGCGATCGCCATAGGCGGGAGCGATGCCCTGACGGGTGGAACCGTAGGCGCCGTCGCCCAGACGCTGCTCTTCCAGGGTATCTTCCATGGCGTGCAGCGGCAGGCAGAGGGTAGCGCGATCAGAGATGGCCAGCTTGGGAGTGACGCCGGAGGCTTTCACTTCGTCCAGCTCGACGGTCAGTTTCTCGGGGCTGATCACCATGCCAGGGCCGAGCACGACCAGGCAATCCGGGTTGAACACACCGCTCGGAACCTGGTGCAGCTTGAAGGTGCCAAGGTCGTTGACGACGGTATGGCCGGCGTTGTTGCCGCCCTGGAAGCGAATGCTGGCGCCTGCTTGGCCTGCCAGATAATCCACGATGCGGCCTTTGCCTTCATCACCCCAGTTGGCACCTACGACTACGATAGACGACATGACTCTTTCTCCTAAGACGTTAGGCGATCATCCTAGGAGGCTCAGGAGGATTAGAAAAATTAATTATCTTTATAATTCCGATAAGAGAGTCATATAATTGCGGCGAATTTATCGGCAAACCGCCCCGCTGCCGTGCCGGCATCCCCGTCAGGGGCCCGTGCGGCCGTGGCGGCACAAGAGGATCCCCATGCTGGATATTCACTGGCTGCACACCTTCGTCACCCTGGCCCGGCTGCAGCACTTCGGCCAGACCGCCACCGAACTGCACATGACCCAGCCCAATGTGAGCCTGCACCTCAAGAACCTGGAGCAGGCCACCCGGGTCAAACTCATCGAGCGCAGCCCGTTTCGGCTGACCCAGGCCGGCGAGCGGCTGCTGCAAAGCGCCGAGCGCGCCATCGCCGAGCTGCAGCTCTGCCAGTCCGATCTCAACGCCCTCAACCAGCTGAGTCAGGGGACGCTCGCCATCGCCGCCAGCGACATCATCTCGCGCCTGCTGCTCATTCAGCCCTTTCAGCGTTTCAAGCAGGAGTTTCCCGGCATCGATCTCACCCTATTCAACACCACTTCGGATCAGGCAGCTGAGCTGGTCAAGGCGGGCAAGGCGGATCTGGGCTTCGTGATGGCGCAAAAGCGCAGCGAGCCGCTGTTCTACACCGAGTTGCAGCAGGTGACCTGGTGCGCGCTGGGCCACGGTCTCGCCCGCTGGCAGGCGCGGGCGAAGGCGGGGGAGAGCGATCCCCTCGACGAGCCGACCCTGATCCTGCTGGGCCACGACACCCGCACCCGGGCGCTCATCGATCCCTCTTTGCCACTGCTCGGTCTGCCCAGCTGCCGCATCATGGAGGTGGGCAGCGTGGACGCCCAGCTCGACTGGGCCGAAGCGGGCTTCGGGGTGGCCATAGTGCCGGACTTTTCCATTCACCCGCGGCTCAAGCTGACCGCCCCGGTGACCCGGCTCACCGACTTTCCCGGCACCAGCTTAGGGTACGTGGTGCGCCAGAACCAGGTGCTGTCGCGGGCCATCAAGCAACTGCTGCACTGGGTGGAGCAGGAGATCCAGCGCCCGCAGCCGTTGCCGGACGCCAGGGCTTGAGTCCACCCAATATCGAAACAAAAAGAGGCCACCCTTGGGTGGCCTCTTTCGTTGTGGCTGTTGGGCGGCCTTACTTGGCTGGCACGCCGTCCCCGGTCGGTGAGGCGGCGCTCGGTGCGGCCGGTGCCGGTGCTGTCGATGCCGGTTCGGCGGGCGCCGGTGAGGCGGGTTGTTCCCCGCTCATCACGGCAGAGGGGCTTGGCGCGGCCGTGCCCGTCAGCTTGCCGCCCTGCTCCACGGCGGCCCCTTCGAGCACGCTACTCGCGCCCGGCTCGGTAGTTGTGGCTGCCGAGGGGGTCGGCAGCAGGGCGCCAGGGGTCTGCCCGGACGAGGTAGCGGGCGTACCTTCCGGGGAGGGGGCGCCCGTTTCACCGGCAGGTTGTGCCGTGTTTTCACCAGCGGGGCGCTCCACTTCGGTGGGCTGCGCCGCTGAGGTTGCCAGGGCCTCCGAGGTGGCCGGAGCCGGGCTCAGGGCTTCGGGCAGCAGGGCGGGGGCGGGCGGGGCATCCGCCATGCCGGCGTGGCGCGGTACTTCCGCCTCCGCCTGCATCCCCTCCAGGGTGAGGGCGGTGAGGGCCGGATGGAGGCGGGTAAACTGCTTGAGTCGCCCGCTCAACACGTCGCGCACGGTGCGCACCTCGCCCTCTGGCAGGCTGGCCAGCGCCACCAGCTCGGCGGTGACGGCGAAGGTGTTGACGCTACTGGGCTGGCCCGGGTAGAGGTTGGCGCCGATGCGGCTGCGCTGATAGTAGGGATGCTGTTTGAGCAGCGCGTCGACCTGCTCCCCTTCGATGGGGATGAGGCGCGCCTTGCAGCGGCCGGTGAGATCGCCGATGGCCTGGTTGGGGTGGCCCGCCACCACGAAGGCCGCGTCCAGGGTGCCGTCACAGAGCCCCTCCAGCCGGTTGTTGGCCGCGGCGGGGATGACGGGGGCAAAGCTCTTGGCCTGCCAGCCCATGGCATCGAGCAGGGCCTGGCTGGTGATGTGCTCGCCGGAGCCCGGATTGCCCAGATCGACCCGTTTTCCCTCGATGTCGGCCAGGGTGTTGATGCTGCTGTTGGCGCTGGCGAGCAGGGTCAGCGACTCCTGATGAAGCCGATAGAGGCTGCGCAGCTGCTCGTCCGGTGCCTGACCCATGAAGGGGCCGGTGCTATGGGCGGCGTGGTGCACCACATCGGACTGCACCAGCGCCAGCTGCACTTTCCCTTGATGCAGCGCCTTCAGGTTGGCAAGGGAGCCGGAGGTGCTCTGCACCGAGCAGTGCAGGCCATGGCTGGCCGTCTCTTCATTGAGCAGCCGGCAAATGGCGCCACCGGTCGGGTAGTAGACGCCGTTGAGCGGCCCAGTGCCGATGGTGAGATAGGCAGGGGTGGCTGCCTGCAGGGGCAGCGCCAGGGCCGCTGCCAGCCAGGGCAGGGTGCAGCGAAGCAGAGTCGGCAGAGGGTGCAAGGCTGGTTGGGGCATAGTGAACCGGATCAATGGCTGATAAAAGGGATGGGGCTGGCCCATCCCGGTTGGCATTCGGCCGCGCCAGCTGCTGGCGGTGGCACTGTGCCGTATTCGGCGCCATCGACATCCCGGGTTGCGGGGCCGTGGCGGCATGTCGCCAAAATATACCCTATTGCGATCGGATACGGATCTGGCTGACTTCAATATATTGCGGGGCCGGCTGCTGCCGGCCCCGCCACTGCCCATAGGGTGAGGCCATGGGGAGAGAAAGCGCGTGATCAGCGCGCCAGAATGGACTTTTCCATGCGGGCCAGCGCCTCGACGAGGCGGGCCCGGGTACAGCCGAAGTTGAGCCGCACGAACTGGCCGTCACCAAACTGGGCACCGGGGGAGAGCCCCACCCCGGCCTGCTCGAAGAAGGCGATGGGGTCGTCCAGCCCGAGCGCGCTCATGTCGATCCAGGCGAGGTAGGTGGCCTGGTGGCGCGCCAGCTTGATGCCGGGCCAGCGGGCGACCGCCTGCTCGATCAGGGCCAGGTTGGCGGCCAGGTAGTCGAGCTGTTCGCTGAGCCACTGTTCGCCCCCTTCATAGGCCGCCTCTGCCGCCACGAAGCCCAGCAGATTGACGTCGGCACTGATGCCGCGCATCGCCTGCTGCAGCTTGAGGCGCAGACGGGCATTGGGCACCACCGCAAAGGAGCAGCAGAGCCCGGCGATGTTGAAGGTCTTGCTCGGGGCCATCATCACCGCCGAGCGCTCGGCCGCCGCCGGGCTGATGGCGCCGTAGGGGATGTGGCGGGCGTTCTTGTCCAGCAGCAGGTCGCAGTGAATTTCATCGGAGCAGATCACCAGATTGTGGCGCTCGGCGATGGCGTCGATGGCCAGCAGCTCCTCGCGGGTGAACACGGTGCCGCCCGGGTTGTGCGGGTTGCACAGCAGCAGCAGATCCGCCGCCGGTGCCTGGCGCTCCAGCTCCTCGATATCCAGTACCCAGCGACCGGCCTCTTCCACCATGGGCACGGTGAGCAGCGGCCGGTCGTTGAAGCCCGGCGCTTGCAGGAAGGGGTAGTAGACCGGCTTGGGAGTGATGATGCCACGGCCGTGCTGGCTCCAGGCCTTGCAGGCGAGGTTGAGACCAGGCACCACGCCGGGCAGGAAGACGATCCACTCGGGCTGGATGGTCCAGCCATAGCGGCTGGCCAGCCGCGCGATGATGAGTTCGATCAGCCGGGGAGAGGGGCGCGAGTAGCCGAAGATGCCGTGGGCGACACGCTGGGTGAGGGCCTCGATGACGGCTGGGGGGGAGACGAAGTCGGTGTCGGCAACCCACATGGGCAGCACGTCCTGTCCCTTGTACTTGTCCCATTTCAGGCTCATGGTGCCGCTGCGATCTATTTCCCGGTCAAAATCAAACATGTGAAATCCTTATGCTGGCCAGTGGGCTTTCACTGTACGGGGTCGGGGACGGGGTCGCAAGCCTTGAGGTGGCTCTTGATAATGACATAAAATAAGCGACGCCATTTCATGCACTTGCCGAATTTTGGCCAGTTTTCCTCCCTCCAATCAGTGGTAATTCTATGCGCTTGCTGACCGCCGCTCGCAACAGGACGGATCCCGTCTCTCTCTCTTTTCTGGCCGTGACCTTCATGACCGGGGTGGCGGTGGCACTGCAGGTGCCCACCTTGAGCCTGTTCCTGGCCGAGGAGGTGCAGGTGCGCCCCTTCCTGGTGGGGCTCTTCTATACCGTCAACGCGGTGATCGGCATCCTCATCAGCCAGTGGCTCGGCCATCGCTCCGACAACAAGGGGGATCGCAAGCGGCTGATCCTGCGCTGCTGCTTCGCCGGCGTGGTGCTCTCCCTGCTGTTTGCCTGGAACCGGCAGTACTGGTTGCTGGTGAGCCTGGGGGTGTTGCTGGCGAGCCTGGCCGCTACCGCCAGCCCCCAGCTGTTCGCGCTGGCGCGTGAATACGCCGACAGCCGCAACAAGCGGGCCGACATGTTCAGCTCGGTGCTGCGGGCCCAGTTCTCGCTGGCCTGGGTGATTGGGCCCCCCATCGCCTTCGCGCTGGCCATCGGCTACGGCTTCGAGGTGATGTACCTCGCCTCCGCAGTGGCCTATCTGCTCTGCGCCTTCGTCGTGTGGCGCTGGCTGCCCTCGCTGCCGCTGCCGGTGATGGACAGCGAGGTGGAGCGGGTCAGCAGCTGGCGGGATCCGTCGGTGCGGGCGCTCTTTATCGCCTCCACCCTGATGTGGACCTGCAACAGCATGTACCTCATCAACATGCCGCTCTACATCACCCGCGAGCTGGGGTTGGAGGAGAAGCTGGCCGGGGTGCTGATGGGCACGGCGGCGGCCCTCGAGATCCCCTTCATGCTGCTGGCGGGTCACTACACCCAGCGCTTTGGCAAGCGCCCCATGATGCTGCTGGCGGTGCTGGCCGGGGTCGGCTTCTACGTGGGGCTGGTGACCCTGTCGAGCCAGCATGCGCTCATAGCACTGCAACTGCTCAACGCCATCTTCATCGGCATCGTCGCCGGCATCGGCATGTCCTACTTCCAGGATCTGATGCCGGGTCGCGCCGGGGTGGCGACCACCCTGTTCGCCAACAGCATCCGCACCGGCTCCATCATGGCGGGGGCGATAGCGGGGACTGTGGCGGAGATCTGGAGTTTCCACGGGGTCTTCATGGTGGCCATGGGGCTGGCGCTGCTGGCGCTGGCCGCCTGCTGGCGGGTGCCGAACGTCTGAAGCTGAAAGGGTGAGGGGGCGAGCGGGTTGGCCCGCCTCAATGTCTGTGGCGGCGGGGAGGCGCTCTAGCGGTCGTTGTCGTTCTGGTATTCGTTGCGCAGGCAGCGCAGCAGCAGCTCGGTGGCCGGACCCAGCGTGTCGGCCGACGGGGTCAGCAGATAGGTATAGAGGTGGCGCTCGTTGCCGCTCGCCAGATCCAGCGGTACCAGAGCGCCGCTTGTCAGCTCTTCCTGCACCAGGTGGCGCGGCAGCCAGGCGTAGCCGAGGCCGAGCTTGAGCATGGCGACCACCTCGTGATAGTGGGTCGCCTTCCAGCCGGTGTCGTCCGCGTCGTTCCAGTCCACCGAGCGGTGAATGGGGGGATGCAGGCTGATCTGGTTGTGGCTGGCCAGCTCCTCGGCGGCGATGGCACCGCCCTGGGTGGCGAGCGGGTGCTCGGCCGAGCAGAGCGGCAGCAGGCACACCTCGTCCAGCGGCAGGCCGGTGCGATCGTGAGGCAGGTGTTCGGAGAGCATCAGATCCCCCACCTGCAGGGCATTGAAGTGGCAGTGAATGCGCTCGTGCAGATTGACCCGGCAGCCCCGGCTGCGGGGATAGAAGTGGGCCAGCGCCCGGTAGAGTCGCTCACGCGGCTGCAACACCGACACATAGAGGTTGATCTGCGGCTCCCACTGCCGCTCCAGGTTATTGGCCAGGTTCTCCAGCTCTTCCACCTGCTGGCTGAGCTGACGTGCCCGCTTGAGGAAGATCTCTCCCGCCGGCGTCAATACCGCCTTGCGCCCTCTCACCTCCAGCAGAGCCACACCCAGACTCTGCTGCAGCTTGGCTACCGCATGATTGAGAGAGGATTGGCTCTTGTTCAGCGCTTCGGCGGCCTGGGCGTAGCCGCCACAGTCCACCACGGCCTGAAAGATCCGCCATTGCTCAAACGTGCTCTTGGGACGAAACATATCTCAACCTGATAAGGGAGCGGATGTTGCAACAGGGTGCCGACGGCACCCTATTGAATGTAACCCCATGCGGCGCAGGGTTGCGGTTATTTTGTTGATTTATTTGGGCTGGGCCACAAAGGTCTGGCCGGTTTTGCCCCGGCTGTCCGCGCCCATCAGATAGAGATAGAGCGGCATCAGGTCGGCCGGAGTCTTGAGGTTCATCGGATCTTCGGCCGGGAAGGCGCTGGCCCGCATCTTGGTGCGGGTGCCGCCCGGGTTGAGGGTGTTGACCCGCACACCGGTATTTTCCAGCTCGTCCGCCAGCACTTCCATCATCCCTTCGATGGCGAACTTGGAGATGGCATAGGTGCCCCAGTAGGCGCGGCCCTTGCGGCCCACACTGGAGGAGGTGTAGACAATGGAGGCATCGCCCTGCTCCTTGGCGGTCTGGCGGATGAGCGGCAGCAGTGCCTGGGTCAGCAGGAATTCGGATTTGACGTTGACCTGCATCACCTCGTCCCACTCCTGCTCCTGGATGTGTTCGAACGGTGACAGGGTGCCGAGCAGGCCGGCGTTGAACAGCACGCCGTCGAGGCGGCCGAACTGCTGGGCGAAGGTCTCGGCCATGCCAAGGTAGTGGCTCTTGGTCGCCCCCTTCAGATCCACCGGCACGATGGCGGGCAGCGGGTGGCCGGCGGCCTCGATCTGGTCGTAGACCGCCTCCAGCTTGGCGCTGGTGCGGCCGAGCAGGATCACGGTGGCGCCGTGGGCCGCATAGGTGAGCGCCGCTTCGCGGCCGATGCCGTCACCGGCACCCGTGACCAGAATGACCTTGTCCTTGAGCAGATCCCCGGGGGCCTGATAGTTGAACATGACAACTCCTGTTAACAATTCGTGGCAGATGCGCGCGGCAAATAGAGGGGCAAGTGTACTGATCCCGCACGGCGTTTGACCAGTATGAGATGGCAAAAATGTGAATAAATCAGAGGGGTTGTGATTGTCGATTGGCATTTTTGACGGGTTGACGCAGAGTTTTTGCGCACACCGGGCAAACTCCCTAGAATGTGAAAAAATCGTCCCCCCGGGGCACACCAGTGGAGCATCAAGTGGCATTTTTGACCGAATACGGCCTGTTCCTGGCCAAGACCCTCACCCTACTGCTCGCCATCGGCGCCGTCATCCTGATGGTGGTGAGCAGCCGTCAGCCCAAATCCCGCAAGGGGGAGCTGGTGGTGACCGATCTCTCCAGCGAGCTGGAGCAGGGACGTCACCAGTTGCAGGCCGCGCTGGCCGGCAAGGCGGAGCGCAAGCAGCTGGAGAAGGCGCGCAAGGCCGAGCACAAGGCTCGGGCCAAGAGCGAAGATGCGCGCAGCCGGCTGTTCGTCATCGATTTTCACGGCAGCATGGATGCCAAGGAGGTGGCCTCCCTGCGTGAAGAGGTGAGCGCCGTGATAGGGGTG
Organism: Aeromonas sp. V90_14; assembly: GCF_029967615.1. NCBI lineage: Bacteria > Pseudomonadati > Pseudomonadota > Gammaproteobacteria > Aeromonadales > Aeromonadaceae > Aeromonas > Aeromonas sp. V90_14. Next base: position 480,973 of record NZ_JASCAS010000001.1, on the reverse strand, counting down.
GCCCAGCCAGGCGACGAAGTACTGCTGCGGCTCGAATCCGGCGGCGGCGTGGTACACGGCTATGGCCTGGCGGCCTCCCAGCTGCAGCGGCTGCGGGATCGTGACATCAAGCTGACCGTGGCCATCGACAAGGTGGCGGCGAGCGGCGGCTACATGATGGCGTGCGTGGCGGATCAGATCCTGGCGGCGCCGTTCGCCATCGTCGGCTCCATCGGGGTGATCGCCCAGTTGCCGAACTTCAACAAGCTGCTCAAAAAGCACGACATCGAGTTCGAGATGCACACCGCCGGTCAGTACAAGCGCACCATCACCATGTTCGGCGAGAACGACGATCAGGGGCGCGAGAAGTTTCGCGAGGAGCTGGGCGCCATCCACGAGCGCTTCAAGGCATTCGTGGCCGAGCACAGACCCAACCTCGACATCGACAGCGTCACCACCGGCGAGCACTGGCTGGCGAGCCAGGCCAAGCAGCTCGGACTGGTGGACAGCCTCTGCACCAGCGATGACTATCTGCTGGCTCAGGCCAGCCAGCACAAGGTGGTCGGCATTCGCTACAGCAAGCCAAAGAGTCTGACCCAGAAGCTCGGTCAGCAGGCCGCCGTGGCGCTGGAGTCCGGTCTTGGTCGGCTGTGGCAGCAGGGCCCCTGGCGCTGAGCCACGGCAACGTAAAACCCAATAAAAAAAGCCGGGCACTTGCCCGGCTTTTTCATGGGGTCGGCGCTGCAGGCCGATGGCGCGTCTCAGCGCTGGAACGGGTAGACGGAGCCGAGTTTGAGGATCTGGGTCAGCTCGTCCAGCGCGGTGCGGGACTCCATGACCAGCGCCGGATCCCGCAGGTCGTCCAGCGCCAGGCTGTCGCGGTAGTGGCGATCGACCCAGCCATCGAGGCGGGCAAACTGGCTGTCGGTGATGAGGCAGGCCGGGTTGACGGCGGCCAGCTCGGTGTCGTTCATGGCCACCCGCAGCCGCAGGCAGGCGGGGCCGCCGCCGTTGCGCATGCTCTGCTTCACGTCCATGTAGTGCACCCCCTTGATCGGGGTACCCAAGGTCACCAGCTTGGCCAGGTAGGCGGACACCGCCGGGTTGTCGCGACATTCGGTGGGGGCGATGATCGCCATCTCGCCGGAAGGCAGGGTGAGGATCTGGGTGTTGAACAGATAGGACTTTACCGCATCCTGTACCGACACTTCGGCAGTCGGCACCTCGATGAAGTGCAGCTCGCCGTCGCCAAACTTGCCGCGGATCTCGTCCAGTACCGTCTCGGTATGGAGAAACGCCTGCTGGTGGAAGAACAGCACGTTCTGGTTGCCCACCGCGATCACGTCGTTGTGGAACACCCCCTGATCGATGACATCCGGGTTCTGCTGGATGAAGACGGCGCTCTCATCCCCCAGGCCGTGCAGGCGGGCGATGGCCTGGCTGGCCTCCAGGGTCTGGCGGGCCGGGTAGCGTTTGGGGGCGGGCTGGGAGACGTCGAAGGCGCTGCGGCCATAGACGAACAGCTCGACCCCGGACTCGCCATAGGCGCGGCACAGCCGGGTGTGGTTGGCGGCCCCCTCGTCACCGAAGTGGTCGTTCTCCGGCAGGTGCTGATGGTGATAGAAGTGGCGGTCGTTGTTGAACACGGCGCGCAGGATGCGGCCGGTTACCTCGGGTTCGAGGGAGCGGTGAAACTTGTTGGTCAGGTTGGCGGGGGTGAAGTGGATGCGGCCATCCTGGGTATCGGCACTCGGGGAGACGGTGGCAGCGTTGGCGGTCCACATGCTGGAGGCCGAATAGCAGGCGGCCAGCACGGCGGGCGCCTGCTTGGCGGCCTGGGCCAGCACGCTGGCATCGTTGCCGGTGAAGCCGAGGCGGCGCAGGGTGGCGAGATCCGGTCGCTCCTGCGGGGCCAGCACTCCCTGGGTCATGCCGAGCTCGGTCAGTGCCTTCATCTTGCGCAGACCCTGCTTGGCCGCCTCCTTCGGATTGGACGCCTCCTTGGCATTGTTCTGGGAGGCGACGTTGCCATAGGACAAGCCGGCATAGTTGTGAGTCGGGCCGACCAGGCCGTCGAAGTTGACCTCGAAGTGCTTCATTGAGTACATCCTTTCGATTTTTATATGGGTAGCGGTTCCTTCCGCGCACAATGCTGCGGGATGCAGCCATTATAAGGAGATTTTGTCTTTTGTAACAAGCTGATAACGAAACTGGTTTGTTATGTTACAAGAGCGGTTGGTTATGTCGTTTCAAATATAAAAAGAGGGTGGATATAGCATAAAAATAAAAAAGCGGTTGCTTCCCGCGGCTCGGCTTCGCATTAATAAATAAAGAAACAAAGTGGTTCGGGCTGCCGGGCAAATTTGCTCACAAGATTGCTTTTTCCCGTCAAATCTCTTATACAGCCCCACAAAACCGCACACCAACCCCGTCGGGTGCAATGAGGATAATAGTTACAGCATGGGCAAATCACTGGTCATAGTGGAGTCTCCGGCCAAGGCCAAGACCATCAACAAATATTTGGGCAAGGACTACGTGGTGAAATCCAGCGTCGGTCACGTGCGCGATCTGCCCACCAGCGGCAGCGCCAGCAACGAGCCCAAAAAACCTGTCATTCGCGGCATCAAGCTGAGCGAAGCAGAGAAGGCTGCCAAGGATCGCAATGCCCTGTTCTCACGGATGGGGATCAATCCGACCGCAGGCTGGCAGGCCAACTACCAGATTTTGCCCGGCAAGGAAAAAGTGGTCAGCGAGTTGCAGAGTCTGGCCGAGAAGGCCGACACCATCTATCTCGCAACCGACTTGGATAGAGAGGGAGAAGCGATCGCCTGGCACCTGCGCGAAATCATCGGCGGCGACGACAGCCGCTACAAGCGCGTGGTGTTCAACGAGATCACCAAGACCGCCATCCAGGAGGCGTTTGCCCAGCCATCCGAGCTGAACATTCACCGCGTCAACGCCCAGCAGGCCCGTCGTTTCCTCGACCGGGTGGTGGGTTACATGGTCTCCCCGCTGCTCTGGAAGAAGCTGGCCCGCGGCCTCTCCGCCGGCCGGGTACAGTCCGTCGCGGTGCGCCTCATCGTCGATAAAGAGCGCGAAATCAAGGCGTTCGTGCCGGTCGAGTTCTGGGATCTCAACGCCGATCTGCTGACCGCCGACAAGAGCGATCTGCGGATGGAAGTGGTCAGCCGCAACGGTGCCGACTTCAAGCCGGTGACCCAGGCCGAGACCTTCGCCGCCGTGGCCGCCCTGGAAGGGGTCGACTACAAGGTGGTGAACCGGGAAGACAAGCCGACCGGCTCCAAGCCGTCCGCCCCCTTCATCACTTCTACCCTGCAGCAGGCAGCCTCTACCAGGCTGAGCTTCGGGGTCAAGAAGACCATGATGATGGCCCAGCGTCTCTATGAAGCGGGTTACATCACCTATATGCGTACCGACTCCACCAACCTCAGCAAAGAGGCGGTCGAGGCGGTGCGGGAATACATCGGCGAGCAGTATGGCGCCGCCTACCTGCCGAGCGAGCCGAACCTGTACGGTGCCAAGGCCAATGCCCAGGAGGCCCACGAGGCGATCCGCCCCTCCAGCGTGCTGGTGACCGCCGAGATGCTGGAAGGGATGGAGCCGGACGCCATGCGGCTTTATGACCTCATCTGGCGTCAGTTTGTCGCCTGTCAGATGACGCCGGCCCAGTACGACTCCTCCACCCTGACCGTCAAGGCGGGTGAGTTTGAACTCAAGGCGCGCGGTCGTACCCTGCGCTTCGCCGGTTGGACCAAGGCGCTGCCGCCGATGGGCCGCAAGGGCGAAGACAGCCAGTTGCCGGCGGTGACCGTCGGCGAGATCCTCAAACTCGTCAAGCTGGATCCGCGCCAGCACTTCACCAAGCCGCCCGCCCGCTTCACCGAAGCGGCGCTGGTTCGCGAGCTGGAGAAGCGCGGCATCGGCCGTCCGTCTACCTACGCCTCCATCATCTCCACCATCGTCGACCGTGGTTATGTGCGGGTCGAGAGCCGCCGTTTCTTCGCCGAGAAGATGGGGGAGATTGTCACCGACCGGCTGGTCGAGAACTTCGTCGAGCTGATGAACTACGAGTTCACCGCCAAGATGGAAGACAAGCTCGATGGCATTGCCGAAGGGAGCCTGGAGTGGAAGAAGGTGCTGGACGCCTTCTACGCCGAGTTCACCCAGGAGCTGGAGAAAGCGGACAAGGCGCCGGAAGAGGGAGGCATGCGTGCCAACCAGATGGTGCTGACCGACATCGACTGCCCGGATTGTGGCCGCAAGATGGGCATCCGTACCGCCACCACCGGGGTGTTCCTCGGCTGTTCCGGCTACGCACTGCCGCCCAAAGAGCGCTGCAAGAAGACCATCAACCTGGTCTCCGCCGACGAGTTCGTCTCCGCCACCGACGGTGAAGAGGCCGAGACCGAGGCGCTGCGTGCCAAGCATCGCTGTGGCGTGTGTGGCACCGCGATGGATGCCTACATCATCGACGACAGCCGCAAGCTGCACGTCTGTGGTCGCAACCCGGATTGCGATGGCTACGAAATCGAAAAAGGCCAGTTCAAGCTCAAGGGCTACGAAGGGCCGAGCATCGAGTGTGACCGCTGCGGCTCCGAGATGCAGCTCAAGAACGGCCGCTTCGGCAAGTACATGGGTTGCACCAACGACACCTGCAAGAACACCCGCAAGATCCTGAAAAACGGTGATATCGCGCCGCCGAAGGAAGACCCGGTCCCGCTGCCGGAGCTCAAGTGCACCCAGTCCGACGCCCACTTCGTGCTGCGTGACGGGGCGGCCGGCCTGTTCCTGGCCGCCAGCAACTTCCCGAAATCCCGCGAGACCCGTGCGCCGCTGGTGGAAGAGCTCAAGCGCTTCAAGGAGCGTCTGTCGCCCAAGCACCAGTATCTGGCCGATGCTCCGGCGTCAGATCCTGACGGTAATGCCGCCATCGTGCGCTTCAGTCGCAAGACCAAGGAGCAGTACGTGATGACCGAGGTCAACGGCAAGGCGACCGGCTGGACGGCGCACTACGACAACGGCAAGTGGCAGGAGAGCCTGGCCAAGTCGAAGAAGGCGTGATTGCGCGCAGTTCACACTCTGATGAAAGAGGCCCCTCGCAGGGGCCTTTTTGTTTTCGGATGGCGGTATACTGAAACCGCTGCAAGGATGGCAGCGCTGGACACGGAGGTTGTGATGGAGATTAACGAGATCCGGCCGGGAATGACCTGTCTGACCCGGGAAGGAACCGCCTATGTGCTGGAAGTAGACAAGCAGAGTCTGCTGGTGCTGCTGCAGCGGGAGTACGAAACCATCCCGGTGCAGGTGCGCAGCGACGAGATCCTGGCCCCCATCACCCGGTGAGGCGGGCCGCCATCGTCAAAAGGGCAGGAGAAACAGCAGCTCGGCGAGGTCGGGCTGCCACTGCCACTCCCGCATCCTGACCCGCCCGCCAATCACGGGCACCCCCTCTTCCTGCAGCAATCCCGCCTGTTTATTGAAGCCTGCCGACCCCTTGGGCAGTGAAATGGTGCCCGCCGCGCCCAGCACCCGGTGCCAGGGCAGCACCTTGTCGGTCTCCCGCAGCACCTTGCCCACCAGCCTGGCCCGACCGGGCAGCCCCGCCAGATCCGCCACCTGGCCGTAACTCACCACGCGACCGGCCGGGATCAGGGCGAGGATTGCCTCGATGCGGGCAACCTTGTTCAGCGGGGCAGGGGTCGATTCCATTCTCATCCGGATCACTCGTCAATAACGACAGAAGCGCCATTGTGGCGCTTCTGTCGGGTGGCTGGCAAATGGGTCAGCCGAAGGTCTGGCTGAGCCCCTTGAGCTGCTTGGCCCGCTCCAGCAGCTCCTGACTGGAGTCGTCGACCTCCTGCATCTTCTGGCTGTTGGCGTGGGAGTACTCGGAGATCTGGTTGATGCTGCGGCTGATGTCTTCCACCACCGTCTGCTGCTGCTCGGCGGCGGCGGCGATCTGGGTGGAGAACTCGGTGACCAGCTCGATCTCCTGCAGCACGGTATGCAGGCTGCTGGAGCCCTGGCGGGTCATCTCGGCGCATTCGCGGGTCTGCTGCAGGTTCTCCTGCATCATCCCCTTCCAGCGGCCCAGGGTGTGCTGGATCTGCTGGATGCTGCCCTGGATCTGCTCGGTCGCCTTGTGGGTGCGGGTCGACAGGGTTCGCACCTCGTCGGCCACCACCGCAAAGCCGCGTCCCTGCTCGCCGGCCCGGGCCGCCTCGATGGCGGCGTTCAGCGCCAGCAGGTTGGTCTGGTCGGCGATGCCCTGGATCTCTCCCATCACGCTGCCGATCCGCTCCGACTCGCTGGCCAGCTCCACCGCCGAGTTGAAGGCCTGCTCCGCCTGTCTGGCGAGCTGCTCAATGCGCTGCTCGGTCTGGGCCAGCTGTTTGTCCGTGTGCTGGCAGCGGCTGCGGGCCTCGCTGACCTGACCGTTGGAGTCCTGGATGTTGCGGGCAATCTCGTGGGCCGTGCTGGCCATCTGGGTCATGGCGGCGGCCATCTGCTGGGTCTGGGCATCCTGCTCGTTGATGTCGAGGCAGGCCTGATGGGAGGCCTGTTTCAGGTTGGTGGCCAGGGTCTGCAACGGATTGGTCGCATCGTTGACCCGCCCCAGCACGGTGCGGATGCGGGCCTGCAGCATCTTGATGTGAAAGTCGGCGATGGCGCCGGGGCCGTCACCGGAGTAGACCAGCCGGGTCAGGCTGTCATATTCGCGACCGAGCTGCTGTAGATAGAGCGGCAGGGCGAAGAGCTCGCGCCAGTAGGCGCCGCCGATGAGCAGCAAGGGCAGCAACATCAGCAGGGCTGTCGTCGGGCCCTGGCTGCTGGCGGCCCAGCCCAGCAGGCCGAGCAGCAACAAGGTGAGCAGCGGCAGGCGGGCACGGGCGAGGGAGGGGAGGCGGCTGCTGGTGCCGCGCTCCGCCTTGAGCAGGGCCTGGTAGGTCTGGCTGGCGATGCGCTTGAGCTGGGGATCCGGCTTGCAGCGCACCGACTGGTAGCCGCTGATCCGGTTGCCCTCGTAGATGGGGGTCACATAGGCATCGACCCAGTAGTAGCGGCCATCCTTGCAGCGGTTCTTCACCATGCCGCGCCAGGGTTTGCCCTCCTTGAGGCGGGCCCAGAGATCGGCGAAGGCGGCCTTGGGCATGTCGGGGTGGCGTACCAGGTTGTGATTGTGGCCGACCAGCTCCTCGACGGGGTAGCCGGCGATGCGGCAGAAGGCGGGGTTGGCGTAGGTGATCACCCCGCGCAGATCCGTGGTGGAAACCAGTTGTTCGTCGGCAGGAAACTCCACTTCGCTGTCCAGGGTATGGACGTCTCTGCGGGCCATAGGAATACGCTCCGATGTTCTTGTTGATAACTTTGTCGTTGTTATTGTGGCAGATCTGGAGGTGGCTGCAGGCTCGCGCCAGCAGGCGGCAGACCGGCTTCATAGGGGGCTGAATTTTGCCAACAATGGCGGATGAATGGTAGGGGCAAGTTGATGTTTTGTTGGCGAATCGTAAAAAAAAGGCGGCCATAGGGCCGCCAAGGAAAAAAGATAACACTACCTCTGTGGTACCCGGTAACGCACCTGAAGCTGGTCGAGGATCTGCAGCTGGCCCGGCAGACGGGCGGCGAAGTGCTCCCACGCCTTGCGGGCGGGGTCGCTCCAGGCCACCTCGGCGGTCGCCAGCATGCGCGGGAACAACATATAGTCGAGGCGATCGCGAGAGGTGATCAGCTCCGACCATAAGGGGCTCAACACCCCCAGGATGTTATCGTTGGCATGGAAATCGGCTGGGGCCGGGTCACATGCGTAGACCTGCGCCAGATTGAGGGTGCCCGCCCAGTAGAGGCCGGGTTCATGGATGTCCTGGCTCCAGGCCAGATCCAGATAGAGGTGCTGGGCCGGTGCCATCACCACCGGATAGCCCGCCGTTGCCGCATCGAGTCCAGCCTGGAAGCTGGTCCAGGCGAAGATGGTGGCGTCCCGGCTCACCTTGTCGCCGTGCAAAATCTCCTCCCAACCCAGCATCCGCTTGCCCTTGCCGGCCAGGTATTGTTGGCAGTGGCGCAGCAGGTGGCCCTGCAGCTCGCGGCAATCCTGATACCCCTGCTGCTTCATCAGCTGCTGGCAGGCGGGGCTGTCGGTCCAGACCCCGGCGGGCACCTCGTCCCCCCCCATGTGCACCAGCGGCCCAGGGAACAGTTCGCACACCTCGTCCATCACGGCTTCCAGGAAGCGGTAGGTACCGGGCAGCGCCGGGTTGAGCACGTTGTCGTCAAAATGTTGCACCGACAGGTAGCGGGAGCGGTCGGCTGCCTCCACCAGCAGCTCGGGCAGTGCCTTGATGGCGGCGTGGCAGTGACCCGGGATGTCAATTTCCGGAATGATGGTGATGCCTAGCCCGGCGCCGTAGGCCACCAGCTCGCGCACCTCGCTCTGGGTGTAGTAACCGCCGTAGGGCTCGGGACCGCCGCTCAGCTGGGGCCCCACCGGCAGGGCGTGACCGCGCCAAGCGGCCAGCTCGGTCAGCTGGGGGAAGGCCTTGATCTCGAGTCGCCACCCCTCGTCATCGGTGAGGTGCCAGTGGAAGCGGTTGAACTTGTAGAGACTCATCAGCTTGAGCAGGCGCTTGAGGGTGGCGAGGGAGTGAAAGTGGCGGGCACAGTCGAGAAAGATGCCGCGAAAACCGAAGCGCGGTGCATCGCTGAGCTCGATGCAGGGCAGGCTCTCGCCGTGCTGCAGATACCACTGGGCCAGGCTGACGAGGCCGTGGCGCCAGCCCGCCTCGCCGCCGGCGGCAATCACTATCTCCTCCGGGGTGATGGTCAGCCGGTAGGCCTCCGGGCCCAGCCCGCTTTCAACCAGCCGGATCTCGGCGTCGTGATCCTGCGCCAGCGCGAGCCCGGTCAGTTCGTTGAAGTGGGCCAGCAGCGGGCCGAGCAGGGGGCTCGGGCCGCTGACGTGGGCGCGCTCCGCCAGCCGGAAGTTGCCCTCCAGCAGCAACAGCCGATCCGGCAGGGGCACGATGCCGGCGAGGGGTTCCACCTCGGGCAGATCCGGCGCCGCAGCGGCGGATTGTGGCAGGCCCAGCTCCTCGCCGGTCAGTTCCACCGGCATCAGCTGGGGGCCGCCGCTGGCCTGGGGCAGGCTCAGGAAGAAGCCGCGCGGCATGTCGGAGAGGCGCTTGATGGGGGTGTTGCGACAGCAGAAGCACAGCTCGCTGGCCCCCGTTTGCGGGATCAAGACCTTGTAGCTGCCGCTCTGGCGCTCCAGCTCCCCCCCCTCTACCGAGCCGGGGTCGATGTGGCGGGCCAGGCAGAAGTGGAGTTTCCAGGGGGCATCCGGCAGTTGGCTCAGGCTGAAACGAAACCAGACGTCGTCACCGTCGCGTCGGTCGACCTGGGTGTGGATCAGGGGTGCAGACATGAAAATTCCTCTGATGGAGTGAAGGGGACGAACAGCCAGACAGCGTCCTTGTGGTATTGGTCAACCCCGGCCGGGAGCCGCAGGGCTGACATGGGCACCCCCCGCAGCGGGCAGACCGGGGTCAGGCCCGCACTTTGGGGTGGGGTGGATGGGGACAGGTTCAGGGATGCAGACATGGATAAGCCTCCGATCGGGCAAACAGGATGGCCCCCTCCAGCGCGTCGGCAGCGGGACTGACCAGCGGCAGGTGTGCCAGACGGGGGGCGAGGCGCATGCCGATGCCGCCGAGCAGGGCTATCCGGTCGGCACCCAGCTGGCGCATCCCCTCCAGCAGGGTAGCCAGCTGCTGGCAGGTCTCATCCAGCAGCTGGCAGGCGAGCTCGTCACCGTCGCTGGCGGCATCGAACACCCAGGGGGCGAAGCGGCCGTAGTCGGCGGGAATGGCGCGGGCGGCCCAGCGCACTACCTCGGCCTGATCCCGCTTGAAGTGGTCGAGCAAGCGAATGGCGAGCGTGCTGGGGGGCAGGATGCCGTCGTGGCAGAGCAGCGCCTGCTGGATGGCGCGCAGCCCCAGCCAGGCGCCGCTGCCCAGATCCGAGATGGGAAAACCGCGGCCGGAGCAGGTGTGCAGCTGGCCGTGGCGATAGAGGAGCCCGGCCGAGCCGGTGCCGGCGATGAGGATGGCACCTTCTTCGCCGCCAAAGGCGCCCAGGCAGGCACCGAAGGCGTCGGAGGTGAGCCGCACGCTCGCAAACGGGAAGGGCATGGTCAGCATGGCGTGATAGCAGTCGGCCAGCTCGGCGGAGGCGAGCGCCAGCCCGACCCCCATCCGTTGCTGGGCATCCTCAGTCAGGCCGGCCTCGATACGGGCCTGTTCGATGGCGGCCAGCACGTTGCCGTGGGCGAGCGCGATGCCGAGCTCCAGATTGGAGCCGGCGGCGCGCCCCTCGCCGAGCAGCTTGCCGGCCCGATCCCGAATGCGGGCGCGGGTGTGAGTGCCGCCGCCATCGACCCCGACCCAGTACTCAATCATGTCGACCTCCATTTCCCTGCGCATTCTGCCAAGTGATGGCCAGAGCAAACCAGGCTGCGTGGGGTATCCACTGCTCGCCCCAGCGCCAGTTCTGATCCAGCCGCTCCTTGTACGCCTCTGGAATGAATGCGATCTCCGCCTCGTCATCGAAACCGGCGGTGATGCCGTTGCAGATCCCCCCCAGCGCGTTGGGATAACCGGCGGTGTAGGCGGGATTGTTGCTGCCATGGCCTGCCAGCATGCAGGCGTTGAACGGATTCTGCCCCAGGATCCAGTCGAGCTGGTGCTGGCCGAAGCTGAGCAGCGGCTTGCGTTGGCGCGGCAGCTGGGCTGCGGCGGCAAACGCCATGGCGGCGAGCGACGCGAGGCGAGCGTTCTCCCCCTGCCACCAGTAGCCCGACTCGTTGTGATGGGGCATAAAGAAGCTCACCCGGGGCGCCTCATCGACCCCCTTCACATACTGGCGGGCGAGGGCGAACGGGTTGCCAGGGCGGGCGCACAGCGCCAGCTCGGCGGCCAGCGCCTGTTCGATGACGCGCTGGGCCGTCCCCTGGCGTGTTGGATCCGGCTCGATGGCGAGATACTCCAGCAGCGCCAGCACCGGCAGGCCCGCCTCGGCGGCATGGTAGTAGGGGCGCAAGCCATCCTCGTTGGCCGACCAGTAGTGGCCTAGCTCCGGGTGAGGGCGCTGGCGGGCGCACAGCCTGTCGGCCCGCACTCTGGCCTCTGCCAGCCATTCGGGGCCCAAGGTGCGGGTCAGTTCGATGGCGGCCAGCAGGGCGCAGTAGTCGTCGATGATGTTCTCGACCCCGTCGTCCAGATAGACGAGGTTGTGTTCACGCAGGTGCAGGTAGCCGCGACGGGCCGCCTCGGCGTAACGGCTGGCATCAACGTCGCCGCTGACACTCTCGCGGGCGGCGCGGGCGAGCGCCGCGATGGCCATGCCGCCCCCTTGGCGAAAACCGGCCTGCCAGCTGGTGGACTTGAGCCCCTGCTGGGTGGCGTAGGCGCACAGCTCGCGCTGGGCGGGATCCTTGCTCCACTTGTCGAACAGGGTCATGTAGAAGAAGCCCGACTCATCCTGCATCCGGCAGAGGAAATCCGCGCCGTGCAGTGCCTCGTCGTTGAGCCGCTTGCAGAGGTTCATCCCGTCGATGTCCTGGCGCGGGGCCAAGAGCTCGCGGCACTTGAGCAGGGACCAGACCACCATGGGGGTCTGCTGGGGGTTGAGGTAGTTGGCGTAGGAGAGGTGGCTCAGGTACTTGCTCACATCCCCGCTGGCGTCATACCAGCCGCCGTGCACGTCTTTGTACTGCTCGCTGCCAAACAGGCGGGCGCTGCGGTCGGCCCGATCGAAGGCGCCGCTGGCGCGCTGCCCCTTGAAGTAGTGAATGACGTCGGAGAGGCAGCGGCTCGCCAGCAAATCCTGGCCGATGGCAAAGGGGGCGGTGCGCACGATACGCTCCTTGGCGCCCGTCTGGATGAGGGCCTCCAGCCGGTAGTGGCCGGGCTCTTTGCAGGGGGAGAAGTCGGCGCGCCAGTAGTGGCGCCCCTGCCAGCCCTCGACCTGGCCGGCCGGCTGCAGCGGGACTTCCAGCAGGATGCGTTCGTCATCCTGGCGCAGCAGCCTGAGGTGGCCGCGGATATCGAGGTCGGTGTCGCTCTGCAACAGGGCGATCTTCTCCCCGTCGCACTGGTAACCCACCTGATTGATCAAGAGTTCCATCAACGTCTTACTCCTGTGGCTCACCTGGCGTGGCGAGGCACATTGCGGGGCCCTGACGGCCCCGTGGCGAGGCGTGGCCGGACGCCGTGTCCGGCCGGTCTGTCATTGGTAGAGGTAGCAGCGCACGAAGTGGTTGTCGGCGAGCTTGCTGACGGGGGGCAGGGTCTCCTTGCAGCGGGGCATCGCCTGATTGCAGCGCCCGGCAAAGGGGCAGCCGCAGGACTCCGGCGTCCAGAGCGGGATCTCCCCCTTACGGCCCCCCTCCAGCTCGGCGTGGATGCTCTTCTCGGGGTCCGGCACCGCCGAGATGAGCAACTGGGTGTAGGGGTGCTGGGGGTGGTGCAGGATCTCGTCCACCTCACCCCACTCCACCATGTGCCCCACGTACATCACCGCCAGATCTTCGGCCACGTAGCGGGCGGTGGCGATGTCGTGGGTGATGTAGAGCATGGAGACCCCGAGCTCATCCTTCATCTGCTCCATCAGGTTGAGGATGCCGATGCGAATGGAGACGTCGAGCATGGAGGTGGGCTCGTCGGCCAGCACCACTTCGGCCTCCACCGCCAGGTTGCGGGCGATGTTGACCCGCTGGCGCTGGCCGCCGGAGAGCTGGTGCGGGTACTTGGCCGCGGTGGCCTTGGCGGGGGTGAGCCCCACCTTCTCCAGCAGGCCATAGACCATGTCGGGCAGGTCTTTCTTGTCGATCACCTTGCTGTGCAGCAGCAGGGGGCGGGCGATGTGGTGGTAGATGGTGTGGGTCGGGTTCAGCGAACCGAATGGGTCTTGCCACACCATCTGCACGCTCTGGCGGTAGTCGAGCAGGGCAGTGCCCTTGTTGAACTCCTCGAGGTCGCGGCCGCGATAGAGGATGCGGCCGCCAGAGAGCTTGTACATCTTGGCGATGATCTTGGCGATGGTGCTCTTGCCGGAGCCGGACTCTCCCACCACCGCCAGGGCGCGGCCCCGGTGCAGGTTGAAGGTGATGTCCGAGAGGGCCCGCATCTTGCCGCTCTTGATGGCGTTGGAGTTGACGGGGAAGTCCTTGTAGAGGTGCTGGACTTCGATGATGGGGGCGTCGGTTTGGGCGATTTGCATGACAGACATCCTTAACAGCCAGCGGCCTTGTCCAGATAGATCAGGGGATCTTGTTGCTCATCCTGCGCCTCATAGAGGTGGCAGGCGGTTTGTTGGCCGGGGCGGATCTCGGCCAGTTTGGTGTACTGCTGGCGGCAGCGCTCGTGCACCCTGGCACAGCGGGCCTGAAAGCGGCAGCCCACCGGCACCTCCAGCAGGTTGAGCGGGGTGCCCGGGATCCCTTCCAGCACCGTCTTGGGCCCGTGCAGAGGCGGGAAGGAGTTGCCGAGCCCCTTGGTATAGGGGTGCAGCGGCGCGGTCAGGATCGCCTTGGCCGGCGCCACCTCCACCAGTTCACCGGCATACATGATGCCGATGCGATCGCAGAACTCCACCATGAGCGACAGGTCGTGGGTGATGAACAGGATGGAGAAGTTGAACTTCTCTTTCAGCGCATAGACCTTCTGCAGGATCTCCCGCTGCACCACCACGTCGAGCGCCGTGGTCGGCTCATCCATGATGAGCAGCTCGGGGTTGAGCGCCATGGCGATGGCGATGACCAGCCGCTGGCGCATGCCGCCGGAGAACTGGTGCGGGTAGTCCTTGAGCCGGCTCGGGTGGATGTCGACGATGGCGAGCAGCTCCTGGGCACGCTTGATCGCCTCGTAGCGAGTCAACCCAGGGTTGTGGGCCAGCAGTACGTCGCAGAACTGCTCCTCCATGCGCAGCACCGGGTTGAGCGCATTCATGGCGGACTGGAACACCACCGACACCTGCTGCCAGCGGTAGGATCGCAGCCGCTCGTCACCGTAATGGAGGATGTTCTCCCCCTTGAACAGGATCTCGCCGCCGCTGATGTAGGCGGGCGGCTTGTGCAGCCGCGCCACCGAGAAGGCGACGGTGGACTTGCCGCAGCCCGACTCGCCGGCTAGGCCGAACACTTCACCGGGGGCGATGTCGAAGCTGACCGAGTTGACGGCGCGCACGTCGCCGCTCTCGGTGATGTAGTCGACGCAGAGGTTGCGTACCGACAGCAGGGGTTGTTGCGATCTCATGCTGTCTTCTCCTGTACGGCCGGCACCGGCGTGGTGACGGGGGCGGCGAGTTTCTTCCAGCGATTGAGCCCCTTGTGGGAGCGCAACTGCGGGTTGGCGATTTCATCGATGGCGAAGTTGAGCAGGGCCAGGCCGGCACCCAGCGTTGCGATGGCGAAGCAGGGGGCCAGGATCTCCCACCAGGCGCCGACCAGGATGGCGCTGGAGGTCTGGGCGTTGTAGAGCATGATGCCCCAGCTCACTACGGTGGGGTCGCCCAGGCCGAGGAACTCCAGGGTTGCCTCGGTGACGATGGCGTAGATGATGGAGCCGATGAAGCTCACTCCGATGATGGAGATGAGGTTAGGCAGAATTTCCACCAGGATGATGCGCCAGGCCGGCTCGCCCAGCACCTCGGCGGCGATGACGAACTCTTTCTCCCGCAGCGCCAGGGTCTGGGCCCGGATGACGCGCGCGCCATAGGCCCAGGAGGTAAAGCCTATGATGAGCGCGATCACCGTCGGCGACGCCTCCCCGATGAAACTTGCCAGCACCAGCAGCAAGGGGAGGTTGGGGATCACCAGCACCACGTTCATCAGGAAGGTGAGGCACTCGTCTATGACGCCACCGAAGTAGCCGGCGGTGATGCCGACCGTGATGGCGAGGGCGCACACCAGAATGCCGGCACCGAAGCCCACCATCAGGGAGATGCGGGCGCCGTTGGTGAACTGGGCCCAGATGTCGTGACCCATGCGGGTGGTGCCCATCACGTACTCGGTACTGGGCGGCTGGTGCGGGCGGGAGACCCGCTTGGTCGGCTCGTAGCTGGCCAGCAGCGGGGCGAACAACGCCATCAGCACGAAGCTGACCACGATGAAGAGGCCGCAGGCGGCCTTCTTGTTGCCCAGCAGGATTTTCAGAATAGTCGGCATGCGCATCTTATTTGCCTCCGGTACGCAGACGGGGATCCAGGAAGACGTAGAGCACGTCGGCCAGGAAGTTGAAGCTGAGCATGGTGATGGTCATGATGAGCAGCTGCCCCTGAATGAGCGGGTAGTCGCGGGCCAGAATGCCCTGATAGAGGGTCAGACCCAGTCCCGGGTAGTTGAAGATCACCTCGGTGATGAGAGATCCGCCGATGACGAAGCCCAGCGCCATGGAGAGGGCGGTGACGCTTGGCAAGATGGCGTTGCGGGCGCCGTAGTTGAAGATCACCCGGTTGCTGGAGAGCCCCTTGGCCTTGGCCATGGTGATGTAGTCCTCGCCCAGCAGGTTGATCATGTTGTTGCGCATGGTGATGAGAAAGCCCCCCACCTGCACCATGGCCAGGGTGCCTACCGGCATGATGGCGTGGGTCAGGATGCTCTTGATGTGCTCCCAGCCCCAGTCAGGCTTGATCTCCGGGCTGTAGGCGTAGCCAATCGGCAGCCATTCCAGACTCACCCCGAACAGGAAGAGCGCCAGCAGCGAGATGACCACCGGCGGAATGGCCTGCATCACCAGGGTGAGCGGGGAGAGGAAGCTGTCCATGCGTCCGCCCCGGTGCCAGGCGGCGAAGATGCCGACGATGGAACCGATGGAGAAGCTCAGGATGGTGGAGGTGCCCACCAGGAACAGGGTCCAGCCGATGGCGCGGCCGAGCACGTCGGCGACCGGTTGGGGGTAGTAGCGCACCGAGGTGCCGAGATCCCAGGTGAAGACACTCTTCACATAGGTGAGAAATTGGGTGCCGATGGGGCCGTCCACGAACCCGAAGGTGGCCTTGAGGGCTTCCAGGGCGGCGGGTTCCATCATGGCGCCGGCCCGGGCAAACATGACGGAGACGGGATCCCCCGGCATGGCTCTGGGTAGCAGGAAGTTGATGGTGGCGGCCACCAGAAAGGCGACCAGATAGAAGGAAAAGCGTCTCAGTATGAATCCCATGATGATACCTTTTACTGCTGGTCCGCCCCGCGCCGGGCATAGTTACCCCAACCCCGGCAGAGCCGGGAAAAAAGGGGGATGGGCGGGGAAGAGGGCCCCCCGCAGGGGGCCGGGATTGATTAGCTGTTCGGCTTGAGTGACAACACGTGCAGCAGACGCTCCGGGGTGTCCGGGTGAACCTGCGGCTTGGCGACCGGGTTGTCGGCACTGAACCAGCCGTGGAAACGCTTGGTGCTGTATTCGTACCAGGTCGGGTTGTTGAACACCGGGATGATGGTCTGGTTGGCACCGACCCTGTCCTGGATCTCGAACATGATCTCCTTCTGCTTGGCGGCATCGGCGGTCTGGGTAAAGTCGTCGATCAGCTTGTCCAGCGCCGGATCCTTGTAGCGGGGCGCCGCAAAGCGGTTGCCGCGCTCACCCATGTTGCGGGAGTGGAAAGCCGTCTCGAAGTACTTGTGCGGGTTGGCACCGGCAAAGTAACCCTGCAGGGCGACGTCGAAGTCACCGGTGATCAGGTTTTCAGTCCAGACGGTGGCTTCCGGGGTAGCGGTCTTGGCGTTCAGGCCCAGTGCCTGCAGCCCTTCCACGCCGATCTGGGCGGTGTTGACCCAGTCGGTCCAGCCGTTCGGTACCAGCACCTTGAACTCGATCTTCTGGCAGGTGGGGGTGTCGAGGAATTTGTCGCCGTCACAATCCTTGTAGCCGGCCTGTTTCAGCAGGGCCTTGGCGCCTTCCAGATCGAACTTGTTGTACTTGCCGTACTTCTTGTCCACTTCCGGGTTGTTCCAGGAGTCAAAGGCTTTGCCGAGCCCTGACGGGTACTCGTTGACGGTGGGGTAGCCATAGCCCGCGATATCCACCATGGACTGGCGATCCATCGCCATGGAGAAGGCGCGACGGAAGTTGATGTCGTTGAAGGCTTCGTGGTTGCCCGGTTTCTTGGCCTGGAAGTTGACGTTGAACGCCACCGTGCCGGAGGCCGGGAACCAGTACTTGTTGTTCTTCGGATCGTTGCCGACGTAGAGGCGCTCGATGTCCGGCACGAAGGAGCCGAACCAGTCCACGTCACCCTTCATCACAGCGGCCAGTACCTGGTCGTTGGTGGCCATCTGCGGCATGCGCAGGCAGTCGATGGAGAGGTTGGCGTTGTCCCAATAGTGCGGGTTGCGGCACTGGGTGTAGAGCTGGGCGGAGAAGTTGTCCACTTCGGTGAAGGGACCGGTGCCGACCGGCTTGTCGTTGGTGAAGGCGACCGGGTCTTTCACCGATTTCCACTGGTGCTCGGGCACGATGGGTACCAGTACCAGATCGTTCACCACGTTGGTGTTGACGTCGGTCAGCTCGAACTTGACCTTGTTGGGGGCCAGCTTCTCGACGCTCTTGATCTGGGTCCAGATTGAGCGCTCGTCCAGCGCCTTGTTGGCCTTGACCAGATTGAAGGAGAACAGGATGTCATCGGCGGTAAAGGGCTGACCGTCCGACCACTTCACGCCGTCACGCAGATCGAAGGTGACGGACTTGAGGTCCTTGCTGAACTCGTAGTGGGTGGCCAGACGATAGACGGGTTTGCCACCCTGCATATCGTTGAAGATCACCAGCGGTTCATAGATGAAGTGACGAGTGGTGTGCAACAGACCCGCTTGCAGGAAGGGGTTGAAGTTCTTGACCCACGCGGTCTCCTGTTGTGCGACCAGAGTCAGCACCGTCTTGTTGTCGGCCGCCATGGCGTTGCCGGCAGCGCCGGCAAGCATCATGGTGCCCAGCATTACAGCAGTAGAGATTTTGGATACTTTGGCAAGCATATTATTTCCTTTCTTATTTATATTCCTTGTTTGGATTTGAGCACCGACTTCGCATGCTGGGGAGGTCGGCCCTCAATGTTGGCCAGGTTTTGCACCCTTGTAGTTGTGTCATCCAACGTCCCTAGCAAAGCAGAGTTAACAGGAAAACAACAACTGTTCAGATCGTCGATATCGTAAAAATCGACGCCTTCACGTCAATTTCGTCAAAACCGCTTTTAACTCGATTTAAATCATCAGGTTATGTTAATTGCTTTGGCGTAATAAGTCCCTGTCAATCGATCTTCCATGACAATTGTGTGAATTGGATCGGCTCTCGTTTTGACGTATGGCGAAGGCTTAATTCTGCACAAAAAAAAACCGCCCCGGCAAGTGTGAGCCAGGGCGCAGATTGGGCGGTGGATATCAGGGTTTGCGGTTGGCGAGCTGACGCAGGGTCTGGGCGCTGTGGTGCAGCTGCTGGCGCTGAGCCTCGTTGAGCGGGCCGTGGCTCAGCACATACTCGGCGGTGGCGACCACCGTTTTCCAGCGCGGCGCCTTGGGCAGGGTATCCAGGCTCAGGTACTTGTCGAGGGTGCGGGTCTGCGGGCTGGAGCGGTCCATGTAGACCCGCCACAGCTTGCTCTTCTCCGCCAGCACTATCTTGCCCTTGCCGGTGCTCTGCTGCCAGGCATCCAGGGTGAGCCGCATGGTGTCCACCAGGGCGCGGCGCAGGGGCTCGTCATCCTGCTGGCGGATGAGGTCGTCGGCGAGCGAGCGGAACTCCCCGCCCAGCCGGCTCAGCTCGCCCAGCAGCTGGCCATCCTCGATGATGGCCTGGCGTGACAGGCTCTTGAGGGCGTTCTCCAGCGCCATCACCCGGTTCTCGTCCTGGCGCAGTTCGGTGCTGAGGGTGAGGGCGAAGGCGGCCTGGCCCCCCAGGCTGATGGGCAGGGCGCGGGCATTGAGTTCGTCTTTCTGGCCGACCACCAGAAATGTCAGCTGCTGTTCCCCCCGATCGTGCAGATCGGGCCACTGGCTGGTGAGCGGGCTGGCCAGCCAGTCGTCCAGCGGTTGCCCCTCCATGGCTTCCGGCTCCTGGCCCAGCAGGCGGGCCAGCGCCCGCGAGGCGAACAGCACTGTGCCCTGACCATCGATGAACACCATGGGGTCGGCCCCTTCGCCGAGCAGACCCAGCAGCCGCTCCTGATCCTGATGCAGCTGCTCCTGCAGCAGCAGACGGTGCTCTATCTCCTGCTTGAGCAAGCGGTTCTCCACCAGAGAGGCGCGCCCGGCGCTGGCTTCCAGCAGGGCCCTGACCCGGGCGAACAGCTCCTCCTTGCAGAAGGGTTTGACCAGATAGTCGTTGGCGCCGGCGTTGAAGCCCTCCTCGATGTCCTTGGGCTGGTTGAGGGCGGTGAGCAGCAGTACCGGCAGCTTCTCCTTGGGGTGCTGCTGGCGCAGCCGGCGGCAGACGTCGAAACCGGAGAGGGTGGGCATCATCACGTCCAGCAGGATGAGGTCGACCGGCTCCTGAGCCAGCTTGGCCAGTGCATCGTGGCCGTCGCTGCTGGGCAGGATGCGATAACCGCAGGGCTGCAGCAGGTGGCGCAGTATGTGCAAATTGATGGGCTCGTCGTCCACCACCAGAATGAGAGGCGCATCCTCGGGGGGAGGGGGGAGGTCATCGCTCTCCCAGTCCGGCAGGATCAGCGGTTGCTGGCGCACCAGCTGGTGCTCGATCTGGCGGCTGTCCAGCGTCAGGCTGCCCGCCTTGCCGCTGGCGAGCGGCAGGGTGAAGGCGAAGGTGGAGCCGACGCTCGGCTCGCTCTCCACAAACAGCTCGCCCCCCATCAGGTGCACCAGCTGGCGGGTGATGGAGAGGCCGAGGCCGGCCCCCTGCTTGCTGACCTCCGGGCTCATCTGCACCAGCGGCTCGAAGATGTGTTCCAGGTGGTCCTTGGCAATGCCGATGCCGGTGTCGGTCACCTTGATGCGCAGGAAGTTGCCTTCCACCAGGGCGCTCAGCACCACCTTGCCCTGCGGCGTGTACTTGATGGCATTGCCCACCAGGTTGTAGAGCACCTGTTCGAGCCGCTGCTCGTCGGCCAGCACCGGTGGCAGCTCCACCGGGCTGATGTCAACCAGAGTCAGCGGCTTGGCCTGTACCAGGTGCTGGCAGAGATCCAGTACCAGCCTAATGACCCCCTTGGAGGAGACCGGCTGGGGGTGGATCTCCAGCTGGCCGTAGCGCATCTGGTGGTAGTCGAGCAGATCATCCACCAGCCGGGCCAGGCCGTCGGCGCTCTTGATGATGAGCCCCAGCTGTTTTTGCTGTCCTTCGGTCAAGTCCTGCTGGCTGGCGAGCATGGATTCGGCCATCCCCTTGATGCCGTGAATGGGGGTGCGCAGCTCGTGGGAGGTGTTGGCCAGCAGTTCATCCTTGAGCTTGTCCGCCTGCTGCAGGCTGAGGTTCTGCTTGTGGGTCAGCTTGACCTGCTGTTGCAGCTCCTGGGTCTGGCGCTCGATGAGTTCGATCTTGTCCTTCACCGAGCGCTGCATGTGGCGAAACGCCTGGGCGAGCCGGTCGATGTCGTCGTCGGTACGTTCGATGGCGATGGGGTGATCCAGCGCACCGTCGGCCACCTGCTCGGCGGCGGCAGTGAGGGAGCGCAGCGGCGCCGTGATGGAGTGGGAGAGCCAGCGGGAGAAGAGGATCAGCAGCAGCAATGAGCCTGCCCCCAGCAGGATCACCAGGGTCTCCAGCTGGCGGATGGGGCGATAGGCCTCGCTGGTGGAGATCTCGGCGATGAAGGCCCACTCGGTGTCGAACACCTTCACCTGGGTGTAGGCGGCCAGCACCTCGTCATCGTGGTAGGAGCGAAACAGCCCGACCCCCTGCTCGCCGGAGAGCGCCTTGACCACCAGCGGGGTCTGTAGCGGCCGGAAGTTGGGGCTGAAGCTATTCTCCACGCTGAATTCAGGCGCCAGCCAGGCGTTGGCGCGCATCCGCTTGTCCGGGCCGATGAGGATGGTCTCGCCGGTCTCGCCCAGTCCTTCCCGCTCCGCCATGATCTGGTTGAGCTTGTCAGGCAGCAGCTCGAAGATCACCACGCCGCGCACATAGTCGTATTGCATCACGGGGGCGGCCATGTAGGCGACCACCTGGCCGGTCAGCTCGTTGCGGCCAAAATCGGTGAACTCGAAGATCTGCTGCGGCTTCTGGCCACCGTCGAGGCGCCGCTTGATCTTGGCGAAGGTGCTGCCAAGGCCGCTCGACTGGTAGGGGCCGGAGAGCAGGTTGGTGGCGAAGTTGGCATGTTTGGTGACCGAATAGACCACGTCGCCGTTGAGATCGATGAGAAAGATGTCGCTGTAGTTGGACTTGCGCACCATGTCGGCGTAGCCGCGGTGAAAGCGCTGGTGCACCCGGCCGTACATCTCGTCAGCCAGGATCAGGGCGCTGATGGAGGGTTCGATGTCGCTGGTGCTGTCGGGTTTTTGCAGCTGATCCCAGGAGCCCGGCACATAGCGGGCCTGGGCGCGGGCGCGGGCCTCCTGCGGTGTGGTGCCGAGTTTCTCGAAGGCACCGGTGAAGCCATAGAAGCGACCAATACTGTTGCCGGCAAAATCCTGCTGGGAGAAGTTGATGATCTGCTCTTTGAGGTTGCCGAAATAGTCTTCCAGCTGGTTCTTCTTGATGTTGCGAACGGAAACCAGATGGTTGGAAGTCTGGGTGGTGAGATCCTTGCCGTGGCTATAGAGGAAAAACAGGGTGACGACCAGGAAGGGCACCATGGCTAGCATGAAAAATGCCAGCATCAGCTGCGGCCTGAGCCCACGGGGCTTGAAGATCCATTTCATCGGGTGATTTTCAATTGAGAATCCGGTTACTAACCGCAGCAAGTCTCTGACTAAAGGCTAATCATTTCAATGACTTTATCTCAAATTCGCCTGTGGGGTCACAGCCTGGTGCGGATTTTTTGGGCAAGCCGTCTAAACCCTGAGCAAACAGCACGGGAAAGGGCTCAAAGTGCGAAAAAAGGGTTGTGCCCGCGCTCGGGGTACGTATAATGCGCCTCGTTGTCAGGCAACTGGCAGCAAGCAGTACAGGCGGGAATAGCTCAGTTGGTAGAGCACGACCTTGCCAAGGTCGGGGTCGCGAGTTCGAGTCTCGTTTCCCGCTCCAATCTTCCATGGCACCAATCATGGATATCACTTTCAAGGCAATGCCTTGTCAGCATGGCGCGTTAGCAAAGCGGTTATGCAGCGGATTGCAAATCCGTTTAGTCCGGTTCGACTCCGGAACGTGCCTCCATCTTCTCCTCGTTTCATTTCTTAAAGCATTTCATCACACCAGCCCGGTGTGGATCACTCTGCTCAATATCCTTGCTGCAACAACAGCTGCTCACAGCCCTGTTGCTGCCACTCCCGTTCCAGATAGCGGTTGACCTGCGTCAGGTCTTGTCCCCGGTATTGAAACTGCACTTCGGCCGAGTGTTCGGTCACATCCATCATCTTCTGTTTCAACTGGCCGCATTGCCACATGCTGACGGTGGGCGCTCCCTTGTAGGCCAGCGTGATGCTGTCGGCCTGGTTGAGCTGCCAATCTTGCCATTCCGACCAGAGCAGCAGGCCCAGTATCCCTATGATCGCCATTTCTGCGGGTTTCATCGTACCGACTCCATCTTGAGTGCCAACTCATTAAATCTGGTCGACGGGAGCTGCTTTGCCAGCTTTTGTTGCTTGTAAGTTAATATATGTAACCCAATTTCACTTTAAGGCTTTTAAGGGATCTTTTTGCAAAAAAGTGGGAATCTTGGTGTAGTAATCCTACAAATTGTGGAGTAATCTTTGCTCAGTGGTCTTACCAGCAAGGAGTTCTATCATGTTTCATCCCTATTCCCTGACTCAGATAATTCTTCGTCGCATCTATGTGCTGCTGGTGGGTATGCTGGCTTTCCCCGTGATGCTGTTTCGCAGCGATCGGGCCCGTTTCTACAGCTATCTGCACCGGATCTGGAACAAGACCAGCACCAAGCCGGTATGGCTCAAGATGAGCGAGCGTGGCGAGCGGATCTTCTACTAAGTCAGGTTTCAAGTGAAAAAGACAGCTGCGGCTGTCTTTTTTGTCATTAAGTATCGGCCGCCGATGCCCGCGCGGTTGTATCGTGCCAATCAGACCCCGCCCTCTGGCGGGGTTTTTTATTGCCTGCATCCCGGGGATTGGCGGAAACAGGGTGGCGCAGTGCACATCTGCATGGTGAAAGTTCATTTGAAAGGGGAATGGAATAACCCTTTAAAAACAGTCTGTTGCCAATTGTGTTTTTTATAGATGTGCCGATTTTGCATTTTTTTTGAAATCAATTCGCCGGCGCTCCGGTTCTATGGAGGGCATCCGGTCGTGACCGATCGGGCACACCACACACAATCAGAAGGAACAGAGAATGAACATTAAAAAGAGCACTGCCATCGCCTCCGCCATGACCGGTCTGCTGGCCCTCGGCGCCCAGTTCGTCGCCGCCCCGGCCATGGCGGCTGATGAAAAGGAGAAGTGCTACGGGGTGGTGAAGGCGAGCAAGAACGACTGCGCGACCAAGACCAGCTCCTGTGCCGGTACCGCCAAGATGGATGCCCAGGGTGACGCCTTCGTGGTGGTGCCCAAGGGGCTGTGCGAGAAGCTGGCGGGCGGCTCGCTGCAACCCAAGTAAGGCTGGGTGCCACGGTGTTGCCTCAGGGGCACCGTGGCCTTCTTTTGGCTGGTTTGCAGCGAGGCTTTGCGATGAACCCCTTGATTGGTATTGGATTGCGCACGCCCCATTACGACGAGATATTGCGCACCCTGCCGGCGGTTGGCTGGCTGGAGGTGCACAGCGAAAATTACTTTGAACGTCACAGCCGGGGTTTTCAGGTGCTGAGCGAGCTGGCCCGGCACTATCCCGTCAGCCTGCACGGTGTCGGCATGTCGCTGGGCTCGGCTGATGGGCTCGATCTTGAACATCTGGCCAGCCTCTCGGCGCTGGCCCGCGCCATCAAACCGGTGCGCATCTCGGAACACCTCAGCTGGGGCAGTATTGGGGGGCGCCACTTCAACGATCTGCTGCCGGTCCCCTATACCCGGGAGAGCCTGCTCAACATGAGCGACAAGATCATGCAGGTGCAGCAGGCGCTCGGCTGCCGTCTGCTGATCGAGAACCCCTCTTCATACCTGCAACTGGCGGGGGAGATGCCGGAGTGGGAGTTTCTGGCGGAGCTGCAGCGGCGCAGCGACTGCGCCATCCTGCTCGACCTCAACAACCTCTATGTCAGTGCCTTCAACCACGGCTTTGCATGCCGCGACTATCTGGCTGCCATCGACATCGCTACGGTGGGCGAAATTCACTTGGCCGGTTTTACCGATCAGTCCCTGCCGCAGGGGCACCTCTATATCGATACCCACAGCGCGCCGGTGAGCGAGCCGGTGTGGGCCCTTTATGCCGAGATCTGCCGCCAGCGTGCCATTCCCACCCTGATCGAGTGGGATCTCGAGATCCCGCCGCTCCCCGTGTTGTTGGCAGAGGCCGAACGCGCGAGCGCCATGCTGGACGCCGCCATGGCCACCTATCTTGTGCCGGAGGCCGCCCATGTCTGAGCTGGCTCGCCGGCAGCAGCAGTTTGCCGAGGGGTTGCTTGGCCAGAGCGAGGCCATCCTGCCCCACATCCACTCCCGTCTCTTTACGGCGGATGCCGTGCTGCAGGTCTATCGCAACCACTTCATCCTGAGCCTTGGCGAGGTGCTGGCGGGCAGCTACCCGGCCGTCAAAGCCGTGGTGGGGGAGGCGTTTTTCGACGCCGCGGCGCGCGGCTTCGTGCTGGCAGAGCCGCTCTGCGAAGGGAGCGTGATGCACTACGGCGCCGGCTTTGGCGACTGGCTTGCCCGGCTGCCGACCACCGCCGAACTACCCTGGCTGGGGGAGCTGGCCCGCTTCGAGTGGGCACTGGAGCGCACCAGTTTGCTGGCCCCCGAGAAGCGCCGCTGGCCGGCCGAGCGGGTGGCCGCCCTGCCGCCAGCTGCCTGGCAGACGCTGGTGCTGATCCCGGCCTGCGATCTGTCTCTGTTCGACAGCCCGTGCCCGGTTGATACCCTCTGGCAGATGGCCCTGCACGAGGGCGAGACAGTGCAGGATCTGGCCGCTCCCGCCTGGCTTGCCCTACAGAAACAGCCCGATTGCCGGGTCTTGCCGCTGAGCCTGAGCGAAGGAGAGTGGCGCCTGCTGGATGGCTGCCGCCGGGGCATTGCCCTGTCGGCCCTTCTGGCACGGGACTCGCAGGCTGCAGAGTCTCTGACCCGCCTCGTCACCCTGGGCCTGCTGGTCGATGTGACTTCAACGCTGGAGTAAATTCGATGACAAATCACAAGTGGACACTGATGCAACCGGTGGGCCCCGCTGTTCCCTGGTGGCTGAGCGGCGCCCTGTTGCTGCTGGCCAGGTGCTGGGTGGCGGCGGCCTTCTTTCGTTCCGGCTGGCTCAAGCTGAGCGCCTGGGACAGCACCCTCTATCTGTTCGAATTCGAGTATCAGGTACCCCTGCTGCCCTGGCAGTGGGCGGCCTGGCTTGGCACGGCCACCGAACTGCTGCTGCCGGTGTTGCTGCTGGTCGGGCTCTTTACCCGGCCGGTCGCCGCCCTGTTGTTTGCCTTCAACATGGTGGCGGTGATCTCCTATCCCACCCTCTGGGCCGGCGGTTTTTACGATCACCAACTGTGGGGCTGGATGCTGCTGACCCTGGTCGTCTGGGGCGCGGGGCCGCTGGCCTGGGACCAGTGGCGCCTTGCCAGGCGGGCGTGAAGTCTCCACACTGGCGCCTTGCTCAGGCGCCCGCGGGGGGCCTGTTCACCTCAACGAGCATCACAAGGAGAAGCGCCGATGATCATCCGTCAGGCAACGCAGGCAGACATTCCCGCGCTGGTGACCCTGCGCATGGCACTGTTTTGCGAGGTGGGGGAGCTGAGCGAACCGCTGGCTGACCTCGATCTCTGGCAGGCAACCAGCCGCTACTTCAGCACGGCGCAGGCCGAGGAGAGCGCCCGCTCCTGGGTGGCGGAAGTGGATGGCGAGGTGGTGGCGAGTGCGACCCTGGCCCTCTTCGTGCGCCCGCCCTATCCCGGCAACCTGGCGGGGAAGGAGGGCTATCTGCTCAACATGTATACCCTGCCGGCCCACCGCCGGCAGGGGTTGGCGGGCGCCCTGCTGGATCAGATGGCGGATTATGCCAGAGCGCAGCAACTGGGCCGGGTCTGGCTGCATGCCAGCGACGAGGGGCGCCCGCTCTATGAGCGGATCGGTTTTGTGGCCAATCCCGCTTATCTGGAGTGGCAGCCCGGGTGATCCCTCGCCGGACCTTGCACGTATCAGGCGCAGGCTGCACTGCGAGCCCCTCGTCGGCTGTGGCAAAATATCGGCCGAATTCTGATCGCACCACGGTGCTCTACTAAGATCAGCCTCAACAGGCTTGTGCCAGTTCACCCTAGCGCCGAGTCTTGTGCCCGTATCCACCTTGTCAGTACAGAGGTATGACATCCATGTTCAACAACAAGCTGAAGGCGCAGTTGCAGGCCTGCCAGGCACAGCTGGCCGAATCCCAGGGCTTCGTGGAGGCGGTCAAGGAAGGAATCGCGACCATCATGTTCACCCCGGATGGCGAGATCCTGGAGGCCAACCAGCCATTCTTGAACCTGATGGGTTACAGCGCGATGGAGTTGCAGGGGCAGCATCACCGAATGTTTTGCAGCCCGGAGTTGGCTCGCTCTGCCGATTACCAGCAGTTCTGGGCCCAGCTCAAGCAGGGCCGGGTCAAGTCCGGCATCTTCTCGCGCCTCAACAAGCGGGGCGAGGTGGTCTGGCTGGAGGCGAGCTACTTCCCGGTCAAGTCGCAGGGGCGGGTGACTCAGGTGATCAAGATCGCCAGCGACGTCACCGCCAAGCATCAGCAATTGCTGCGTCAGGAAGCGATCACCAAGGCACTGGAACGTTCGCTGGCGATGATCGAGTTCACCCCCAATGGCGACATCATCTCGGCCAATCCCAACTTCCTGAGCTGTGTCGGCTACACCCTGGCCGAGATAAAGGGACGCAATCACCGCATGTTCTGCGATGACGCCTTCTATGAAGAGCACCCCCGCTTCTGGGAGGAGCTGGCACAGGGCCAGTTCAAGTCCGGACTCTTCTTGCGGCGCAACAGCCACGGCGAGGCGATCTGGCTGGAGGCCACCTACAACCCGATCCGCGACGAAAGCGGCAAGGTGAGCCGGGTCATCAAGTTTGCCAGCGACATCACCGAGCGGGTCACCAAGAGCCACGCAGTGCGCGATGCCGCTCAGGTGGCCCATGCCACGGCGCAGGAGACCCTGCGCAGTGCCGAGCAGGGGGCGGATCTGCTGCGCTCGGTGGTGGACACCTCGTCGCTCATCAGCGAGCAGGTGGACAAGACCATCCTGCTCATCAACCAACTCAACGAGCAGTCCAAAAACATCGAGGCCATCGTCTCCACCATCAGCAGCATTGCCGATCAGACCAATCTGCTGGCCCTCAATGCGGCCATCGAGGCGGCCCGGGCCGGGGATCAGGGGCGTGGTTTTGCGGTCGTGGCCGACGAGGTGCGCCAGCTGGCGGCACGCACGTCCCTCTCCACCGACGAGATTGCCAAGGTGGTGCAGAAGAACCGCGAGCTGACCGCCAGGGTGACCGACGACATGGCCAGGGTGGCCGGCAGCGCCGAGCTCGGCAAGCAGCAGATCGACAAGGTCAACGAGGTGATGGCGGAGATCCGGGAGGAGGCCAACAACGTCTCGGCGACCGTCTCCAGCCTCTCCATCTGATGCCGGTCAGGGGGCCTGTCTCGCCAGAGGCAGGCTGTCATCCTGGCCGTTATTTCGACAGGCTGTATGAATGGTGAGCAGTCGATATCCCAGTCTGAACCCCCGCTGTATCGCTCCCTGCTTGTGAATTGCCCGCCGGCGGCGGCCTGTTTAGGCTTGCCGCCTCATTATTTCTGGAGCAAGCAAAGACGATGGCAACGAGAAGAAAAGGCAGGGCACTGGCGCTGCTGGCGGGCATGGTGGCAAGCGTGGGGTTGAGCGGCTGCATGGGGCAGATGGGGCTCTCCTCCATGGTGACCAAGGGCAACCTCAGCGTGGTGGACAACCGTTACGGCCGGGCCGGGGTCTTCGTCCTGCTCTCGCCGGTCTACGGCCTGGCGGCCACCGCCGATCTGTTCGTGTTCAACACCATCGAATTCTGGTCTGGCAAGAACCCCATCACCGGCAAGTCGCCGGCGCTGGTGGATCAGAAGCTGGATGCCCTGATCAAGGTCAACCAGCACCTGGATCCGTCCCTCAACAAGGTACCGCTGGCCATGCTGCCGCAAGGTGTGCGCCAGGTGGAGGTGAGCTACCCGGATGAGCGCACCGCCCAGATGGAGGTGCACTATCTGGACGGGCGCAGCAGCCTGATGCGTGGCGAGAAGCGCGGCGAGTTGCTGGACATCTACTTCGACGGCCGGCTGGTGTCGACCCTGACGCCGGCCCAGCTGGAGGAAAAAGCCCGGACTGGCAGCGCTGAGGCGTAAATTCATCTGAATCCAGATCTATTCCTCTCTGGATAAGGTATATCTAGTCAGCAGGCAAGATCGCCATGATGTCCAAGGGAGCAGGCTATGACGGTGAATGGATTGCGGTTGGCAGAGTTGATTGGTTCCCTCAGTCATGCACTCGACATGACCGAGGGACAACCAAGAGGGCACTGCATTCGCTGTTGCTGGATAGGTTCCCGGCTGGCCGAGCGGTTGGCGCTGGATGCCCGGCAGCGCCATGATCTCTATTACATGCTGCTGCTCAAGGATCTGGGGTGCAGCAGCAATGCGGCCCGTATCTGCGAGCTCTATCTCACCGACGATCTTCACTTCAAACGCGACTTCAAGCTGGTGGATGGCTCCCTCTCCGAGGTGGTCAACTTCGTGCTGGGCCACACCGGCCTGCAGGCGGACCTGCTGGGGCGTTTTCGCAGCCTGTTTCACATCTTTCGCAACGGCGATCAGATAGCCAATGAACTGATCCAGACCCGTTGTCATCGGGGGGCGGACATTGCTCGCCAGCTGCGGTTCAGTGAAGAGGTCGCCGCCGGCATCCTCTCTCTGGACGAGCACTGGAACGGCAAAGGTCGACCGTTGCAACTGGCCGGTGACGCGATTCCGCTCTTCTCCCGCATTGCCCTGCTCTGCCAGGTGGTGGATGTGTTTCACGCCGCAGCTGGCCCAGATGCAGCCCTCAAAGAGCTGCGTGAGCGCAGTGGCAGCTGGTTTGATCCTCAATTGGTTAGCGAGTTTGAGGCGTTGGCGGATGACGACTTCTGGCAAGGACTGGCGGATCCCAGGTTGGCTGAGTGGGTGTTTGTTCACCCGGCCGGGCAGGGTGAAGTCGCTCTGGATGAAGATTATCTGGACGAGATCGCGGCGGCGTTCGGCCAGGTGGTGGACTCCAAAAGTCCCTACACCGCCGGTCATAGTGGCCGGGTGGCTCTCTATACCGACATCCTCGCCACCCAGATGGGCCTGTCCGAGCAGCGACGACGCTGGCTCAAGCGCGGCGCCCTGCTCCATGACGTGGGCAAGCTGGGGGTGAGCAACGCCATTCTCGACAAGCCGGGCAAGCTGGATCCGCAGGAGTGGGCCGCCGTGCAGATGCATGCCGCCTATACCGAGGAGATCCTGAGTCGCATCGGGGCGTTCGAGGAGCTGGCGCAAGTGGCGGGGGCCCACCATGAGCGCCTCGATGGCAAGGGTTACCCCAAAGGATTGAAAGGGGACGAGATAGCCTTGGAGACCCGCATCATCACCACGGCCGACATTTTTGATGCCATCACTGCCAAACGGCCCTATCGCGGTGCCATCCCGGTGCCCCAGGCGCTGGAAATGATGGCCGAGACGTTGGGGTCAGCGATTGATCCGGACTGCTTTGCTGCCCTGCAGGCGGGGATCCAGGATTTTTCCCTCTACCTCCCGCTCGAGCAGCCGCTGGCAAACGCCAGTTAATGTTGGCGCCATATTGGGCCTCAAGTCATTGGCCTTTTAACGACAACGCCCCGCTTTGCGGGGCGTTTTGCTATGGGTGGCTCTGACTGCGGGGCGGGTGCATCACCAGGCCCAGCAGCCGGTGCAG
The DNA here is from genome assembly GCF_029967615.1 of Aeromonas sp. V90_14. Classification (NCBI taxonomy): domain Bacteria; kingdom Pseudomonadati; phylum Pseudomonadota; class Gammaproteobacteria; order Aeromonadales; family Aeromonadaceae; genus Aeromonas; species Aeromonas sp. V90_14. Next base: position 450,786 of record NZ_JASCAS010000001.1, on the reverse strand, counting down.
GTGGATGAGCTGTTCGGTGAGCTGCAGATTGAGCCACAGATAGCCGCTGATGGCGGCCTCGCCGCCGGCGTCGATCCGCACTCTTCCGGCCGCCTCCTGCAAACGGCTGATGGCCAGCTCCGAGCCCTGCAGCTCGCCGCTTTTGAGCATCAGCGCCAGCTCGCTCATCAGCGCCTCGGTCGCCTGCTGACAGGCGCGCAGCTCCGGGGTGCTCTGCATCAGAAAGTGGCTCTGGCGATCGCGCCAGTAGGTGTTGGCCAGCATCTCCAGGGTGCAGAGGGTGTTGCGCATGGTGGTCTGGATCGCTTCGAACAGGGCGCTGCCAAGGCGGGTCTCCTTGACCGCCGGGGTCAGCAGGGGGCGCAGGCTCACCATCTTGGAGAGCAGTCTGGCGTGGCTGTGGGCGAGGCGTGGCCGCTCCAGCACGTTGGGGGAGAGGTGGGTGTGGTAGAGCCGCTGAGCCTGCTGCAGGGTGTCGTGCATCTGCAGCCGCCAGTGGCTGTAGGCGCGCTGGGGATAGATGCTGCAAAACAGCAGCGCCAGCAGGGAACCCAGGATCACGTCGGCACTGCGCCACAGGGCGGTTTCGATGTCGCCGGGCATGGCCCCCATGGTGACGCCGAGGGTGATGCCGATGAGCAGCCCCACGTAGGGGCGCTTGCCGAGCGCCAGATAGCCGCACAGAAACATGATGCAGCCGCACCACAGCAGCATCAGCGGCAGGGAGTAGAGCTCGAGATAGAGCGCCACTACCCCGCAGCTGGCGCCGAAGATGGTGCCGACCACCCGCTGCAGGGCGCGCGACAGCACATTGCCCCAGAACGAGATGGGGCCCATCACCACCACCAGGGTGATGAGGGGCCAGGTGCTTTCCGGCAGCTTGAGCTCGCGGGTCAGCAGAAAGGTGAGCATGAAGGCGAGCGCGATGCGCAGGCCGTGGACGATGCGGTAGTGACCGTAGATCAACAGATCGAGTCGGGAGAGGGGGGCATTCAGGCGCAAGGGACAAGCCTCGGATTTCATGGGGGCAGCCACCCCGCCACGCCCGGCGGGGTGGACACCGGTATCAGGCCACTCGTCCCTGGAGTGGGTGGATCCAGACCCGCTCGCCGACCGCGATGGCTGGCTGGGCGGGGACGATTTCAATCAGGCAGTTGGCATCGCTCATGGAGCTGAGGATGCCGGAGCCCTGCGGCCCGGTGGTGCGAACCCGCAGCACGCCACTGGCATCCTGATGGAAGATGCCGCGCAGGAACTCGGTGCGTCCCGGCCGGCTCTTCATCTGCTGCTCGGCCAGCGCCGACAGGCGCAGCGGCTGCCACACCCGGCCCTGCAGGCGGGCGATGGCGGGCTCGACGAATTGCAGGAAGCAGATCATGGCCGCCACCGGGTTGCCGGGCAGGCCGAAGAAGGGGGTCTGCCCCAGCTTGCCGAAGGCGAGCGGACGGCCCGGCCGCATCTGGATGCGCCAGAAGGCGATCTGGCCAAGCTCGGCGAGCACCTGCTTGATGAAGTCGGCATTGCCCACCGACACCCCGCCCGAGCTCAGCACCAGGTCGGCGTCGGCCGCGGCCTGTGCCAGCTGCTGGCGCAGGATGGCGGGATCATCGGGGATGATGCCAAGGTCCATCACCTCGCAGCCGGCCCCGGCGATGAGCGCCATCAGGGTGAAGCGGTTGCTGTCGAAGATGTGGCCGGGGGCGAGCGTCTCGCCCGGTGCCTGCACCTCGTCGCCGGTACTGAACAGCGCCACCTTGAGCGGTGCGCGCACCGTCAGAGTTGCCTGCCCCAGAGAAGCCGCCAGCCCGAGCTGAGGGGCGCCGAGGCGGGTGCCGGCCGCGATGGCGACCGCGCCCAGCGCCAGATCTTCGCCGGCCTGACGCACGTTCTGCCCCGCCTTGACGGGGGCGCTGACGCTGACCCATTCACCCTCAAGCTCAGTCTCTTCGCGCATCACCACGGTATCGACGCCGGGGGGCAGCGGGGCGCCGGTCATGATCTGCACCGCCTGTCCGGCCAGTACCGGCTCGCTGCGCGGCTGGCCCGCCAGCACTTCCCCCACCAGCTGCCAGCGGCCGGCGGCGAGATCGTCGCTGCGCAGGCCAATGCCGTCCATCGCCGAGTTGGTGTGGGGCGGCACATTGATGGGGCTGACGAGATCCCCCACCAGCACGGCGCCGTGGCAGCGGGCGAGCGGCAGGTCGATGCTGCGGGTCGAGGGGGCGAGTACGTCAAGAATGGCCTGGCGCGCCCCCTCGACCGACAGGAAACCTGCCCCCGGCGCCTGCTCTTGCTGCCGACTCTGCACCAGGTAGGCGCAGACGAAGTTGGCGATGGCGTCCAGATCGTTGATGTCGAGCCGGGGCAGGGTGGTCTCTGTGGGCTGATCGCTGGCCAGGGCTATGATGTCGCGATCCATCGGGAACAGCAGCGGCTTGCCGATGGCGGCGCGGTGCAGCTCGATTTTCGGGAAGTGCTCATGCTTGAACCCTTCCACCAGCAGCAGGTCGAGGCTGCGCTGATCGAAGCTGGCCAGCAGCTCGCGAAAATCGGCCTCACCCAGATCGGTCTCGATGATGCGGGCGTGACGGCGGCGGGAGGCCACCATCATCTGGCTGGCGCCGGCCTGGCGCAGGCGGTGGCTGTCTTTGCCCGGCTGGTCGATATCAAAGTCGTGGTGGGCGTGCTTGAGCACCCCGAGGCGCAGGCCGCGGCTCACCAGCAGGGGGATGAGCTGCTCGAGCAAGGTGGTCTTGCCGGTGCCGCTCCAGGCGGCAAAGCCGAGCAGGGGCAGGGTGGGGGCCGGGGTCATGAGGTGGCTCCTTGTCCGGTCGCGGAGTCTGGCAGGCGCGTCTCGTAGGCGGCCAGCTCGTCCGGGCTGTTGAGATTGATGAAGGCATCCGGCTGGTCGGCAAAGCTCACCACCGCCATCTGGTGGTGGGCAAACCAGATATCGATTTTGCGCTCTCCCTCGGCCAGCGCGGCGGACAGGGAGGGGAGCAGGGACTTGTGCAGCAGGGCCACCACGGGTTGCAGCCAGTCACCATCATGGGCCACCACCAGCTCGGTCGCCGGGGTCAGGGCGGCGCGAAAGCGCGCCATCAGATCGCGGGGCAGGGCGGGGCCGTCGCAGGGCACGAACAGCACCCAGTCGTGGCGGGCGGCGGCAAGGCCTGCCTGCATGCCGGCCAGTGGGCCGAGATAGTCGGGGTTGTCGTCGCCGATGACCGGGGCCAGCGCCTGGTAGCGGGCCTGGCTGCGGTTGGCGTTGATCAGGATCTCGTCCACCTGGGGCCTTAGCCGGTCAAGCACGTGGTCGATGAGCGGGCGGCCCGCCAACTCGACCCAGCCCTTGTCGGCGCCCCCCATGCGGGTGGCGCGGCCGCCGGCCAGCACCACGGCGGAGACGGGAAAGCGGTCAGTACGAGGTTCGCTGTTTGAGGTCATGTCGCTCGATGATTTTCAAAGGAGTGGGTTCGTGCAGCCGGCCCCGGGCGAGGGTCCATTGCCGCTCGCACAGGTCGGTCAGATCGTTGCTCTGGTGGCTGATGATGACCAGGCCGCTGCCCTGTTCCCGCAGATCTTGCGCCATGGCGGCCATCAGGGCAACCGAATGTGCATCCAGATTGGCGGTGGGCTCGTCCATCAGCAAAAAGGCGGGCTGCAGCGCCCAGGCGCGGGCCATGGCCAGCCGCTGGCGCTCGCCGCCAGACAAAATGCTGATGTGCTCCCGTGCCAGCCCCTCCAGCTCGACCCGGCGCAGCGCCTCGAACACCCGCACCTCGTCGGCGGCGCGGTGGCCGAGGGCCCAGGCGACGTTGTCGTGCACGCTGCGATCAAACAGGTAGGGGGTCTGGTGCAGGTAGGTGACCCGGCCCGGCCCCGGATCGCGCTTGAGCCACTGACCGAGCTTGCCGCGCCAGCCAGAGGGGAGGTTGGTGTGGCCCCGGGTCGGGGTGAGCAGGCCGGCCAGGATCTTGAGCAAGGTGGTTTTGCCCACCCCATTCGCGCCGCGCAGCCAGATGGCGTCGCCGGCCGCGATGGAGAGCTGCTCAATCTGGAACAGGTCGCGCTCGCCAAAGCGCATCATCAGCTGGTGGGCGGTCAGGGCCATGGCGTACTCCGGTGGATAGACGGTGGGGGCATGGTCACTTCTTCACATAACCGTGACCGCGACAGCGGTGGGGTCCGCAGCATTTGGTTATGGATAATCGTGCGCTGCGCCATGGTCAGTTCTTCAGGTAGCTGTGACCACGGCACGCGGTCAGCAACAGGTTGAGCAGCAGGGCCAGGGCCAACAGCACGATGCCGAGCGCCACCCCCTGGGTGAAGGCCCCTTTCTGGGTCTCCAGCGCGATGGCGGTGGGAATGTTGCGGGTGAAGTGCAAAATGTTGCCCCCCACCATCATGGAGCAGCCCACCTCGGTGACGATGCGGCTGAAGGCGCCGATCACCGCCGCCAACAGGCCGAAGCGGCACTCGCGCATCAGCCCGAGCAGCGCCCTCGGCCAGGAGAGTCCCAGGGTGCGGGCGGTCTCCCAGGCGCGCCGATCGCTCTGCACGAACGCGGCGTGAGCCATGGTGGCGATCACCGGAAAGGCGATCAGCATCTGCCCCACCACCATGGCCTGCTGGGTGAACAGCATCTTCCAGTCGCCGAAGGGGCCGGCTCGCGACAGCAGCATGTAGAGCAAGAGACCGATCACCACGGTCGGCACCGACTGCAGGGTATTGATGCAGGAGAGCCAGAGCCAGCGCGCCGGGATCGGCAGGTAGGCCAGCGCGAAGCCGAGCAGCAGGGCCGGCAGCAGCACCAGCCCGAGCGCGAGGCCCGACACCGAGAAGGAGACCCCCACCACTTGCCACAGCTCGGCGTCGCCACTGAACAGCAGCGCCAGGGCCGCCAGTGTGGTTTCGATCAGGGTTGGCACCGGGCGCCTCCGTCACTCAAGGTGGCGAGGGGCGCCAGGGGCAGGTCGAGCAGGGTCGGCCGTGGCATCACTGCGGCTTGGCGTCGGCCACGAACAGCGCCTGGCCGGCCACCTTGAAGTCACCGATAAGCTGCTGGCCATGCTGGGAGACCAGCCAGTTCTTCAGGGTGCGGGCCCCTTCGGTGTTGAGATCCGGGTAGCGCTTGAGGTTGACCAGGATCACCTGGTAGGGGTTGAACAACCGCTTGTCCCCCTCCAGCAGCACGGCGAGATCCAGCTTGCTCTGGTAGGCGAGCCAGGTGCCGCGGTCGGTCAGGGTGTAGGCACCCAGCTCCGAAGCCATGGTCAGGGTCGGCCCCATGCCCTGGCCGATGGACTTGTAGCCGGCGAACTCAGGCTTGACGTCGGCCGCCTGCCACAGGGTCTTCTCCTTGATGTGGGTGCCGGACTCGTCCCCGCGGGAGATAAAGGTCTGCCCCTTGTCCTTGATGGTTTGCAGCGCCTTGGCGGCATCGTGCAGCTTGCCAAGACCGGCCGGATCTTTCGCCGGGCCGACGATGACGAAGTCGTTGTACATCAGGTGCTCAGGCTCGATGCCAAAGCCCGCCTCGACGAAGGCCTTCTCGGCAGAGGGGGCGTGGGTCATCACCAGATCCGCGTCGCCGTTCTCGCCCATTTTCAGGCTCTGGCCGGTACCGGCCGCCATCACCTGCACCGGGTAGCCGGTCTCCTTGGTGAACTGGGGCAGCAGCCAGCCCAGCAGGCCGGACTGTTCGGTGCTGGTGGTGGTGGCGAGGCGGATGGGCGCCTTGGTCTCGGCATGGCTGGCAGCGCTCCAGAGCGGCAGGCTGAGCAGCAGGGCGGAGGAGAGGGCAAGGGCGAGGCGTTTGCGCACTGTGGCTGTGATCATGATGTCAGGGTACCCGGTGATGGAGAGAGGGCAGGACTAAGCAAGCAGGGTGCCAAGCTGGCCGCGTGCCTTGTTCGGCCCAGTTTTTAATGTGAAAACAGTCGGTTAAGCGCATTAATTGCGTGATGGCACCGTCGCTTTTAATAAACGGAGTTGGCACTTGGGGCCGGTTAGCGACAAAATGTCCCACAGTTTATAAGGTCGGTGGGACAATCCCGGAACCTTGTCGAATCTGAGGTACTTTTTTCATGACTGCACCCGCCAGCCGCTGGTCCGCCCTCTCCTTGCTCATCGTCGACGACGAACCCGGCATGCGCAGCTTCCTCGCCAAGGCGCTGGCCCGCCGCTTCGCCCAGATAGAGACGGCCGCCAGCGTGGAAGAGGCCGAAGCCCTGCGCTGCCGCCTGCATTTTGATCTCATCATCGCCGACATCCGCCTGCCGGGGCGCTCCGGCATCGAGTGGCACGAGGCCATCGACCCCGCTACCCGGCGCAGCGACATCATCTTCATGACCGGTTTCGGCGACATGGAGACCGCCCTCAAGGCGCTGCGGCTCGGCGCCAGCGACTTCATTCTCAAGCCTTTCAACCTGGATCAGATGGTGCAGGCGGTGGACCGGGTCATCGAGCGCCGCCAGATGGAGCGGGAGAACCTGCTGCTGCGCCGGGAGGTGAGCAAGCTGTTCCCGCCCACCCTGATCGGCGACAGCGCCAAGACCCGCGAGCTCAAGACGCTGATCGCCCGGGTCGCCCCCTCCAACGCCGCCGTGCTGGTGGAGGGGGAGTCCGGTACCGGCAAGGAGCTGGTGGCCCGCGCCCTGCACCAGCTCTCCGGCCGGATGGGGGCCTTCGTGCCGCTCAACTGCGCCTCCATCGCCCCCGAGCTGCTGGAAAGCGAGCTGTTCGGCCACGTGCAGGGGGCCTTTACCGGCGCCCGCAAGGGGCGCGACGGCCTGTTCCGGGTCGCTCATCAGGGGACGCTGTTTCTGGACGAGATCGGCGAGATGCCGCTCGCCATGCAGGCCTCCCTGCTGCGGGCGCTGGAGCAGAAAGCCATCCGCCCGGTGGGGGCCGAGCGGGAGCTTTCGGTGGACGTGCGCATCGTCGCCGCCACCAACCGCAACCTGAAGGTGGAGGTGGAGGCGGGCCGTTTTCGTGAAGACCTCTTCTATCGCCTCAACGTGGTGGCGCTGCCGGTGGCCCCCCTGCGCGAGCGCATCGACGACATCCCCGCCTTGGTGCACCACTTCACCCGCCAGCTCACCGCCGAGATGGGGATGGGCGCCCTGCACTGGACCCACGAGGACGTGGTGGCCATGCAGGCCTACCCCTGGCCCGGCAATGTGCGCGAGCTGCGCAACCTGATCGAGCGCTGCCTGCTGCTGGGCAAGCCGCCCGCCGAATACTGGCAGAGCGCCAAGCCGGCCGAGTCGGTGCGGGGCGAGGAGGGCTATCCGCTGGAGTGGGCGCTGGCCGAGGTGGAGAAAGCCCACATCCTGCAGGTGGTGGCGAGCCATGATGGCAACAAGTCGGCCGCCTCCCGGGTGCTCGGGGTGGCGCGCAAGACCCTGGAGCGCAAGTTCAAGGAGTGGGCCATCGAATGAGCCGGCTCGCCCCTTGCCGCCGGAGTGAGTCATGAGGCTGGCGCAGATCCCGGGGTTGCTCAGAACCAAGGTACGCTGGCGTCTGCTGCTGCTCACCTCGGTGCCCATCATGCTGACCCTGGCCGGCATGATCGGGCTCACCCTCTACTGGACCCTCACCTACAGCTGGCAGAACCTGCTCACCACGGTGCGCAGCGACCTTGGCGTTGCCCACCACGCGGTGAGCGTGCAGCAGCAGCGTCAGGCCGAACACCTCGAGCACCTGCGCGATGCCTGGGCCTTCCAGTTGCAGCTGCGTGAATCCCCCGCCCGTTTGCGCCAATGGGTGATGCCGCTTGCCGCCAACTACGGCCTCGATTTTTTGCGCCTGCGCAGCGGCAGCGAGCTGGATCTGCTGCCAGCGCAGGATCGCGCGGCCCTCGCCGCCGGGCGCAGCATCAGCCACTTCGTGGTCTGGTCGCGGGAGCAACTGCTGGCGCTCTCGCCGGCACTGGCCAGCCGCGCCGTGCTGGAGCGGGAGTATGATCCGGTGGCCGGGCAGGAGACCCGTGGCCTGGTCAGCCTCTCGCTGACCCCGGTGATGGGGCGGAACGGCAGCCTCTGGGGTGTGCTGGAGGGGGGCGAGCTCATCAACGGCAGCACCCGGCTGGTGGACGAGCTCAAGGGGCAGGTGTTTGCCAAGAACACCCTGCCGGCCGGCAGCATCGGCACCGTCACCCTGTTTCTCGGCGATCTGCGGGTGAGCACTAACGTGCCCGTCAGCAGCAGTCGCCAGCTGGGGCGGGCGGTGGGCACCCGGGTCTCGGCGCCGGTGCGCGAGCAGGTGCTGGGACGCGGTGAGCCCTGGATTGATCGCGCCTTCGTGCACGACGCCTGGTATGTGTCGGGCTACGAGCCGCTGCTCGGCGCCAATGGCGAGCGCATCGGCATGCTCTACGTCGGTTTTCTCGAGTGGCCCATCATCCGTACCTACCTCACCAACCTGCTGGAGCTGGGCTCCGGCGTGGTGTTGCTGCTGCTGCTCTCCGGCCTGCTGGTCTATCGCGGCGCGCGGGACTTGTTCACCCCCATCGAGCGGATGCACAAGGTGGTGCGCCAGGTGCAGGCGGGTCAGCCGGCCCGCATCGGCGTGCTGGCCCTCGATCCCGATCACGAGCTGGCCCAGCTCGGTCGCCAGTTCGACGCCATGCTGGACCAGCAGGCGGCTCACCAGCAGCAGTTGGCCCGCAGCGCCGATGAGCTGGAGCAGAAGGTGGCCGAGCGCACCCGGAGCCTTGAGCAGAAGACCGCCGAGCTCGAGCACCACATCCACATGCTGACCCAGGCCCGCCAGCAGTTGCTCATCAGCGAGAAGCTGGCGGCCCTCGGCGAGCTCTGCGCCGGGGTGGCCCACGAGATCAATAACCCGCTGGCGGTGATCCTCGGCAACGTGGAGCTGATGAAGCTGGAGCTGGGGGAGGCGGCCGCGCCGGTGAGCGAGGAGCTGGCGCTGGTGCTGGCCCAGATCGAGCGCATTCGCGCCATCACCCGCAGCCTGCTGCAATATTCCCGTCCCGGCGACTACGAGACGGCGCCGGTGTGGCAGCACCTCACCCCCATCATCGAGGAGAGCCTGACCCTGGTGCGCTCCGCCCTGCGCCAGCAACAGGTGAACCTGGTGGCCGATCTCAGGGCCCAGCAGCCCATCGAGGCGGATCGCCAGCAGCTGCTGCAGGTGCTGATCAACTTGCTGGTCAACGCCAGCCATGCGCTGGGGGAGCAGGGGGAGATCCGGGTCGAGAGCCGCGACTGGCTGGATGACGCCGGGGCTCTGCAAGGGGCCGAGGTGCGGGTCATCGACAACGGCAGCGGCATCGAGGCGGCCATCATCGACAAGATCTTCGACCCCTTCTTCACCACCCGCGCCACCGGTACCGGGCTGGGACTGGCCCTGAGCCACCGCATCATCAGCCGCTGGGGCGGGGAGCTGTTGGTAGACTCCACCCCGGGGCAGGGCAGCTGCTTTACCATCCGCCTGCGCAGCCACGCCCGGCTGGCCAGCGGCGGCGAGCGCGCCCGGCTGGAGGGGTGGCGCATCGCCCTCAACGCCGAGGGGCGTGAGGCCGGTGGCGACCACCCGTCTTAACCACGCCAGCCACAAAAAAGCCTGCCAATCCAATTGATTTGAAGGGCGTGCATTGCCCTCAATGAGGAGGGGCGTGAGGCCGGTGACGACAAGCTGTCTTAACCACTTCAGGCACAAAAAAGCCCGCCAATATTGGCGGGCTTTTTACAGGTAGGTGAGGGGATACTTACTGCGGGCTCCACACCAGCTTGCCGCTCTGGGTCAGGTCATAGCCACCGAGGCGGGCCGCCAGCTCGCGCCCCTCGGGGGATTGCAGCCAGCCGATCAGCTGCTGCAGCAGGGTACGAAAGAAGACCCCCTGCGGCATCACCAGATCGAAGCACTCCTGAGAGAGCGGCATGAAGTCGAGGCCGAACTCGGTGGCGGTGCTCTGGGCGCCGGGCCCCACATCGGCATCGCCGCGGCTGATGGCGGCGGCCAGCTCCCGCTCGCTGTTGACCTCGATAGTGCGTTCCAGCCGGGCCAGCGACTCCCCTTGCGTTTGCAGCCACTCCTGCAGGGCGCGCTGGCTGCCGGCCCCCTCCTGGCGCATGGCCCAGCGCCAGTCGAGCGCCTGTCTCGCCTCTTTCGGTTGCAAGCCCCGGCGCAGCACCAGCCCCTGCACCCGCCGAAATCCATGAACGATCACCCATTGCCGGTGGCCCTGATACTGCTGTACCAGCGCCGGGTGGCGCAGGTGGGCCTCCTCGGCCTGGCCCCAGTGGATGGCGCACAAGTCCACGTGGCCGCGCGCCAGCATCGCCAGCCCCTGCCGGGTGCCGCACGGGGTGTAACCCACCAGTGCCTGGGTGCCTAGCTGCTGGGCCAAACGACTGCTGGCGTAGTGCAGCAGCACATCGTCCGAGCCCGCCAGCAGCAGCCGGTCGTTCATCACCCCCTCGTGGCAGCTGCCGAGCAGCCAGCGATCGAGCAGGGAGCGGGGAAACAGCCACTTGCCGGTCGCCTTGGTGGCGGGGATGCGCGCCTCGTTGGCGAGCTGGTAGACCTTCTTCTCGTTGAGATCGAGGTATTCGGCCACCTGCTTCACGTTCATAAACTCGTTCATGGCTTGCGTTTGGCCCTCTGGCTGGCGTGGTCGAGATACAGGGCGATCTGCTTGGCACTCATCAACTCGTTCATGGCTTAATCCCGCATCCCGCGACCGGCCGAACCAGGCGCCAGCACCGGCGGCTTCTCGTCCAGCACGAGATGGTCGTGGCCGCTGAATACCTCGAAGTGGCGCCCTTTGGCGCGGGCAATCATGGTGATGCCGAGCTGGCGGGCCAGATCCAGCCCCATCTGGGTGACGCCGGAGCGCGACAGCAGCACCGGAATGCCCATCTGCGCCACCTTGATCACCATCTCCGAGGTGAGCCGCCCGGTGGTGTAGAAGATCTTGTCGTGGCCAGCCTCGCCGCGCATCCAGAGCTCGCCCGCCAGGGTATCCACCGCATTGTGGCGCCCCACATCCTCGACAAAGGAGAGGATCTCCGCGCCGCGGCAGATGGCGCAGCCATGCACGGCACCCGCCATCTTGTAGGTTTCGTTATGGGCCGACAGCGCCTTGAGCAGGGCGTAGAGGGTGCTCTGTTTAAGCTCGGGCGCGGCCAAGACCACCCCTTCGAGCTTTTTCATCACGCTGCCATACATGGTGCCCTGACCGCAGCCGGAGGTGACCGTCTTCTTCTCCAAGGATTTGTCGAGATCGGCGGCCTGCTGGCGGCTCACCACGGCGGCGGCCTCGCTCTTCCAGTCGACGATGACTGACTCAATGGCCGCAATATCCTCGATAAAGCCCTGATTTTTAAGGTAACCCAGCACTAGCGCCTCGGGGCGGGCCCCCAGCGTCATCAGGGTTACGATCTCCTTCCAGTTGAGGTAGACCGTCAGTGGCCGCTCACAGGCGATTTGTCGGGTTTGCAGCGTGCCCTGCTCATCCATCACCTCGACGGCCATGGTGAGCTGGGCTGCGGCATTGCTTTTGATAAAGGTCGGTGTCATGGGCCCCTCACGACCGGTTGCCGGGATCTAAGGGGAGGGGTACAGCAAGTTTTGTTCCAGATTTCGGTGAGGGCAATAATGGTTGATATAATTGCGTAAACCTAGCGAATTAATTCATTATGATTAATGAGATAGAACAACTTATCTCGACAAAATCAAGATAGTTTATAACTATAATAATGAATTTTTTAAATCCTAAACTAGGAGGGTGAATTGAATTATTGTTTGACAGTTACAGATATTGATTGGTCAATAACTAAAGATGTATTCTCTATTGTCGGTACAGTGGGCGCCATTGTAATCGGAGTTTTAGGGCTATTTACTTGGAGACTGCAACTTAGGGGGACAAGTGAGTATGAGTTGGCTAAAAAAGCTATATTGAAAACCTACGAAGTTCAACAGGCACTTCAGTCTGTTAGAAATCCTATGCTTTATCTCAGCAAGGAGGAAGTCGAAGCTGGCCGTAGACTTGAAGAAGAACAAAGAATTTATAATGAAAGAATGGCTCATTTATATGATAGATGGGCTGAATTACAAACGATTCGTCTTGAAGCAAAAGTTATTTGGCACGATGGGGCCCATAAGGTTTTTGATGAGATTCACCAGCGAATCGGGGATATGCGAGGTGCAATTTGGTTACATTTTTGGATGAAGGGCGCTTATGCGGGACCTGGAGCTACAGTAGACAATAATCTTGAGCGAAGAATGAAAAATGATAAGACAGTATATTATATTTCAGATGATGATGAGTTTAGCTTGAAAATATCTATGTCTGTAAGGCTCATAGAGGAGTTTTTTGGGCCAAAAGTACGTGGCAATTGAATTTAATTACATGGGTGGAACGAAGCAAAGCCTAATTTTTACCGCATGATGTTGTTGATGTAGGCAATTATATGGTCACTCGGTTATTGCCAACATCAAGCTGGATTGGGATGTGGGGAAATTGGTTTTCTTTACATGTTGGGCTTCGCTGCGCTCAGCGTCAACCTACATCTCGCACAATGCCCCATCAACCACCAACCCTGCCTTGGCCCCACTCTTGCTATGTCTTATCCCATTGATGGCCGTGGCCACCCTGAATTTCCTGCCGTGATCCGCCCCGAACTGGGTGGTTCACGGGGGAGGGCAGCCCGGCAGAGACCTTCTGATGGGAGCCGCGACAAGTGCAAGACACAACCAATATTCTCTCCCCGCAGCGCTGGCTGCAGCTGGAGTTAAGCGCCATCGACAGCCAGGTTGGCCGCTGGCAGAGCCGCCGTTTCGAGATTGCGGCGCTCCATCCCGCCGAGCCTGAGGCGGCCGGTGCGCTGCCTCTTACCCTGTTTCGCGATGAGCGGGGGGATTATCGCTTCAATCTGAGCTCCGGCTCGCCCCGCCTCTTTGTCACCGGAAGCCGCGTGGACAATGGCTTTGTGGCCGATGGCCTGACCCTGAGCCAGACCGTGGCCGCCGCCTATATGGATGGCGAGCGGCAGGTACTCTCCTGCCCGCTGCCCGAAGCGCTGCAAGCCTGGGTGGAGGCCTTTATCGGCCGCCACGGCGAGCTGCTGGAGGCCCGTCGCAAGGGCAAGAAGGGCAAGGGACGGGCGCAGGATCAGCTGGGGGTCGATAGTCAGGATCAAGCCAGCTGTGGCGCCGTCAAGGCCACCGGCCCCGATGGCCGCGAGCGTGGCAGCGACGCCGGAACCTGTGCCGTAAACAAGGCCGGAAACAGCGCCCATGAGTGAGTTCCTCAAGCGCTGGTCGTCTCGCAAGAGTGAGGCGCGCAAGCATCAGCCATTGCAGCCACGAGAAGAGGCCACCCCTGAGGCGCTTGCGACCCCTATCGATGGCTGTGGCGAAGCTGAAACTCCAGATACTGCGCTGGATAGCCCCGTAGTCAGCACTGACAAGGGGAGATGTGAACCCCTTGCTGTTGAGGGGGCAGAGAGTGGCAAAACACCGCTAACAACGGCTCAGCCGGGCAAGGCCAAACTCCCCGACAAGGAGGCGTTGCGGGCCATGTTTCGCACTCACAAGCCGGATGGGCTCGACGACTACACCCAGGATTTCAGCCAGCCCGAATTGCTGCCCACAGCCCTGAGCGCCGGGCTGCGCAACTGGCTGGTGGAGCAGGCGACGGCACCGGATGACGAAGCGCCTCACTTAACCGCAGCCGCATCCGAACCGGCGACGGTGGCCGCCACGGCCATAACCAGCGAACCGCAAGGGTTGGCTGATAACCATTCTCAAACCCACACCGACGATCGGGACATTTTGGTTGACCATGATGGACAAAATGTCCCAACCAAGGATGGGGGAATGGAGCATTTGGGATCCTGACTCCCTGCCAGTCACTTTTTTCCTGGGGGAGTTGGCTCGGCTCTTGCTCTCCCAGCTGACCAACAAGCACGCCATCCCACGAGGTGGCGCGCACAGGAGTGCATGTGAGCATCGAACAACCCATAACAACATCCGTCACAACTCTGACCGCCGATGGCGTGGCCGCGTGCAACGAACGTGCCCGCGCCCATGCCCTGCAGCATACGGTCAAGACCGACAACCTGATCCCGGCCACCGTCTCCTACCAGAGTCAGGGGCGCCTGCTGCTGGTCGGCCCGGAAGACCGCATTCGCCGCGCCGCCAGTCTGCTGCCCCAAAGCGTGATGCCGACCCTGCTGGTGACCGAGTCGGTGCATGACGCCGAGGCGGCGGATCTCGAGGCCATCTTCGAGGCTACCGCCGCCCTGGATGCTCTGACGCTGCGCGAGCCGAGCCTGACCGGGTATCTCGGCCAGTTCCAGCTCACCGGCCTTAACGGGCAGGGTGAGCGTATCTCTCTGGCGGCGCTCTGTTTTCCACAACAAGCGACGGTGGGGAACGAACCGCGCTTTGATCTGGTGGCCGATCTGGGCCGCGCCCCGCTCTTTGCGCTGGAGCGTCCGCCGGTCGGTTATCTGCATCTCTTTGATGACCAAGGGCTGGCCGAACGGCTTGCCGAGCTCTGTGCGCTGACCGGCATCTTCGACAAGCCGCGCTATTTTCGCCTCGACCCCGAGGCCTGCGCCTTTACCGCCCGCGGCGTGCCCGGTTGCAGCCGCTGTCTCGATGTCTGCCCGACCGATGCGCTCAAGCCCATCAATGGTCGCATCCAGATCGATCCCCATCTCTGTCAGGGCTTTGGCAGCTGCGCCTCTGCCTGTCCGACCGGGGCGATTGCCTATCACCAGCCCGACGCCAACACCAGCGGCGACTACCTGCTGCGATTGCTCAAGCATTATCGGGAGGCGGGCGGCGACGCACCCCAGCTGCTGATCGCCGGTGAAAACGAGCGCGAATGGGTGGAAACGGAACTCACCCGCTTGCCCGCCAACTGGCTGCCGGTCTGGGTGGAGGAGAGCGCGAGTTTAGGCATCGAGAGCTGGTTCGCCGCACTCTCCTATGGCGCCAGCGCGGTACGCATTGCGCTGGGTGACGATGCCCCCGAAAGCGTGCGGGCATTGGTCGAGCGGGAGCTGGCGAGCGCCGCTGTGCTCTTGGCGGGTGCCGGTCTCTCTGCCGATCGCATCGCCCTGTTTAACCCGGATGCCGAACTAGATAAGCCGATTTCCGGCCAGCCGGCCCTTGCCCTGCTGGACAAGCCGCTCAAAGGAGACAAACGGGAAAACCTGTTTGTCGCCTTCGATGCGCTCTGGCAGGCCAACAATGGCGGCCGCGAGCCGCTGGTTGTGCCCCATGGCGCCCCTTACGGCAGCGTGGAGCTCAAAGACGCTGACTGCACCCTCTGCATGGGCTGCGTGGCGGTCTGCCCGAGCCGCGCCCTGCATGCGGTGGGCCATGCGCCCGGCCTCAACTTTATCGAGCAGGATTGCATCCAGTGCGGCATGTGCGAAAAGGCGTGCCCCGAGCAGGCCATCGTGCTCACGCCCCGCCTGCAACCCGTGCCCGAGGCACGCCGCGCCGTGCAGAGCCTCAAAGCCGAAGAGGCGGCCTGCTGCATTCGCTGCGCCAAGCCGTTCGCGCCGGCCTCCCTTATCCGCCGCATCCAGCAAAAACTGGCCGGTCACTCCCACTTCCAGAACGAGGCCGCCCAGCGGCTGCTGATGTGCGAGGACTGTCGGGTCAAGGATGTGTTTGCGGCGCTGGCGGCGGATCCCGTCTCCCAGCTCAAGGTGTGAGGGGGCTCTGATGACTGAACAACGCAATGACTACCCGGAGGCGCCGGCAATGACCGACCTGGATCGCAATAGCGCCGACATGTACGCCCTGCTGGCAAGCCTCTGGCGCGCCGCTCCCCGTGGCGAGCAGCTCGCCTGGCTGCAAGGCCTGCAGGCCATGCCGGGCCCCTTTGCCAGAGGGCTGGGGCTGGTGCAGCTGGCGGCCAGCAGCCACCACGAGCATGAGCTTGCCGAGGAGTATCAGGATCTCTTTATCGGACTGGGGCGCGGGGAGATAGTGCCGTTTGCCTCCTGGTATCTCACCGGCTCCCTGATGGAGCTGCCACTGGCGGTGCTGCGCGCCGATCTCCAGTCGCTCGGTTTCGAGCGCCAGAGCGGGGTGTGCGAGCCGGAAGATCACCTGGCCGCCCTCTGCGAGGTGATGGCGGTGTTGATTGCCGAGCAGCACCCGGATCGCAACCGCTTCTATGAACGCCACCTTGCCCCCTGGGTACTCGCCTGCTGCCGCGATCAGCAACAGGCGAAAGGGGGCAGCTTCTATCGGGCGGTCGGTGCGCTTGCCGAAGACTTTTTCAAACTGGAACAAGAACTGCGCCTGCCCTTTGGCAGCCCGGTGGGGACGCAGCCATGACGCTGCGCCACCCACTCATAGCAAAACCGGCTCACCGCAGCCGACCATAACAACAGAGGTCACAGAAAGATGAGCGATGAACAGCTGAAAGACCCGTCCCGCCGCAATCTGATCAAGGGGGTGGGGGTGGTTGCCACCATAGGCGTGCTGGCCGGTGCCACTGGCCGGGTGGTGGGCAAAGAGGTGCTGACCCACGACACCGAGCCCGACAAGGGCTATCGGGAGACCCCCCACGTTCACGACTTTTATCGCACCCTGCGCGGCACCGACTGAGCCGACTCAGTGAAGGAGAACTCATGAAACTGACGAAACGTGCCGAGCAGCCCCAGGCGGGCGAGCAGGGCAGCTTGCAAAGCAATGGGGCCGCTCGCGGTCAAGGGCTGACCCGTCGCGCCTTTATGGTCAACTCAGGTCTGGTGGCCGGTGGCGCCGTGGCGGCCGGCTGGCTGGCGCCGGCCATGATGCAGCGGGCCGAGGCCAAGAGCGTGGCGGCCGACGTGCCGGTCGAGGTGAAGCGCACCATCTGCTCCCACTGCTCGGTGGGCTGCGGCGTCTATGCCGAGGTGCAAAACGGCGTCTGGACCGGTCAGGAGCCGGCCTTCGATCACCCCTTCAACCTCGGCGGTCACTGCGCCAAGGGAGCTGCCCTGCGCGAGCACGGCCACGGCGAGCGTCGCCTCAAGTACCCGATGAAGCTGGTGGGCGGCAAGTGGCAGCGCCTGAGCTGGGTACAGGCCATCGAAGAGGTGGGCAATGAAGTGCTGCGCCTTCGCAAGGAGTCCGGCCCCGACAGCGTCTACTGGCTCGGCTCCGCCAAGCACTCCAACGAGCAGGCCTACCTGTTTCGCAAGATGGCGTCCCTGTGGGGCACCAACAACGTGGATCACCAAGCGCGCATCTGCCACTCCACCACGGTCGCCGGGGTCGCCAACACCTGGGGCTACGGCGCCATGACCAACAGCCTGAACGACATGCACAACAGCAAGTCGATCATGTTCATCGGCTCCAACCCGGCGGAGGCCCACCCGGTCGCCATGCAGCACATCCTGCTGGCGAAAGAGCGCAACGGCTGCAAGATCCTGGTGGTCGACCCGCGCCGCACCCGCACCGCCGCCAAGGCGGACATGTACCTCTCCCTGCGTCCGGGCACCGACGTCGCCTTTATCTGGGGCATGCTCTGGCACATCTTCAAGAACAGCTGGGAAGACAAAGAGTTCATCCGCACCCGCGTCTATGGCATGGACGAGGTGCAAAAAGAGGTGGCGCGCTGGACGCCGGCGGAAGTGGAGCGGGTGACCGGCCTCAACGAGCAGCAGGTCCATGGCGCTGCCAAGCTGCTGGCCGACAACCGCCCCGGCTGCGTGGTCTGGTGCATGGGCGGCACCCAGCACACCACAGGTAACAACAACACCCGCGCCTACTGCATCCTCGAACTGGCCCTCGGCAACGTGGGCAAGAGCGGGGCGGGCACCAACATCTTCCGTGGTCACGACAACGTGCAGGGTGCCACCGACTTTGGCGTCACCTCAGACTCTCTGCCCGGTTACTACGGGCTGGAAGAGGGCTCCTGGAAGCACTGGGCCCGGGTGTGGGATGTCGATTACGAGTGGATCAAGGCGCGTTTTGACAACAAGGCCTACAACGGCAAGCTGCCGATGAACAACAACGGCATCCCGGTCTCCCGCTGGGTGGACGGGGTGCTGGAGAACGCCGATCTCATCGAGCAGGGCTCCAACATCCGCGCCATGTTCTACTGGGGCCATGCGGTCAACTCCCAGACCCGCGGCCCCGAGATGAAGAAGGCGATGCAAAAGCTCGACATGATGGTGATTGTCGACCCGTATCCCACAGTCGCTGCCGTCATGAACGATCGTACTGACGGCGTCTACCTGCTGCCGGCCACCACCCAGTTCGAAACCTATGGTTCCGTCACCGCTACCAACCGCTCCATGCAGTGGCGCGACAAGGTGATAGAACCCCTGTTCGAATCCAAGGTCGACCACGAGATCATGTATCTGCTGAGCAAGAAGCTCGGCTTTGCCGATGAGCTGTTCAAGCACATCAAGGTGGAGAACAACGAGCCGCTCTTGGAAGACATCACCCGCGAGTACAACCGCGGCATGTGGAGCGTGGGCTACACCGGCCAGAGCCCGGAGCGGCTCAAGGCGCACCAGCAGAACTGGCACACCTTCCACAAGACCAACCTCAAGGCCGAGGGCGGCCCGGTCAGCGGCGAAGTGTACGGTCTGCCCTGGCCCTGCTGGGGCACTCCGGAGATGAAGCACCCCGGCAGCCATATCCTCTACGACACCAGCATTCCGGTCTCCGAAGGGGGCGGCGGTTTCCGCGCCCGCTTCGGCATCGAGTATCAGGGCGTCTCGCTGCTGGCCGAAGACTCCTGGCCGAAGGGAAGCGAAGTGGAAGACGGCTATCCCGAGATCACTGCCGACCTGCTGAAACAGCTCGGCTGGTGGGATGAGCTGACCGAAGCCGAGAAGAAAGAGGCCGAGGGCAAGAACTGGAAGACCGATCTCTCCGGCGGCATCCAGCGGGTGGCCATCAAACACGGCTTCGTGCCCTACGGCAACGCCAAGGCGCGCTGCGTGGTGTGGACCTTCCCGGATCAGGTGCCCAAGCACCGCGAGCCGCTCTACACCCCGCGCCGTGATCTCTTGGCCGACTACGCCACCTGGCCGGACGCCAAGAGCCTGTGGCGCCTGCCGACCCAGTACGCCTCGGTGCAGGAGAAGGATGTCAGCAAGGAGTTCCCGATCATCCTCACCTCCGGCCGTCTGGTGGAGTACGAGGGAGGCGGTGACGAGACCCGTTCCAACCCCTGGCTGGCCGAGCTGCAGCAGGAGATGTTCGTCGAGATGAACCCGGCGGATGCCAACGACGTCGGCGTGCGCGACGGTCAGGATGTGTGGGTGGAGGGGCCGGAAGGGGGCCGGGTCAAGGTGAAGGCGCTGGTGACCCCGCGGGTCAAACCTGGGCTCGCCTTTATGCCGTTCCACTTCGGCGGCCACTTCGAGGGCCAGGATCTGCGCGCCAAATATCCGGAAGGGTCAGACCCCTATGTGCTGGGGGAGTCGGTCAACATAGTCACCACCTATGGCTATGACCCGGTTACCCAGATGCAGGAGACCAAGGTCACCCTGTGCCGTTTTCGCCAAGTAGGAGCCTGATCTCATGGCCAGAATGAAATTCATGTGTGACACCAAGCGCTGCATCGAGTGCAACGGCTGTGTGACGGCGTGCAAGAACGAGAACGACGATGCCCTCGAGTGGGGCATCCAGCGCCGCCGGGTGGTGACCCTCAACGACGGTCTGCCGGGGGAGACCTCCATCTCGGTCGCCTGCATGCACTGCACCGACGCCCCCTGCATGGCGGTCTGCCCGGCCGACTGCTTCTATCACACCGACGACGGCATAGTGCTGCACAACAAGGATCTCTGCATCGGTTGCGGTTACTGCCTGTTTGCCTGCCCGTTCGGGGCGCCCCAGTTCCCGAAGACCGCCGCCTTCGGCGATCGGGGCAAGATGGACAAGTGCACCTTCTGTGCCGGCGGCCCGGAAGAGGATCACAGCGAGGCGGAGCGCCAGAAGTACGGAGCCAACCGCATCGCCGAGGGCAAGCTGCCCATGTGTGCCGAGCTCTGCTCCACCAAGGCGCTGCTGGCGGGGGATGCGCAGGTCATCTCCGACATCTTCCGCGAGCGGGTCGCCTATCGCGGCGCCAAGGAAGCGGGCTGGGGCAGCGGTGAAGAGCTGTTCCATGACGCCAGCAAGGCGGGCAAGGGAGGGGCGGCATGAAAACCTGGCTAATGGCCCTGTTTGCCGCCCTGCTGCTGGTGAGTACCGCCAGCTTCGCCGACGCCGAGAAAGAGGCGGTCGGCTTTGCCGGCGCCGACTACTGGCGGGCGGTGAAGGACGGGCAGGAGGGGGTGACCACCTCCCGCTCGCCGGAGCACGGGGTGCTCATCTCGGTGCCGGGCCAGCTCTGGTTCGAGGTGAAGACCAAGTGGGTGTCGCCGCTCGGTGCCATCGCCATCTTCGGCTCCTTGGCCATGTGCGGCCTGATGTACTGGGCGGTGGGGCCGACCAAGCTCTCCAAGCCGCGCACCGGGCGCAAGCTCAAGCGCTGGAGCCGGCTCGATCGGGCGCTGCACTGGACCACGGCGGGCATGTTCCTGACCCTGTCCGGGTCCGGGCTGGCCATCATCTACGGCAAGCACTTCATCAAGCTGGTGGTGAGCATCGGGGTGTGGGAGAACTGGATCTGGTTCGCCAAGGTGTTCCACAACTACGTGGGGCCGCTCTTCTTCCTCTGCCTGATGGGAGTGCTCATCAAGTGGTTTCGCCACAACATCGTCAACATGGTGGATGTGCAGTGGTTCATGAAGGCGGGCGGCATGCTGGGGCCCCACAAGGGGAGTCACCCCTCGGCGGGCTTCTCCAACGGCGGCGAGAAGGCGATCTTCTGGCTGCTGATCTGGTTTGGCGGCATCGTGGTGGCGACCGGGCTGTTTCTGGACTTTCCCATCTTCGGCCAGCTGCGCCGCCAGATGGAGTGGGCCAGTTTCATCCACATCGTCGGGGCCTTGATCCTCATCTGTGGCTTCATCTTCCATATCTACATGGGCCTGTTCCAGCTGGAAGGGGCGCTGGAGGGGATGATCAGCGGCGAGGTGGACGAGACCTGGGCCAAGGAGCACCACGACCTCTGGTATGAAGAGGTGAAGCACCAGCTCGACAAGCCTGACACGGGCAAGTCAGGCGGGCGCTGACCGCGACATCAGGATGAAAGAGAAGGGGCGCTGCGGCGCCCCTTTGTTGTGTCTGCCGCTCAGAGCGGCGGCTGCAGCGGCAGCCGGATGCGGTAGCAGAGCCCCTCGCCGGGCGGGCTGGTGACGGCGAGCTGACCGTGCAGGTTGTTCTCCACCAGGTTGTGGATGCGACAGGCGCTCAGCCCGCAGTGGCGGGGGTCGCCGCGCAGGGTGGTGAAGAAGGGCTCGAACAGGTGGGTCAGCTGCTCGGCCGCCATGCCGGGGCCGTTGTCCCGGTAGATCAGCAGCAGCTCGCTGCCGGCCCGCTCCACCTGCAGGGAGAGGCGGTGCTCCCCCGGCCCCTTGAAGGCGTGCTCCATGCTGTTCTTGATGAGCTCCTGCACCAGGTCGAGAAACAGCGACTCGGGGGCGGTCAGGGTGACCTCCTCGCCGCCCAGCTCGGCGTTGACCCTGGCGATGAGAAACTCGGGGGTGAAGGCCTGCAGCAGCTTGCGCAGGCTCTTCTGTACGGCAAAGGGGGTGGCGGGCAGCTCGGTCTGATCCCGGGTCAGCTCCTTGAAGCGGGTCACCAGCAGGGCGACCCGACGTAGGCTGGACTCCACCAGCTCGGTGCCCTCCTTGATGTCGGTGAGCTGCTGCTGGAGCAGGCGCTGCCCCAGCATGCCGTTTTGCACCGCGCTGGCCAGCAGATCGCCGGCGCCGTGAATGAGGCTGGAGGCGGTGATGCCGATGCCGATGGGGGTGTTGATCTCGTGGGCGATGCCGGCGGTGAGCTGAAACAGGCTCTGGTAGAGCTGCACCTTGGCCTGTTGGCGTCCCAGCTCCTTGAGTCGCAGCTGGTTTTGCACCCGGGCCAGCACCTCGAGCTGGTGGAACGGCTTGGAGACATAGTCGCAGCCGCCGGCCTGAAAGGCTTGTTCGAGCGCCCCGATCCCGCTGTTGGTACTGATGAAGAGCACCGGCAGGCACCACTGGCCCGGCAGCAGCTTGATGCGGCGGCACGCCTCGTAACCGTCCATCACCGGCATGTTGATGTCCATCAGCACCAGATCGGGGGGGAACTCGGTGGCGGCATCCACCGCCTGCAGGCCGTCGGTGGCCTCCCGCACCCGGTAACCCGCCTCTTCCAGCAGACTGCGCAAGATGTAGCGGTTGGATGCCATGTCATCGACGATCAGGATTTCACTCATCTGTTTGCTCTCTCCTGTCCCCGGGAACCTCTCCCTGCCGGTGGCCTGCTGTTGAGCATAGTTGGCCACTCTCTGTGGCGCGTGGCCGGTATGAGACCATCATCCACCTCGGTGCGGATTTTGGCCGCAGGGTATGCCCAAGCTCACAAAACTAAACAGGCAAACGTCATATGATTGATTTCATTATGAGTCTTGCTCTCCTGCCGAACGGCAATTTCACGTAAATCAAAGAGAATGACTATGGCTACCGGACAATATCTGCTGTGGAAAGATGCACAGGGACAAGATTTTCGCCCCGTTGCACTGACTGGCACCGATCTGCTCAACGATCGCAATCTCAACAAGGGCACCGCCTTTACCGAACAGGAGCGCGCCGACTTCGAGCTCGACGGCCTGTTGCCTCCCCAGGTGCAAACCTTCGAAGCCCAGCTGGATCGGGTCTATCAGGGCTTTCTGAGCGCCTGCAGCGACATCGAGAAGTATCAGAACCTGCGGGCATTGCAGGATCGCAACGAGACCCTGTTCTACGCCCTGCTGGCGCGCCACGTGGAGGAGATGACCCCCATCATCTATACCCCGACCGTGGGCAAGGCGTGTCAGGAGTTCAGCCACCGCTACCAGAAGGCGCGCGGCCTCTACATCACCCCGAAGAACGTCGATGACATGGGCTCCCTGGCCCGTCAGCTGGATGCCAAATCGGTGCGCATCATCGTCGTGACCGACAGCCAGGGGATCCTGGGGATCGGTGACCAGGGGGTGGGTGGCATGGGCATTCCCATTGGCAAGCTCTCCCTCTATACCCTGGCTGCCGGCATTCACCCCGCCTGCTGCCTGCCCATCGCGCTCGATGTGGGCACCGACAATCAGGCGCTGCTGGATGATCCCATGTACCTGGGTCAGCCCCACAAGCGCATTCGCGGCAAGGAGTACGACGACTTCATCGACAAGTTCGTGGCCGGGGTCAAGCGCCACTTCCCGAACGCAGTGCTGCAGTGGGAGGATTTCAGCAAGTCCAACGCCTTCAACAATCTCTCCCGCTATCAGCAGTCGCTGCCGTCCTTCAACGACGACATCCAGGGCACAGGTGCCGTGGTGCTGGCGGGCATCATAGGGGCGGTCAAGGTCAAGGGCGAGACCCTGGGCCAGCAGAACTACCTGGTCTATGGCGCCGGTGCCGGCGGGGTCGGGGTGGCGGATCAGATCTGCGCGGGCATGATCCGCGAAGGGCTGGATCCGCAGGCGGCCCGCGATCGCATCTACATCCTGGATACCCAGGGGCTGGTGTGTGACAACCGCGAGGGGCTCGACGAGTACAAGCGCCGCTACGCCAAGCCTGGCCTGCTGCTGGCCGGCTGGGACACCGAGGTGCCCGGCAAGGCCAACCTGACCGACGTGCTGCGTCACGTGCCGATCACTGTGCTGCTCGGCACCAGCGGCTCGGGCGGCGCCTTCAAGGAGGAGCACGTGCAGCTGATGCAAAAACACTGCGCGCGCCCCATGGTGTTCCCGCTCTCCAACCCGACCGCCAACTGCGAGGCGTTGCCGGACGACATCTATCGCTGGAGCAAGGGCAAGGCCATCGTCGCCACCGGCAGCCCGTTCAAGGATGTGCACTACGAGGGGCAGGAGTTCCGGGTCGGTCAGGGCAACAACGTCTTCATCTTCCCGGGGGTGGGTCTGGCGGCCATCGTCAGCCAGATCCGCGAGATCACGCCGGACATCTTCACCACCGCCGCCTTTGCGCTGGCGGAGTGCGTGAGCGAGGTGGACCTGGCCAAGGGGGCCGTCTATCCGCGCATTCGCGAGCTGCGCAACATCTCGGTGCACGTGGCGACGGCGGTGCTGAAAGACATAGTGCGGCGGGATCCTTCCCACCCGCTGATCGGTCAGGATCTGCAGCAGCACATCCTCAACCACATGTGGGAGCCGGTCTATCTGCCCTATCGCCGGGTATAGACTACTTACCGGTGTTATTGACTCATTGATAGTAGAGGGGGGACATTGCCCCCCTCTCTTTTTTGCAGATCTTTTGCCCTGGTAGCCAAGCTCGGCCGTCAAACAGTGAATCCGCATCATTGCAAGTTCAATCCCCTGCTTTTCCCTCACTCGGCGTATAAAACATAACCCTGTTGAACTGGCGATCAATAAACCAGGCAGAAAAACGATTGGCGTCGGCCATAAAAGTGCGTAAAATCGCTTCCTCGATGCTTGTAGCAACGAATCCCGCCTAAAAAGCCAGTTTCATGCCCTCCCCAAGCAGTAAGAGGCAACAAATGACGCCGAATGGCTCATTCAGTGCCTTGAAAAAGTCTTGTGATAACTGAAAAGTGTCAAATATCCCCGTCAGTTATCAAAAAATTAAGGACATCCATGTTTTCCTTAGTCAAGCAAAGTGTCGCCGGGCTGCAAATCCTGTTTGTCGCCTTCGGTGCCATGGTTCTGGTGCCCCTGCTCACCGGACTGAACCCCTCCATGGCCCTGCTTGGCGCCGGTGTGGGCACCCTGCTGTTCCAGCTCTGCACCCGCCGCCAGGTCCCGATTTTCCTCGGTTCCAGCTTTGCCTTCATCGCCCCCATCATTTACGCCACCCAGACCTGGGGCCTGCCCTCCACCATGTTCGGTCTGTTTGCCGCCGGTTTCATGTACTTCATCCTGGCCGCGCTCATTCGCGTGCGTGGGATGGGCTTCGTGCACAAGCTGCTGCCGCCGGTGGTGATTGGTCCGGTGATCATGGTGATCGGTCTGTCGGTCGCCCAGGTGGCCTGCAACATGGCGATGGGCCGCGCCGGCGGTGAGCAGGTCGTGCCAGCCTCGGTTGCGCTGACCCTGGCCGGCATCTCGCTGGCGGTGACCCTGATTGCGGCGGTGTTCTGCAAGGGCTGGATCAAGCTCATCCCCATCCTCTCCGGCGTCATCGCCGGTTATGTGGCCGCCGTGCTGATGGGTCAGGTGAGCTTCGATGGCATGGTGAACGCCCCCTGGTTGGCGCTGCCCCACTTCGTGACCCCCGAGATCAACTGGGCTGCGGCGCTGTTCATGCTGCCGGTGGCCATCGCCCCCTGTATCGAACACATCGGCGGCGTGCTGGCCATCGGTGGCGTGACGGGCAAGGATTACACCAAGAACCCGGGTCTGCACCGTACCCTGGCCGGTGACGGCATCGGCGTCTGCTTCGCCGGGTTCATCGGTGGCCCCCCCGTCACCACCTATGCCGAAGTGACCGGCGCCGTGATGATCACTCGCAACTTCAACCCGGTTACCATGACCTGGGCCGCGGTGTTCGCCATCATTCTGGCCTTCTTCGGCAAGTTCAACGCCCTGCTCACCTCCATCCCGATGCCGGTGATGGGCGGCATCATGCTGCTGCTGTTCGGATCCATCGCCGCCATCGGTCTCAAGACCCTGGTGGAGTCCAAGGTGGATCTGGGGCTGTCGCGCAACATCGCCATCGTGGCCGTGACCCTGACCGTGGGTGTCGGTGCGTTGGAGATGAAGATCGGTGACTTCGCCCTGGCTGGCGTGGGTCTGGCCTCGGTGGCCGCCATCCTGCTCAACCTCATCCTGCCCCAGCACTCCGAAGAGGGTGCCATGGAGAGCGCCAAGGATTAAATCCCTGCGTTGACTTGCATTGAGATGATGAAAATGAGGCCACCCCAGGGTGGCCTCTCTGTTTTGTCGGTGCGCCAGGCTTGGGCTAAGTGCTGAGAGCTCAGGGTGCCAGCGTCAATACCCGCACCCACATGGCCCCTTCGCCCACTGGCTGACGTGCCTGCAGGGTCAGGGCGCCGCTGGCCGGATCGATGCGGTGCAGCGCCAGCTGGTGGGAGGCCTGCCCTGCCGCCAGCAGCCAGCGGCCCTGCCCGTCGATGGCAAAGCCGCGCGGCATGGTTTCGGTGGGGAAGTGGCCGACCACCCCGAGTTCGCCATCCGGCGCAATGGCGAACTGGGTCAGCAGGCTGCTGGCCCGCTCGCTGCTGTAGAGAAAGCGCCCATCCGGCGTCACGTGCAGATCCGCGCCCCAGTACTCCCCCTGATAACCGGCGGGCAGCATCTCCAGGCTCTGGCACAGTGTGATGTCGCCGTCGGCGCTGCGCCGGTAGCGGTTGATGGTGCAGTCGAGCTCGTTCAGGCAATAGAGGTCGCCATTGCTTGGATGCAGCGCCAGATGGCGCGGGCCGGCGCCGCTGGCAGTCTGCAGATCCCCCCGTGGATGGGGGCGCAGCCGACCCTCCCGGCAGAGCACAAAGCGGCGGATACGGTCCTCCTTGAGGCAGGCGACCAGCACCTCCTGCTCGCCCTGGCCATCGGCGGCCAGCAGGGTGACCGAGTGGGCGGCCTGCAAGCCGTCGAGCTGCTGGTGGGGCGACTCTGCCCGACCGGCGCTTCCGATGGCGGAGACGGTGACATGATTGAAGGCATAGGAGGCCGCCAGCAGGAAGCGGCCGTCGGCCGAGATGGCGGTGTGGGAGGCGCTGCCCGCCAGCGGCGCCGAGCTCGGCTCGCTGAGCCGGCCATCCACGTCAATCCGGTAGCTGATGAGCGCAAAATCGGGCCGCACGGCGGCATGGAGCCAGTGCCTGTCCGGGCTGATCACCAGCGGCTGGACCTGGCCCGGGGTGTCGACCACCTGCAATGGCGCGAGCTCTCCGCTCCCGGCCAGGGCGAACACGTGGATCTGCTGGCTGGCGGGGCTCGCCACATAAACGACCTGCTGCATCTGCTCTCTACTCCTTGTCATGGGCAACGGCGGTCATCTTATCCTCTTTCGGGCCCGTTCTGGCCTACTCTTTTGCCCGCCCCGGGCAGACCACCTGACGGGCCTTGAGGTGGTAGAGCTCCACCTGCGGGTGGCTGAAGAAGCCCACTTCCCACGGATTCTTCTGCACGAAGGCGGCGCGGATGGGCTCGAACAGCGGATGATCCTGCGGGATCTGGTAGGCATCGGCGGCGATGATGGTGTAGTTCCACTCGATGGCGCGGGTGTAGGTGAACACCGCCCGCGAGTCGATGGCGAAGTGGCAGCGGCCGTCGCGCTTGAGCAGCTGCGACTTGAAGGTCTCGGGGAAGGTGATGAAGAAGATGTCGTCCTCATCGGAGGAGAGAAACGCCAGCACAGTGGTGTGTGGCTGGGACTGGGCCCGGGTCACCAGTACCCCGATCTTGTTCTCCACTTCGCGCAGGTCAGGCACCGGCAGGCCGGTGAGCGGGGTGACCGGCAGCTCGCGAGCGGAGCGTTCATCGGCCGGATGCTGATAGTCCGGCCGGGCGAAGCCATAGACCACCCGGTTGCCGTACCAGAGCTCGAACTGCAGCGGGGTGACCTGCACCTTGTCCGGGGCGGTGCGTGTTATCACCCCCTTGTAGGAGACGCGGTAGACGCTCAAGGAGGCATCGTACTCGTCGACCCCGGTGCGGTTGTCCAGATGCAGGGTGATTTTTTCTCCCACCGCCAGCTGGTGCCCCTTGGGAAAGTTCAGCAGCAGCTCGTCGCCGGCCTGGATCTCGACCCCGCAGATGTAGACGCCGGTCTCCTTGCTGGCGGGGTCGACATAGGTGGCGGCCACCCCGAGCAGGGGAGAGCCGAGAAAAGAGAGCAGAGAGGGTTGGGAACTCATTGGCGCACCTTGGCAAATGTGGGGGTTGGCCCCTCAGTGTATCGCGGCCGGCCCGGATTGGCAGACCCCCTCACTGGGGGAGGTAAGCGCTTCAGGCTAGCGGCAAACGGCGTCCCATTCTGGCCGGCACGTCACAAAACCAGCGTGGGCGGCCGGCCGCCGACCATAAAAAAGGCCCCTTGCGGGGCCTTCGAGTGGCATGGCGTGCTGCCTTAGCCGGGCTGGGCACCCGGCAGTGCGGGAGGCTGGGCGGAGTCGGACTCCACCTTCTGCTCTTCGCCCTTCATGTTCTTGATGTAGACGTCCATCTGGTTGAACGCGATCTCGATGCCGTTGGCCTTGAACAGGGCGTCGATCTTGCGGTTCAGCTCGTCCACCGCCGGGTTGCGATCGCCGAGCTCGCTCACGAAGAAGCGCAGCTCGTGATCCAGGGTGCTGGGGCCGAAGGTGAGGAAGTAGACGATGGGGGCCGGGTCTTTCAAGACGCGGCTGTTGTCGTCCGCCGCCTGTTTCAGCAGGGTACGGGTCAGCTCCAGATCCGAACCGTAGGCCACCCCCACCCGCACGATGACCCGGGTGACGGTGTCGCTCAGCGACCAGTTGATCAGCCGCTCGGTCATCAGCACCTTGTTGGGGATGATCACCTCCTTGCGATCGAAGTCGGTGATGGTGGTGGCGCGGATGCGGATCTTGGAGACGGTGCCGGAGAAGGTACCGATGGTGACGGTGTCACCGATCCGCACCGGACGCTCGAACAGGATGATGATGCCGGAGACGAAGTTGCCGACCACCTCCTGCAGACCGAAACCGATACCGACCGTCAGACCGGCGGCGAGCCACTGCAGCTTGTCCCACTGCATGCCCATCAGGGAGAGGGCGGTGAGGGTACCGACCCCGATCAGCACGTAGTTGAGCATGGTGGTGATGGCGTAGGCCGTGCCCTGGGCCAGGCGCAGCTTGGAGAGCACCAGCACCTCCAGCAGACCCGGCAGGTTGCGGGCCAGCGACCAGGCCGCCCCCAGCATGAAGATGGCGGTCAGCACATCGCTCAGGCTGACGGGGTAGAGCACCGCATTGGCGCCGGAGCCCACGCTCTTGTGCCACAGCACCATGCTGTCGAGGTAGGAGAAGACCGCCACCAGATCGGACCAGAGCCAGTAGAAGGCCACGCCGAACACCAGCAGCAGCACGGTGCGGGTCAGGCGCAGGGACTGCTGGCTGACATCCTCCAGATCCATGGGCTGCTCTTCGATGGATTCACCCCCTTCCGCATCTTCCGAGGACTTGTGCTCGCGCTTGGCCACCGCACGGCGATAGGCCAGACGACGGGCCGCCAGCTCGAGGCCGCGCAGGGCAGTGCGGTAGACCAGGCTCCAGATGATGATGAGGTAGAAGGATTCGATCAGCCGGCCGGTCAGCTTGAGGGCGGTGTAGTAGTAGCCCAGCCCGACCAGCACCATCAGCGCTACCGGTGCCAGCGCCAGGGCGATGGCGGTGATGGACTGCTGCATGCTCGCCTCGCCCTTGATGCGGGCGCGGGAGATGGGGAACACCAGGTAGGCGGCCAGCCCCAGCAGGGCCAGGGTCAGCGCCTGCCCCACCACGTCGTTGCCCAGCGACGATGGTTCTACCACCGCCTTGGTCGACAACATGATGAGCGGCAGCAAGGGCACCCACAGGTAGCGCATGCTGGTGCGCTTGGCCTGCAGCTCGGCTCTGGCAATGCGGAAATGGGTCTCGGCAATGCCGCCCGGCCGCATCACCGTCAGATAGACGCTGAACACCAGGTAACCGAGTGCCAGATTGAGGGTGATCTGGAAAATGAGCTTGGAGCTGAGCAGACCGCAGTCAGTCAGCAGCAGGCCGGCAGCCAGGATGAACAGGCTGCCCGGCAGGCGCTGCAGCACGGTAAACAGCAGGGCGCGCGGGGTGTGCCACTGGCTGTCCTGGCGAAAACGCCCCAGATCCTTGGTGATCTTCTTCTGCCGCTCCACCAGCGCCGGGCGCTTCCAGATCAGCAGACCGCCCACCAGCAGCAGCGGCAGGGCCAGCAGGGTGATCGGCAACAAGGTTTCACCCCAGCCGCTCCAGTCCGGTTTCAGCACCCAGTCGGAGGCCTGCTTGTAGGCCTGGGCCGGCCAGCTGATGAACCACTTGCCGTCGATGGGCTTGTTGCTGCTCACCCAGAAGATGTGCTGCTGCAGGGTAAATTCGATGGAGGAGTAGATCCGCGCCAGCTGCTGCTGGGTCAGCTGCAGGCTGATGGCGTTGGTCAGCTGGGCATCCAGCTGGCGGTTGAGCTGGTCGAGCAGGCTGATGCGGGTGTCGAGCAGCTTGGAGAGGCTGGCTCTGTCCTCCTCGCTCACCGGCTCGCTGCTGTTGGCGATCAGGTTGTCCAGATACTGGGTCTTCTGGAACAGCTGGTCGCGCTGCTGGCTCAGCTCGAACTGGGCCAGGTGCAGGTCGGCGATCTGCTCTTCCAGGTTCTTCACCAGCGTGGAGGGCGACGACTCCAGCTGTTGATAGAGCTGGTAGAGAATGCGTGACAGCAGCAGGTTGCCCTTGAGCATCTGCACCTGTTCGTTGAGGTTGCGCTCGGTCTGGGTGCCGCGCTCCAGCCAGCTCTTGGCCTGCAGGTTCTTCTGTACCAGCGAGTTGAGGTTGGTGGTGGCGCTGACCAGTTGCTGGCTGAGCTGATGGTTGAGCTCCTGCTCTTTTTGTACCAGCGGATTGTCATCCGCGGCGACCAGCTCGCCGGTCTGTTCGGCGGTCTTTTCGGTGTCACCGAGGCGCTTGGCACTGCTCTGCTCTTGCAGTAGTTGCAGTTTCTGCTCTTCGCTCGCGAGGCGGGCGCTCTGGTAATCGCGCTGCTTGACCGCCAGATCCTGCATGCTGGTGCGGTTGTCCAGCTGCTGTTGCAGGTTGGCCAGTTGCAGCTCCTGGAGGGCCAGCTCGGCGCCCAGCTTCATTTTCTCGGCACCGCTCACCCCGTCACCGGCATTGAGGCGGGTACGGATCTCCTGGCTGCGCTGATAGGCGCGGCTCATCAGGGCCTGGGCCCGCTCCGGCAGGGTTTGCAGGCTGGTGATCTGGCTGCCGATGGTGCCGAGGGCTTCCTGGGCATCCTGCATGTTGGCCATGACGTCGGGCTGGCGACTCTCCAGCTCGCTCAGGCTCATGCTGGCGTATTCACTCTTGATCTGCTCGGCACTCTTGTTCTGGGTCAGGGCATCGAGCTTGGCGCTGATGTCCCTGAGCTCGGCCGGCAGGGAGCGGATACGCTCGCTCTGGCTCTTGGCCTTGCTCTTCTCCTTCTCGATGCTGTCGAGCAGGGTGAGGGTGTCGGTCAGGAATTTCTGGTCGGCCTGCTGGCTGACGGTGAGGGTATCAGACTTGCCAAGGGCATCGAGCGCCCGCTGCACACTGGCACGTGAG
Organism: Aeromonas sp. V90_14; assembly: GCF_029967615.1. NCBI lineage: Bacteria > Pseudomonadati > Pseudomonadota > Gammaproteobacteria > Aeromonadales > Aeromonadaceae > Aeromonas > Aeromonas sp. V90_14. The sequence continues at coordinate 419,421 of NZ_JASCAS010000001.1, read as the reverse complement.
GGCACATCCTGCGCCATGGCTTGCGGGGCGCAGAGGCTGACGAGTAAGCAGAGCAGCGGCAACAGGGTCGCCGAGGCTCTTTTGAAACGTGTTGAGAGCATAAAACTTCCGGGTTATTACGCGATATTTGGGAGATTTCCCACTTGGATTAAATCCGCGTGGATTCTAACACCGGGCAGGAATGGGCAGCAGGGGGGCAGATAAAAAAAACGGCGCCCGCAGGCGCCGTTTTCAGCTTGTTCAGTTCCGATTAAAGAACGTGAACAGAAGCGGTGTTGGTGGTGCCGCTCGGTACCAGGGCACCGGAGACCATGACAACCACGTCACCCTTCAGACCCATGCCGCTGGCCAGCGCCGCTTCTTTACCGATGCGATAGAAATCGTCGGTGGAGGCGATGCTGTCAACCACGTGAGCAACCACACCCTTGGTCAGTACCAGCTGGGCAGCGGTCTTCTTGTTGGTGGTGATGGCCAGGATCCAGGCTTTCGGGAAGTACTTGCGGATGGCCTTGGCAGACTTGCCGCCTTCGGTGGCAACCACGATCAGCGGGGCGTCCAGCTTCTCGGAGGTCTCTACCGCGCCTTTGCAGACTGCTTCGGTGATGCGCAGCTTGTTGCTGTCGTTGGCAGCAGACAGGTTGGACGGCATCACGGCATCGGTACGCTCGCAGATAGTGGCCATGATGGTCACGGCTTCCAGCGGGTATTTGCCCTTGGCGGACTCACCGGACAGCATCACTGCGTCGGTACCGTCCAGGATGGCGTTGGCCACGTCGCCGGCTTCGGCGCGGGTCGGACGCGGGTTCTTGATCATGGAGTCCAGCATCTGGGTGGCGGTGATGACCACTTTGCGGGCTTTGTTGCACTTCTCGATGATCATCTTCTGGGCGAAGATAACTTCTTCAACCGGGATTTCGACACCCATGTCGCCACGAGCAACCATGATGCCGTCGGAAACAGCCAGGATCTCGTCGAAGTTGTCCAGGCCTTCCTGGTTTTCGATCTTGGAGATGATCTGGATGTTCTCGCCACCGTGGGCTTTCAGGTGCTCACGGATTTCCAGCACGTCTTCTTTCTTGCGAATGAAGGAGGCGGCAACGAAATCAACGCCTTGCTCGCAACCGAAGATCAGGTCGCGCTTGTCTTTCTCGGCCAGGGCCGGCAGCTTGATGGAGACGCCCGGCAGGTTGATGCCCTTGTTCTCGCCCAGATCGCCGTTGTTCAGTACTTTACAGATGACTTCGCGCTCGGTGAGCTCGATGACGTCCAGACCGATCAGGCCATCGTCAACCAGGATGCGGTTGCCGACGCGCAGGTCGTTGGCGAAACCGGCATAGGTCACGGCTACTTTGTCTTTGTTGCCAACCACGGTCTGGTCGGTGGTGAAGGTGAAGGTCTGGCCAGCGACCAGGGCAACGTCGTTGCCGCCTTCCAGCTTGATGGTACGGATTTCCGGACCCTTGGTGTCCAGCAGAATGGCTGCGTGCTTGCCGGTTTCGGCCATGACAGCGCGCAGGTTGCTGATGCGACCACCGTGCTCGGCGTAGTCGCCGTGGGAGAAGTTCAGGCGCATGACGTTCATGCCGGCGTCCAGCATCTTGGCCAGCATTTCTTTGGATTCGGTCTTGGGACCGATGGTGCAGACGATTTTGGTCTTTTTCATGTCAGTCTTCATGGTTAAGGAGTTTCCGCCGTGCAATATACACCAGTTTTTGGATACTTTTTATGATCCAGAAACAACGTTTTGACCAGATAACGTTTTCTTTTCAGGGATAACGTTTTCCTCTTGGCTACTTTTTAGGGCATAAATTAACTGGTCCGCGCAGATTTGGCATAAATGTCGCCATATGTATCTCGGCGCCGGCCCGCCTCGTCAGATGTTGTAAAATGACGATCCCATCCCGTCATCAAGCCGTCATCGGTCCTCGACAAGAATAGACACTCTGCTGCCACCGTAGTGCCGCAAAGAGTGCTGCAAGATGGCCCCTTATCTGTTGCTGTTGTCCGTTGCCCTGCTGGGCGTGCAGGCGCTGCCCGCCAGCTGCTGGCCGGTGGATCCCGCTCCCCGCGATGGCGTGCTGCGCGCGTTCGAGCGCCTTGAAATGCACCAGGCCCAGGCCGCCACGGCCCGCGCACAGCAAGGCTTGCCGCACCCCAGTACCCCGCTTGACGGGATACATCGACAGTCCTGAGTGGCAGACGCAGAGACGAAAGAGGGAGGCCTGGCCTCCCTCTTGTTTTAGGTGCGTCACCTCGCCTTGGCGGCTCAGTTTATCTTGCCCATCTCGATGGCGAAGCTGGTGGCCAGCTGGGCGAACTTGAGGGCGTGGGCAGCCGAGGGGTCAGAGTTTTGCAAGGTGTCCTGGGCGGTGTGGATGTTGGGGTTGTAGTCGTTGAAGCGCGACTCGAACGGCATGGCGGCCGGGTAGCCCTGATTATGCCAGGAGGCGTGATCCGAGCAGCCGTAACCGCAGCTGTCATAGCCGTAGCGGATCTGGGGCAGATAGGCGTCGAGCAGCTGGGCCAGATAGCCGGTCAGCCCCTTGTCGGTGTAGTCGGTCATGAAGACGATATCTTCCGCCGACCCCTGGTAGTTGGTCATGTCCAGCTGCAGCGCCGCCAGCACCTTGGTATTGGCCGCCTTGTAGCGGGTGGCGATGTCCTTGGAGCCGCGCAGCCCCACCTCTTCCGCCGCATAGCCGATGAACTGCAGGGTGCGCTCCGGCTGGCGGCCCTGCTCGGCGATGACCCGCAGCACCTCGGTCAGGGTAGCGATGCCGGAGGCATCGTCATCGGCGCCGGGGGCCAGGGTACGGCTGTTGGGGGCCGAGCCCGCGGTGGAGTCGAGGTGACCGCCGAGCACCACCACTTCGTCCGGGTAGCGGCTGCCCTTGAGGGTCAGCACCACGGATTGTTGCGGATAGCCGCTGTGCTTGACCCGGCTGACGCTGGCCCAGGGCAGGGTGGCGCTCAGGGTCTGCCACTGGCCGGCCACCCAGTCCGCCGACTGCACCCCTGTGGTGGTGGTGTAGTAGCGGTTGCGCCAGCTGGCGAGCTGGCTGATGGTGCCGACTATGTTGCCCTGATCCAGATAGGGCAGCAGCCGGTTGACACTGGCCCCCTGGGTCAGCGGCGGGGCGCTGAACAGGTTCTGGCTGATGGGCTGGGCCATGCTCTGCAGGGCGTCGGCCAGGGTGCTGTGCACCACATAGCCGCCGCAGCGCTGGTGCCCTTCGTGCATCAGGTGGGAGAGGGTGCCGAGCTCGCTCGCCTCGACCTGGGCCAGCTGGACCGGGGCGCCGCTGGCGCTGAACAGGGGGGCCAGCTTGGCCTTGACCTGCTTGAGTTCGACGCCGCTGTCGGCACCGACCGTGATCCAGACGGGTTCGGCGGCCTGTACGGCGAGGGGTAGCAGGGGAAGCAAGAGGGCGGTCAACAAGGGTTTCATAGCGGATCCTTCCAGAGTGAGTTGCAGGCATGTGTGCCAAGTGGGTGTCATAAGACGACTGGCCCAGTCTAGCCAAAGGGAGAAAACGGCGAATTTGCCCATCTGGCGCGACCCTACCCCCGTCCGGTGGGGGCCGCTGCAGGATCTGCTGTCTACTGCGCCCCGCTGGGGGTAACCGCTGGTGCTTTGTGCTGGCGAGGGGAAGCTGCGCAGCGTGCCCGCCGCAGAGGCGGCGCGCAGCCCTGACCTGGGGGGCTGACAAAGGGAGTCAAATTGTGCCATGTCGGCGCGAGACGCTGGTGGGCATGGGTGGGGAGGGGCCTGGGTACCCAGAAGAGCAGGTGGACAAAGAGGCATAAAAAAGAGGGGCCAAGGCCCCTCTGGTTCACTGGATGGCGGTTTATGCGGTGGCCTGGGCCAGCATGCCGAGGGCTATCTCCCGCTCGCCCATGATCACCTTGTCCGCCCCCTGCTTGGTGAGGAAGCTCACCTCGTCGTCGCTGTGAGCGCGGGCGATCACCCTGATCGCCGGGTTGATGAGCTTGGCCTGGGCGATGGCCTCGCCGGCCTCGAAGCTGTTGGGGATGGCCACCAGCAGCCAGCTGGCGTCGGTGATGGCGGCGCGGCACAGCACCTCGTCATCGGCCACGTTGCCGTTGACGTGGGGAATGTCGGCCTGGCGCAGGCTCTCCAGCCGGTGCGGATCCTGCTCGATCACCACCAGCTCGCGCCCGGCCTGCTGCAGGCCGTTCACCAGCAGGCGGCCGACCCGGCCATAGCCCACCAGTATGGTGTGGGCCTTCATCTCCACCGCCGGGCACTTGCACTCGGCCAGCACCTTGGCGTTGTCGGCGTCCGGGTGTTTCTCCAGGTAGCGCTCGACGGCGTTGAACACCAGCGGGTTGAGCATGATGGAGAGGCTGGCCCCCACCAAGATCAGGTCACGGGCCCCTTCCGGCACCAGCTTGAGCACGATGGCCAGCCCGATGAGGATGAAGGAGAACTCGCCGATCTGGGCCAGACTGGCGGAGATGGTGAGGGCGGTGCGCCGGCTGTAGCGGAACAGTCGCACGATGGCGTAGGCCGCCGCCGATTTGCCGAACATGATGATGAACAGGGTGGCCAGCACCGCCAGCGGCTCGGTCAGCAGCACCGCCGGGTTGAACAGCATGCCCACCGAGACGAAGAACAGCACGGCGAAGGCGTCCTGCAGCGGCAGGGTGTTGTTGGCGGCGCGGTGGCTCAGCTCGGAGCGGTTCATGACGATGCCGGTGAAGAAGGCGCCGAGGGCGAAGGAGACGCCAAACAGCTTGACCGCGCCAAAGGCGATGCCGAGCGAGCAGGTCAGCACCGCCAGGGTGAACAGCTCGCGCGAGCCGGTGCTGGCGGTGTGGGCCAGCAGCCAGGGAATGAAGCGGCTGCCCACCACCATCATCAGCGCCACGAACAGGCTCACCTTGCCGAGGGTCCAGCCCAGATCCAGCGCTATGCTCTGCCAGCTCAGGGTCTGCTCGCCGAACTGAATGTCGGCGATGATCGGCAGCATCACCAGCGCCAGCACCATCACCAGATCCTCGACGATGAGCCAGCCGATGGCGATGCGTCCCTGCAGGGTTTCCAGATTCTGGCGGCTCTCCAGCGCCCGCAGCAGCACCACGGTACTGGCGGTGGAGAGGGCGAGGCCGAACATCAGGCCGGCGACCGGATCCCAGCCCAGCAGGGAGGAGAGCCCCATGCCGAGCAGGGTGGCGACCGCGATCTGGGCAATGGCGCCAGGGATGGCGATCCGTTTCACCGACATCAGATCGCGGAAGGAGAAGTGCAGCCCCACCCCGAACATCAGCAGGATCACCCCCAGCTCCGCCAGCTCGGGCACCAGCTTCATGTCGGCCACATAACCCGGGGTGAAGGGGCCCGAGATGACGCCAGCCGCCAGATAACCCACCATGGGGGAGATCTTGAGGCGCTGGGCAAACATGCCGAGGATGTAGGCCAGCACGAAGCCGCCGACCAGAGTGGTAATCAGGGGAAGGGAGTGGTCCATGTCGTCACCTCGCTAATGGCAGTCAGGGGGCTACCAGATCACCGCGCGGGCGAAGAGGGCAGCTGTCAATGAGCAGGGGGCGAAAGAGACAGATGCTGGCCGCATGCACAGAGGGTGTGTCTGGGGGACAACAGTTGCCGTTTCTGTTGAAAAATAATACGTTTTTGGTAGAAAAACAATATTTATCCACATTTAAGACTTAATTTGCGATTAAAACTGTATAAGTGGCTGTTTTGAGGTGAAAGCGCGCTTCTCTGGCGGTCAGGCTGGCAACAGTAATCAATCGGTGATGGTTTTTCTGGTCGCAGCTGGAGGAGGGAGGAACACAAAAAAGCGGCCGGTCGGCCGCTTCGCTGTGCGGGGTCTGAGTGCAGATGTAGCCGCGCTCACTGGCCCTTGGCGATCCCCTCCCGGCGCGGATCGGCGGCGCCAAGCCAGCCGCTTACGTTGCGCTGCACGCCTTGCAGGCCCGAGGTCTGCTCGCTCAGCACCACCTCGTGTCCCTTCGCCTTGAGCGCCTCGATCACCGCAGCCGGGGTGCGACCCGCTTCCAGCTCGGTGGGGCCGTTGCGACTGCCGAAGTTGGGCAGATTGATCGCCTGCTGCAGGTTGAGCCCCCAATCCTGGGTGCCCAGCAACGTCTTGCCCACGTAGTTGATGATAGCGGAGCCCCCCGGCGAGCCCAGGCTCATCTCCAGCTCGCCGCTGTCCTTGTCAAACACCAGCAGGGGGGACATGGAGGAGCGCGGCCGCTTGCCCGGCTCCACCCGGTTGGCCACCGGCAGCCCGGCGGCGTCCAGCGAGGTGAAGGAGAAGTCGGTGAGCTGGTTGTTGAGCAGGTAGCCGTTGACCATCAGCCGCGAGCCGAAGCCGTCTTCGATGGAGCTGGTCATGGAGACCGCCATCCCCGCCTTGTCGACGATGGAGACGTGGCTGGTGGAGGGGAGCTCAGGGGTGGCATCCAGGCCGCGAGCCGGCGCCAGCGGTGGGGTGCCCGCTTTGGCCAGGCCCATGGAGCGCTCGCCGATGAGGGCGCCGCGGCGGGCCAGATAGTGCTTGTCGAGCAGGCCGCTGACGGGGACCGCCACATAATCGCTGTCCGCCACGTACTGGTTGCGATCCGCAAAGGCGAGCCGCGCCGCCTCGCTGTAGAGGTGGATCGCCTCGGCGGAAGCGGCCGGCTGGCCCTGCTCCCCTGGCACCGGTTTGAGGGCCGCCATGTCGCGGCTCTCCAGCATGCCGAAGATCTGGCCGAGTGCGATGGTGCCGGACGAAGGGGCCGGGAAGCCGCACACCCGGCTCTGGCGATAGTCAAAGCAGAGGCCGTCGCGCAGCCTGGCGCGGTAGCTGGCGAGATCGACCGCGCTCAGCACCCCGGGGTTGGTCGGGTGGGCGTGCACCTTGGCCACCATGGCCTCGGCCAGCGGGCCGCGATAGAAGGCGTCCGGTCCCTCGCTTGCCAGGGTACGCAGTACCTTGGCCAGGGCCGGGTTGGTCAGTCGGCTGCCCGCCGCTTTGGGCCTGCCGTCGGCCTGATAGAAGTAGGCCCGCGCGTCCGGGTCCTTGGCAAGGTAGGGGTCCTTGGCCAGCAGCGCGGCCAGCCGCGGGCTTATCACGAATCCCTGCTCCGCGAGGGTGATGGCGGGCTCGAACAGCGCAGCCCAGGGCAGCTTGCCGTAACGCTGGTGGGCCAGTGCCAGTGCCCGCACCGTGCCGGGGGCACCCACCGAGCGGCCGCCCACCACGCCGTCGTAGAAGGCCATCGGCTTGCCATCCTTCATGAACAGCTGATCGGTGGCGGCGGCGGGGGCCGTCTCGCGGCCATCCACTGCCGCGACTTTCTGACCATCCCACACCAGCAGCAGGGAGCCGCCGCCGATGCCGGAAGATTGCGGCTCCACCAGGGTCAACACCAGCTGCACCGCGATGGCGGCGTCCACCGCGCTGCCACCGGCCTGGATCATCTGGTAGCCCGCCTCCACCGCCAGCGGGTTGGCGGCGGCCACCATGAAGTCGCGGCCTTGCCAGCCTTGTTTGTCCTGCCAGCCGCTGGCGGCCTCCGGTGCGATCAGGGTGTGGGCGGGGGGCGCTTGCAGGCTCTGCTGAGCGGCGCAGCCGGCCAGCAGTGCGAGGGCGATGGCCAGCCCCAGTGGTTTGCGCAACATGACACTCTCCTTGTCTGTTTTATGAGCATGAGGGGCGACTATGTCACGATTGGCGCTAATGACTCAAGTTGTTGAATCAGATCAACAAGTTACTCATATATCAACAAGTCACGCCAGGCGCCCGTCCATAAAAAAACCGCCCGGAGGCGGTTTTTTGCAATCAGGCTGAGCCAATTCGCTTAGATGGACTGCTCTTCACCGCCCAGGGCGGCAAACAGGGCAGGGATGAACTGGGCCAGCTCGGCGGTGACCAGGGCGAAGTCGGCATCCAGACGGGCGGCCGGATCTTCGCTGGTGACGTCATCGTTCTGCTCGCGCAGCTCTTCGCTGAATTTCAGGCGCTTGATGGAGAGATCGTCCCCCAGCACGAAACTCAGGGTTTCGCCCCAGTTGAGGGCCAGCTTGGTGACCAGCTTGTCGTTGGCCAGGTGGTTCTTGATCTCGTCCGTCATCAGATCCTGCTGCTTGCAGCGGATGATGCCGCCGTGCTCCATGGCGCTGCGCAGCTCGGCCTCGTCCTCCAGCGTGAAGCTGGCGGGCAGGTTGCCCTCGTTCAGCCACTCGGTCATGGTGATCTCGGGCGGGTTCTTGAGGGCCACCGGCACCACCGGCAGGGTGCCGATGGATTTGCGCAGCAGGGCCAGCAGGTCATCCGCCTTCTTGGCAGAGCCCGCGTCCACCACCATCAGGTTGTCGGCCGGATTGATCCAGGCGAAGGTCTGGCTGGTGCGGCTGAAGGCGCGTGGCAGCAAGGTGTGGAGGATCTCCTCCTTGAGCGCTTCCTTCTCTTTCTTCTTGAGGGCACGGCCCTGCTCGAACTCGATCGCTTCTACCTTCTCCGCCAGCATCTCCTTGACCACGGTGCCGGGCAGCATCTTCTCTTCCTTGCGGGCACAGATGAGGATGTGGCCGGCGGCGGAGTGGGTCAGGGTGGAGCCGAATTTGCCAAGGGGCTTGACCCACCCGAACCGGGAGATGTCCTGGCTGCCGCACGGGGTGAAGGCACAGGCTTCCAGCTGGGTTTCCAGCTGCTCGACGGTCAGCTCGAAGGGGCGGGTAAAGCGATAAATCTGCAGGTTTTTAAACCACATGGCGTCCTCGGTCTCATAGATTGTCCGGCGGGCATTGTACTAGAGAGGCGCTTTGTGATCAGCCAATCATTCTTGTTAAATAAAGGGCGATCGACTTCACAGGGAGTCATATTCGTCCCCAAAGCCGTCATCAAACTCCCCTAGACTGCGGATGTTCAGGTTGTTAACAAGGATACCAATATGCTGAGGGCGAGTCGGTCCGACGACATGGACGAGATCGTCGAAATCTGGTTGTTGGCCTCCCTGCAGGCCCACGACTTTGTCGATGCTTCCTGCTGGTGGCAGGCCCAGGAAGATCTGCGCACCCGCTATCTTGATCACGCCCGCATCTGGGTGTTCGAGGAGCGCGGCGAGCTGCTCGGTTTCATGGCGCTGGTGGATGACTACCTGGCGGCCCTGTTCGTGCGCCCCGACCGCCAGGGGCGGGGAGTGGGCCATGCCCTGCTGCAGGAGGCCAAATCCAAGGGGGCCCGGCTGCATGCGCGGGTGTTCGTGGAAAACGATCTGGCGGTGCGCTTCTATCGTCGCCACGGTTTCGTGATCGAGGGGGAGGTGGCCGATCCCCTCACCGGTCATCCCCAGTACCAGATGTGCTGCGAGCCCGCCTGAATCTGCCGGCCGCGCCGAGTATGGCTTGAAAAAGGGGAGGCGTATCCTCATCTTGTCTGCATCGGGTGCCGCTGACACCTCCTCCATACGAGCCGTTTTTCATGAAGATCCTGCATACCGCCGACTGGCATCTTGGCCATCAACTCCATGGCCACGATCGCCGTTTTGAACACGATGCCTTTCTCGACTGGCTGGCCGACATCATCAAGCGCCGCGACATCGACGCCCTGCTGGTGGCGGGCGACCTGTTCGATACCGCCAACCCTCCCGCCAGCGCCTGGCAGCAGCTCTACCGTTTTCTGGCGCGGCTGCGCGCCGAGCACCCGGCACTGGAGATGGTGCTGATCGGCGGCAACCACGACTCTCCCTCCAAGCTGGATGCCCCCCACGAGCTGCTGCGCGCCTTCGACCTGCATCTGGTGGGCAGCATCAGCCGGGACGACGAGGGGCGGCTCGAGACCGAGCGTCTGCTGGTGCCGCTGCGAGGCAAGGACGGCGAAGTGGCCGCCTGGTGCGCCGCCGTGCCGTTTCTGCGCAGCAGCGATCTGCGCCCGGAGGGGCTCAGCGAGGGGCAGGACAGACTGATCGAAGGGGTACGTCAGGTCTATGAGGCGGTGCTGAGCGAGGGGCGTGCGCGCTGCCATCCGGATCAGGCCCTCATCGCCATGGGCCACGCCTATCTGGCGGCGGGCCAGCTCTCCGAGCTCTCCGAGCGGCGGGTGCTCGGCGGCAATCAGCATGCCCTGCCCGCCGAGCTGTTTGCCGCCGCCGACTACACGGCGCTGGGTCATTTGCACCTGGCTCAGAGCCCGGCCGAGGGGGTGCACTACAGCGGCTCGCCGCTGCCGCTCTCACTGGCCGAGGCGAACTACAACCATCAGGTGCTGGAGGTGACGTTTGAGGGGGGCAAGCTGGCCCGGCTTGAGCGGATCCCGGTGCCCCGCGCGGTGGAGATGATCCGGCTGCCCCAGAGCGGTCTCGACGAGGCGCTCAAGGCCATCGAGGCGTTGGACCTGCCCGCTTGCCCGCAGCAGGCGCAGCCCTTCCTCGAAGTGCGGCTGCTGTTGCCCAAACCCGAGGCCCGCATCCGCGAGCGCGTGCTGGCCGCCATCGGCGACAAGCCGGTGCGCCTTGCCCGCATCACGACCAGTTATCAGGGCTCGGGCCAGGGGCTGGCGGATGGTGCCGGCCAGCGCCGGTTGGATGAGCTCTCCCCCACCGAGGTGTTTCGCCTCTGCTATCAGCGTCAGTTTGACGGGGAGCCGGAGGCCGAGCTGGTGGCGTCGTTTGAAGAGATCCTGGAGCAGGTGAAGGAGTCCAGCCAATGAAAATCTTGACCCCATCCGATGAGAATCTGGTCAGAGCCAACCTGTCAGCGCAGCAAGCGGCACGGATGAAGGAGTGCAACGCATGAAAATCTTGTCGCTGTCAGGGGAGAATCTGGCCAGCCTGACCGGCCCCTTTACCATCGATTTTGCCGGTGGCGCCCTGGGGGCCGCCGGTCTGTTTGCCATCACCGGCAATACCCGGACTGATGGGGGCAAGAGCACGCGCGATATCGGGTCGGTATGGATGGAGGCGTGTGGCGTATGAAGATCCTCTCTTTGAGTGGTGAGAACCTCGCCAGCCTGACCGGTCAATTCACCATCGATTTTGCCGGTGGCGCTCTGGGGGCCGCCGGCCTGTTTGCCATCACCGGCAATACCGGCGCCGGCAAGAGCACCCTGCTCGATGCCATCTGTCTGGCGCTCTACGACGAGATGCCGCGCTTTATCGCCAACCGCAAGAACGTGGCCGAAGTGGGCCGCATGGATGACGAGGAGAAGCTCAAGGCCAACGACGTGCGCGGCATCCTCAGCCGCGGCCACGCCAGCGGTTTTGCCGAGGTGCAGTTTCGCGGCTGTGACGGCCGCATCTGGCTGGCCCGCTGGGCGGTGCGCCGGGCCCGCAACCGCGCCGAGGGGCGCTTTCAGGCCCAGGAGCGCAGCCTGACCGACGTGGCGTCGGGCCAGGTGTTCAGTGGCAGCAAGCGGGAGCTGCAGGATCGCATCGACGAGCTGGTGGGGCTCTCCTGGGAGCAGTTTCGCCGCGCCGTCATCCTGCCGCAGGGGGAGTTTGCCGCCTTCCTCAAATCGAGCGCCGACGAGCGTTCGGCCCTGCTCGAACGGATGACTGGCACCGAGCTCTACTCCGCCATCTCGATTCAGACCCATGAACGGGCGCGGGAGGAGCAGCAGAAGCTCGCCGCCATCCGCCAGCGGCTCGGCGACGTGGCACTGATGGACGAGGCGACCCGCGAGCAGTGGGTGAGCCAGCAGGTCAGCCTCGCCACCAGCCTCAAGCACGAGCAGCAGCAACAGCAGCTGATGCAGGATTTGCGCGATCTCAATGGCCGCATCGCCGCCCAGTTGCAGGCCTGTCAGGAGGGAGAGGCGGCCCTTGCCGCGGCCGAGGCGGCCCACGCTGCGGCCGCCCCCGAGCGGGAGGAGTTCGCCCGCGCCGAGCAGGCCCAGGTGGCCCGCGCCGATCACGACGAGCTGGCTCGCCTCACCCTGGAGGTGCAGCAGCAGGAGAAGGCGCTGGCCGAGCTTGGCCCCGAACTTGGCAGGCTGGAGGAGCAGACCCAGCAGAGCGCCCTCACCGAACAGCAACTGCTGGCGGAGAAGATCGCCGCCGAGCGCGAGTGGGGCGCCTTGCAGCCCGAGCTCAAACGGGCGCAGGAGCTCGACACCCGCATTCGGGAAAAGCAGCAGCAACTGCAGAAGATCCAGCAGGAGGGGGCGCAGGAGCGGGAGGTGCAGCTCACCCTGGAACAGGGCTGGCGCCAGCAGCGCCAGCAGGTGGAACAGCTCAAGGCCCAGCACCTGCAGTGGGGCGCCTGGCTTGAGGAGCACAAGGAGCTGGCGCCGGTGGCCCGCCAGTGGCAGCCCCTGCTCACCGCCATGCAGGATTGGGCCGAGGATGCCGACAGGCTGCAGCAACTGCTCACCCTGCGCGAACACAAGCTGCGTGCCCTCAGGCAGTTGCAACACCAGCTGGAGCAGGGGCAGCAGGAGCGCGACTACTGGCAGCGCGAGCAGGAGCGGCTGCAGCAGCAACAGCACGAGCTGCAGGAGCAGCAGTGGGAGGGGCGTCTGGCCAAGGCGCAGGAGCAGTGGCAAGGGCAGACCGAGCAGCTGGGCCAGCTGCGCCAGCTGCTGGAGCTGGCGGACTATGGCCGCAATCACGGCGAGCAGCATGGTCGCCTGCAGCAGGAGATCGCCCAGCTGGAGCAGGCGCTCGGCAAGCTGGCCATCCTCGGCGACGAGCTGACGCCGGCCCGCGAGCGGCTCGCCCTGCAACGGGACGAGGCGCGCCACGCGCTGGAGCAGTCCCGTGCCATCGCCAGTTTCGAGCAGCATCGCCACATCCTGCGCGACGGTGAACCTTGCCCGCTCTGCGGCGCCGAGGAGCACCCCTATCACCAGAGCCAGCCACAGGTGGCGGGCATTCTGGGGCAGCTGGCGGAGCGCGTCCGCAGCCTGGAGCTCGAGTGGGAGCGGCTCAATCACCAATACATTCAGTGCGAGAGCGAGCGCCAGGAGCTGGCCCGTCAGCTGGCGGTGCGCCAACAGCATCTACCTGAGCTGGAGACGCGCGCCGAGCAGCTGACCCAGCGCTGGCAGCAGCTCGGCGGTGCCGAGCTGCTGGGCCATCCGTTGCCGCTGCGTCAGAGCCCGATCGAGTGGAACGAACTGATGAGTACCCTGCTTGGCCGCGGCCAGAGCCTGGAGCAGGGGCTGGCCCGCAGCCAGCAGCAACTGCGCGAGGCCCAGCTCGGCCAGCAGCAGTTGCAGGCCGTGCGCCAGCAGCTGAGCCAGCTGGCCAGCCAGCACCAGCAGTTCGAGCAGCAGTGGCAGGAGGCCGACCGCCAGCGCATCGCCCTGGAAGGGGAGGTGAAGGCGATGGGCGAGCAGGAAACGACCCTGCGCCAGCGCCTTGAGCAGGGAGGTAGCCGGCTCGACGAGCAGATGGGAGGCCAGCCCTGGCGCCAGTGGCTCGGCAGCCAGCAGTGGCGCGAGTGGCAGCGGGCCTGCGAGGCCTGGCTGCACGGCCAGAGCGAGTGGGAGCGGCTGGCTGGCGAGATTGCCAGCCTCACCCCGGCCCTGAGCGCCCAGGAGGCGCGCCTGCAGACCCAGCGTGAGCTGCTGCACAAGCTCGAGCGCGACTACAAGGAGCATGAACAGCAACGGCAGGGGCTGGTCACCAGTCGTGCTACCTGTCTGGGGGGCGAGGAGATTGCCCTGGTCGAAAGCCGCTGGCAGCAGCGGCTGCAGCAACTGGTGAGCGAGCTGGAGACGATGCAGGGGACAGCCCGCGTCTTGCACGAGCGCCAGACCGAGCTCAAGACCCGTCTCAGCCATCTGGAGCAGGAGAAGCAGGTGAGCAGTCGGCGGCGGCGGGAGGTGCTGGGGCGCTGGGCTGCCCACGCCAGCAGCCTCGGCATCGCCGAATATGACCTGCGCCGCCTGCTGGCCATGAGCCCGGATGAGCTCAAGGCGCGCCGTACCGCCTTGCAGGCACTGGAGGATGCCCGCGCCGAGGCGCGTACCCGTTTGACCGAGCGGCAGCGGGCGCTGGCGCTGGAGGAGAGCAAGCGGGATCGTTACCGCGAGCATCACCCCGAGCTGGCCGCGTTGGCGCCACAGGAGCTCGCCAGCCGGCTGACGGCGCTGGAGGCGCACTGCCGCGCCCTCGACGAGCAGCTGTTCCAGTGCAAGAGCACGCTGGCTCAGGCCGAGGCGGCGGCCCTCAAGGCGGGCTCTTTGCAGGAGGAACTGGCCGCCCAGCAGGCGGTGGCGGATCACTGGCAGCGGCTCTGTGATCTCATCGGCTCGGCCAGCGGCGCCAAGCTGCGCACCTTCGCCCAGAGCCTCACGCTGGAGCGGCTGCTGCTGGAGGCCAACGCCCAGCTCGCCGAGCTCTCCCCCCGCTATCGACTGGAGCGGGTGCCCGGCACCGATCTGGCGCTGCAGGTGGTGGATCTCGACATGGGGGATGAGGTGCGCTCGGTGGACTCTCTCTCCGGTGGCGAAAGCTTCTTGGTGTCGCTGGCGCTGGCGCTGGCCCTCTCCAGCCTGTCGTCGCGTCAGACCCAGGTCGAATCGCTGTTCATCGATGAGGGCTTCGGCACCCTCGATCCCGACAGCCTGGATCTGGCGCTCTCAAGCCTGGACTCCCTGCAGGCGGCCGGCCGCCAGATCGGGGTCATCTCCCACGTGCAGACCCTGGTGGAGCGGATCGGCGTGCAGGTGCGGGTGGAGGCCCTCGGCGGCGGCGAAAGCCGGGTGGTGTTGCCCTGAATCCTGCTTCGGTTTGCGGATGAATCGCGGCCCCGCCTTCTGGCGGGGCTTTTTGTTTCAGTGTTTCGGCAATCTGGTCGCTTGAGCTAGGTCCATGCCCGCGTATCGCGGGAAACGAGAGTGAGGGGTTGACCCCGGTCTTGCATCCATCTGCCCGCAAGAGGGAATGGTCAATGACATTGATGCCTGAAAGGATCCTGGCTCGCATCGCGATGCGGCCACGCAGTGACGCGCTGTATCTCATCTGGTTCTGCTGGGGCCTGGCGTTGCTGCTCTATGTGGCGGGATCTGCATATTACAAATTACCCATAGTGCCGTTGCTACTGATGGTGCTGTTGTTGATGGTGGAGAAAACCAAGATGTTTGGACGAAAGCGCAATGAGTCTGAGGTGGTCGGGGTGGGGAGCACGACCACGGTGATCGCCAAGGGGGCCCGTTTCAAGGGCGAGTTGCAGGTGGAGGGCAATCTGGATGTGTATGGCCAGTTCGTCGGGACGCTGCTGCTGAACGGCGGGACGGTACGCATCATGGAAGGTGGCCGGATTGAAGGGGATGTCAGCGCGGCTCACGTGATCATCAATGGCACTCTGGATGGCACTTGTGCCTCGAGCGAGGTAGAGATCCTCGAAAACGGCAAGATGAAGGGGTTGTTCAAGGGCGGGAGCCTCTCCATCCGCAAAGGAGGCCAGTTTGTCGGCCAGTCCCAATCTCAGGAGGAGCAGAAGGGCGAGAGCAAGGGCAACGTCAAGCAACTGCAGCCTGAAGGTAAAAACAAGGCTGTCGATGCTGCCGAGGTTGTGGCCAAACAGGCCTGATCAAAAGAGGGGCGAGTACGCCCCTCTTTGCTGGCAAGGGATCAACTGCGCCGTTCGGGCAGCATATTGGTCAGGGTGTTGTCCTTGAGCACATGGTGGTGGTAGATGGCTGCCGCCGCGTGCAGGGCAATCAGGGCATAGCCAATGTTGGCCAGCGTCTCGTGCAGCTCCTTGATGGTGCCCTTCAGGCCGTCGTCGGGGGCGATAAGGGCGGGGAGCTCCAGGCCGAAGAAGGGGATGGGTTTGCCACCTGCGCTCAGCAGCAGCCAGCCCAGCAGCGGGGTGAGGATCAGGAAGCCATAGAGTGCCAGGTGGGCGAGCTTGGCCAGCGTGAGCATCAGCGGAGAGAGCTCGGGCACGATACGCGGTGAGGGGCTACCCACGCGCACCAGCAGGCGCACGACCACCAGCGCCAGGATCAGCAGGCCCACCATGAAGTGAAACTCCTTCATCAGGTCGCGGCCGGCCGACCCTTTGGGGAAGATGTCCCTGAACTCCATCAGCGCATAGACGGCGATCATCAGCAGCAGGGTCAACCAGTGCAGCCCTATGCTCAGGCTGCCATAACGTTGTTCGGTATTTTTCAACATGCTCATATCCTTCTCGGGGCTCGCATTGCATCAAGGGTGGTCGCATCGGGCATCCTGCCCCCGCACCATTCCTTTTCATGTTACCGCGCAGATGTGTCAAAACCTTGATCTCGGTGTGTTTTTTAACATCTTATTTGCAACTCGCCCGACACACTCTGTGCCGAGTCTATGCTTCTGATCAACAGGGCCATGCCGGCCAGGGTGGTGAGGGGTTGCATCATGAAGCATCTGAGAGTGAGCGTGCTGGCAGGCTTGATGCTGCTCGCCATGCTGCTGGGGATGGCGGGGGTCGACGAGGAGCAGCTGGCTGCGGCAGAACCTGGCCGACCAACTCATTTTTCAGCCTATCTTGGTTTGTTGCCGGGGCTCATCGATTCCAACGGCACAGGTCCCTTCGTCGACCTGGTCAAGGCCATCGCCGGGCTGGATGACGGGGTGGAGGTGAGCGTGATGGTCTACCCCATGTCCCGTGCCACCCGCAGTGTGGTGGTGGGGGAGGCGGACTTCAACCTGCCGGCGCTGCGCAATCCCTACATCGACGAGTCCATGCTGCCCTATCGCTTCAGCTCGGCGACCTTTGGCAAGGTGACTCACGTGCTCTACAGCAACAGTGCGGCGCCCATTACTCCCGCCATGGTGCTGGGTTACGAGTACACCAAGCGGGATCTGCTCATCGAGGGGGTGACCGACTTCTGGCCCTTCTCGGTCAAGCGCTCCCTCTCGCTCGAGCAATCCCTCGGCAAGTTGAGCCGGGGCCGCATCGATGCCTTTCTGTGGGCGCAGGAGGAGGCGGATTTCACCCTGCGCAAGATGGGGTTGACCAATATCCACCGGGTCTATTTTGGCGAGTTTGACGATGTGTTCATCATCCCCAAAGGGCCGAAAGGGGATGCAGTCGACCGCTTCCTGACCCAGTCCATCGAGCGGCTGAGGGCCTCCGGTCAGCTCGACAAGATCTACTCCGCCATTCACGGCCCCTATCAGGAGTGGCAGCCGGGAGAAAATGCTGCGACCAAGGCGGTCAGAGCCGCGCAATGAGCGCTTTACCGGCGATCAGCGCTCACTTACCTTTGAATGATACCTTGGTAAAGGAGTTACCTTGAACATCACCGATCCTGTGATCCTGACCGAGTTGCAGCAGATCCTGTTTCGCTCCTTCGACGTGATCCCGTTTCCGATCCTGATATCGGAATCCGCCTGCAGCGAGACGCTGGGCAGCATACCCACCCGACTGTCGGAGATCCCGGCCCGCCATCACAGGTTCGTGAACCAGGCCTTCGTGACCCAGCTGGGTTACGACCTGACGGATCTGCCCGACATGGCCAGCTGGTTTGCCACCGTCTATCGCGATGAAGAGAGCAGGGCTCAGGCGATTGAGCGCTGGAACCAGGCGGTGATGACCAGCCTGGCCAACGGCGCGGCGGTGGCAGAGATGAACGCCTGTCTCTACTGCAAGAGCGGCCAGCAGCGCTGGTTTACCATCACGGCCCAGCTGACGGCGGATGCCATGCCGGGCTGGCACATAGTGACGCTGCGCGACATCCACGACCTGCACTGCATGATAGAGGAGGTGAGCCGGCTCTCCTGCACCGATCCGCTGACCGAGCTCGGCAACCGGCGTGCCGCCGGCCAGCAGTTGCAGGCGCTCTGGCTGCAGGGGGAGCCCTTCTCGGTGATCCTGTGCGATATCGACCACTTCAAGCAGATCAATGACCGCTACGGTCATCCCGCCGGAGATGCGGCGTTGTGCGAGGTGGCCCGCATCATGGCGCGGCAGTTGCAGCCCGCAGAGCATCTGGCCCGCTGGGGCGGGGAGGAGTTCCTGTTGATCCTGCCGGGGGTGGATGCCGAACAGGTGGTCGAGCGAGCCGAGCAGTTGCGCAGGCAGTTTGTCGGCCATGCCATGGGCTGGCAAGGAGAGCACTTCTCCCTGACGATGAGTCTGGGTTGTGCCACCCGAGGCGATGGCCATAGTAGCGACAGCCTGCTGCAAGTGGCGGACAAGGCGCTCTATCAGGCCAAGAGCAACGGTCGCAACCGGGTGGTATTTGGTAGGGCCTAGCCGGAAAACGCCCATAAAAAAACCGAAGCCAGGGCTTCGGTTTTTTGTTGCGGCGACGGGCGCTCGGCCCATGCGGCCTTATTTCTTGATACGGATCACCGGGGTCTCGCCCACAGTCACGGCACCCGTCATCTTCACCAGCTCTTTGATCTCGTCCATGTTGGAGATGACCACAGGAGTCAGGGTAGATTTGGCTTTGGCTTCCAGAACGGCCAGATCGAACTCGATGATGGTGTCACCGCGCTTGACCTGTTGACCTTCCTGGGCGATGCGCTTGAAGCCTTCGCCTTTCAGTTCAACGGTGTCGATACCGAAGTGAACGAACAGCTCGATACCAGAGTCAGATTCCAGCGAGAACGCGTGGTTGGTCTCGAAGATCTTGCCGATGGTGCCGTCGCACGGCGCAACCATCTTGTTGCCAGCCGGCTTGATGGCGATGCCGTCGCCGACGATCTTCTCGGCGAAGACTACGTCGGGCACATCTTCGATCGGTACGATTTCGCCTGATAGCGGAGCAAAAATTTCGATGCCGCCGGTATCAGAACTGTCATCGGAAACCAGTTTCTTCAGTTTATCAAACAGACCCATAGTAAAAGCTCCTAGAGATGATTGTCGCTGTTTGCAGCCGATCTTAGCAGACTGCCTTCTGCTTAATAAAGTTATCTACACAGGCTTCGATTTCGGCGGCGGTGGCAAAGCTCAGCGCTTGATCAGCCATGGCCTTCACATCTTCGAAGTTGGTGTTGCGGATAAGCTTCTTGATACGCGGTACAGAGATGGCGCTCATGGAGAACTCATCCAGACCCATACCCAGCAGCAGCAGGGTGGCACGCTCGTCACCAGCCAGTTCACCACACATACCGGTCCACTTGCCTTTGGCGTGGGATGCATCGATAACCATCTTGATCAGCGTCAGGACGGAGGGTGACAGCGGGTTGTACATGGCGGAAATCATCTCGTTACCACGGTCGACAGCCAGGGTGTACTGGGTCAGGTCGTTGGTACCGATACTGAAGAAATCCACTTCCTTGGCCAGATGATGAGCCATCACGGCAGCAGCCGGGGTCTCGATCATGATACCCACTTCGATGGATTCATCAAAGGCTTTGCCTTCGGCGCGCAGTTCGGCTTTCAGCGTCTCTACGGTAGCCTTCAGGCTGCGGAACTCTTCGACAGAGATGATCATCGGGAACATGATGCGCAGTTTGCCGAAGGCAGACGCACGCAGGATGGCCCGCAGCTGGGCATGCATGATGTCGGCGCGATCGAAGAAGATCCGCACGGCACGCCAGCCCAGGAAGGGGTTCATCTCTTTCGGGAAATTCATGTAGGGCAGTTCTTTGTCGCCGCCGATGTCCATGGTGCGCACGATGATCGGCTGATCCGGCATCGCTTCGGCCACTTCTTTGTAGGCTTTGAACTGCTCGTCTTCGGTCGGCAGCGCGTCACGGTCCATGAACAGGAACTCGGTACGGTACAGACCCACGCCTTCGGCGCCGTTGCGGATGGCACCTTCGGTATCCTTGACGGTACCGATGTTGGCGCACACTTCGACCTGATGGCCATCGAGGGTGATGGCAGGCAGATCTTTGAGCTTGGCCAGTTCATCTTTCTCGGCCTGGAACTGGGCCTGGAATTGCTTGGCTTCGTTCAGCTGTTCGGCAGTCGGATTGATGATGATCTGGTTGTTGATCGCGTCCAGCACCAGCACGTCACCATTCTTGACACGCTCGGTGATGTCGTTGGTGCCCACGATGGCCGGCAGCTCCAGAGAACGGGCCATGATGGAGGTGTGGGAAGTACGGCCACCGATGTCGGTGACGAAACCCAGCACGTATTTCAGGTTGATCTGAGCGGTTTCGGACGGGGTCAGGTCTTTGGCGACCAGAATCACCTCTTCATCGATGGTGCTCAGGTTGACAACGGCGATGCCCAGTACGTTCTTGACCAGACGGGTGCCGATGTCACGGAAGTCGGTGGCGCGCTCACGCAGATAGGGGTCATCCAGCTCGGCCATCATCTTCGCGTACTGCTCGATGACCTCGTAGATGGCCTTGTCAGCGGTGGCCTTGTTGTCTTTGATGAAGGATCTGATATCCCCTTCCAGCTCTTCATCTTCGAGCAGCATGATGTGGCCTTCGAAGATGGCCTCTTTTTCTTCACCGAAGGTGCGACCGGCCATCTCTTTGATGGCTTCCAGCTGTGCGGCTGACTTGGTGCGGGCTTCGAGGAAGCGGTTGATTTCGGCATCAATCTGTTCGGCAGCGATTTTGCCCTGATTGATAACGATTTCATCTTCTTTCAGAAGAAGCGCCTTGCCGAATGCGATACCGGGGGACGCAAGAATGCCAGATATCATAATCCTTCCTATTAAAACGACTGTGGGGGAGGAATAAAGCTGGATTACTCCAGCTCGTCCATCAGGGCAACCAGCTTCTCAACGGCTTTCTGAGCGTCCGGGCCGTCGGCCTGGATGGTCACGTTGGTGCCTTTGGTCAGGCCCAGGGTCTGCAGCTTGAACAGGCTCTTGGCGCTGGCGGATTTGCCACCGGAGACCACAGTGATCTCGCTTTGGAATTCTTTGGCTTCTTTCACGAACTGAGCTGCCGGACGGGTGTGCAGGCCGTTTTCAGCAGTAATAACAACAGACTTCTCGTACATGGTTTCACCCCATATTATTGATATTTTTTGGTGTGAGGGATGCTTTTGACGCTTCCTTCTCGCACCGTGTCAGTATGGATATGTTGTAAAGTAACGAAATCAGACCTGCAATGGTTTAATCCAGGTCAATTTTCTGTGCAGTATTCGGTGTCTGCCTCAACTCTTTTCCGTTATCGCTCTACAAGCCGCGTCAATGCTGGCTTGAAATTATTTTATAACGAAAAATAACACTTTGTTACTTTGTGATACCTAGTCGGCAAACACCTCGTGACGCGGCACAGGATATGAGATTTATCACAGAATGTCTGCTTTTTTTGTCGCTGGGTTGCTTGTTATTTTACCCCGAAAAATAAGGGGTCGACTGGCGCTGCCAAGTGCTCAGTCTAGCCCATAAAGAAACGGCGCTCCTGGGAGCGCCGTTGTTTTGAAATAATCCGATCACTTATTGCTGCAGTTCCTGCTCGCTGAACACCCCGGCAAACAGAGCGCTGGAGAGGTAACGTTCGGCGGCGCTCGGCAGAATGACGACGATTGTCTTGTCGGCAAACTCCGGCAGTTCGGCGAGGCGGGCTGCGGCCACCACGGCGGCGCCTGAGCTGATCCCGGCCAGGATCCCTTCCTCTTCCATCAGGCGGCGAGCCATCTCGATGGCATCATCGCTGCTCACCTGTTCAACGCGGTCCAGCAGGGTCAGGTCGAGGTTGCCGGGAATAAAGCCGGCACCGATTCCCTGGATCTTGTGGGGACCGGGTTTGATTTCAAGACCGGCCAGACGCTGGCTGATCACCGGCGATTCGCTCGGCTCGACGGCGACGGAGACCACCGCCTTGCCCTTGGTCTGTTTCAGGTAGCGGGAGACACCCGTGATGGTGCCGCCGGTGCCGACGCCTGCCACAAACACATCCACCTGACCATCGGTGGCATCCCAGATCTCGGGGCCCGTGGTCTTCTCGTGGATTTCCGGGTTGGCGGGGTTTTCAAACTGTTGCAGCAGCACGTATTTGCCCGGCTCGGATTCGAGGATCTCGTTGGCCTTGGCAATGGCCCCCTTCATGCCGAGCGGCCCTTCGGTCAGCACCAGATTGGCGCCGAGTGCCTTGAGCAGCTTGCGGCGCTCCAGGCTCATGGTGGCCGGCATGGTCAGGGTGATGGGATAGCCACGAGCGGCGGCCACGAAGGCCAGAGCAATACCCGTGTTACCGCTGGTGGGTTCGATGATCTCCTTGCCCTTGGTCAGGACGCCGCGTTTCTCGGCATCCCAGATCAGGTTGGCGCCGATGCGGCACTTGACGCTGAAGCTCGGGTTACGGCTCTCAATCTTGGCCAGCACGCGGCCCTTGGTAACACGGTTGAGACGAACCAGCGGGGTGTGACCTATGGTCTGGCTGTTGTCCTCAAAAATTTTGCTCATGGTGCTATCCCTGTTTGTTACGGCGATGAAACAAGATTACCCTGTGGTTTCTGAATGAGAAGTGACGATTTGTTATAACAATATGTTATTACAAGATATAGAGCTTATTCTTTCTTATTGAGGCCTCGATCTCAAAAAGGTCTCTCATCGTCAAAGGAATGGACGTTATGGGATTTGCAGGAAGCGATCGCTATCTCGCCTCTGAATCGCTCAAGATGGCGGTCAATGCCGCTATCGTGCTGGAAAAACCCTTACTTATCAAAGGGGAACCCGGCACTGGCAAGACCGAGCTGGCCGAAGCTGTGGCTCGCCATCTGGGCACCGAGCTGATTGCCTGGCACATCAAATCCACTACCAAGGCCAAGCAGGGACTCTATGAGTACGATGCGGTGGCCAGGCTGCGTGACTCCCAGCTTGGCGACCCCAGGGTAGGGGAGATCAGCCACTACATCCGTCGGGGCAAGCTGTGGCAGGCTTTCACCGCCGACCAGCGCCCGGTGCTGCTCATCGATGAAATCGACAAGGCGGACATCGAGTTCCCCAACGATCTGCTGCAGGAGCTGGATCGGATGGAGTTCGACGTCTACGAGACCGGCGAGCGCATCAAGGCCCTGCAGCGCCCCGTGGTCATCATCACCTCCAACAATGAGAAGGAGTTGCCGGATGCCTTCCTGCGCCGCTGCTTCTTCCACTACATCCGCTTCCCCGACAAGGCCGAGATGCAGGCCATCGTCAAGCTCCACTACCCAAACCTCAAGGAGAGCCTGCTCGGTGAGGCGATGGATCTCTTCTTCGAGCTGCGCGAGGTAGAGGGGCTGCGCAAGAAGCCGTCCACCTCGGAGCTGCTGGACTGGATCCGGCTGCTGTTGGCCGACGATATCGCCCCCGAGGCGATGCGCACCCGCGAGCCGGGCAAACTGGTGCCTGCCCTCTATGGCGCCCTGCTCAAGACCGAGCAGGACCTGCATCTGTTTGAGAAGCTCGCTTTTCTGGCCAGACGCGGCAGCTGACCCATGCTGATCGACTTTTTTACCCATCTGCGCCGTCACAAGCTCCCCTGCAGCCTGCGCGAATTGCTGGACTTGCACGCGGCGCTGGCTGCCTGGCTGGCCAGCCTCGACATGGACGAGTTCTACCAGCTCTCCCGCTGCCTGCTGGTGAAAGACGAGGCTCACTATGATCGCTTCGATCGCGCCTTCGCCGAGTATTACGAAGGGTTGGCCGCCATCCCCCTGTTACCGGAGGGCCTGCCCGATGAGTGGCTGCGCAAGGAGTTCGAACGGCTGTTGAGCCCAGAGGAGAAGGCGTTGCTCACATCCCTCGGCGGACTCGACCAACTGCTGGAGACCCTAAACCAGCGGTTAAGCGAGCAGAAGGAGCGTCACGCCGGCGGCAACAAGTGGGTCGGTACTGGCGGCAGCAGCCCGTTCGGCCACGGCGGTTTTCACCCGGAAGGGATCCGCATGGGGGGAGAGGGCCAGCATGGCAAGGCGGTCAAGGTGTGGGAAGCGCGCCACTATCGCAACTTCAGCGACGATTCCCCACTGGGGCAACGGGCCATCCAGCTGGCGCTGCGCAAGCTCAGGCGCTGGGTGCGCAAGGGCAGCCCCGACGAGCTGGATCTCGACGACACCATCCAGAGCACGGCCAGACAGGGCTGGCTCGATGTGAAGCTCAGGCCCGAGCGCCACAACGGGGTCAAGCTGCTGGTCTTCTTCGACGTGGGAGGCTCCATGGATGCCCATGTGGCCGAGGTGCAGCGGCTCTTCTCGGCCCTGCGCCACGAGTTCAAACATCTGGAGTACTTCTATTTTCACAACTGTCTCTACGACTTCGTCTGGCAGGACAACGCCCGCCGGCACGAGGCGCGCTTCGATACCCTGCGCCTGCTGCGCACCTACGGCAGCGACTACAAGGTGATCCTGGTGGGGGATGCCACCATGGGCCCCTACGAGATCACCTGGCCTGGCGGCAGCGTCGAGTATTGGAACGAGGAGGCCGGTCAGGTGTGGCTGGCCCGCCTGCAGCAGCACTTTCCCAAGCTGGTGTGGATCAACCCCACCCCGCGCCGGGAGTGGCTCTGGCACCCCTCCATCAAGCTGATGAACGAATTGATCGGCGGGCGCATGCACCCGCTGACCCTGGCAGGTCTGGCTGCGGCCATCGACCAGCTGTGACCCTCTCTACCCGAACAGACCAACAAGCCGGGAGTGAACCCGGCGAGGAGCAAAGATGACCTCTATCGTGATCAGTGGCTCAGGCCTCTATACCCCTCCCTTTGCCGTCAGCAATGAAGAACTGGTGGCCGCCTTCAACCAGTATGTAGATCTCTACAACGAGGAGAACGCCTCCGCCATCGACGCCGGCCAGCTGTCCGCCAAGCAGCATTCCAGCAGCGACTTCATCGAGAAGGCCTCCGGCATCAAGAGCCGCTATCTGGTGAGCAAGGAGGGGGTGCTGGATCCCGACATCATGCAGCCGCTGCTGCCCGAGCGGCCCGATGACAAGCCCTCCATCATGGTGGAGATGGCGGTGGCCGCCGCCGAGCAGGCACTGATCGCCGCCGGTCGCGAGCCCGGCGAGATCGATCTGGTCATCGTCGCCGCCTCCAACATGCCGCGCCCCTATCCAGCGCTGGCCATCGAGCTGCAGCACTATCTGGGGGCGAGCGGCATGGCGTTTGACATGAACGTGGCCTGCTCTTCCGCCACCTTCGGCATCAAGACGGCGGCGGACATGCTGGCGGCCGGCAGTGCCAAACTGGCGTTGGTGGTCAATCCGGAGATCTGCTCGGGGCACCTCAACTTCCGCGATCGGGACAGTCACTTCATCTTCGGCGACGCCTGTACCGCCGTGCTGCTGGAGCGGGAGGCTGATTGCCAGGCGGCCAACCCCTGGCAACTGGTGGCCAGCAAGCTGGTGACCCAGTACTCCAACAACATCCGCAACAACTTCGGCTTCCTCAATCGGCTCAGCCCGCGCACCCGCTATGGCGACGACAAGCTGTTCCGCCAGCAGGGGCGCAAGGTGTTCAAGGAGGTGCTGCCGCTGGTGTGCGACCAGATCGCCAACCAACTCGACGAGCAGGGCTGGCCGGCGGATTCCCTGAGCCGGCTCTGGCTCCACCAAGCGAATCTGACCATGAACCAGTTCATCGCCCGCAAGCTGCTTGGCCACGATGCCAGCCAGCAGGAGGCGCCGGTCATTCTCGACAGCTACGGCAACACCAGCTCGGCGGGTTCCATTATTGCGTTCCATCTGTACAATCGCGACCTTTCCGCGGGGGCCCGCGGCGTGCTCTGCTCGTTTGGCGCCGGCTACTCCATTGGCAGCCTGCTGCTCACCCGTTTGTAAGGGGGCCGAGCAGCGGCAAGCAACAAAAAACCACCCGAACGGGTGGTTTTTTTATGGCTGGCTCACAGGGCCGGCTCGATGGCGAGCACCAGGCAACTGGGCTCGCTGATGCGAAAACGAACGTTGCAGTCAAACAGCCTGACGCCGTACTCCTTGTCGTCCGGCTTGCCCTTCTTGTAGGCGGGGCGGGGATCCTGGGCCAGCACTTCGCTCACCAGCAGGCGCAGCTCGGGGTGGGCCTTGAGCCAGGGTTGCAGCTGCTGCTCCGCTTCGGGGCTGAAACTCACCGCCAGAGGCGGGGTGGGGGCATCGGGGGCGAAACCGCCGCGGGCATCCGGCAGGCTGTCGGCATAGGGGATATAGGGCTTGATGTCGACGATGGGGGTGCCATCAAGCAGGTCCACCGCCCCCAGTTCGAGCCAGAGTTTGCCGCGCTCACGGCCGACCCCGTGCAGCTCGACCACCGAGAGGCCGAGCGGGTTGGGACGAAAGGTAGATCGGGTGGCAAATACACCGACCCGCTCGTTGCCGCCCAGGCGCGGCGGGCGCACCGTCGGGTGCCAGCCCTGCGCCATGGTCTGGTGAAACACGAAGCTGAGCCAGAGGTGGGAGAACTGCTCGATGCCGCGCAGCACGTCCGGCTGATCGTAGGGGGGCTGCAACTCGAGGCGGGCGCGGGCCGATTTGACCAGACCGGGCTGGCGCGGGATGGCGAACTTCTCCTTGTAGGGAGAGCGGATTATACCCAGGGTGTCGATTTCGAACTTCATGGCGGATCCTGACTGAAAACCCCGGCAATGTAGCACAGCGGCCTTCAAAACGCAGGCTTGCCCGCCGGCCGGTGGCTGCCTGCTTGCCGTGATCCCGCTCCCATCCCGGCCGCTTCGGGGCTGTATCGCGCCGCCAAGTTGCGTAGGGTGGGCGCAGGATGAGTGAAAGGCGCGTTCGCCAGCAGGGCGGCTCGCTACAACCGGCGTGACCGCAGGAGAGGGGCCGCGCCGCACAGGAGAGACAGGGATGAAACTGCTGATCATCGGCGGCACCGGATTTCTGGGGCGCCATCTCACTGCGCTGGCGCTGGACTGGGGCCACGAGGTGACCTTGTTCAATCGTGGTCGACGCCAGCACCCGGACTGGCGCGAGCTCAGCCAGCTGCAGGGGGACCGGGATCAGGACCTGACCCCGCTGCATCGCTACCAGGGAAGCTGGGATCTGGCCATCGACACCTGCTGCTATCGCCCCGAACAGGCGGCGAGCCTCTCGGCCGCCCTGCTCGGGCGCTGCGAGCGGTTGATCTTCATCTCCACCATCAGCGTCTATCGCGACTTCGCCCAGCCCTGGCAGGACGAGTCGGCGCCGCTGCACGAGATTGCCGAGGGGGAGATGCCGGAAGATTACGGCCCCCTCAAGGTGCTGTGCGAAGCCATGTATCGTGCCCGTTGGGGCGAGCGACTCTGCGTTTTGCGCCCAGGCGTCTTGTGCGGCCCCCATGATCCCACCGGCCGGCTGGCCTGGTGGGTGAAGCGGGTGCAGCAGGGCGGCCCCTGGCTGCTGCCGGGGCAGGGGGAAGACCGGCTGCAATATCTGGACGTGCGCGACTGCGCCGAGTTCGTGCTGCGGGCCGCCGAGCAGCAATTGAGCGGCATCTTCAATCTGGTCAAGCCCGGTATCGCGCTGAACGACTGGGTAGATCGACTGGCCGCCAGGCTGGCCCCCGCCACTGCGATCGTGCCGGAGTGGGCGCCCTGGCCCGCGCTGCTGGCCGCCGGGGTGGAGCCCTGGCAGAGCTATCCGACCCTGTTGCCCAATGAGCAGCCCGAGTATGCCGGTTATGGTCGCATCAGCGCCGAGGCGGCCATCGTGCAGGGCCTCAACTTTCGGCCGCTGGAGGAGACGGTGGCGGATGTGGCCGAGTGGCTGGCCGGCGCGCCGGACGCCGTGGTGGCCGCCGGCATCACGGCCGAGCAGGAGACGCGGCTGCGTCAGCTGGTCCGCTAGAGGCCGGCAAGTGCCGCAGCAAAGCAAAAGGGCATCGAGAGATGCCCTTTTCTGTCTGGTGTGAGCGCCGCTACTCGGTGCGCATGGCGGCGCCGGCGGCGGTCAGTTGCTCGCGCAAGATGGCGCGATGACAGCGGGACTCCTGCTCGCAGTAGCAGCCCACCGACAGGTTGGTGGTGTGGGAGAGGGCGGCCAGCAGCGCCAGATCGTGCCTGGCGGCGGGGGTGGCCAGCTCGGCCTTGTACTGTTTGCAGAAGGCGTTCCACTGGGCGGGCGTCTCGGCAGCCTGGCCCAGCTTCATGGTGTCGTTGCTGGGGGCGAGATTGGGGAACCAGACGTCATACCAATCCTGGCTGGCAAACTCGGTTTTCGGCACGCCGCGGGGTGGGCGGCGCACGGTGCCGATCCGCAGTCCCTCGTCAGGCAGGCGGGGCGTGCCGAGGCGAACGATGGCCAGTGCCATGCAGTCTCCTTGCAGTTGACGCTTATTTCTCGGTGGCGACTTTCAGCGCCTGGCCGTAGCAGATCACCTGCTTCAGGCAGCCCGGGGTGTCGCTGAATTCGGCGCACTTGTCGAAGGTGACGCCGTTGCCGCCCATGTCGGCCACGCGGCGGCGGGCCAGGGTACGGGCCTCACCGGCGTTGGGGATCGGCTGCTTGGCATCGCTCTGGCAGGACTCCCCTTCGACGGTGCCGAGATAGAGGTAGTTGAGATCGGCCAGCTGGCCCTGTTCATAGATCTGAACGCTGCCCGGCTTGAAGTACTCGTCGAAGTTCTCTTTGTCCAGATTGCTGTTGAAGGCAAAGTCGGCGCAGCCGGAGGCAATCAGGGGCATCATCAGGATCAGGCGTTTCATCGTCTCGTATCTTGTGTCGGTGATGAGGACAGTAGCAAGGCGCAGGCGCTCCATGTCGGCATCTGGTGGAATAACGAAGGGGCCATTATAGGGGTCAGTCGACGGTGTCGACCAGCCCCATTTTTAGCCGTATGGGCGGGGTGTGACCAGAATCCGGGCGTGTGTTGCCCGTGCAGCTTCACGCTGCCGGCAAAGATGACTGGCCTAGTGTCATGAGAGAGGGGCGCAGCGGGCGCCCCTCTCTCGTTGCTCATCAGGCCGGCGCCAGCCGCTGATGCAGGCTGCGGTAGTAGTCGTCCGCCAGCAGCGTCTGATGGGGGGCGCAGAGGCGGATCTGCCCCTCTTCCATCAGGGCGATCCGGTCCATCTGCTCCAGCCCCAGCAAACGGTGGGAGATGAGCAGCAGGGTGCGATCCGACCCCAGCTTGAACAACAGTTCCATGATCTCCCGCTCGGTCTGGCTGTCGAGCCCTTCGGTCGGCTCATCCAGCAGCCAGAGCGGCGCGTCGTGCAGCAGGGCGCGGGCGATGCCGATGCGGCGGCGTTCGCCACCGGAGAGCGGTCGGCCGCCATCCCCCAGCCAGGCATCGAGCCCGCTGTCGCTGTGGCCGTTGTCATCTTCCAGCAGGTTGGCAAGGCCGACCTGGGTCAGCACCTGCACCAGCTGCTCGTCACTGGCATGGGGGGCGGCCAGCTTGAGGTTGCCGCGCAGGGTATCGGCAAACAGGTGCACCCGCTGGCTCACCACCGAGAGGGAGGCGCGCAGCGCCCCTTCGCTGTAGTCGGTGAGCGGCTTGCCATCGAGCAGGATCTTGCCGGCCTGCGGGTTCCATTCGCGGGTCAGCAGTCCCATCAGGGTCGATTTGCCGCAGCCGGTCTGGCCCAGCAGCGCCAGCTTTTCACCGGCCTGCAATTGCAGGGTGCAGCCGCGCAGCACCGGCTGCGGGTTGCCTGGGTAGCTGAAATAGAGGTCGCTTATCTGCAGAGCTCCCTGTGGCGCGTGGCGCTCTTCGTGGCCCCACTCGGGGGCCTTGGCCTCCTGCAGGATCTCGTTGAGGCGGCGGGCCGAGGTGAGGCTGGTGGAGAGGTGCTGGAAGGCGCCGGCCAGCGGCATCAGCGCCTCGAAGCTGGCCAGGGTGGCGAATACCATCAGCGCCGTGATGGGATCCGGCGCGGTGCCTGCTACCCCGTGACCGGCCAGCCACAGCATCAGGGTGAGGGTCCAGCCGCTCAGCAGTTGCACCGAACAGTTGGCCAGCCCGCTCACCCGGGCCATGCGGGCCTGGGCCTGGATCAGCGCCTGCTCGGCCTGCTGCAGCTCGTCGCGCGCCCGGGGGGCGGCGGCAAACATCTGCAGCTCGGCCTGACCGTCCAGATAGTCCACCAGACGGGTACGCAGGTTGGACTTCTCGGCGATCAGCTGGCGGCCAGGCTGGCGGCCGAGGAAGTAGAACACCAGCGGCAGGGCCAGCATGCCGAACAGCAGGATGGCGCCCAGTATCAGGGCCAGGTCGGCATCAAACAGCGAGAGGAAGAACACCAGGCCGGCGGTGCTGAGCAGGGCCGCACCGATGGGGGTGACCAGCCGCAGGTAGACGTGGTCCATGGCGTCGATGTCGGCCACCAGCCGGTTGAGCAGATCCGCCTGGCGAAAGCCCGCCAGGGCGCCAGTGGAGAGCGGCGAGAGCTTTTGCCAGAACCAGACCCGCAACCGGGTCAGCACCCGGAAGGTGGCGTCGTGGCTCACCACCCGCTCACCCCAGCGGCCAGCGGTGCGGATGATGGAGAAGAAGCGTACCCCACCAGCCGGCGTCATGTAGTTGAAGGTGTCGCGACTGGCGACCGCGATCCCCGCCACGGCGGCAGCGGAGAGGAACCAGCCGGAGAGCGACAGCAGTCCCATCCCGGCGACCAGGGTCACCAGGGCCAGCAGCAGGCCGAGGGAGAGGCTCAGCCAGTGCTGGCGATAGAGGCGCAGAAACGGCAAGAGATCAGTCATCGAGAGAACCCTCGTTACGTTGGGAGAGCAGGCGGGCGAACGGCCCCTGCGCGGTACTCAGTTGCTGGAAGTCGCCCTGCTCCACCAGCTTGCCACGCTCCAGCACCAGGATCTGGTCCATCTTGGTGAGCTGGTCGATGCGGTGGGTGATCATCAGCAGGGTCTGGCCTGCGGCGGCCTGTTCGAGCGTGGTCATGATGGCCCGCTCGGAGTGGCGATCCAGGCTGGCGGTCGGCTCGTCCAGCACCATCAGCTGGGTGGACTTGAGCAGGGTTCGGGCCAGGGCGAGGCGCTGGGCCTGGCCGACCGAGAGGCCGCCGGCCTGATCCCCTACCGCATAGTCGAGCCCCTTCTCCATGGCAAACTCCCACGCCTGAGCCCGTTTCAGGGCCTCCTCCAGTTCGCTGTCACTGGCGGAGGGGTTGGCCAGCAGCAGGTTGTCGCGCAGCGAGGCGTGAAACAGCTGCGGGTTCTGGGAGAGCCAGCCCAGCTGGCGGCGCCACTGGCTCATGTCGAGGCTGGCCAGCTCCTGGCCGTTGACCTTGAGCTCGCCGCGATAGGGGGCAAAGCCGAGCAGGGCGTTGACCAGCGAGCTCTTGCCGGCGCCGCTGATGCCGATGAGGGCGGTGCGCGAGCCGGACGCCAGGGTGAAGTCGATGGGACCGACCAGCACCTTGCCCTCGGCGCTCAGCACTTCAAGGCCTTTGGCTTCTACCTTGATGGGGGCGTCGGCATGGAAGGGCGCATGGCCTGAGGCGGGTTCCGTCACCTCGGCTTCAAGGAACTCCAGCAGCTGTTCGGCGGCGCCGATGGCCTGCGCCTTGGCGTGGTAGTGGGCGCCGAGTTCCCGCAGCGGGGCGTAGAACTCGGGGGCCAGAAACAGCACGAACAGGCCGGTAAACAGGGTGACTTTGCTGCCATAATGGCCGAAGTTCAGGTGATCGATATAGGAGAAACCGAAGTAGACGGCCACCAGCGCCACCGAGAGAGCGGCGAAGAACTCCAGCACGGCGGTGCTGAGGAAGGCAAGGCGCAGCACCTCCATGGTGCGTTCGCGAAAATCTTCCGACGCATCGCGAATGGCATCCCCTTCCGCCTGGGTGCGCATGAACAGCTGCAGGGTGCGCAGCCCCTTCAGGCGATCGAGGAAGTGGCCGGAGAGACGGGCCAGCGCCTGGAAGTTGCGGCGGTTGGCATCGGCGGCGCCGACCCCCACCAAGATCATGAAGAGGGGAATGAGGGGCGCCGTGCCCAGCAGGATAAGGCCGGCGGCCCAGTTGACCGGGAACACGGCCACCAGGATCACCACCGGAATGAACACGGCAATCGCCATCTGCGGCAGGTAGCGGGAGAAGAAATCCTGCATGTTTTCAATCTGCTCCAGCAGCAGGCTGGCCCAGCTGCCGGCCGGTCGACGCTGGATGTAGGCCGGTCCCAACCGGCCGAGGCGGGTGAGCACCAGCTCGCGGATGGCCTGGCGCACCGCGCTGCCAGCCTTGAAGCTGGCTACTTCACGGCCATAGGCCAGCACCGCCTTGCCGAGAGTGACCAGCAGCAGGGCGATGAAGAGGGGAATGGATTGCGCCGGCGTAGTGCCTTCGATGATGAAACCGTGCAGCAGGGTGGCCAGCAGCCAGGCCTGCGCCACCATCAGGATGCCCTGACCCAGGCCAAAGCCGATGGAGAGGCCGATCCAGCGCCGGCCGTGGCTCGATTGATTGCGCAACCAGCCATAGAGTCGTTTTTGCGTTTTTTTATCCATTACCACCATCCTCGCGTCGAGTGGCGCAAGACTATCCTCGCCCCCCAGGCTTGGCAACCTTGTAAATTCCGGCTTGTGAAAACGGTTGATTGAAAAAGCGGCGCGCTGCTCATTAGTTGGTCGAACAGATTGATTTACGGTAAAAAACCGTATCGAGGTGATTGCGCTCGGCGGCAAAATGCATATAGTAGAGGCCCTGACGCGGGTGTAGTTCAATGGTAGAACGGTAGCTTCCCAAGCTGCATACGTGGGTTCGATTCCCATCACCCGCTCCAAATTCCAGATAACGGTCAAGGCCGTTGTCACCTCAGCCGAAACGGCTGTCTGTCGTGGGGTTTCCCCATCACACCAAGCAAGTTCTGATGCCAGGCGGGCATCGTATAATGGCTATTACCTCAGCCTTCCAAGCTGATGATGCGGGTTCGATTCCCGCTGCCCGCTCCAGCCTTCATGCAAAAAGCCCACTCCTGCGAGTGGGCTTTTTGTTGTCTGTTTTTTGATGCCGGCGAGAGTGCCAGCTTGACCAAGCTGGATGGTGCAGAAATGGAAAAGGCGCCATCGGCGCCTTTTCAACTCGGGGAGAGGGAGGATTACTCCTGCTCCAGCTCGCCGCAGAAGCGATAGCCTTCGCCGTGGATGGTGGCGATGATCTCGGGGGTGTCGTTGACGCTCTCGAAGTGCTTGCGGATGCGGCGGATGGTGACATCCACGGTACGGTCGTGGGGCTTGAGCTCACGGCCGGTCATCTTCTTGAGCAGCTCGGCGCGGGTCTGGATCTGGCCCGGGTTTTCGCAGAAGTGCAGCATGGCGCGGAATTCGGAGCGCGGCAGCTTGAACATGTCGCCAGCCGGACTGACCAGGGCGCGGCTGTTGATGTCCAGAGCCCAGCCGTTGAACAGGTAACGCTCCACCAGCTTCTTCTCTTCGCCACCGGCGGCCACGTTCATGGTGCGGCTCAGCAGGTTGCGGGCACGGATGGTCAGCTCACGGGGGTTGAACGGCTTGGTGATGTAATCGTCGGCACCGATCTCCAGACCCAGGATCTTGTCCACTTCGTTGTCACGACCGGTCAGGAACATCAGGGCGATGTTGTCGTCCTCACGCAGCTCGCGTGCCAGCAGCAGGCCATTCTTGCCCGGCAGGTTGATGTCCATGATCACCAGATTGATGGTGTGGGAAGTCAGAGCCTGATGCATCTCGTCGCCATTGTTGGCTTCGAGCACGATATAGCCCTCTGCCTCGAAGATGCTTTTCAGGGTATTGCGAGTGACCAGTTCGTCTTCGACGATCAGAATGTGTGGTGTTTGCATGAGTATTCCCAGATTCTTATCAGTTAGTTATCTAAATTTTAACACTCTTTGGCGTTACCCGACCGGTCCTGAAAATTTATTACGTCATCCTGGGTATGAATGTCAGGTCGGATTATCGCGAATTTGGCATCAGCGTTGGCAAACATCCCTGTGCCACACATAGGCTCTCAATAAGTCTGATCGAGAGAAGCCTGGAAAGGTAGTCCATTACAAAAGTGGCTGCATTTTATCAGTTAACAGGCGCATAACAACACTCTTTGCCGTCAGATAGCAACTTTTTAACTCTGGTTTGATATAGGTCAAACCCTGAGTTCACAGCATGATACTTGGGGTTGCCCCCATTTTCGCCCCTATAAAATGTAATGGAATGTAACATGTGGTTGACATGAATTTGTGGGAAAACTACAGAAAAATCTGCTTTATTGCACCCTTTTCGGCGCCGAAATGGCCTGCCTACGCCATTGTGACGGCCTGGAATCCTGCCAGTCTCGAGCTGGGAATGCGTCGCAATACCCGCCGTCAGCGGGCCCTGTGGCGGGCCATTGCGGCGGTGCCTCGCTGGCAGGCGATGGGTCCCTGCCGGGGCAGTTCGCTGGATGAAAGCTGGCAGGAGTCGTCGCTGCTGCTGGCCTCCACGCGCAGCGAGGCCATCCGGCTGGCGGCCCGCTTTGGCCAGAATGCCATCTACTGGGTGGAACAGGGGGAGCTCTGGCTGCTGCCAGTGTTGCTGGCGGGGGAGCCACACCATCTGGGCAGAATTGAATCCCACTGGATTGTCAGGGACTCTGCTTGATGAAAGAATGAGCGAATTCATGTCCATGGAAGGAGACTTATGATGCTGGATCTACTGCCCGATCTCTGTGACGAGTACGGCGATGCCCTGCAGGTGGCGGAACCGCTGTTTCAAGATTTTGGTGGCAAGGTGCTGTTTCACGGCCAGGCAGTCACTCTCTCCTGTTATGAGGACAACAGCCTGGTGCGGGAGCTGGTCAACCGGCCGGGGCAGGGGCGGGTGATGGTGATCGATGGCGGTGGCTCCCTGCGCCGTGCCCTGCTCGGCGATCAACTGGCGATCAAGGCGGCGGAGCAGGGCTGGGAAGGCATCGTGATCTACGGCGCCGTGCGCGACGTGGGCACGCTGGCAACACTGGCGCTGGGGGTCAAGGCATTGGCGCCCTGTCCGGTCAAAACCGAGAAGCGAGGGCTGGGTGAGCTGGATGCGGTGGTGTCGTTTGCCGGGGTGACCATACATCCGGGTGACTACGTCTACGCCGATCTCAACGGCGTGCTGGTGAGCGCCACCCGGCTGATCTGACCCAGCTAGAAGTTGAAGCCGACCCCGACGCTGAGGGATTGTTCGGTGCTAAAGGCGCTGACGCCGTAGTTGGCGGTGATGGCCAGTTGCGGGGTCAGCAGCAGGCTGGTGTTGAGCTCTAGCAGGGTGCTGGGTTTGTTCACTTCCAGCTGTTTGAGCTGGCTGCCGATGTTGAGCATGGGGGAGAGCTGATAGCGCACCCCCGAGCTCAGGTTGTAGCCGGATTGCTCGCTGCTGGGGCCGATGGCCGGGCCTGCTTCCATGTAGAGGCTGACGCCATCGTGCAGCGGATATTGATAGCCGGTATTGATGAGCCAGAGATCGAAACTGTCGTTGTGATGAGTCTGATTGCCGAGCAGCACGCCGGAGTAACTCTTGACGTAGAGCTGGCTGTTGGCGTCGTTCTTGAGGAAATCCCAGTCGGCGGCCTGGGCGGTAAGGCTGAGGCATGAGACGAGTGCGATGACGGATGATTTGACCATTCTTTTCCCCTCCCTGGGTCCGGAACAGGAATACAAGCATGGCACATGCCAGCTGGTAGTAAAGGGAACCCCGATCACAATAAAACAGTTTTGATTTGCTCCGCTCTCATGATACACAGGCCCCCATCACCATGTTTCTTCCCCTATTTTGCTGATATCAAGAGGTGAACCCATGAACAAAAAACTGACTCTGCTGGCCGTACTGGCCCTGGGAGGCTGCGCCATGGAAACTGGTTCCAAACTGACTCAACTGCAAGCTTCCACCTGGCAACTGCAAGGGGCGAACGGCGACACCTTTACCCTGCAAGTCGCCGGTGACAAGGTAGCGGGCAAGGGCGGCTGCAACCGTTATTTCGGCGCCATCACCCAGCAGGGTGACGGCGTGCTGGCGCTTGGCCCCATGGGTTCGACCCGCATGATGTGCATGGGCGATCTGGCGGGCAAGGAGATGCTCTATCTGCAGAAGCTGGAGAAAGTGGCGAGCTTCCAGATCAGTGGTCAGCAGCTGGTATTGAGCGACGCCAACAAGGCGGTGCTGCTCACCTTCGACGCCATGCCTGCCGCCAAGTAACTGACGGTTTTGTCAGGGACTGTCGTAGCGCGAGCTGACGGCCCAACGCAAAAGGGACGCCTCGGCGTCCCTTTTGCTATTTGCACTCCCTTGTGC
The DNA here is from genome assembly GCF_029967615.1 of Aeromonas sp. V90_14. NCBI lineage: Bacteria > Pseudomonadati > Pseudomonadota > Gammaproteobacteria > Aeromonadales > Aeromonadaceae > Aeromonas > Aeromonas sp. V90_14. The sequence continues at coordinate 383,439 of NZ_JASCAS010000001.1, read as the reverse complement.
AACTGGGCTCCCGGACAGGCTAGCCCCCCCGCTGAAACTTGAAGCGCTTCTTGCGCCGATAGGGATAGACATCCTCGAACACCCCCTCCTTGATGTTGCTCTGCAGCATCTTCCAGTAGTTGGCATCGAACAGCTCCTTGTGCAGCTGCATCATGATGTCGCGCACCTGCGGCTTTTGCAGCAAGAAGGTGGCGAACTCTTCGGGGAAGATGTCGTTGGGGGCCACCGAATACCAGGGCTCGGCGCTCCACTCATCTTCGGGATAGCGCGGCGGCGGGATCTGGCGGAAGTTGCACTCCGTCATGTAGCAGATCTCGTCGTAGTCGTAGAACACCACCCGGCCGTGACGGGTGACCCCGAAGTTCTTGAACAGCATGTCGCCCGGAAAGATGTTGGCCGCCGCCAGCTGCTTGATGGCGTTGCCGTACTCCTCCAGCGCGAGCCGGGTCTGCTGCTCATCTGCCTTGTCCAGATAGAGGTTGAGCGGGATCATCTTGCGTTCGGTGTAGAGGTGCTTGATCACCAGCTTGTCGTCGGTGAGGGTCAGCGCAGACGGGGCCACCGTCTTGAGCTCGGCCAACAGCTCGGGCGAGATGCGATCGAGGGGAAACTCGAAGTTGGTGAACTCCTGGGTATCGGCCATGCGGCCCACCCGGTCGTGCTGTTTTACCAGCCGGTACTTTGCCTTCACCTGCTCGTGGCTCACATCCTTGGGGGGCGTGAACTCGTCTTTGATCACCTTGAACACCACGTCATAGGAGGGGAGGGTAAACACGCTCATCACCATCCCCTTGATGCCGGGGGCGATGACGAACTGCTCCCGGCTCTGGGCCAGGTGCTGCTGATAGTGGCGATAGAGTTCGGTCTTGCCGTGCTTCTGGCAGCCGATGGCGTTGTAGATCTCGTAATCCGGCTTGTGGGGCATGATCTGGCGCAGAAACAGCACGAACAGCGCCGGCACGGGGGCATAGACCATGAAGTAGGCGCGGGCGAAGCCAAATACGATGGAGGCCAGCTCAGGCTCGAAGATGACGGTGTCCACATAGATGCTCTGACCGGTGCTGAGTAGCGGCAGGATGAAGGGAAAAACCTGCCCTTTGGCCCGGATCAGCCCCACCAGATAGGCCCCCTTGTTGCGGTAGAACACCTCCTTGAGCAGCTCGATGGCGAACGGCTCATCGTGCAGAATGGCCGGCCCGTTCTCGGCAAGATGGCGCTGGATGTCGACAATATCCCGCTGTTTGTCCTCATAGGGCAGGGTAAAGCTGTAATCCCCCAGCAGCTGGCTCAGGGTCTGCGGCAGGTGGGCGAGATCGGTGCGATAGATGCGCAGCAGGGCGCTCAGGTCGGGGTGCTCCCCCCGGCTGCGAAACGGGTGGATATAGAGGTTCTCGTCGCGAATGTTGCGATGGCGGAAGATGCGGCGATAGACGGAGTTGAAGAAGGACTCCGCCACCTCGAAGTTCTCGCACTTGGGCAGCAGATCGCTGAACGCCCCCTTCACCTGCTTGAGCAGGGCCTGGCTCGGCAGGGTAGCCCCCATCATCTGCTTGATCAGCGCCGTGGTGGCGCCGACGTGATGATCATAGAGGCGAATGCGCTCGCGCCCGGCGAGCTGCACCCCCAGCCAGTCGCTGTTCTCGAAGCGACTCTTGCTGCCCTGGGTGATTTCGAGAAACCGGCTGTAAAACGACTCGAAGCGTTGCAGAATCGTCTCGGCGACGGCCTGTTCCAATGGCTGCTGCATCTCTCTCTTCCTTGTGATCTGTCGGGCCGATGGTGCCTGGGATTGGCTGCAATTTGTTCACATTTCCGGCCACTATGGCAACATTCAAACGTCTGTTCAAGTGGCAATTTTCGGGTGAAAACGGTAGATTGCGCCCCTGTTTTGCCGATGATCCGCTGTTGTTTGCGCATTCGGCCCTGCCCAGGAGAAAACCCGATGAAACTCTATTTTGTGCTGGTGGCCCCCGCCCGCCCGGCCAACGTGGGCGCTGCCGCCCGCGCCATGAAAACCATGGGCTTTGATGCCATGCGACTGGTGGCAAGCCGGGTGCACGAAGAGGAGGAGGCGAGCTGGGTGGCCCACGGTGCGCAGGAGGTCCTGACCCAGGCCGAGGCGTTCGATACCCTGGAAGAGGCGCTGGCCGACATGGATCTGGTTGTGGCTACCACGGCCCGCCAGCGCGGTCGTTATCAGCACTACCTCACGCCGGCCGAGATCCGAGACCAGATCAAGGCCAAGCCGTCGCTGGACAAGGTCGCCATCGTGTTTGGCTGCGAAGAGTCGGGGCTCTCCAACGAGCAGCTGGCCCAGGTCGACCTCATCAGCTATCTGCCGCTCAAGGTGAGCTACCCGTCCCTGAACCTGGGGCAGGCGATCATGCTGTATGCCTACGAGCTGAGCCAGTTGCTCGATGAGCCCGAGGTGGCAGCAGAAAATGTTGATAACGCCGGACAGGTTCGGGTGCTTAAAAGCAAAACAGCAGAAATTCTCGGTGAACTCGGAGTTTCACAGGATGAAAAACTGCATCAATGGGTGATGGACCGAGTGCCCATGCTGCCGCAGCGGGATTTGAATATGCTCCACCTGCTCTGCAAAGACCTTGCCCGCAAACTTGGCAAAGAGGTTTAGGTTGACAGCCCGGCGCCCGGCGCGGTATTGCTAAAAGCCAGCTTCGTTCAAGAGTGTTCGTCATGCAGTTATTCACCAACGTCATCACTACCACCATTATTACCGGTACCACCACAGGTGGCACTGGGGCCGGTTGATGCGCTGACGAACAAGCACAGAAATCAGAAAAGGCCCGTACCCACCCAGTACGGGCCTTTTTGTTGGATGATTTTCAGAACCATTTTCGGGCAAATTTGCAAGGATCACAGGGAGAGAAAGCGATGAGAGTGTTGAAGTTTGGCGGGTCGTCACTGGCCGATGCAGAGCGTTTTTTACGGGTCGCCGATATCGCGGTGAATACCCACGGCCAATCCCAGGTTGCCCTGGTGCTGTCGGCACCGGCCAAGGTGACCAACCACCTGGTGGCACTGGTGGAACAGACCAGCCGTGGCATGGATGCCAGCAGCACATTGTTCGAGATCAACGGCATCTTCTCCCGCCTCTTGGCCGGCTTGAAGGCAGCCTATCCGGCGCTGGATGACAAGGCGCTGCAGGCTCGTCTGACCAGCGAACTGGATCAGGTGGAGCGGCTGATGCAGGGCATCCGCCTGCTGGGGCTCTGCCCGGACAACGTGCAGGCCCGCATCCTGAGCCGGGGCGAGAACCTCTCCATCGCCTTCATGCACGAGTTGCTGCGGGTACGCGGCCTCGAGCTGGACATCATAGTGCCGGAGCAGCTGCTGGTGACCGACGGCGGCTATCTGGAGGCTCACGTCGACATTGAAGCCTCCCGCCTGCGCTTCGCCGCCAAGGGCCTGCGCTCCGATTGCCTCTACCTGATGCCAGGCTTCACCGGTGGCAGCGACAAGGGCGAAACCGTGCTGCTCGGCCGTAACGGGTCGGATTACTCCGCCGCCGTGCTGGCCGCCTGCGTCGATGCCGAGTGCTGCGAGATCTGGACCGACGTCGAGGGCTGTTACAACTGTGACCCCCGTCTGGTGCCGGACGCCTACCTGCTGAAAACCCTCTCCTACAAGGAGGCGATGGAGCTCTCCTACTTCGGTGCCAAGGTACTGCACCCGAAAACCATAGCCCCCGTGGCCCAGTTCCACATTCCCTGCCTCATCAAGAACAGCTTCAACCCGCAGGGGCCGGGCACCCTTATCGGCGTCGAGCAGGGGGATGACGACCTCAAAGTGAAGGCCATCTCGGATCTCTCCGGCATGTGCATGTTCAACGTCTCCGGTCCCGGCATGAAGGGCATGGTGGGCATGGCCGGCCGCATCTTCTCCGCCGTCTCCCGCGCCGGGGTCAGCATAGTCCTCATCACCCAGTCATCCTCCGAGTACAGCGTCAGCTTCTGTATCCACAGCTATGACTGCGACAAGACCCGCAAGGTGCTGGAGCGCGAGTTCGAGCTCGAATTCAAGAACCAGCTGCTGGATCCGCTGGAGATCATGCAGGATCTGGCGATCATCTCCCTCATCGGTGACGGCATGCGCACCTCCAAGGGGATGGCGGCCCGTTTCTTCACCTCGCTGGCACAAGCCTCCATCAACATCGTCGCCATCGCCCAGGGTTCTAGCGAGCGCTCCATCTCGGCGGTAGTGCGGGATCGCAAGGTGGCGGAAGCCATCAAGGCCTGCCACCAGAACTTCTTCGGCAGCCAGCAGTTCATCGACCTGTTCGTGGTCGGCGTCGGCGGTGTCGGCGCGGCCCTGGTGGATCAGATCGCCCGCCAGCAACCCGTGCTGGCCGAGCAGGGCACCGGCCTGCGGGTGGTAGGCATCGCCAACAGCCGTCAGATGGCGGTCAACAAGGATGGGCTGAACCTCGCCAACTGGCGTGAACAGCTGGTGGAGGCCCGTGACAGCTTCAGCCTGGAAGCGGTGCAAAAGCTGGTGGAAGAGAGCCACCTCATCAACCCGGTGATCGTCGACTGCACCTCCAGCGAGGCCATCGCCGTCCAGTACGCCGACTTCCTCGCCGCCGGTTTCCACGTGGTCACCCCAAACAAGAAGGCCAATACCGGGTCGCTCGATTACTACAAGGCGCTGCGTCGCACTGCCCGCCAGACCCGTCGCAAGTTCCTGTACGAGACCAACGTGGGCGCCGGCCTGCCGGTCATCGAGAACCTGCAGAACCTGATCAAGGCTGGCGACAAGCTGCGTGCCTTCGACGGCGTGCTGTCCGGTTCGCTCTCCTTTATCTTTGGCAAGCTGGACGAGGGGATGGCCTTCTCCGATGCCACCAAGATTGCCCGTGGTAACGGCTTTACCGAGCCGGATCCGCGCGACGATCTCAACGGCATGGACGTGGCCCGCAAGCTGCTCATTCTGGCCCGCGAGGCCGGCATGGCGCTGGAGCTCTCCGACGTGGAAGTGGAGCAGGCCCTGCCGCCCGGCTTTGATGTGAGCGGCGACGTGGAAGCCTTCATGGCCCGCCTGCCGGAGGCTGATGGCTGGTTCCGCGACCAGTTTGCGGCCGCCCAGCGTGACGGCAAGGTGTTGCGCTACGTGGGCTCCATCGAGGGTGGCAAGTGCAAGGTCGCCATCAAGGCGGTCGGCGCCGACGAACCGCTGTTCAAGGTCAAAGACGGGGAGAACGCGCTCGCCTTCTTCTCTACCTACTACCAGCCGATCCCGCTGGTGCTGCGCGGCTATGGCGCCGGTACCGAAGTGACCGCCGCGGGCGTCTTTGCCGACGTGCTGCGCACCCAGAACTGGAAGCAGGAGTTGTAAGCATGAGTTCAGACATGTACCAGAGCGGCAGCGTGGTGGCCTATGCCCCCGCCTCCAGCGCCAACCTGAGCGTGGGATTCGATGTACTGGGGGCGGCGCTCGCCCCCGTGGATGGCTCCCTGCTCGGGGATCGCGTCCAGGTCAAGGCAGCCGATGTACCGTTTGCCCTCTCCTCCGTGGGCCGTTACGCCCACAAGTTGCCGGCTGACCCGAAAAAGAACATCCTCCATGACTGCTGGCTCGCCTATGGCGAGGCGCTGGAGAAGCGCGGCCTTGGTCTCAAGCCGCTCGAAATGGTGCTGGAGAAGAACCTGCCGGTGGGCTCGGGTCTGGGTTCCAGCGCCTGCAGCGTAGTGGCGGCACTGGAAGGCCTCAACGCCTTTCACGGCGCCCCCCTCAATGAACACGACCTGCTGCTGCTGATGGGGGAGATGGAAGGCAAGATCTCCGGCTCCGTCCACTACGACAACGTCGCCCCCTGCTATCTGGGCGGCATGCAGCTGGTGCTGGAAGAGCATGGCGTCATCAGCCAGGGCATTCCGGTGTTTGAGCAGTGGTACTGGGTGGTCTGCTACCCGGGCACAGTGGTCTCCACCGCCGCGGCCCGCGCCATTCTGCCGGCCCAGTATCGCCGGCAGGATTGCCTCACCTATGGCCGCCGGCTGGCCGCCTTCGTGCACGCCAGCTACACCGGGCAGGAGGGGTTGGCGGCGAGCGTATTGAAAGACGTGATTGCCGAGCCCTACCGCGCGGCGCTCATTGAAGGCTTTGCCGAAGTGCGGGCCCAGGCCGCCCAGAACGGGGCACTGGCCACCGGCATCTCGGGCTCTGGCCCCAGCGTGTTCGTGGTGATGAAGGATCTGCCCCAGGCCGAGCGGATGAAAGATTGGATGGACGCACATTTCGTGCAGAACGAAGATGGATTTGCCCGGGTTTGCAAACTCGACATGGCCGGGGCACGGGTAACAGGAAGCGAGCTATGAATCTTTACAATATCAAGGACAAGAGTGAACAGGTGAGCTTCGCCCAGGCGGTGCGTCAGGGTCTGGGCCGCGAACAGGGTCTGTTCTTCCCCGAGCGGCTCGAGCCGTTGGCCGATGTGGATGCCCTGCTGGAGTTGCCGTTGGTGGAGCGCTCCGCCCACATCCTCAGCCACCTGCTGGGGGACGAAGTGGCCGCGCCTCAGGTACACGAACTGGTCAAGGCGGCCTTCACCTTCCCGGCGCCGCTGGTGAAACTCAAAGATGGCACTTATGCCCTCGAACTGTTCCACGGCCCGACCCTGGCGTTCAAGGACTTCGGCGGCCGCTTTATGGCTCAGTGCCTCGCGGCCTTTAGAACCAACGACAAGATCACCATCCTCACTGCCACCTCCGGCGACACCGGCGCCGCCGTGGCCCACGCCTTCTACGGGCTGGAGGGGATCGAGGTGGTGATCCTCTACCCGAAGGGCAAGATAAGCCCGCTGCAGGAGGCGCTGTTCTGCACCTTAGGGGGCAACATCCGCACCATCGCCATCGACGGCGACTTCGATGCCTGCCAGGCGCTGGTGAAGCAGTCCTTCGACGATGAGGAGCTGAAAAAGGCCATTGGCCTGAACTCCGCCAACTCCATCAACATCAGCCGCTTGCTGGCCCAGGTTTGCTACTACTTCGAGGCGCTGGCCCAGTTGCCGAAAGCCGATCGCGCCAAGGCGGTCATCAGCGTGCCGTCCGGCAACTTTGGCAACCTCACCGCGGGTCTTATCGCCAAGGCGCTGGGGCTGCCGGTGAAGCGCTTTATCGCCGCCACCAATGCCAACGATACCGTGCCGCGCTACCTGAAAACCGGTCAGTGGGATCCGCACCAGACGGTGGCAACCCTGTCGAATGCCATGGATGTGAGCCGCCCCAACAACTGGCCTAGGGTAGAAGAACTGTGCCGTCGCAACGGCTGGGCGCTGGAGACCTTGGGCTCTGGCATGCGCAGTGATGCCGAAACCCGTGGTGCGCTGAAACGCCTGCATGAGCTGGATTACCTGTGCGAGCCCCATGGCGCTATCGCCTGGGATCTGCTGGGCGAACAGCTGGCTGAGGACGAAGTGGGGGTGTTCCTCTGCACCGCCCATCCGGCCAAGTTCAAGGAGTCGGTGGACGAGATCCTGGGGCTGGACGTGCCGCTGCCCGGCCCGCTTGCCAAACATGCCGTGCTGCCGCTCTTGTCCCACAACCTGCCGGCGGAGTTTGCCCCGCTAAGAGCCTTCCTGCTCGGTTAAGTTGAAAGCCAATCCCCCGAGCTCGGGGGATTTTTCTATCCGTTGTTTTCTATCCATGACAGGGCGGGCAAGCCGCCCCATAAGGAGTGAAGATGAGTCAGCATCCCCTTCGTGCTCTTGTCGAGACCTGCGACGCCGCCATCTCCCGGCGTGATTTCGACGCCCTGATGGCCTTCTACGCCGAGGACGCCGCCCTGGTGGTCAAGCCCGGCATGGTGGTGCACGGTATTCCCGCCATCCGCCGTGCCTTCACTGCCATCTCGGATTACTTTCAGGGGCAACTCACGGTGGAACAGGGCGCCATGGAGGTGATCGAGGGGGCCGACAATGCGCTGGTGATCATGGAGACCCGGCTCAATTACCCGGATGGTCAGGGAGGCCTGACTGATGAAACCCGCCGCGCCACCTATGTGTTTCGCAAAGACGCCGATGGGCAGTGGCGCTGCACCATAGACAACTCCTATGGCACTGCGTTGCTGGCAGCGGTGGACCCCGAGCCTTCTGCCTGAACGCTCCCTGGTGCGATCCCAGAGTGGGGACTGGTACAAGCCCCCGAATGGCAGGAAATCAATAAGCTGCTGATATAGAAACAGTTATTAGACATTGCTGTGGTGCGGCACCGATTTGATGCGGGTTTTCTCCGTCATAATGGCGGCGCGCAGAAGAATAAAAAACATGGGAAAAAACCGGTAATGGAGAGTCCCTTGACCAGCCGGTCGGTGGTTGTTAATCAGGGTGCTGCATGAAGCCATCATGGACGAACAGGGCCGAAACTCCTTTTCGGGGGAGCGGCCGATGGCCGGATAATAACGTACCAGGGAGCAAACCATCATGTGGCCGTACCGAAAAGTCGTAACGCAATCCCTCAAAACCCCTCTGGTCATCGCCAGGGTGCTGGTTTATATCGCACTGTTACTCTTGCTGCCGTTGCCCTTGATCATTTTCTCGGGTTCCCTGGTCGGCGGCGCTATTTTTGTTCCTTACGCCGTCTCTGTGCTGCCTGTCAGCGTCGGGCTGATCATCATCTCCGGTTTTATGGCCATCCTGATCGCCAGGGTGGAGGCGCTCAAGAACCGCTGATAGCGATCACCGGCGCAGATAGTGACTCGCCAAACAGGGTGAACGGGAAACAAAAATCCCCCGAGTGCGGGGGATTTTTATTGCTTCGATAGCGGGCTGCTTAATTAGCTTTGCCAATCACCTGAGGGCTCGCTTCGCAGAAGTCGTAACCGTCGCAGTACTGCACCTGATAGACATACTCCTTGCCGGGGATCAGAGGATTCTGGTCGCCATTGATGTCGATATAGCGGTCGTCGTTGATGCCGAGTTTGGCCAGTTCGACAAATTTCTGATCTTGCGGCTTGTCGAGTTTCTCGGCGCGGGAGATGCGGGTGTATTTATGCTGACGGGTCGTGATGGCGCTGTTGTCGGCATTGCTCCAGGCGAGCTGGACTTCGCTGACCAGATCATTGCTGGCCTTGATCCCGGCAGGCTGGTTGAATCTTGGGTACTGCACCTTGATGGTGGAGCTGGCGATGCGCAGTCTAAGGCTGGTCAATGAGTCGAAGGAGGCAATATTGCTGCCGCACAGCGAGAGATATTTCGGCATCGCCTTGTCATATTTCGGCTGATCCTGCCCATCGTAGAAATGCATCGAGAGCTGGGTATCACCGCTGGAGTAAGAGGTCGCCCGTTCGATGTTCTTGCGCTGGGACAACATGAAGTTGTCGGGTGATCTGCCGGCCCCGACGGAAAGGGTCATGAAGGTATAAGAGTCGCTGGTGGAGGGCTGATAGAGATTATTGGTGCCCCGCAGGGAGTAGCTGCGATATTTCGGGTCGGAATACATGTAGGAGTAGAGAGCCATGGTACCGGCAGAGGCACCTCCTTCCGCATTGACGCCGGTGTCATTGAAGTTGTGTCCGAACAGCAGGGTGGCGCCTTGCGGGGTATTGAGGCGATACATCTGGCAGCCATCGATGATCCGCTGGTATTCCAGTGTGGCGAAGTGGTGGGCAACAGTCTGTTCGGCCATGGCAGGTGCAGCCAGCATGGTCAGAGCGGCGAAGAAAGCGCGTTTCATATAATCGAATCCCGAATAAAAAAAGAGCGCACATTCTAGATCATGTCATCCGTCAGTTGTGCTCCATATGGGTATTGAACTATCCCTCAAGGAGTGGTTTTCTTACGAGGCTTCATTTTGGCTGAAAATGGCTGACAACAGGATCTGAGCCAGATCATGTGTGTTGACCTGCTCGCATATGTCGGGTTAGCCTCTTGGCTCCTTTGATATATGAGTACGTTCTCCGATGCGCATTTAACCTGTCCGCACCCCGCTTTTGATTCCTCTCCCGCCAGGGAGATCGGGTGCGTCTTACCGTGACAGGTTGATGCTGATTCCTTGTTTGTTTTCCCACTTGTGGACACGTGTCCCTGTCATTTGGCTTGGCTCTTGGCCTGCGGCTTCCGCACTGGCCCACAGGAGTTCAGATGACCCATATCGCATGTCATATCAACGCCTTGCAGCTGCCCTTCGGCGCCTGCACAGTGCCCCTTACCTTCACTTTGCCCGCTGCGGGCTGCACCCTGATCGGCCGCAACGGCATCGGCAAGAGCCTGCTGCTGGAATTGCTGGCGGGCCAGCGCCGCGCGGCTTCTGGCAAGATCGAGTGGTTGACCCCCATCAGCTGGTTGTCCCAGTTTGCACCCGCGCAGACTCATGACGACGCAGCCAGCGTGGCCGACCTTATCGGCTGGGGCGAGCCGCTGCGGGCCCTTGAGCGCATCGAGCAGGGGAGCTGCGCCCTGGACGATTTCGAGCGGCTGGCTGATCGCTGGAACCTGCGCAGCGATCTTGCCGACCTGCTGGCAGAGGCGGGCCTCAGGCTCGATGCCCATGCCCCGGTCAGCACCCTGAGCGGCGGCCAGCTCACCCGTTTGCGCCTGCTGGCACTGTTTGCGAGATCTGCTCACTTTCTGCTGCTCGATGAGCCGGACAACCACCTGGATGCCAGTGGCATCGCGTGGCTGAGCCAGCGATTGGCCAGCCACAGTGGTGGCTATCTGCTGGTAAGTCACGACCGGCGGCTGCTCAATCAGGCCAGCCAGATTCTGGAGCTGGGCGAACAGGGGCTGCAGAGTGGCAGCCTCTCGTTTGAGGCATTTTTGGCGCAGCAGGCCGAGCTGCAGGCTGCCCGCAGCGCCCGGCTGGCGCAGGCGGAGCGCCGTGAAAGGGCGGCGGCACGCAGCGTGCAAAAGGTGCGCGAACAGGCGGCCAGACGGGCCAGCCAGGGGCGACGCGAGCGCGGCTCCCAGGCCAAGATCCTGCTCGATTTCAAAGCGGAGCAGGCGGGCAAATCCCTTGGCAAGGTGCTGGATCGCCACGAGCGGGGCCACAGTGCCCAGGTGGAGGCGCGCGCCGAAGCGGCGGCTGCGCTGGCGGCGGTGCAGCCGCTTGTCATGCAGTGGCCGGCGAAAAGCGATCGCAAGGGGGCGGCCCAGCCGCTGGTGATCACGGCGGCGCGCCACAGGCGCTGGCATGGTCAGCAGGTCGATCTGGTGCTGCAACGGGGGGCTCGCTGTCTCTTGGCCGGTCGCAACGGCAGCGGCAAATCGAGCCTGCTGCAGATGCTGCGCGGTGAGCTGGCACCCGAGGCCGGCAGCTTTCGCATCAATGGCCGGCTGGCCTGTCTTGATCAGGGACTTAGCCTGATTGCGCGAGACCTCAGTCCGTTGGCCAACCTGCTGGCAGTGGTGCCGATACTCTCCGAGAGTGACGCGAGAACCCGGCTGGCGGGCATCGCCCTGCGCGGCGATCGCGCCCTGGCGCCCTGCCATGGGCTGAGCGGTGGCGAGCGGTTAAAGCTGGGTCTCTTGATGGTACTGGCGCAACAGCCCGACTTGCTGCTGCTGGATGAGCCTGACAACCATCTGGATCACCCCTCGCGTCAGCTGCTCACTCAGGTGCTGGCCGATTATCCGGGCACCCTGCTGCTGGTCTCCCACGATCCCGACTTTGTCGCCGGGGTGGGAATTGAAAGGGAGTATTGGTTGGAGGGGGAGAAGCAGGCGCTGAAAAGCGTATAAGCCTCTGCACAAGTTCAAGGTGTCGGTGGGCGAGATCCTGGGGCTGGACGTGCCGCTGCCCGGCCCGCTCGCCAAGCACGCCGTGCTGCCGCTGCTCCTATTACCTGCCAGCGGAGTTTGCGTGGTTCAGGGCGTTTTGGGTGGGTTACGCCGCCGAGCTAAGATAACCGATAGAAATAACCCACCCCCCCCCCGGTAACGGGGGATTTTTATTATGAGGTTTATAACATAGAGCGATTTAAATATTAAAGTGGATTATCACTCGCTATCAAAATCATCATCATCAAATGAGACATTATTTCTATTTGCCTCTAATAAAGCTGCTGGATTGTAATTTCGCTTGGCTGATGATCTGACTCGATTTAGTTCTTTCCTGAAGTCTTTCTTTCTCTCTTGCATTACGTCATTACACCATTGCACTGGCAGACCACGTTTTCTCGCTTCATTTACAAGAAGTTTTAACGACTCATGCATATGCTCATAAAAAACTCTACCTCGTTGAACTCTGAGTCTAATTTTTCTTAAAATATCTCGTTCAGCATCTATGTCATTACTTAAGTTCCGTAAGTTTTGCCATATTTTAGTGTCAGATATATAAGTGTCAAACATGACGTTTTCAATAAATGTAAAGTTGCATATTAATTCTCTAACTATATATCCACCCAATCGTGATGGAACAAAGCTAGAAGCAATCGTAGGTTCTCCATGGTTAGCAGTAAATATAAATCTTTTCTTGCATAGATCAAACAACACTTGTTTGGTAAAACCATCCCCAATACCAATTTTTTTCATACATTCAGATATTATAGAGCCATCTATTTGTCTGAAATTACTTTCACTAGCGTAAGCAACAATGGCAGATAATAGATACAATCTTAATAACTGCATTTGATTAACTGAAAGGCGGGCGTCAAAAGGGTTTGCTATGGATGATGAATCTTCATTATATACCATGTGGGTACCAAGCATAATAGCTCTAAAGGCCTCATGCTTCGGAAGTAAATATTTTCCAGTTCTCTGGTAAAGGTCTAGAGCTCTTCCTGGATTTGTATAACCACGCTCTAAAAACTCTCGGGTCATTCTCAAAGCCAGCCGCACATCTTCTGTTGCAAGCACTTCTATTCTATTTCCGATTTCGGTGCCAAGAACAGAGCCTTGTAGTAAGTCGACAATTTGTGATATGTCATCTAACTTTACTTTTGCACCATTTTCAGCAATGAATTCCCCTCTTTTTCCTTGTGATAAGTGCTTAACTAAAGCAAACCTTTTAGAAAGAACAGTGCTTATTCTCGGTGGGTCAATCTGCACTGTTTCGAAGTCAAAAGCATCAATTGCAGGGGAGTTTCTGTGTCTTGCAAATGTTGACTGACGTAGACATAAAACTAGGTTCAATGCTAAATGTCTCGCAATAGCAAGTGATTCAGTGAAAAGTTTAGATTGAGCATCGTCATTTTCTATTTGGTCAACGTTATCTATGATTAGAAAAAAAGGTGATAATTTAGTTGCATACTTTAGAATCTTATCTACATATGGAGTGACTTTTTGGTAATCACTCATTAGGGCTTCTGATATGAGGTCATTCGCTTTATCATCAGATGCAAATGCTAGGGGGCCAGCTCTCAAAGCTTCAATCTCTGTTGCATATGCATCTCGAACAAAATTTCTATTCTTAAGCATGCTGTTGGAGTTTATATATTCCAATAGAGAGTTATATATAAATTCGCTAGCGGAAATATTACTGGGACTGCTTAAAAAATCTAAGTGTAACCAATGAGGCGGGCTTTTATCATTCGGATTGTCAAATATTTCATTTATTCTGACTTTTCTCATGTAGTGGAGAAAGGTTGTCTTTCCTGCTCCAACTGTACCTAAGAGTAGAATCGCGAGTGGTTTTGTTATGTTTGGCGCGCTTTGTTTTTTTCCATGTTTTTTAAATTTATCAATGATTATTTGCGTATCAGTTTTCTTCATTGCACGAAGAACCGCACCACCAACTACAGGCTCTCTGCGAGTAACATTCATTCTTATTTTTCTATCAAACTTAAGTGTTTCTGGTGTGGCTACATAGCACCTCTCAAAGGAGTTACTATCTAATGATGTTATAGAGTCTGAAAAAGCAGCTTTTACTTCATTCTCAATTAATGGAAACATTGGGTTGTGACGAGTACCTCTGGCATTAGTAGAGAAAAAATTCCCCAGCTTCCTATTTTCAATTTGATTTCCTACTCTCCCAAGAAGTATGGCCTCCAAACTTCCTGATATAACAGAGCTGCGGCTTAATAAGTCATAGAACTCTTGATAACTTTCATGTAGCGCATCTTGTAATGACCAAAATACTTGAGCTGTAGAGTCGTTAAATTTGACTTGGTCATGTCGCTGCGCTGGGAAAATTGCCCAAATAGCGCCGTTTGTTGCGACCGCATAATCTATTCCAAACTTTCTAGCATAATCTCTTGCTTGGATAATCGCGTGACCAAGTTCACTTTGCAGAAATTGGTTGGATAGTTTCACTCGCCTCTGCCCTGCAGTGGCTGTAAATGATGCACCAACTTTTTTGGCCTCTACAACAATAGCTGTATTTGCTGTCCTTAATATGTAATCGGAGTAGCTTGTATTTCCATCCTCCGTTACATGCTCCTCGGGAGAAATATCCTCATCAAGCCAACCAAGAATTTCGCGAAGAACTCTATCTATAACTTTGAGCCTAGTTGCTGACTCATTTGCATCACATAGAGATAGGGTCTGGTATGTTTTGAGTATTTCCGCTGAGGTTGAGGCTGACATGTCATGTGTCCTATTTGATGACAATATAAAAACTTCTCGTATTTGATGGGGGATTATTTGGATGCAAAACTCACTAAGTTTAAGGCCAAATTTTTACTCACAACTTTTCGTTAAATTAAAACTTCATTTGTGAATATATTTTCAGCTGATGAACATACGCTACCGCCCGTGGATTACAGCTTCCAATATGCTCCATTGACCAGCGAGGCAGCAGCCCATCACAGATGAATAGGCACCGGATGGCTATGTTAAGCCAATCGAATCTGCTCTCACCAGTCAAAAGGTGACGTAACTATCAGGAATATCTGCGTTTTATGCGCTGGCTCAAGAAATCGCTGTGGTAGGGAACAGGATTCCCATGGCCCTTGATTTTATTGGTGTTGGCGAATGTCGTGGAGAAGAGGGGTCTGGCTTGCTGTTGAGGCGGAGCTGGTCGGGGAGAATCCCGCTTAGTCAATCGGCGCTATAGTGCGGCTATGGTGCCCTGTGCTCTGTGGCCTTGGCTGGCAAGGCGGGGGATCTGCGGCAACAATCAGCTGTTGTAATAACCGCTATTTGCAAACCATCACAGTGCAAACAGGTCACCATGCCAACACATCACAATAAGGAACGTCATATGAAGCGTATTGCCATCCTGTTCGGCCTGCTCTGCGGCAGCGTGTTGCTGGCCAATCCGGTCTTTGCCAACGACGCGGCCCAGTTGCAGTGCGAGGCGCAGGCCGCGGCCAAAAAACTGGCGGGCGCTGCCAAGACCAGCTTTGTCGGCAAGTGCGTGAAAGATGCCGCCGGCGCCAAGACGGGCGAGTGCGAGAAGGCGGCGGCTGACAAGAAGCTGGCCGGTGCGGCGAAGAACAGCTTTATCCAGAAGTGCGTGAAGACGGGCGCGGCGATGGATCCGGCGGCCAAGTGCGAGAAGGCGGCGGCCGACAAGAAGCTGGCTGGCGCGGCCAAGAACAGCTTTGTCCAGAAGTGCGTGAAGGATAGCGCCGCCAAGTAAGGCATTTTCTCATCCGGTGTGTTTGCGGGGGGCCATCAGGCCCCCCGCGCTTTTTGGGCGCAGGGGCATTATCGCTGAACGGATGACGGGGCGCTTGCCGCAGGGGCAGGGCTGGGTTGGGGTGTGCGGGGGCAGCTGAGCGGCGGCGAAGGGGGTCAAGCGGGGTGGCCCCGGAGAAGTTGCCGGAACTGGGATCTCGATCGGCGCAACAGGACTTTTGTCCTGCAAGGGGCGAGGGGGTGGGGGCTAGGATGCCCTCATCCACACGAGTCAAACTGGAGCACAACAACAATGACTGCTCATATCAATGCCAACCCGGGCGATTTCGCCGAGACCGTCATCATGCCGGGGGACCCGCTGCGGGCCCGCTATATCGCCGAGACCTTTCTGACCGATGCGCGCGAGGTGACCAATGTGCGCAACATGCTGGGCTACACCGGCTACTACAACGGCCAGCGTATCTCGGTGATGGGCCACGGCATGGGGATCCCCTCCATGGTGCTCTACGCCCACGAGCTGGTGAACGACTTCGGGGTCAAGCGCATCATCCGCATCGGCAGTCTGGGGGCGACCCAGCGCCACGTGCAGATGCGCGACGTGATCCTGGCGCAGGCGGCGGGCACCGACTCCCCGACCAATGCCAAGCGCAGTGCCGGTTACCAGATGGCCACCTCGGCCGATTTCGCCCTGCTGCACAAGGCGTTCACCAAGGCGCAGGAGAAGGCCATTCCGGTCAAGGTGGGCAATATCTTCACCGGCGATCTCTATTACGATCCGGACGAAAACCTCATTCCGGCGCTGGAGAAGTTTGGCGTGCTCGGCATCGACATGGAGGTGGCCGGTCTCTACGGGCTGGCCCATCAGCAGGGGATCGAGGCGCTCGCCATCCTGACGGTCTCCGACCACTGCCTGACCGGTGAAGAGACTACTGCCGAGGAGCGGCAGCTCTCCTTCAACCAGATGATCGAGCTGGCGCTGCACACAGCGCTGTAGCGCTGCGGCCCCGCCCAACCCTGCACGCACCCTGACCCCAAGAGAGATCCAAAATGAACAATAAGCTCTCCCTCACTGCCATCAGCTTCCTGGCCAACTTCGTGATGGCCGGTTTTGCGACCCAGTTCGGCATGCTGATCGACCCCATCGCCGCCAAGTTCGGCGCCGACGTCAATCAGGTGGCCTCCATCTTCTCCCTGCTCAACGGCGGGGCACTGGCGGGCACCATTGCCGCCTTCTTCCTCATCGAGAAGGTGGGCCTCAAGCGGATGACGCTGCTCTGCTACGGCCTGATCGCGCTGGCGGCGGCCGCGCTCCATCTGACCGGTTCGCTCTATGTGGTGATGGCGGCCATGACGGTGATCGGCCTGTGCGGCGGGGTGGGGCTCTGCATTGCGGGGACTCTGGTGGTGAGCGTCTGGCAGGCGCGGATGCAGAGCACCATGCTGGTGGTGCAGGATGCCACCTTCAACGTGGCCGGGGTGGTCTTCCCGCTTATCACTACCTACACCCTGACTCACGCCATGGCGTGGAGCTGGAGCTATCTGGCGGTGGGCGTGGTGGCGCTGGCGACCATGCTGGTGGCGGTGCAGACCAACTTCCGCAGCTGCGAGGCGGGCGGCGAGAGCGCCGGCAACGAGCACTCGGAGTGGAACCTCGGCATCATCAGCGGCGGGTTGGGGCTTTTTCTGGGCATGCTGGCGCTCTACACCTTCCTCACCTGGGCGCCCATGTTCGTGAAGAACAAGTTCGGCATCCCCTTCGAGGAGGCGGGCAACATCATCACCCAGTACTGGACGGCGGCCCTGCTCGGCGCGCTGGTGTCGACCGCCATCGTGACCCGCATTGCGATCCGCACTTTCCTGCTGGTGATCATCACATTGGCGATGGGGATGACGGCGCTCATCGTTACCACCGACAACCTGAGCCAGCTGCCTTACCTCACCTACGGTTACGGCTTTGTCTGCGCCGCGCTCTACAACGCCTTTATCGCCTACGGGGTGTCGTTTGTACGGCAGGCATCGAGCAAGAACGTCTCCTATATCCTTATCAGCGGCAGCGCGGGGGCCATGTTCAGCCCGGCCATCAGCGCCCTGTTCGAGCAGGTGATCGGCTTGCAGGCGGTGATGTACGCCATCCCGCTCATCTACGGCGTGATCCTCGCCATGCTGGTGGCGTCGCTGCGCATGGCCCGGCCGCAGCCCTGTCTCGCCTGAGCGGGAGAGCAAACAGCAAGAGGGGCGGTATAAACCGCCCCCTCTTTTTTGTTGCTGTTCCACTTGTTGCTGTTCAGGCGGCAACTGATGCCCGCGACTTATGGCTGCTCCAGAAAGGCCCTGAGCCCCGCCAGATCGCGGATCTGCAACCCCTCTTCGCCGCGCTCCACCAGTCCCTTGTCCATCAGCTCTTTCACCGCCCGCCGGTAGACCCTGTCCGTGGTGCCGAAGCGTTCCGCCTCCTGATACCCCTTGCGAAAGCCACTCACCGGGTTGTCGTGGCAGTGGCTGTGATAGAGGTCGAGGGCGATGTTGTAGCTGATGGGGTAGAGCATGCGGCAGGTGAAGATATCCACCGTGTCCTGATAGTCGATGGCAATGGCGGTGGCGAAGAAGAGCGCCACCTTGGGGTGGGCGACCAGCGCCTGCTCCAGCTGCTCGCCATCGATGCGGGCCACTTCCAGCGGCTCCTCGGCGATGATGTCGAGCTGGCAGCGGTAGCCGGTGAAGAACTCCATCTCGCCGAAGAGCTGGTGGTCGCACTCGAGGGTGCCGAGCTGAAGGCGGCGGCCATTCATGGCGGTGTGGCCCATGGCGATGCGGCCGCTCTTGACCAGCACCAGATCCCGTAGCGGTTCGCCCTGGCGCATCAGGGGCTCCCCCTCGGGGATGAGACGCCGCTCCGTGATGCAGGAGCTGACCACCTGTTCGATGAGATCGTGGCCGGCTTGCCAGTGGGGCTGAAAGCGCCCCTTGAGAAGGGG
Organism: Aeromonas sp. V90_14; assembly: GCF_029967615.1. Taxonomy (NCBI): domain Bacteria; kingdom Pseudomonadati; phylum Pseudomonadota; class Gammaproteobacteria; order Aeromonadales; family Aeromonadaceae; genus Aeromonas; species Aeromonas sp. V90_14. Next base: position 364,989 of record NZ_JASCAS010000001.1, on the reverse strand, counting down.
TTTGAGTTGCATGGGGTTCCGGGTCGTCGCCAAACACAAACGGCTATTACACACCCTGCCGCTGGCAGACTCCAGTCCCAAGAGATGGCGGGCTGGCGTGAGCATGCGAGGGTGTGACAGAGATCGGGCTGGCAGGACTGGGGTGGACACGGCTGGCGCGGATACGGTGGGAGCACAGCCCGCGCCATCCGGCCCAGATAATCAGACCGGGATCAGGGCGCTGGCGCCGCTCTGCTCCAGGCTGGCGAGGGCCGTGCGCAGCCGGGCCAGGCCGATGGGCTTGTAGAGGCACTCGTCCATGCCGGCGGCCAGGCAGCGCTCCCGCTCGCGCGCTGTGGCGTGGGCGGTAAAGCCCCAGATGGGCAGGGTGTGGCCGCGGGCGCGCAGGCGGCGGGTCAGCTCGAAGCCATCCATCAGCGGCATCTGGCAGTCGGTGATGATGAGATCGAAGTCCTGATTCTGGATGGCCCGCAGCGCCTCGGCGCCGTTGCCGCGCACGCTCACCTCGTGGCCCAGGTGTTTGAGCTGCTGGCGCAGCAGCACCTGGTTGGCGTGGTTGTCGTCCACCACCAGCACCCGCAGCCGGCTGGAGGCGGCAAGGGGTGAGGGGCGCTTGGGCGAGGCAACCATGGCCGAAGGGGCATCGAGGGGCGCAGGCAAGGGTTCGCACGCTGGCTCTGGCGCCAGCGGGGTGAGCGGCAGCCGGATCCTGAGCTCGGTGCCGGCGCCAAGCTCGCTGCTGACCGCTATCTTGCCCCCCATCAGCTGGCACAGCATGCGGGCGATGTTGAGGCCAAGACCCGTGCCGGCGAACTGGTAGGGGTCGTGGGCGCGGTAGAAGGGGTTGAACAGCCCGGGCAGCTTGTCGGGGGCGATGCCCACCCCGCTGTCGCGGATAAGCAGGTGCAGCTGCGGTTGCTCCGCGCTCCCCGCGAGGCTGGCCTGCAGGCTCACTTCCCCCTGCTCGGTGAACTTGATGGCGTTGCCGAGCAGGTTGAAGACGATCTGGCGCAGGCGCGGCCCGTCGATCAGCACCCGTGGCAGGGGATCCAGCTCGACCCGGTAGCTGAGCCCCTTCTGCTCGGCTATGCCCGCAAAGGCGCGGGCCACCGATTGCAGCAGCGGCGCCAGCTCGCACGGCTCGGGGGCCAGGGTCAGCTGGCCAGACTCGATGCTGGAGATGTCCAGCACGTCGCCGATGAGATCCAGCAGGCCGTTGGCGGATTCGGAGGCGATGCGCAGTTGCTCGCCGGTATAGGGGGCGAGGGCGGGATCCTGGCTCGCCAGCTCCAGCATGCCGAGGATGGCGTTCATGGGGGTGCGGATCTCGTGGCTCATGGTGGCCAGAAAGTCGCTCTTGGCGCGGCTGGCGCGGTCGGCCTGCTCCTTGGCGCGGCGCAGCGCCTCCTCCATGGTCTTGCGCTCGGTGATGTCGATCCAGCCGTTGATCACCCCGCTGATGGCGCCGCGGTAGTCAAAGTAGGGCACCATCCAGTGGTAGACGAACTGGCGCGGGCCGCGCTGGCTGAAGATGCGATCCGACAAGATGGGGCTGCCGCTTTGCAGCACCTGCTGAAAATCCTGCTCCAGGGTGGTGATGGCCTCGGCGCCCAGCAGCCCCTTGAGCCCCTCGGCAAACGAGGTGCCGAGCACCCGCTCGATGGGGGCGTTGAGGATGGCCAGGTACTTGCTGTTGCAGAGGATCACCTTGCCGCGCTTGTCGCGCACCACGATGGGGTGGGGCAGGCTCTCGCCGAGGGCCTCGATGAAGCGCACGTGCTCTTCCAGCTGGCGGCGGGAGGCCTGCTCCGAGCGGGCCAGCCGGTTGAGCATGCGGTTGCGATAGAGCAGCAGCAGAGCGATGGCGAACAAGCCGGCCAGCAGCAGGTAGAAGTAGGGGGCGTTGCGCTCCATGAAGGTGGGCGCCGGCAGTTTGCGGTTGCGCCACTGGTAGCTCATGGTGGCCAGCTCGTTGGGGGCGATGGAGAGGATGGTCTTGTCGATGACATCCATCAGCATCTGGTTGCCGGGCAGGCTGGCAAAGCCCATCCGGATGGGCTGGTTGTCGGCGGGGCCGGCGATGCGGATCTGGCTGAGCCGGCCGCACTCCACCGCGTGCTGGGCAAAGTAGAGCGGCACGATGGCGGCGTCGAGCCGGCCGTCGTCGACCGCCGCCATCGCCTCGTCGGCGCTCTCCAGATAGCTCACCCGGCTGTTGTCGAGGAGCCTGGCAATGGGGTTGTAGTGGGTGCTGCCCACCCGCTTGCTGGCAAGCTGTGCCAGATCGCCGCTCAAGGCATCCCCCTTGCGGGCCACCAATACATAGATGTCGTCGGTGGCATAGGGCAGGGAGGGGCGCAGTCGGTAGCTCTCGGCCACCGGGCGGGAGATGGCGCCGATGAGATCCAGCTCGCCCCTGAGCAGGGCCTCGTTGCGCGCGAGCTCCGAGCCATAACTGACGAACTCGAAGCGCAGGCCGGAGCGCCGGCTGATCTTCTCCAGCATCTCCACCGACATGCCGGTGAGCTGGTTGTCGTAGTCGCGCACCCCGTAGGGGTAGAGATCGTCCATCAACCACACCCTGACCGGGCCGGCCGTCGCCAGCCAGGCGCGTTCCTCTGTGCTGTAGAGCTCGCTGGGGCGCTCGACGATGTCGCGGATGGGGCCGTTCCACTGGCTGAAGATGAGGCTGTGGGTGATGTCGCTCACCCCCGTCAGGGCGTGATTGAGCAGCGCCAGCAGCCGGGGGCTGTCGGCCGAGACCGCAAAGCGAAAGCCGTCCGCCGCGATGGCGGGCTGCGCCTGGCCGCGCTGCCGGATCTTGTCGAAGCGCTCGCTGTTGAGGTAGTGCAGGGAGTGGGGATCGCTTAGCAGCAGCGGCTCGCGGCCGAAGAAGACCGCATCGAAGGCCGCCACGTTGGAGGGGTAGCTGACCAGCACCAGATCCGGGTAGTAGCGCTTGAAGGCGGCCTCGTCCACATAACCCTGCACGGTGGCGACCCGCTGGCCCGGCAGCAGCAGCGGGCCCTGTTCGGTGGCGAGCGCCGAGAAGACGGGGGCACTGCTGAAATAGCGCTGGCTGAGGGCGATGCCCGCCTGGTCTGGGCCGCTCAGGCTGAGGTTGCCGAGATTGACGAGGTCAAGCTCCCCCGCCCGTAGCGCCGCCAGTGCGCTGCGCTTGTCGTCGAACACCCGCAGCTCGACCGGCTTTTGCAGGGTCTTGGCGACGATGTCGAGATAGTCGGCAGAGATCCCCTCGAAGTGCTCGTCCGGCCCGGTCATGGCGAACGGGCGGTAGTCGTGGCGCAGCACACCGACGCGCAGCAGCTGGTGTTGGGCCAGCCACTGCTGTTCGGCCGCCTGCGTGGGGGTCGGGCTGCTCTGAAGGTAGTGACGGCTGTGCAGGGTGAGCGCCTGGGCGCAGAGGGGAAACAGCAGGCAGAGCAGCAGCAGGGGTCGAATAAGGTTCATTGCCGGTTTGTGCCCCTCCCGCTGGTCAGATGGTGATCGAAAGCGGCGATTCTACCGAAGAGCGGCGGACAATGAACCTCTATTCAGCAGTTTGTCAGTGCCGACGCCATAAAAAATGGCGGGAAGTGACCCGCCATCTTGCGTTGCCTGGCGCTGCCAGGGCTCAACCGAAGCGGTAGGAGCCCATGTAGAGGCTGCCGCCATCCCAGCTGTCGTGCAGCTTGACCGGCTTGTCCTGACCGGCTGCGCCGAGCGCCACGAACAGCGGGCGCAGGTGATCATCGTGGGGATGGGACTCCACCGCCCCCGGTGCCCGTGCGCGGTAATCTTCCAGCGCCACCCGGTCGCCCTCGCTCATGGTCAGCTCCAACCAGTTGACGAAGCTGCGGGCCCAGCCCGGCACCGGCGAGTTCTCCGGTCCCAGTGCCCGCAGGTTGTGGGTGATGGCGCCGGAGGCCAGGATGCCGATCCCCTGGGTGCGCAGCTGCTGCAGCGCTTCCCCCAGTTGCCACAGCTGGCGCGGGGTGAAGCTGGCCGGGATGGAGAGCTGCACCAGCGGGACACTGCTGGCGGGATCCATCAGCGAGAGCGGCGACCAGACCCCGTGATCCAGCTCGCGGCGCACCGGCTCGGCGGGCAGGCCCGCCAGCAGCAGCTGATCGCTCACCGCCTCCTGCAGCCAGAGCGGGCTGCTGGCCGGCCAGCGGATGTGGTAGAGCGGCTCGGGGAAGCCGTAGAAGTCGTACATCAAGGCCGGGTTGGGCTCGACGTTGATCTGCAGCTCGCTGCGGGTAAACCAGTGGGCCGAGATGACCACCAGCCCCTTGAGATCGCCAAGGCGCAGATTTTTGAGGAAATGGGTCGCCGGCTGGTCGCGCAGAACCAGATCCGGGGCGCCATGGGAGATGAACCAGACGGGGGCGATAGACATGACAGACTCCATATGCGTTGTGCCGGTGCGCGGCGCACCAGAAAACTCTGGGCCAGGGCGACATGCCGCTGACGATATGGTCATTATCTGCCCCGACAATGAAGTTAACAATCCAGCTTGATGAATAAGCACTGTTCACTATTGGTTGATAGTGATGGGTGGGAAGGAGGGGGGTCACCAATAACAAGGCCGGCGCAGTGGCCGGCCCTGAGAAAGGCTGAGAGCGTCTTGCCCCACAGCCATCAGTTCATCTTGATGCGGATTTTATCCCTAACTGCGCCACCTCGCAGGTCAGCGTGGACGCTGGGTGGGATCTTGTCGGTTTACTGAATCCCCAGCAGTTCCACGTCGAAGATCAGCACGGGCGCTGGGTGGGATCTGGCCGGCTTACTGAATACCCAGCAGTTCCACGTCGAAGATCAGCACGGATCCCGGCGGGATCTTGCCGGCGGCGCGATCGCCGTAGGCCAGGTTGGCGGGGATGTAGAAGCGGGTCTTCTCCCCTTCCACCATCAGCTGCACCCCTTCGGTCCAGCCGGCGATCACCTGGTTGAGGCCAAACTCGATGGGCTCGCCGCGGGCGACCGAGCTGTCGAACACGGTGCCGTCCAGCAGCTTGCCCTCGTAGTGCACCTTCACCTTGCTGGTGGCTGTGGGGTGAACGGTGCCGGTGCCCGGGGTCAGCACTTCATACTGCAGGCCGGAGGCGGTGGTGGTCACCAGGGGTTTTTCCTTGTTGGCGGCGAGGAACTCGGCGCCCTTGCGCACGTTTTCCATGGCCTGCTTCTTGTTGTTGCTGCTCGAGTAGAAGTAGTAGGCGACGCCGGCAACCAGCAGCGCGATCAAAACGAATTTCATCGGGTATCCCTATGTCGTGAAATGCCGAGAGGGCAGTGAGAGCGGCATCTTATCCCAGCCGGGGGGCGAGGGCGAGCCGGCGGGCGGCAAGATGTGACTGGACGGGCAAAGCCAGAGCCGGGGCCGGGGGACGCAGTGCATCCCCCGGCCCCTGTCGTTACTTGGCGGCCACCATCATCAGGGCGGGCAGGGCGAAGAAGAGGCCCGCCACGTAACCAAGCGCCAGCAGCTTGTTCTCGCTGCCGACCCGGGCCAGCCCCTCGGCCGCCTTGACCGGCAGCTCGCGCAGGAAGGGCACCCCGTAGATGAGCACCACGGCGAACAGGTTGAACAGCACGTGGACCAGCGCGATGGTCAGCGCCAGCTTGGCTCCGGCGCCGCTGATGGCGGTGGCGGCCAGCAGGGCTGTGATGGTAGTACCGATGTTGGCGCCCAGGGTGAAGGGGTAGAGCTGACGGGTGCTGAACACGCCGCCGCCGGCCAGCGGGATCATCAGGCTGGTGGTGGTGGAGGAGGACTGCACCATCACGGTGACCAGGGTGCCGGAGGCGATGCCGGTCAGCGGGCCGCGGCCCAGCGCCCGGTGCAGCAGATCCCTGGCACGGCCCACCAGCACCCGCTGCAGCACCTTGCCGAGCCAGGTGACGCAGCCGAGGATCAGCAGGATGCCGATGCAGATGGTGGCGATGGCGGGCCCTTTGCCCGGCAGGAAGGCCACCAGGCCGTCAATGAACGTGAGGGCCGGAGAGAGCAGTGGCTTCATGAAGTCCATCCCCTGCATCGACATGTCGGCGGAGCCCGCCAGCAGGTCGGCCAGCGCCTCGGCGCTCTTTTGCAGCAGGCCGAACATCAGCTCAAGGGGCAGGAAGATGAACACCGCCAGCAGGTTGAAGAAGTCGTGCACGGTAGCGGCGGCAAAGGCGCGGCGAAACTCGCCCCGATCCCGGATATGGCCGAGGGAGACGATGGTGTTGGTGATGGTGGTGCCAAGGTTGGCGCCCATCACCATGGGGATGGCCATGCCGATGGGCAGGCCGCCGGCCACCAGGCCGACGATGACCGAGGTCACCGTGCTGGAGGATTGCACCAGCGCGGTGGCCAGGATGCCGAGCAGCAGGGCGACGAAGGGGTTGTTGGCGAAGGCGAAGATCTGGGCCGCGCCCTCGGCGCCGCCGGAGAAGCCCTTGAAGCCGTGGGAGACGGCGCCGACGGCAACCAGGATCAGGTAGATCAGAGTGATGACAGCGAGCCAGTTGAACAGTGGGCCGGTACGACGGGTCTGCTGTTGTGCGAAAGATGGGGTGCTGTGCATGAAGCCTCTTGGGACAGTCTGCGTGAAAATGGACGGGCGCATTAGACCAAGGCTCCATGACAGAAATATGACAAAGTGACACTTTTGTGATGCTTTGATGACATGAAAGGCGGGGCCCATTGGACAGGAGGTGTCGGAGCAGGCCGGGATCCCGACCGGTTTGGCCACAGATCCCCCGCGCGGCTTGCAGCCGGGAGTCAGGGCGCTATGCTGCCCCCTTTCCTTCCCTCAACGAGAGTGATGCTGTTATGCGTGCATGGGTGCTGTGTCTGTCCCTGGGTCTGCTGTCTGCCGGTGCGCAGGCGAGCGTGTTCAAATCCGAGTGCAACCTCGACAAGGCGGTGAAGAACGAGGCGCTCAATGCGACCCTGGGGGTCAAGGGCAACTGCGATACCGACAAGCTGGTGCGCCAGCAGAAAGAGAAGGCCAAGGCCGAGGTGAAGAAGCACACCACGGACGTGCTGGACCAGAAAACTGCTGGCCTCAAAGAGGGCAAGAGCCAGCTGCAGGGGACTCAGCAGAAGGTCAATCAGGCCGGTCAGCAGCTCAAGCAGACCCAGCAGGATGTGAAGGCGGTGGCCAAGGATCCGCTCAAGGCGGCCGCCACCGCGGTGATCAATCAGGGCTGATCAGCCTGCCCGTCGTGGGCGGGGCCGCGAGCGCGGCGTGCACAGCAAGAAGGGGAGCCATGGCTCCCCTTCTGCATTTGTGCTTGTTATTGCCACCCTTACTGGGTGTCGGCCGCCTCTTCGTACTGACGGAAGGGGATGCGGAACACCGCGAGGCGCAGGAACAGGTAGGTGACGCCAAGGCCGGCCCAGATCAGGCCCAGCTCCAGCGAGCTCTGCTCCAGGTTGATCCAGAGCGCGCCTATGGTGGCGGCACCCAGCAGCGGCAGCACCAGGAACAGCAGGTGCTCCTTGAGGCTCTTGTTGCGCTTCTCGCGCACCCAGAACTGGCCGATGACCGACAGGTTGACGAAGGTGAAAGCCACCAGGGCACCGAAGTTCACCAGCGCCAGCGCCATGTCCAGATCGAACGATACCGCGGAGAGCGCCAGGGCGCCCACCATCAGCACGTTGATGGCCGGGGTGCGGAATTTCGGGTGGATGTAGCCGAATACCCGCTCCGGGATCATGCGATCGCGCCCCATCACGTAGAGGATGCGCGACACGCCGGCGTGGGCAGCCATGCCGGAGGCCAGTACGGCTACCGTGGTGCACACCAGTACCACGCTCTGGAACAGGGTGCCGCCGACGTAGAGGGCGATCTCCGGCAGCACGGCGTCCGGCTCCTTGAAGCGGGCCAGATCCGGGAAGTAGAGCTGCAGGAAGTAGGAGACGGCCACGAAGATGATGCCGCCGATCAGCGCGGTCAGCACGATGGCGCGCGGGATCACCTTGCCGGCGTTGGGGGTCTCTTCGGAGAGCGAGCTCAAGCCGTCAAAGCCCAGGAACGAGAAGCAGAGGATGGTCGCGCCGGTAAACAGCGGCACCATGCCGGCCGACTCGAAGTGGAACGGCCGGCTGCTCAGCAGGGTCGCCGCCCCTTCACCGTGATAGATGCCCCAGCCCATCAGGCCGAGGAAGACGGTGATGATGGCGAGCTGGATGAAGACGATGACGCCGTTGAAGTTGGCCACCAGGTTGATGCCGCGCAGGTTGAGGAAGGTCATCACGGTCACCAGACCGAAGATGAAGATCCAGGGCTCGACGCCGGGGAACATGGCGGTCAGGTAGATCTTGGCCAGCAGGATGTTGATCATCGGCATGAACATGTAGTCGAGCAGGGAGGACCAGCCGACCATGAAACCGATGTAGGGGTTGAACACCTTCTGGGCATAGGTATAAGCCGAGCCCGCGGAGGGGAAGCGGCGCACCAGATGGCCATAGCTGAAGGCGGTCAGCAGGATGCCGCCGAGCGCCAGCAGATAGGCGGTGGCGACGCGGCCTTCGGTAATGTCACCGACGATGGCAAAGGTATCGAATACCGCCATGGGTGTGAGGTAAGCCAGACCCATCACCACTACCTGGAAGAGGGTGAGCGTCTTGAGCAGCTTGGCACCGGCCATCACGCTTTCTCCTCTGCGATCGCCAGGTTGGCGAAGGGGGACGGGATCAGGGACGCAGCGCGTCGCTGGACACAGGGGACGCCGGTCTGCGGCACAGACGGGTGGCGTACGCCGGCGGGCACCGGCAGGAAAGCAGTGAAATGCCCCATGTTTTTCCTCACAACGTCGGGAGATTGCCTGGCAATCTCGATATCAATTCCGGTACAAAGTCCGGCCTCTTGGTGAATGTGTTTTTCCCCTAAAAAACGAAGAACCGATGCTGCAAAAAACATCGGCTCTCAGGGGCGGCGTATTGTGCCCTCAGGGGGGGGAGGACACAAGCAAAAAAGCCCCGGTCGGGGGATTTTGTTGACCTGGGTCAGGTCGGGCTGCGCTACCGGGCTGGCAGCCAGTGTTGACGGGGGCTGCAGCGACGCAGGTCACGCGCGAAAAAGGCTGTTGCGCAGGGCTGACAGGGGTAAAAAAAAGCGCCCGCAGAGGGCGGGCGCTGTGAATGCAAAGGAGGCTTAAGAGGCGTCGGTTTCGGGCCGGCGCAGCTGGACCCGGAACATGGTGAGCCGCAGCAGCAGATAGAGGGCGCCGAGGGCGGCCCAGATCAGCCCCAGTTCGAAGGAGGCCGGCTCCAGGTTGAGCCAGAGCACGCCGATGCAGGCGGCTCCGCACAGGGGCAGCAGCAGGAACACCAGATGGTCCCGCAGCGTCTTGTTGTGACCGAGCTTGACGTAGAAGTGGGCGATCACCGCCAGGTTGACGAAGGTGAAGGCCACCAGGGCACCGAAGTTGATCAGCGCCAGCGCCATCTCCAGGTCGAACGACACCGCCGAGAGGGCCAGTACCCCCACCAGCAGCACGTTCAGGGCCGGGGTCTGCCAGGTCGGGTGAACGTAGGCGAAGAAGCGGCTCGGCAGGGCGCGATCCCGCCCCATCACGTAGAGCAGGCGCGACACGCCGGCGTGGGAGGCGAGCCCGGAGGCCAGTACCGCCACCGTGGTGCACACCAGCACCACCGCCTGGAACAGCTTGCCGCCCACATAGAGGGCGATCTCCGGCAGCACCGCATCCGGTTGCTGGAAGCGGGAGATGTCCGGGAAGAACAGCTGCAGGAAGTAGGAGACGGAGATGAACAGCACGCCGCCGATCAGCGCCGTCAGCACGATGGCGCGGGGGATCACCCGGGAGGCGTCCGGTGTCTCTTCGCTCAATGTGGTGATGGCGTCAAAGCCGAGGAACGACAGGCAGAGAATGGAGGCGCCGGTCAGCAGAGGGGCCACATTCATGTGTTCGGAGAAGAAGGGACGGCTGCTCGCCACCGTGCCGAGCCCCTCGCCATGGTAGACACCCCAGGCGATGAGGCCGATGAAGACGGCGATGATGCTGAACTGCATGATGACGATCAGGCTGTTGAAGTTGGCCACCAGCTTGATGCCGCGCAGGTTGAGCAGGGTCATGACGGTGGCCAGACCGAGGATGTAGGTCCAGGGTTCCACGCTCGGGAACAGGGCCTCCATGTAGATCTTGGCCAGCAACATGTTGATCATCGGCATGAACATGTAGTCGAGCAGGGAGACCCAGCCCACCATGAAACCCACGTAAGGGTGAAACACCTTCTGGGCATAGGTATAGGCGGAGCCTGCCGAGGGAAACTTGCGTACCAGGTGGCCGTAGCTCATGGCGGTGAACAGCATGCCGATGAGGGCGAACAGGTAGGCGGTGGGCACATGGCCTTCGGTGATCTCGGTGACGATGCCGAAGGTGTCGAACACGGCCATGGGGGTCAGGTAAGCCAGCCCCATGATGACCACGTGCCACAGTTTGAGGCTTTTTTTCAGGCCGACGGGTTGGGCATTCATTGTGCTTTCCCCTCAATCCGGGCCGAAGGGATCAGGCTGACGGTATCAACCTGGGCATAGGGGGCGCCAGAGACGCGGCGCAGACCGGCGTGGGCCGGCAGGAAAGCAGTGAAATACCCCATGGTGTTCCTCACTAGAGAAGCGGGTGTCGTGAGATGGCAACCCATCTCGCTATCATTTCCGGTCGGTTCCGGCCTCGTTGTGGATTTGTTTGCCGCAAAAAAAGAACCTGACTCAGCAAGTGGTCGGTCCTTTGTTGCGGCGGCGCATTGTGCATTCGTGTTGCCCCCTTGACAAGCATATCAAGGGGGCAAAAACGCATTTTTTTGCACTGATGAGCGGATGTTACGGTTCTGATCAGCCCTGGGCTGCCAGCAGGGCCTGCTCGAGCAGATCCAGCCCCTCGTCGACGAGGGCCGGCGAGGCCGTCAGCGGCGCCAGGAAGCGGATGACGTTGGCACGCACACCGCAGGCCAGCAGCACCAGCCCACGCTTGCCCGCCTCGGCCACCAGCCGCTTGGTGAGGTCGGCATCCGGTCTGGCCGCATCGCGCTGCTTGACCAGCTCCATGGCCACCATGGCGCCGGGGCCGCGAATGTCGCCGATGCAGTCAAAGCGCTCCGCCAGCTGCTGCAGGCGGGCCTTGATCTGCTCGCCCTGAGCGTTGGCCCGTTGGTTGAGCTGCTCTTCCTCGATCACCTCCAGCACCGCCAGGGCGGCGGCGCAGGCGATGGGGGAGCCAGCATAGGTGCCGCCCAGGCCACCCGGCTTGGCGGCGTTCATCACCTCCGCCTTGCCCACCACGGCGGAGAGCGGGAAGCCGCCGGCCAGGCTCTTGGCCAGGGTCATGATGTCTGGCTCGATGCCGGCATATTCGGTGGCGAAAGTCTTGCCGGTGCGACAGAAACCGCTCTGGATCTCGTCGCAGATGAGCAGGATGCCGTGCTGATCGCACAGCTGGCGCAGGCGCTGCATGAAGCTGGCGGAGGCGGGGTAGAAGCCCCCTTCACCCTGCACCGGCTCGATGATGATGGCGGCGACCCGGGTCGGCTCGATATCCGAACTGAAGCAGAGATCCAGAGCGGCCAGCGCATCGGCCTCGCTCACCCCCAGATAGTCGCTCGGGAAGGGCAGGTGATAGACCTCTCCCGGGAAGGGGCCGAAGCCGGTCTTGTAGGGCACCACCTTGCCGGTGAGCGCCATCCCCATCATGGTGCGGCCGTGAAAGCCCCCCTTGAAGGCGATGGTGCCGCTGCGACCGGTGTGGGCGCGGGCGATCTTGATGGCGTTCTCCACCGCCTCGGCGCCGGTGGAGAGAAACAGGGTGCGCTTCGGGGTGGGGCCGGGCACCAGGGCATTCAACTTTTCCGCCAGCTCGATATAGCCGGGGTAGGGGGTGACCTGGAAACAGGTGTGGCTGAACTTTTCCAGCTGCGTGCGCACCGCGGCCACCACTTTCGGGTGGTTGTGGCCGGTGTTGAGCACGGCGATGCCGGAGGCAAAATCGATGTAGCGGTTGCCCTCCACATCCCACAGCTCGGCATTTTGCGCCCGCTCGATAAACACCGGCAGCAGGGTACCGACGCCGTTGACCACGGCCGCTTCGCGGCGCGCTTGCCACGCCTTGTTTGATGCTGACTGACTCATCTTTCCTCCCTGAGGGGCCGGGGGCCCCTGTCTCAATGTGGCGAGGCCCCCTTGGGAGCACTCACTTCGTCCTTGTGAACTGATATGGCTGCGCCGGCGAGTGGCGGGCCCCTGTTGCAGGCCCGGCCGCCGGCGCAAGATGTGACTGCCTAGCGGATGCCGCCGAAGCAGAGGTATTTGGTCTCGAGGTACTCCTCCAGCCCCTCGGCTGCCCCTTCACGGCCGAGGCCCGACTCCTTGATGCCGCCAAAGGGGGCCAATTCGGTCGAGATGATCCCCTCGTTGATGCCGACCATGCCGTATTCGAGCTGCTCGGCCACCCGCCAGACGCGGGCGATGTCGCGGCCATAGAAGTAGGCGGCCAGACCATAGGGGGTGTCGTTGGCCAGGGCGATGGCCTCGGCTTCGGTCTCGAAGCGCACCAAGGGCGCCACCGGGCCGAAGATCTCCTCCTGCAGGATGGGGTTGGCTTTATCCACCTTGCCCAGAATGGTGGGCTGGTAGAAGAGCGGGCCGGCGGGGTGGGCTTCGCCCCCCAGCAGCAGCTCGGCGCCGGCGGCGGTGGCCTGTTTGACCAGCTTGGCCACCTTGCTGGCGGCGGCCGGATTGATGAGCGGGCCTATCTGGGTGCCCTCGCTCATGCCGTCGCCCACCTTGAAGGCCTTGACTGCGGCGGTGAGCTTCTCGGCGAAGGCGTCGTAGATGCCGGCCTGCACCAGGATGCGGTTGGCGCAGACGCAGGTCTGGCCGGCGTTGCGGTATTTGGAGGCGAGCGCCCCGGCGATGGCGGCGTCGAGATCGGCGTCGTCAAACACGATGAAGGGGGCGTTGCCGCCAAGCTCCAGCGACAGCTTCTTCATGGTGTCGGCGCACTGGCGCATCAACAGCTTGCCGATGCGGGTGGAGCCGGTGAAAGAGAGCTTGCGCACCGTCTTGTTGTTGCACAGCTCGTTGCCCACCGCCGCGGCCTGATGGCTGGTGACGATGTTGATGACTCCGGCCGGGATGCCCGCCTGCTCCGCCAGTGCCGCCAGCGCCAGCGCGCACAGCGGGGTCTCGGCGGCCGGCTTGATGACGATGGTGCAACCGGCGGCCAGCGCCGGGCCTGCCTTGCGGGTGATCATGGCGATGGGGAAGTTCCAGGGGGTGATGGCGGCGACCACTCCGACCGGCTGCTTGATGGTGGCCAGCCGGCGATCGCTGGAGAAGCCCGGAATGGTGCGGCCGTAGGCGCGTTTGCCCTCTTCCGCGAACCACTGGATGAAGCTGGCGCCATAGGCCACTTCCCCCTTGGCCTCGGCCAGCGGCTTGCCCTGCTCGCAGGTCATGATGCGGGCCAGCTCCTCCTGGTTGGCCATTATGAGCTCGAACCAGACGTAGAGCCGGTTGCTGCGCTCCTTGGCGGTGAGCGCCGCCCAGCCGGGCTGGGCCGCGTGGGCGGCGGCGATGGCGCGGCGGGTATCGCCCTCGTCCATGTCGGGCACCTGGGTAATGACCTGACCGGTGGCCGGGTTGTGCACCTCGAACCGGCGTCCGCCGCCGGCTTCACACCAGCGGCCATCTATATAGGCAAGGGATTTGATCAGGGAGAGTGCGGGTTGTGATGCTGACATAGATAGCAAGCCTCGATTGTGGGTCAGGGGGCCGGCTCATCCTGTGCCGCCACCGTATAGAATAATAAGCACAGGAAGACCATAAATTGAGCTGAAATGTTTTTCAAGTGTTAAATATATTTGAGTAAACTGTGTCTCGCGTGCTAGAAATGGAGCTGTTGGAGCGATTTTACCGGTTTTTGCGGTGCAGGGTGTGCAAAATAATGAACGGCATGCACTGTGCAGGATAACAAACAGGTCGGTGGGATTGACTCGCTATTTTAACCGGGTGCCCAGCTGGCACCTGACAGGCACACAGGGAGGTGGCCGAATGCAGCAACCACAGGGCGAGACGCGCTGGCAGTCCATGACCGACAACCCCATGACGGACAAGGGCGTGGCGCAGAGCATGGGTGAGCGTCTGGCGGCCACCCGCCGTCGGCTCGGGCTCTCCCAGCGGCGGGTCGCCGAGCTGAGCGGGCTGACCCATGGCGCCATCTGCATGATAGAGCAGGACAAGGTGAGCCCCTCGGTGGCCTCTTTGCAGAAGCTGCTCAGCGTCTATGAACTGCCGCTGTCGCGCTTCTTCGCGGAGGAGGAGGGCGGTACGCCGAGCGTGGTGATCAAGGCCGAGCAGCTGATCGAGCTGGGCAGCCAGGGGGTCTCCATGAAGCTGGTGCACAACGGCAACAACCGCCGCCAGCTCGGTTTCATGCTGGAGACTTACGCCCCCGGTACCGACACCGGCGGCCAGGTCACGCATCTGGGGGAGGAGGTGGGCACCGTGCTGGAGGGATCTGTGATCCTGACGGTGGCGGGCCAGGCCTATCCGCTCAGCGCCGGGGACAGCTACGTGATCGACACGGGCGAGCTCCACAGTTTCAGCAATCCGTCGGGGCAGGTGTGCCGCATCGTCAGCGCCCACACCCCGGCCAACTTCTAGTGCCGAGACATCGTCTCGTTTGGGAAAAGAACCGGTAAGGAAACAGGGATCATGACCGAACATGTAAACAGTTACTACGCAGCCAGTGCCAACAAACACGCGCCCTATCCGACGCTGACCGAACAGCTGGAGTGCGACGTCTGCGTCATCGGGGCGGGGTATACCGGCCTCTCCAGCGCGCTGCACCTGGTGGAAAAGGGCTATTCGGTGGTGGTGCTGGAGGCGGCTAGGGTGGGCTTTGGCGCCAGCGGTCGCAACGGCGGCCAGATCGTCAACTCCTACAGCCGCGACATCGACACCATAGAAGCGAACTGCCCGCCGGATCAGGCCAGGCTGCTCGGTTCCATGCTGTTTGAGGGGGGCCAGATCATCCGCGAGCGGATCAAGCGCTACAACATCCAGTGTGATCTGCAGGAGGGCGGGGTGTTCGCCGCCGAGACGGAGAAGCAGCTGCACGAGCTCAAGGCGCAGCAGGCGCGCTGGGAGAAGTGGGGCAACGACAAGCTGGAGCTGCTCGATGCCGACGGCGTGCGCGAGGTGGTGGCGAGCGATCGCTACGTCGGTGCCCTGCTCGACAAGAGCGGCGGCCACATCCACCCCCTCAACCTGGCGCTGGGGGAGGCGGAGGCCATCCGCTTGCAGGGGGGCAAGATCTTCGAACAGTCTGCCGTCATCAGCATCACCCCGGGCACGCCTGCGCTGGTCAAGACCGCCAAGGGGGCGGTGAAGGCGCGCTTCGTGGTGGTGGCCGGCAACGCCTACCTCGGCAATCTGGTGCCCGAGCTCGCCGGCAAGAGCATGCCCTGCGGCACCCAGGTGATCGCCACCGAGGTGCTGGGGGAGGAGCGGGCCCGCTCGCTGCTGCCGCAAAACTACTGCCTGGAAGATTGCAACTACCTGCTCGACTACTACCGTACCTCCGGCGATCACCGGCTGATCTATGGCGGTGGCGTGGTCTATGGGGCGCGGGATCCGGCGGACATCGAGCGGCTGATCATCCCCAAAATGCTGAAAACCTTCCCGCAACTGGCGGACGTAAAGGTGGAGTACACCTGGACCGGCAACTTCCTGCTCACCCTGTCGCGCCTGCCGCAGTTTGGCCGTATCGGCTCCAACATCTACTACATGCAGGGTTACAGCGGCCATGGCGTCACCTGTACCCATCTGGCGGGCAAGCTGCTCTCCGAGGTGTTGAGCGGTCAGGCTGAGCGTTTCGATGCGTTTGCCAAACTGCCGCACTATCCCTTCCCGGGTGGCCGCCTGTTCCGCATCCCCTTCACCGCCGCCGGCGCCGCCTGGTACACCCTGCGCGACCGGCTGGGGGTATGAGTCAGGGTGTGCCGAGTCTGATCTCCATGAAAAAAGAAACACCGCCAGCTGGCGGTGTTCTTCTTTATATGGGCTCTTATTGAGCCAGGGATTTCAGTTGCTGCTTGTCCGGCGGGTTGTTCCAGTCGATGGGGCCGTGGGTAAAGCGGTATTGCAGGCGCGGCAGGCTGGTTTCCAGCCACTCTTCGCGAAAATAGGCGTAGCCCTGATCCCAGTCCGGGTCGTTGGCCCAGCCGGTTTGCAGGAAGTAGAGCCGGGTGCCCTGGCCTTCCGGCACGAACCGCAGGCTGACCTGGGTCTTCTGCAGGCGGATGTGGGGCAGGGAGGGTGGGAAATTCCAGCTGAAGCTGAGCAGGTCGTGGGGCATGACGGCCATCACCCGGCAGCCTTCGCTGCCACGTTCACCCAGCGGGGCATCGGGTCTGAAATAGATTTCGAAGGGACCATTCGGTTCGGGCACCATCAGGCACTCCGGCGCCAGAAAACTGCGCAGGCCACTCTCGGTTGTCCAGGCGCGCCAGACATCGTCGATATGGGCCGGAACAAAGATGTTGCCTTCTATCTGCTTGTTATCCATAAATCAGCGAGCCTCAAACCATCCATACATGGGACTCAGGCAGTATAGTCCCATGGCTCATGAAATGGACAGAGGTGTGTCACACCCCTGCCATCGCCGAGAGACTATTATGCCCGTGCGATTTGACATGGTGCCTGTGTTCCATTGAGAGTGGTGTCAGGCAGTCACAATGACAAGGACGCTTTGATGATCAGAGTCATGCAAGAGACGGATATTCCCCAGTTGGCGCAGCTGTTTCTCAAAGGGCGGCGGCAGACGTTTCACTGGGTCGATCCCGCGCATTTTCGGCTGGAAGATTTTGACGAGCAGACCCGGGGCGAGCAGATCTGGGTAGCCGAGCAGGGGGGAGCGCCTTGCGGGTTTGTCTCCATCTGGGGAGATGAAAGCTTCGTTCACCACCTGTATGTCTCGGCCGACTGGCATGGGCAGGGGATGGGGCGGGCCCTGCTGAGTCACGGGTTGGCCTCTTTTCAAAAGCCCGCCTCGCTCAAGGTGGCGACCCACAACACGGCGGCGCTGGCCTTTTATCATCGACTGGGATGGCAGAATACGGCAGAAACCGGCCACTGCGAGATCACCGGCCCCTGGCGGCGGTTGATCCTGGAATAGGGCGCCAGCGCCCTGCGACTGATCAGATCATGGTTGCAGAGCTGCATTGCCGGCAGCAACGAGCGGATGTTGCCGGTAATATATAGTGTCAATCGTCTACCTTGAGTCTCATGTGGGTGAGTCAGGTTTTAACAACCGTGGCCAATTGTAAAAATAGCGGTCGCAACTGTGATGGAAAATATAACGGGGCACATCTGCGCTATTTGCCATACCCGGTATGGGGAATTGCATGGCAAAAGATGAGCTGGTGTGACGTAATGGGGAATGGCTGAATAAAGTCAGTGGTATATTCAGCCGCACTTTTTTGTTAAGAAAGTGACAGCGGCTATAAAATCATTATGTTGTCATCAAACAGCCGTGCTATTCTCAAGCTGTGTTATCCCTGTGACAAACAAAAATAATTCTGTGAGGAAGTAATGAACGAGTTTCTGAAAGTTCTGCTGAACATTCGCAGCCTGCGTGCTGCCATCCGTGAATTGCCGTTTGAACAGCTGCAAGAAGCAAAAGAAAAGTTCGAGCTGGTATATAACGAGCGTGCCGAGTCTGTTGAACAAGAGCGTGCCGAACAGGAAGAGCGTCAGCGCAAGCTGAGCGAGTTCACTGAAATGCTGCAGCAGGCCGGTATCGATCCCCGTGAGCTGCTGAACAGCGCCGCCGCCCCGGCTGCCGCTGCCGCTGCTGGTGCGACCAAGAGCAAGCGCGCCCCGCGTCCTGCCAAGTACAAGTACCAGGAAGATGGCCAGGAGAAAACCTGGACCGGTCAGGGCCGCATGCCGAAAGCCATTGCCGAACAAGTGGCACTGGGCAAGGATCTGAATGATTTCCTGATCTGATCCACGGGATCAGTCATAAATGATGCCGCCCATGAGGCGGCATTATTATTTGTGCTCACCAAAAATATCTTCTGTCAATTCCCCAACTCCCCTGATACGACCTTGTTGTGTCGCATTCAGACCAACACTCTGCACGTCAATTGGTCGCCCCATGATGGAATGATTAATTGGAAATGGTCGTACCGATGGCTCCCTGTGCCCGCTTTTGCTGTCATCGTGATCATCGGAATGTCAGCCATATCTGGACTCATATAGCCCGTCAGGTAATTAGCTGGCTGACGATGCGGCAATGGGAAAAGCATTAAGTCAGTCGTAGGGCGTGTCTCTTTTTTGCTCCGCAACCCGCCGGGTTTTACGGCGTGATTATCCACCCTGACCGGAGGAGACTGCTTGTCTGTGGCCTGCAGTGGGTAATACCTGAGCCAACATATTATTAATTCCTGCCGGATCCGAATGTCAGCGTACTTTGCATGGAAAAAGAGTGAGCTGATCATTTAATCGGTAGACCCGAGCGGTCGACAGGGCAGGAATATCGGCAAAATAATAAGGCTCCCGTTGTGGGAGCCTTATTGCTGATGGTCGTTCAACTTGCCAGCTGGGCATGCCAGCGGGCGATGTCCGGTTGTGCCCGACCAGGGTGCTGGCGCCGTGTCTCGACGGCCTCTGCCAGCATGGCGAGCAGGGTCTGGGTATCGTCCCAGCACAGGCAGGCATCGGTGACCGACTGGCCATATACCAGCTCGGTCAGCGGCGCCGGTTTCTGGCTGCCCCCCTGCAGGAAGCTCTCGACCATGACGGCGGCGATGGTGTCGCTGCCTTCCCCCAGCTGGCGGCAGAGCTCTCCTGCCACCCGGATCTGGTTCTTGTGCAGCTTCTGGCTGTTGCCGTGGCTGCAATCCACCATCAGTCGGGGCGTGAGCCCCTGCCGTGCCAGTCGCTCGGCCGCCTCTTCCACGTCGCTCTGGTGATAATTGGGGCGGGTACCGCCGCGCAAGATGATGTGGCCGGCCGGGTTGCCCTCACTCTTGATCACCACCATGCCGCCCTGGCTGCCGGGGGCGGTAAACAGGTGGGAGGCTTCGCTGGCTTGAATGGCATCGATGGCCACCCGTATGTTGCCATCGGTACCGTTCTTGAAGCCGATGGGGCAGGGCAGGGCCGAAGCCAGCTGCCGGTGCACCTGTGACTCCGTGGTACGGGCGCCGATCGCTCCCCAGCTGATGAGATCGGCCAGGTAGAGGAAGCTGGTGGTGTCGAGAAACTCGGTGGCGGTGGCCAGCCCCAGCTGGTTGATGTCGAGCAGCAGCTGGCGTGCCAGTTGCAGGCCATGGCCTATGTCGTTGCTGCCGTCCAGATGAGGATCGAACACCAGCCCCTTCCAGCCCACCGTGGTGCGGGGCTTCTCGAAATAGGTGCGCATCACTATCTGCAGCCGATCCCGATAGTCGTGGGCCAGCACTGCCAGCCGCCGGGCGTAATCGAGGGCGGCGAGGGGATCGTGAATGGAGCAGGGACCGATGACCACCAGCAGGCGATCGTCTTCCCCGCTCAGGATCTGGCGAACCTGCTGACGGTGCTGATCGATCCGGGTTGCCAGGTCGGCGGGACAGGGGTGAAGTGCCAACAGGTCGGCAGGAGTGGGAAGAGCCTCCACCGCGAAGGCGCGCATTACCGAGTTCAAGACTGCCATCTGGATTACCTTGCTGTGCAAATGGAGTGAATGACGTGCACTCCACACCGGGACCCGGGCGAGGGAGCTACAATGGGGCGTCATCACCTGTTATTGTTGAGAGTGATTATCATTATCTTGTTGTCGGCCACAAATGCAAGCACAACCGAGCGGCATACCAGAATGGGGGGGAGAGCAGGCGGGTGGCATTGCACCAATGGCAATCAAGCCCATGGCCGGCAGACCATGAGCTTGATATTTCAGGGTCAAATCAGCTGATTCAGCTGTCCATCACGTCGTGACGCGCATGGTGATAGGCCTCTTCATCCTTGCCATGGCGCCAGTAGGGCACGGCGTAGACCCGGGTGCGATCCACCTCGAGTGTGCGCCGCACGTGGCGGCGCATGGGGACCACCAATCCCTCTTCCCCGCCGAACCAGAAGTAGCTCTGTTGCTCCTCCAGCGGCAGGGCGGTGAAGTACTCCACCAGCGGCGCCGTCTCTTCGGGGGAGCCGACAAACCAGCGCAGGGTCACCCCGGCGGGCAGCGACAGATCCTGCACATCTTCCTGATAGGGCACCAGCAGGGCGATGTGGCCACGGGCATCGGCGGGCATCACCTCGGCCATGGCGCTGATGGCGGGCAGGGCGGTGAGATCCCCCACCATGTAGTAGTGGCTGGCAGGCTGCAACATGGGGTCCGGACCACCTGGGCCCGAGATGGCCAGCAGGTCGCCTGGCTTGACCTCGTTGGCAAAGCGGCTGGCGGGGCCGCCATCGCCGTGCAGGGCGAAGTCGATATCCAGCTCCAGCGCCTCGCGGCGAAACGCGCGAATGGTGAAGGTGCGCATGATGGGGCGCTGGCTCGGATCTTCCCAGCGCGGCCCCTGCGGGGTGGGGGTGGGCAGCACGGCGTGGGCCTGGCCCGGCTGGGGCAGCATGATCTTGATATGGGCGCCGCCACAGGTGAAGGGGTAGTCAGCGAGCTCCGGGCTGGTCAGGCAGATCCGGCGCAGGTGCGGGCTCACATCCTGAATGTGCTTGACCGTGAGCAGACGGGGACGATTGACCGGGGCGGACTGGGACATGGGCATACTCCTGACTGATAATGGCGCCCATTTTTCATTAAATGAAAATTATTATCAATTGCTTTGTGTGCCAGCGGTCAGACCCTGGCCGAGGGGAAAAGGCACACAAGGGGAGAAATAAGGGAGATGCCTCATGCCCTCGCACCGCGCGAGGGCATGAGGCAAGGCCGGTCAGCTGCGATCGCTGCCCCCCAGCGCTTTATAGATCCTGGCCATGGTGTTGAGCTGCTCCTTCTGCTGGCCGAGCAGGGCGAGCTCGGCATCCCACAACCGGTTCTGCTCATCCAGCCAGGGTTGCACCCCGGTGGCGCCGGCCTGGTAGCGGGCTCTGGCCAGCCGCTCCGCCTCCTTGGCAAAGTCCAGCTGCTCAGCCAGGTAGTTCAGGCGCTGCTCGCCGTGGTGGCGGGCGGCCAGACCATCTTCCACCTCCACCAGCGCGCTGTAGAGCTGCTTGCGAAACTCCGCTTCGGCTATCTGGTAATCGAGCCTGGAGCCCGCGATGGCGAGCCGGGTCTTGTTGTACTCGAGGAAGGGCAGCGCCAGCGTGGCGCCCAGGGTACCCACCGGGTTTTGCAGCACCTGGGTCAGGGTGTCCGAGCTGCTGCTGGCCCCGCCGGTCAGGCTCAGGGTGGGGTAGAAACCGGTGCGGATCTCGTCCCCCTTCGCCAGGGTCTTGCGCAGGCGCAGCTCGGCGGCGCGCACGTCGGGCCGCCGCGCCAGTACATCGGCAGGAATGCCGACCGCCAGCGTGGGGATGGGGGCCGTCGGCAGCGCCTTGGGTTCGAACGCCAGCGGGCCGCTGCTGCGACCGAGCAACAGCCGCAGGGCATTGCGGGCCTGCTCCTGCTGCATCAGGAGCGAGCTGAGCTCCGCCTGCTTGCCGGCTTTTTGCTGGCTGGCCTGCACCAGGTCGAGCCGGGTCACGGCGCCGGCTCGGTACTTGGCCTGGGTCAGCTGCTCGGCGCGCTCATAGTTGGCGAGCTGCTGCTGGCCGAGGGTGATGGCCGAGCCGAGATAGGCCAGTTGCCAGTACTGCTCCAGCGCCTTGCCGATCAGCATCAGGCGGGTGGCGGCCAGATCCTGGGCGGAGGCCTCGGCCTCCCAGCTCGCCTGATCCCGTATCGAGGCGAGCCGGCCCCACAGATCCACCTCGTAGCCGAGGGTCAGGGAGGGGCCCATGCTGCCGCTGGCCTTGCCGCTGTTCAGATCCTTGGTGCCATTGCCGCTGATGCCGGCATTGACCGAGGGGGTCAGGTTGGTGTCGGCCAGATCGGCGCCTAGCAGGGCGCTGCGCAGGCGCAGGCCGGCTACCTGCATGTCCGGGTTGGCGGCCAGCACGGCCTCGATCAGCCGATCCAGCTCGGGGTCGTGGAAGCCTTGCCACCAGGGGCCTGCCTGCTGCCGGGTGAGACCGTCGTCCGGCTGTTGCCAGTGGTCGGCCAACGCCAGCTCTTGCCGCTGATAGCTGCTCTGCTGGCTGCAGGCGCCGAGACCGAGCGCCAGGGTGAGGCAGAGCCCCAGTTTGGATAAGTGGTGCATCGTCATTCCCTCGCCAGCGCCTCGACCGGGTCGAGCCGGGCGGCATTGCGGGCGGGCAGGTAGCCAAACAGGATCCCGATGAGCGAGGAACAGCCAAACGCCATCAGGATGGAAAAGAGCGAGAAGTGCATCTGGATGCTCTCCACGAACAAAGAGAAGAGCAGGCCGATGAAGAGGGAGACGCCGACCCCGAGCATGCCGCCCAGCAGGCTCACCATCACCGCCTCGATCAGAAACTGCTGCAGTATGTCCGACTGGCGGGCGCCGACCGCGATGCGGATGCCGATCTCGCGGGTACGCTCCACCACCGACACCAGCATGATGTTCATCACTCCGACGCCACCGACGATGAGGGAGATCACCGCGATGGCGGAGACCAAGAGCGTCATGGTGGCGGTGGTCTTCTCCACCGACTTGATGATGCTGTCGCTGCTGAAGGTGAAGAAGTCCTTCACCCCGTGGCGCTGGGTCAGCAGCTCGATGGCGGCCTGTTCGGCCAGCGCCGGCTGCACCCCGTCCTTGACCCGGATGGTGAGCTGGCTGAAGTGGTTCTGGGAGATGAGGCGGCTCATCACGGCGCTGTAGGGCAGCCAGACGTTCACCGACTGGCTGCTGCGGCCAAACCCGGTCTCCTCTTCCACCACGCCGATGATGCGCACCGGCAGGGTGCCGACCAGTACCACCTGACCGACGGGATCCTGCTTGCCGAGCAGGCTCTCGATGGTCTTGCCGTCCACCACTGCCACCGCCGCCCGGTTCTGGATGTCGCGCTCGTCGAACAACCGGCCGTTGGTGAGCTTCATCCCCTTGACCCGGAAGAAGTCGTTGCCGACCCCCACTATGCTGCCGCTGCTGGTCTTGTTGCGATAACGCAGCTGGCCGGGGGCGGCTATCTGGGGACTGGCCCCTTCCAGGTAGGGCTGACCGAGCAGGGCATCGAGATCCCGCTTGTTGAGGGTCTGGATGCTGGTCGCCTTCTCGTCCCCCCAATCCTTGCCGGGGAAGATGTCGATGGTGTTGGTGCCCATGGCGTTGATCTGATCGATCACCTTGGCGCGGGCCCCCTGACCGAGCGCCACCACGCTCACCACGGCGGCGATGCCGATGATGATGCCAAGCATGGTGAGGAAGGTGCGCATGCGGTGGGCCAGCATGGCGTGCAGCGCCATGCGCGCCGCTTCCCGGTAGCGATCCCAGTCGTGGCCAGCTCCTTCCTTGCCGGCAGGGGCGGCGGTCGGAGTCACGGGGACGGCCGCCGGCTTGCGGCCGCTGTCCTCCTGCACCCGGCCATCTTTCAGGGTGATGATCCGGTCGGCGTGGCTGGCCACCTCCATGTCGTGGGTCACCAGAATGATGGTGTGGCCCTGGGCGTGCAGCTCCTTGAGAATGGCCATCACCTCCTTGCCGCTCTGGCTGTCGAGGGCCCCGGTCGGTTCGTCCGCCAGGATCACCTCGCCGCCGTTGGCCAGCGCCCGGGCGATACTGACCCGCTGCTGCTGGCCGCCGGAGAGCTGGCTCGGGGTGTGATGGCTGCGATCGCTGAGCCCCAGTCGCGTGAGCAGCGCCTGGGAGCGGGCCTGGCGCTCGGCCCGCGGCGTACCGGCATAGACGGCCGGGATCTCCACGTTGGCGGCGGCATTGAGGTGCGGCAGCAGGTGGTAGCGCTGAAAGATGAAGCCGAAGTGGTGGCAACGCAACCGGGCGAGGGAGAGGGCATCCAGGGTCGCGGTATCCTGGCCGCGAAACAGGTACTGGCCGCTGCTCGGCCGATCGAGGCAGCCCAGCAGGTTCATCAGGGTCGACTTGCCGGAGCCGGAGGCGCCGACGATGGCGATCATCTCCCCCGCCTCGATGGTGAGGTCGAGCGAATGGAGCACGGTCACTTCCTGCTCCCCGCTCTGGTAGCGGCGCTCGATCCCCTTGAGCTGGATCAGCGGCTCGCTCACAGCATGATCTCCACGTCATTGTTGCTGGCCGGCTTGCCCTGGCCCAGGGTGACTTTCTCCTGCTCGCTCAGACCGCTGACCACTTCGATCTTGATGTCGTCCTTCATGCCGGTCTTGATGCGGCGGGTCTCCTTCTGATCGTCCTCCTTGAGCAGGGTGACCTCGTACTCGTTTTCACCGAGCTTCTTGCCAAGGGCGGTCTGCGGAATGGTCAGCACCTGTTTGCGCTCGCCGAGCACTATGGTGACCTGGGTGGTCATGGCGACCCGCAGGGTGTGATCGGGGTTTGGCACATCGAACAGGGCGTAATAGTAGACGGCGGCGTTGCTGGTGGCCGTGGTGCTGGTGGCCTGCTCGTTGATGTTGGTGGGGGCCAGCTCGACGGTGCGCAGGGTGCCGTGGTAGCGGGTATCCGGATCCCCCATCAGGGTGAAGTAGACCGGCATGCCGGCCTTGACCCGGGTGACGTCCGCTTCCGAGATCTGCGCCTTGACCGTCATGGTCTCCAGGTTGGCGAGCTTGAGCAGGGTCGGCACCGTCTGGCTGGCGGCCAAGGTCTGGCCCTGACGGGTCACAATGCTGACGACGGTGCCATCCATAGGGGCCTGAATGCGGTTGTAGCCGAGCTCGGTCTTGGTTCGCTCCACCTTGATCTGGGCATTCTCGACCTCGGCCTGGGCGCTTTGCAGCTCGGCCCTGGTCACGGCCAGGAGGGCTTCGGCGCTCTCCAGATCGGCGCGCGAGCTTGCCTCCTGCCTGAACATCTGCTGCTGACGGCGCCAGCTCAGCTCGTTCTGCTTGAGCTGGGCCTGCTTGATCTTGAGCTGGGCGCGGCGGCTGGCGAGATCCGCCTCGGCGGTCTTGAGGTTGTTCTGGGCGATGAGCGGGTCGATCTCGGCCAGCAAATCCCCCTGCTTGACCTTCTGGCCCGCTTCCACCGCGAGATAGGTGACCTGGCCGGAGACCTGGGCACCGACGTCCACCTGCTCGATGGCCTGCAGCACCCCGCTGGCCAGCACAGTCTGTTCCACGTCCTGACGGGTCACCTGGGCGGTCAGCACCGGCTCGGGCGCCTTGCTCGGCCAGATCAGCCAGCCGATGGCGAGCAAGAGGATGAGGGCGAGCAGGGCAATTTTTCTCTGCTGGGGAGTTATGTTCATGTTTCACCTGAAAGAAGCGAACGAAGGCGTGCAAGGGCAATATCCTGCAGCAAACGAGGCTTAAAAAACAGCGATGAATATGTAAGGAAACATGTAGATAGCCTTGTCATTAGGCCGGGGCAATGAGGAAGGCAAGCAGGGGATAGCGGGGTAAAAAGGACCCCGAAAGGGAGCTGGCAACAGGGTGCCCACCTCGCGGGTGGGCACCCTGGTCATCAACCGACGGCTTTGAGCTGCTCGCTGTAGGGCTCGTGGCAGATCTGGATGTCGATCGGCAGCTTGTAGATGAGCAGGCGGGCGAGGGAGCCTTCCATCCAGTGGTGGCGGCTGCCGACCAGCAGCAGATCGGTCGGGTGGGCGGCCAGCCAGCGTTTCAGGTCGGGCACCACGTCATCGACCACCAGACACTGGTAATCCACCGGGTGCTGCAGGGTGGTGATGAGTTCGCTGATGATGGCCTTGGCATCCAGCGTGCCCTGGGCGCTGCGCTCCTCTTCCGACAGCGACAGGCTCTTGCGGCGCATCTTGCTGCTGTGGGTCAGGTGCAACAGGGTCAGCTCGCCCCCCATGGCTTGTGCCAATTGACTCGCTTTGGCCAGCGTCTCCTGCTCGTAATCCTTGCCTTCCAGCAACAGCACAATATTGGTTGAGGTCATAAGCAGTTCTCCCTTGGCATGGCGCGGGTCACCCGGGACAAACGGCCTGTCCCATACCACTGTGTGCCCGCTATGTGTCGCATAGCACGAACCTGGCTCTCTGTACGGCAGGCGTCACCTCGTGTCGGTGATGCATCGCCAGGCCATGTTCGTTTACATCATCATAACAGACTGAGTTGAATGGAAAATGAAGGAAAACCGGGTTTTGGCGGGAAAATGGGATACGAGGCGTTAAAAGTGTGAGCAAAGCATGAGTCGTCTGGCCGGGAAGCGCCGTGAATGGGCCGGTGAGGCAGATATTGAGGGGGGCTGAAAAGAGGAGTGGGCGGCGAGCCGGCAGAGGCCGGCCCGCCGCCTGGGGTCAGACCTGCTCGCCGGAGAGATAGCGGGTCAGCCAGGGCAGCCCCTCCTTCTTGCGGCTGACGGCACCAACCAGATGCGTCGGCTGCTCGGGCAGAATGCCGTTGCTGGCGAAGTAGAGCTGGCTGCCCCCCTTGGCCAGGTCGGTCAGCATCAACACATAGGCATCCAGCTCGTCCTGCATCAGCCGCGCTTGCATGGCTTGTTCCAGCTCGGCCTGGCGGCTGTGCAGCTGGGCGGGATCCATCACGCAGATCTGGCTGACATAGAGCTGGTAGCCGGCGATCTGGTAGGCCTTCTCATCGGCGGCAAGCAGCTCGGTCATGGGGGCGTCACCGAGCTGGGTGCGCCGTTCCAGCAGGGTCTGGGCAAAAGGCTCCAGCGCCAGATCGGCCAGCGGCAGCAGGGCATGGACGGCGGCGCGGTCGCGGGCCGTGGTGGTGGGCGAGGTGAGGCTGAAGGTATCGCTGATGATGGCCCCCAGCAGCAGGCGAGCCTGGGCGCGGGAGAGGGTGTCATAGCCCATCAGCTCCAGCAGCACGGTGGCGCTGCACCCGACGGCCCGGATCCAGGCATCGAGCGGGCCCCGGGTGATGAGGGTACCGATGCGATGGTGATCGATGAGGCCCTGCACGTCCGCCTCGGCCAGCCCTTCTGGGCCCTGCTCCAGCTCGCTGAAATCCACCAGGAACACCTCCTTGTTGGCCACGCTGCCCTGCAGCAGAGGAGGGGCGGCAACGCCGGCGGTTTCCAGAATGAATCGGGTTTCCGCAATGGGCTCACCGAGGGCGTAGGCCTGAGCCGGCCGACCCTGGCGATTGAGCCAGTCGGCGGCAACCAGAGCGGTACAGATACTGTCGCTGTCGGGATTCTTGTGACCAAACACGTGGAGCATGGTGCCATTCCTGCGGTTGATGACGTACCTGAGGCAAGATCAGGTATGCGGGGCAAATGGGAAAACAGGGGCTGACCCCCGCTCTGGTTTCACTCTATGCGCCGTCCCTGCTGATGGCAACCGGCGCAGGCCGCCCTACGGCGGGCGAAACCCTGTGGTCAAAGGGGCGCACACTTCTGCTGCTGAATCGTCTTGGGGCAGGGCAGGGAGGCAGACCAGGGCAGCAGATTAGGGCAGGGAGGCAAGCCCGGACAGGGAGACAAGCGGGAGGAGATGGCTGTGTGGCAAGCGCCGGCGGGCTCGCTAATCGCCGCAAGGTTCACGTTGCAAGAGGTGGATAGAGGGATGGGCAAGCAAAGAGATGAGACTGTGGCTCGGGTTGGTTAGCGACAAGGATGCTCCAACCCGGTCAGGCAGCCGTGACCATGCAAAGCGCCATGGAGTGCTCTCTCCAGGATGCGGCAACGGCGGCATGGTGATGATGCACCAGCTGCTAAGCCACAAACCGCTGTCACCAGCTGGCGGGGTGACGCGGGGTCCCTGTTCCTCACCGTGGGCCCCGCGTGCAGATGGCTGACCTGTATCTCAGCAGGCCAGCAATTCGCGGGCGTTGGCCAGGGTATTGTCGGTGATCTGGTCTCCCCCCAGCAGGCGGGCCAGCTCGTTGAGACGGGCCCCTTGATCCAGCGCCTGCATCTGGGTTTCCGTGGTCTTGCCGTCGGTGTGCTTGCTGACCACCATGTGCTGATGGCCTTTGCCTGCCACCTGCGGCAGGTGGGTGACCACCATCACCTGGGTGGATTCACCCAGCTGGCGCAGCAGGCGGCCCACCACGGCGGCAGTCGGACCGCTGATCCCCACGTCCACTTCGTCGAAGATCAGGGTGGGGGTGGAGACCTTGCGGGCGCTGATGACCACGATGGCCAGGCTGATGCGCGACAGCTCACCGCCGGAGGCCACCTTGCCGAGCGGCTGGATGGGCTGGCCCGGGTTGGTGGTGACCATGAACTCCACCCGATCGATGCCAAGGGGCGAGAGGCTGCTCTGGGCATCGGGGCGTACCTCGATGGCGAAGCGGCCATCCGGCATCGCCAGCTCGTGCATGCTGGCACTCACCTTGGCGCCGAGCTCCTCGGCGTAGCGCTGGCGACTCTGGCTCAGGGCCTCGGCGGCTTGTACGAAGGCCAGGCGGGCTTCGGCCAGCTCGTCTTCCATCCCCTCCAGCCGCTCCTCGTCGGAGTTGAGGCGCGCCAGATCGGCGGCCAGCTCCTGATGGTGCAGAGCCAGCTCGGCCGGTTTGACGTGGTGCTTGCGGGCCAGATTGATGGCCTTGGAGAGGCGGGCTTCCAGCTCGTTGAAACGCTCGGGATCCAGCTCCAGCCGATCCAGATAATTGCGCAGCTCGCTGTGGCTCTCCTGCACCCCGATCAGCGCTTCGTTGAGCATGCCGAGCACGTCGCCAAGCCGGCTATCCATGGCAACCAGGCTCTCGGCCCGATCGACGACGGTCTGCAGCAGGCCGGCGATGGTGGTCTCCTCGTTGTCATAGAGCAGGTCGAGACAGGCGCCGCACTCCTGCATCAGCTCGGTGCCGTTGGCCAGCCGCTGGTGCTCCTCTTCAATCTCTTCAAACTCCCCCGGCTGCAGGGCGAACTCGTCCAGCTCCTGCACCTGATATTCGATGAGCTGGCGACGGGCCTCCCGCTGCTGCTGCTCGGCCTTGAGCCGGTTGAGTTCGTTCTGCAGCTGGCGCCACTGCTGGTAGTGGCGACGCACCTCATCGAGCAGCAGATGATGGCCGGCGTAGCCATCGAGCAGGGCAAGCTGGTAGTCGGGTTTGAGCAACATCTGGTGGGCATGCTGGCCATGGACGTTGACCAGCAGCTGGCCCAGGTTCTTGAGCTGGGTGAGGGGTACGGGCACGCCGTTGATGTAGCTGCGCGAGCGCCCCTCGGCGGAGATGACCCGCCGCACGATGCACTCCCCTTCGTTTTCCAGCTCGTTGGTGGCGAGCCAGGCGCGGGCGGCAGGGTTGCCGTCCAGCAGGAAGCGGGCGCTGACCTCGCTCTTGTCGCTGTCCGGTCGCACCATGCCGGCCTCGGCCCGTTCACCCAGGCACAGGCCCAGGGCGTCGATGGCGATGGATTTACCGGCCCCGGTCTCACCCGTGATGCAGGTCATGCCCGGTTGCAGATCGAGTTCGAGAAACTTGACGATGGCGAAGTTGTTGACGGTCAGCTGGGTCAGCATGGTCTCATCCTGTATGGGCCAACATTACTGTGTATGCATCCAGTATATACTGGTTTTCCATACAGTAAAGAGTCGACCCGCATCAGGATGCGCAGGAACGTCAAACGTGGGTCAGAACAGCTTGCTGCCCCAGCCGAGCTTGTTGCGCAGCACGTGGAAGTAGCTGTAATCGAGCGGATGCACCAGATGCAGCTTGTGGCTGCTCTTCTTGATGAGGATCTCGTCACCCGGGTGGACTGCCAGGGTCACCTGACCGTCGCAGCTCACCTGCATGGCGTCGTCCTGATTGTCCGGTGAGACCAGCAGCCGCACTTCGCTGTCGGCGTCCAGCACGATGGGGCGGCTGCTCAGGGTGTGCGGGAACATGGGCACCAGCGTGATGGCATTGAGCTTGGGGGTGAGGATGGCGCCCCCCGCCGACAATGAATAGGCGGTGGAGCCGGTGGGGGTGGCCACTATGATGCCGTCCGAGCGCTGGCTGTACATGAAGCTGCCATCGATATAGACCTCGAACTCGATCATGTGGGCAATCTTGCCCGGGTGCAGCACCGCCTCGTTGACCGCCAGGTTGTTGGACTTGCGCTCGCCGTGGCGATAGACCGCCGCCTCCAGCAGGAAGCGGTGCTCGCTCTTGTAGTGGCCGCACAGCACCTGCTCCAGCGGCAGCAGGTAATCCTGCGGCGAGAGATCGGTGAGAAAACCGAGGTTGCCCCGGTTCACCCCGATCACCGCCACGTCGAAGCGCGACAGCACCCGCGCGGCCCCCAGCATGTTGCCGTCACCGCCGACCACGATGGCGAGATCGGCCTGCTGGCCCAGCTGCACCAGGTCCATCACGTTCTCGTCCATGATGCCGAGGGCATGGGCCACCCGGCTCTCCACCAGTACCCGAAAACCGCGGGTGGTCAGGTATTGATGCAGGCCGGTCAGGGTCTGGTTGGCCCCTTCGTGGTGGGGTTTGCCAATCAGGGCGATGGTTTTGAACGGAGAATCCATAGTCTGTCGGGTCTGGGATGAGTATTGGGGGAGTATACCGCGCTTTGGGGGGGATTTGTCTGCCACCGGCTGGTCCGGCCGCAGCGGATGCCGGGAAAAAGCCCCAAATTGCCCGCCACCGCACGCTCTTGGTGAGAATGGCGCCCTTTTCCCCTTGAAAGCCGGGGATCCATCCCCATAATAGCGCCAACATAGTCGGCCCATTGCCGTCCGGTCGCTCAACCGGGTGGTCGGGCCCTCAATAAGTAACCCCGGAATTGGAGATGTCATGAACCACGAAGAACAAAAGGTTGAAGCGATGGAGCAAGTAGAAGCCCAGCCAGTCGAGCCGACCGATGTAGACAGTGAAGTGACAGCCGAGCAGGCCCGCATTGCCGAGCTTGAGGCACAACTGGATGCTGCCCAGCAAGCCTCCCTCGAGGAGCGCGAGCGTGCCATTCGTGCCGTCGCCGAGATGGAAAACCTGCGTCGCCGTGCGGCCCAGGACGTGGAGAAGGCCCACAAGTTCGCGCTGGAGAAGTTCGCCGCCGAGCTCTTGCCGGTACTGGACAACCTAGAGCGTGCCATCGAGCTGGCCGACAAGGAAAACGAGGCGCTCAAGCCGATGATCGAAGGGGTCGAGCTGACCCTGAAATCCATGCAGAGCTCGGTCGGCAAGTTCGGCCTCAACCCGCTGGACCCGCTCAATCAGCCGTTCGACCCCAATGCCCATCAGGCGATGAGCATGATCGAGAACGCCGAGCTTGCCCCCAACACCGTCATTGCGGTGATGCAGAAGGGTTACGAGCTCAACGGCCGCGTCATTCGTCCGGCCATGGTGATGGTCTCCAAGGCTCCGGCCTGAGCCCCATCGCTGTGCTGAGCCCGCCGCTCGGCGGGCTTTTTATTGGCAAGTGCCCCGGCCCTGTGGTTGCCGGGGGCACAGATAGCCGGTCTTCATCCTGCCAATGGCAATGAATGAAGACAGGTTTTTTCAGGGCGGGGCTTGAAGCGGCGGCTTGCGACCCCATATAGGATGCAAGGCCACGGCGGCACAAAAAATTTGATGCCGGGAGCTTGAAAGCCAGATTGGCAGCCCCCACCTAGCCGTTAACGCATTAAGGCGAGCCCCTCGCCAGTTTATTCAAAGTATTTGGAGATTCGTCAAATGGGTAAAATCATCGGTATTGACTTGGGTACTACCAACTCCTGCGTCGCTATTCTGGATGGCGACCATGCTCGCGTGATCGAGAACGCGGAAGGCGACCGTACTACTCCGTCCATCATTGCCTATGCCGATGACGGCGAAATCCTGGTTGGTCAGCCGGCCAAGCGCCAAGCCATCACCAACCCGAAGAACACGCTGTTCGCCATCAAGCGTCTGATCGGCCGTCGTTTCGAAGATGACGAAGTACAGCGCGATCTGGAGATCATGCCGTACGCCATCGCCAAGGCCGACAACGGTGACGCCTGGGTAGAAGTCAAAGGCAAGAAAATGGCACCGCCGCAGATCTCTGCCGAAGTGCTGAAGAAAATGAAGAAGACCGCCGAAGATTATCTGGGCGAGCCGGTGACCGAAGCGGTCATCACAGTGCCGGCCTACTTCAACGATGCCCAGCGTCAGGCTACCAAGGATGCCGGTCGCATCGCCGGTCTGGATGTAAAACGCATCATCAACGAACCGACTGCCGCAGCTTTCGCCTACGGCGTGAACAAGGTCAAGGGCGAGCGCAAGGTTGCCGTGTATGACCTGGGTGGCGGTACTTTCGACATCTCCATCATCGAGATCGACGAAGTAGAAGGCGAGACCACCTTCGAAGTACTGGCGACCAACGGCAACACCCACCTGGGTGGTGAAGACTTCGACAACCGCGTCATCAACTACCTGGTTGAAGAGTTCAAGCGCGAGCAGGGCATCGACCTGCGCAAGGATCAGCTGGCTCTGCAACGTCTGAAAGACGCGGCCGAGAAAGCCAAGATCGAGCTCTCTTCCGCCCAGCAGACCGACGTCAACCTGCCGTACATCACTGCAGATGCCACCGGTCCGAAACACATGAACATCAAGGTGACCCGCGCCAAGCTGGAATCCCTGGTAGAAGACATGGTGAAAGACTCCCTGGAGCCGGTCCGTGTCGCTCTGAAAGACTCCGGTCTGGCCGTTGGCGAGATCGACGACGTCATCCTGGTAGGCGGTCAGACCCGCATGCCGATGGTGCAGAAGGCCGTTGCCGACTTCTTCGGCAAAGAGCCGCGCAAAGACGTCAACCCGGACGAAGCCGTGGCCATGGGTGCTGCCATCCAGGGTGCCGTACTGTCCGGTGACAAGACCGACGTACTGCTGCTGGACGTGACCCCGCTCTCGCTGGGTATCGAAACCATGGGCAGCGTGATGACTGCGTTGATCGAGAAGAACACCACCATCCCGACCAAGAAGTCCCAGGTGTTCTCCACTGCCGAAGACAACCAGTCTGCCGTGACCATTCACGTGCTGCAGGGTGAGCGCAAGCGCGCCAGCGACAACAAGTCTCTGGGCCAGTTCAACCTGGAAGGCATCCGTCCGGCACCGCGTGGTCTGCCGCAGATCGAAGTGACCTTCGACATCGACGCCAACGGCATCCTGCACGTCTCCGCCAAAGACAAGGAGACCAACAAGGAGCAGAAGATCACCATCCAGGCCTCCTCTGGTCTGTCTGATGACGAGATCGAACGCATGGTACGCGAAGCCGAAGCCAACGCGGCCGAGGACAAGAAGTTCGAAGAGCTGGTGCAGACCCGCAACCAGGCAGATGGTCTGGTCCACTCCGTCCGCAAGCAGATCACCGAAGCCGGTGAAGCCCTGCCTGCCGACGACAAGACCAAGATCGAAGCCGCGCTGAGCGAGCTGGAAAGCGCCATCAAGGGTGACGACAAGGCTGCCATCGAAGCCAAACAGCAGGCTCTGCTGGAAGCGTCCCAGAAGCTGATGGAAATTGCCCAGCAGCAGGCTCAGGCGCAAGGTGCCGCGGGTGCTGATGCCGGTCAGTCCTCTTCTTCCGCCAAGGCTGACGACGACGTGGTCGACGCCGAGTTCGAAGAAGTGAAAGACGACAAGAAGTAAGCCCGACCCAGATGGGCGAAGCAGGCTTCGCCCATCGGCTTAGTCAATGAATTTACGGGCGTTGGGTGACCAACGCCCGTCTGCGTAACTGCTGATATAGCAACAGGATAAGTATGTCGAAGCGCGATTTCTACGAAGTGCTCGGGGTATCCAAGGATGCCGACGAACGCGAGATCAAGAAGGCGTACAAGCGTCTGGCCATGAAGTATCACCCTGACCGCAACCAGGGCGATGCCGGGGCCGAAGAGAAGTTCAAAGAGGTCAAGGAAGCCTACGAGATCCTGACCGATGCCAATCTGCGTGCCCGCTATGACCAGTACGGTCACGCCGGCGTGGATCAGAGCCAGGGTGGCGGTGGCCACGGCGGCTTTGGCGGCGGCGCCGATTTCGGCGACATCTTCGGCGACGTGTTTGGCGATATTTTTGGTGGCAGCCGTGGCGGCGGCCGTCGTGGCCCGGCCCGTGGCTCCGACCTGCGCTACACCATGGAGCTGACGCTGGAAGAGGCGGTACGCGGGGTCTCCAAGGAGATCAAGGTGCCGACCCTGGTCCACTGCGAAGTCTGTAACGGCTCCGGTGCCCACACCGGCAGCTCGGCCCAGACCTGCCCGACCTGCCACGGCTCCGGCCAGGTGCAGATGCGTCAGGGCTTCTTCGCGGTGCAGCAGGCATGCCCGCACTGCCACGGTCGCGGCAAGATCATCAAGGATCCGTGCCGCAAGTGTCATGGTGAGGGTCGCTACCAGAAGACCAAGACCCTGTCGGTCAAGATCCCGGCTGGCGTTGACACCGGCGATCGCATCCGTCTCTCCGGTGAAGGGGAAGCGGGGGAAGCCGGCGCACCGGCGGGCGATCTGTACGTACAGGTGCACGTCAAGGAGCACGAAATCTTCGTGCGTGACGGCAACAACCTCTACTGCGAAGTGCCCATCAGCTTTACCGCGGCAGCCCTGGGTGGCGAAATTGAAGTGCCGACCCTGGATGGCCGGGTCAAGCTCAAGGTCACCCCGGAGACCCAGACCGGCAAGATGTTCCGCATGCGGGGCAAGGGCGTGAAGTCCGTGCGCTCCGGCCAGGTGGGGGATCTGATGTGCAAGGTGGTGGTGGAGACCCCGGTCAAGCTGACCGAGTCCCAGAAAGAGCTGCTGCGCCAGCTGGACGAGTCCTTCAGCGGCGCCGCCGCCAAGACCCACAAGCCGAAATCGGAAGGCTTCTTCGAAGGGGTGAAACGCTTCTTCGACGATCTGACCAGCTGATTTTCGCGACCCAGATATAAAGAGCCGGCCCTGTGCCGGCTCTTTTTTTGCCCCTGTTTTAGCAAGATCCCCGCTTATTGAGTGGATCCCGATGAGGGATCTTCCTCACAACTTCCGCCAATTCCTGCTGTACGAATGTTATCCCGCTCACACTGTGGCTGAAACGGTTTAGCTGGCATATTGAGTTAGCTAAATTGGTTTAGCTATGCTCTCGTCGTCGATAACAACAGGCCCGACCGGGCAACAGATGACAGGTGAGGACGATGACGATGTGCAAGAACAAGTTGGCGCTGGCGGTAGCGCTGGGATTGGGGATGAGCAGCCCGCTGTGGGCGGCGGATGGCGGTATCGAGGCCCGTCTGGCAGCGCTGGAGGCGCGGGTGCAGGCAGCCGAGGCGCGCGCCACCGCCGCCGAAGCGCGGGCCGATGAGGCCCAGAGCAAGGCAAACGAAGCCCGCGAAACGGCCGTGGTGGCCAAGGCCCAGAGCGAAAAGGTGGACAAGCAGACCGCCGGGGCCCAGGGCTTCGAGTTCCACGGCTATGCCCGCTCGGGCCTCTTGGTCAACGGCAATGGCAACGGGGGCCGCGGCGGCCCCTACATCACCCCGGCCGGCTCGGTGGGCGGCGCCGTGGGTCGCCTTGGCAACGAGGATGACACCTACATGGAGGCCAATCTGCTGAAGACCCAGACCTTCGCCGATGGCAGCTGGGCCCGCTACAAGCTGATGCTGGCAGACGGGGTGGAGACCAGCAACGACTGGACCGCCAGCGATTCGAGCCTCAACACCCGTCAGGTGTTTGCCGAGATCGGCAATCTGGCGAGCTTCGACGGCCCCTTCAAGAATGCGGTGCTGTGGGCGGGCAAGCGCTTTGACCGGGACAACTTCGACATCCACTGGCTTGACTCGGACGTGGTGTTCCTAGCCGGCACCGGCGGCGGTGTCTACGACGTGCAGCTGGCCGACAGCTGGAAGGCCAACTTCTCTCTCTATGGGCGCGACTACGGCGACATCAGCGCCAGCGGTCTCTCCGACATCGAGAGCTACATCCTCACCATGAACAACCGCGTTGGCAACTGGCAGTGGATGGTGAACGGCCTCTCCGCCAAGGACAACGAGACCCGCATCAACGATGGCGGCGCGGGCAGCGAAGCGGCGAACAAGGGGGCGCACACCCTGCTGGCCTACCACGCCGACAGCTTCTTTGGCATCAACCCCGGCTTCTCCAAGGCGGCGGTGCTGTATGGTCATGGCCTGGGTGCCGAGCTCAAGGGGCTGGGCTCCGACAGCGAGCTGCTGCCGGACGCCGATGCGGTGCGGGTCGCCGTGTTTGGCGCTACCGATCTCGCCCCACGCTGGCGTATCGCCCCGGCCCTGCTGGCCGAGCAGAGCAAGGATCGCTACGTGAAGGGGGACGAATACCGCTGGGTGACCCTCAATGGCCGGCTGGCCCAGGTGCTGAGCCAGAACGTCGAGCTGGTCTACGAGGCGACCTGGCAGTACATGGACCTGGATCCCAAGGGTTACAAGGGTCGCCAGGCGGTGAGCGGCGACTTCACCAAGCTCACCTTTGCCCCCACCTTCAAGGCACAGACCGCCGGTTTCTTCGAGCGGCCCGAGCTGCGGGTGTTCGCCACCTGGATGGACTGGTCTTCCGAGCTCGACCACTACGCCAGCAACGATGCCATGGGCCAGAGCAACTTCACCGCCGGCGGTGAATGGAACTTTGGCGTGCAGATGGAAACCTGGTTCTAGTTCGTTATCCCGATCACAAAAATGGCAGCTGGTGCCGGGATCTGTTGGTTAGCTAAAACGGTTTAGCTGATAATGCCAGCCAACAGAACAGAGTCCGGGTTTGGCAGTCGATCCGATGCAGCAGTGGAGTAGCAAGGTGACGAATCGTGTGTGGGTAATGGGGGATGCGGTGGTGGACTTGATCCCGGAAGGGGAGCGGCACTACCTCCAGTGTCCGGGTGGCGCGCCGGCCAATGTGGCGGTCGGCGTGGCGCGGCTTGGCGGTGAGGCGGCCTTTATCGGCCGGGTCGGTGGCGATCCGTTCGGCCGCTTCATGGCCAAGACCCTGAGCGGGGAGGGGGTGGATATCGCTGCACTGCGGCTCGATCCGGACCATCGCACTTCTACCGTGCTGGTGGCACTGGATGAAGAGGGGGAGCGCAGCTTCACCTTCATGGTGCGCCCCAGCGCCGACCAGTTCCTCACCCCGAATGAGTTGCCCCGCTTCGACGCCGGTCAGTGGCTGCTTACCTGCTCCATTGCGCTCGCCAACGAACCGGTGCGCGGCAGCTGCCTGCAGGCCATGGCGGCCATCAAGGCGGCAGGCGGGCGGGTCTGCTTCGACCCCAACCTAAGGCCCGAGGTATGGGGCAACCCGGCCGAGATGCTGCCGCTGGTGCGCGAAGCCATCGCGCGGGCGGATGTGGTCAAGCTGTCGGTGGAGGAGCTGCAGCTGCTGAGCGGTCTGGATGATCTGGCGGCGGGACTCGCCACCATCGCTGGGCCGGCGCTGGTGCTGGTGACCCGGGGGGCGGCCGGTGTGGTGGCCTGTCTGGGTGATGAGCTGCTGGAGTGGGTGGGGCCGAAGGTGACCCCGCTCGACACCACGGGGGCGGGGGACGCCTTCGTCGCCGGTCTGCTGGCGGCCCTGGCCGGGCGTTCGTCGTTGCCGACGCTGGCCGAGCTACCCGCCATCCTGGCCCAGGCCCACGGCTGCGGGGCGCTTGCCACCACCGCCAAGGGGGCGATGACGGCGCTGCCGACTCGCACCGAACTGGATACCTTTTTGCGATCAGGTGCAAGCGGCTGTTGATCCGCGGCTAGAAGCCCGGCTCGACAGCCCCTACTCTCATGTGACTAGGGCCCGCCAGTGTGGCGGGTCATAAGAGGAAGAATATGAATATCAGTGCGATAGCCAAGGATCTGGTGCCCCTGCTCGGGGGCAGGGAGAACATCGTCAGCGCCGCCCACTGTGCCACCCGGCTGCGGCTGGTGCTGGCAGACGACAGCAAGGTGAACAAGGCCGCCATCGACAAGCTGGAGGGGGTCAAGGGGTGCTTCAGCAACGCTGGCCAGATCCAGGTGATCTTCGGCACCGGTCTGGTCAACAAGGTCTATGCGGAGTTCGTGGCGCTGACCGGTACCGGCACCGCCAGCAAGGCGGAGCTGACCGACATGGCGACGGCCAAGCTCAATGTGGCCCAGCGGCTGGCACGGACCCTCTCCAACATCTTCGTGCCGATCATTCCGGCCATCGTCGCCTCGGGTCTGCTGATGGGGCTGCTCGGCATGGTGCGCACCTACGGCTGGGTCAACGCCGACAGCGCCCTGTTCGTCATGCTCGACATGTTCAGCTCGGCAGCCTTCATCATTCTGCCGATCCTCATCGGTTTTACGGCGGCGCGGGAGTTTGGTGGCAATCCGTACCTCGGGGCGACCCTTGGCGGCATTCTCACCCACCCGGCGCTGACCAACGCCTGGGGCGTGGCCGGGGGCTTCAAGACCATGGACTTCTTCGGGCTGGACGTGGCCATGATCGGCTATCAGGGCACCGTCTTCCCGGTGCTGCTGGCGGTCTGGTTCATGTCCCACCTGGAGAAACAGCTGAGAAGGCGCATCCCTGACGCGCTGGATCTCATCCTCACCCCGTTTTTGACCGTCATCATCACCGGCTTCGTGGCGCTGCTCTTCATCGGCCCCGCCGGGCGGGTGCTGGGGGATGGCATCTCGTTCGGCCTGAGCGCCCTCTATGAGCAGGCGGGCTGGTTGGCGGGGCTGGTGTTTGGAGGCACCTATTCGCTGATCGTCATCACCGGCATCCACCACAGCTTCCACGCCATCGAGGCGGGGCTGCTGGCCAATCCGCAGATCGGCGTCAACTTCCTGCTGCCCATCTGGGCCATGGCCAACGTGGCGCAGGGCGGGGCCTGTCTGGCTGTCTACTTCAAGACCCGGGATCCGAAAATCAAGGCGATTACCGTGCCGGCGGCCATGTCCTGCCTGCTCGGCATCACCGAGGCGGCGATCTTCGGGGTCAACCTGCGTTACATCAAGCCCTTCCTGGCCGGTCTGCTCGGTGGTGCCCTGGGCGGTGCCTACGTGGTGGCGGCCAAGGTGGGCATGACGGCGGTGGGGCTGACCGGTATTCCCGGCATGGCCATCGTCCAGCCCATGAGCCTTATTCACTACATCATCGGGCTGGTGATCGCCTTTGGCGCCGCCTTCGCCGCTTCCTACCTGCTCAAGTACAAGGTGGAGTGATGAAGGAAAGCGATCTTCTCAACCAGATTGTCCGGTCGCTGCTGGCCGGACAGATCAAGGCGGCGGCCGATCCCCATCGGCCGCGCTGGCATCTGGCGGCCCCGGTGGGGCTGCTCAACGACCCCAACGGTTTTATCGAGCACGGCGGGCGCTACCACCTCTTCTACCAGTGGAATCCGCTCGGTTGCGAGCACCGCAACAAAAGCTGGGGCCATGTCAGCTCTACCGATCTGCTGCACTGGCAGCACGAGCCGGTGGCGCTCTTGCCCACCGAAGCCTATGAGAGCCACGGCTGCTATTCGGGCTCGGCGGTGAGCGACGAGCAGGGGCGTCTGGCCCTCATCTACACCGGCAATGTCAAATACCCGGATGGCGGCCGCACCGCCTATCAGTGTCTGGCCCGCGCCGACGCTGAGGGCGGTTTTGAGAAGCTGGGCCCCGTGCTGGATCTGCCCGAAGGCTACAGCGGCCATGTGCGCGACCCCAAGGTGTGGCACGACGGCCAGCAGTGGCTGATGGTGCTGGGTGCTCGCACCCAGGATGACAAGGGTGAAGTGCTGCTCTATCGCGGCGACGCGCTGGATGCCTGGACGCTGGTGGGCCCCATCGCCGGCAGCGGGCACGGCGGTCTCGGGGAGTTTGGCTATATGTGGGAGTGCCCGGATCTGTTTGCGCTTGGTGAGCGCCATGTGCTGATCAGCTGCCCCCAAGGCATAGCGCCCCAAGGAGAGGATTATCGCAACCTCTACCAGTGCGGCTGGCTTTCGGGCGACTTCGACGGCGAGCACTTCGCGCACGGGGCTTTCCACGAGCTGGACCGAGGCTTCGAGTTCTATGCCCCCCAGACCACCCAGGATAGCCAGGGGCGGCGCCTGCTGTTCGGCTGGCTGGGACTGCCCGAAGAGAACGAGATGAGCCAGCCCACCATCCCCTATGGCTGGCTGCACCAGATGAGCTGCCCGCGGGAGCTGTTCTGGCAAGGCCACTGGCTCTGCCAGCGGCCGGTGGCGGAGCTGGCGGCATTGAAGGGGGAGCAGACCCGCTTCGAGGGGGAGCTCGGCGAATTTCCGGGGCTGGCCATCGACTCGGCCTGGCTCGATCTGAGTCTGTGCGGTGAGGGCAGCCTCTGGTTTGGCGCCGTGGCCGAGCTGTGCTGGCAGCCGGGGCGCCTAGTGTTGCGCCGCCTGAACTGGCAGAGCGGAGAGTGGGAGGAGCGATGCTGCCCCTGGCAGGGCGGAGGCATCACCGTCTTGTGCGATCGCTCCAGTCTCGAGTGTTTCGTCGATGGCGGCCGCCATACCCTGTCGGCGCGCTACTTCCCGGGACCGGGGCCGCAGCTTGCGCCGGGCAAACCGATCGCGGGCGGCAAAATTTGCCTCGATCACTGGCCGCTGGCGGCCTGCCTAGTACAATAGCCCGGTGTCAGTTTGCCGGGAGGCCAGGTGGAGAAGAAGAAACGGATCACGATTGCCCAGATAGCCGAGTTGGCGGGGGTGTCCAAGGCGACCGCCAGTCTGGTGCTCAACGGCAAGAGTGCGGAGTACCGCATCGCCGACGACACCCGCAAGCGGATCCAGGCGGTAGCGGACGAGTGCCACTACCAGCCGAGCTTTCATGCCCGCGCCCTGCGCGAGACCCGCAGTTACACCTGGGGGCTGGTGATCCCCGATCTCACCAACTTCGGTTTTGCCAGCATCGCCCGCGCCCTCGAGGCCCACTGCCGGGAGGCCGGGATCCAGCTGCTCATCGCCTGCTCCGAGGATGATCCCACCCTGGAGCAGCGGGTGGTGGACAACCTCATCAGCCGCCAGGTGGACGGTCTCATCGTCGCCTCCAGCGGCCACAGCGATGACATCTATGCCCGCATTCACGACCGGCTACCGGTGGTGCAGCTCGACCGTCACATCGGCGAGTCGCGTCTGCCCATGGTGATCTCCGATGCCTGCAAGGCCACCGCCGAGCTGGTGCAGGAGATGGCCGGCCAGTGCGGCGAGGAGATCTACTACTTCGGCGGTCTGCTGGATCTCTCCCCCAGCCGCCACCGGCTGGCGGGCTATGAGCTGGGGCTGCACCGCGCCGGGCTGGAGGCGGACCCGACCCGGGTGCGCCACCGCGACTACCAGCCAAGCTCGGGCTATCAGTTGATGGCCGAGCTGGTGGCCGAGCTCGGCTCGCCGCCCAAGGGGCTCTTCACTGCCTCCTTCACCCTGCTGGAGGGGGTGCTGCGCTACCTCAACGAGGCGGGGCTGATGGAGACGGGCATGCGGCTCTGTACCTTCGACGATCACGACCTGCTCGACTGCATCCCCATGCACATCGACTCGGTGGCTCAGGATTGCCCGGCCCTGGCCCGGGCGACCTTCGAGCTGATGCAAAAGCTTATTGCGGGCAACCCTCCGCCCCAGACCGCCCAGGTGATCAATCCGCGCATCCGCTGGCGCAGTCAGCGGGCTGCCCGGGTCGCCTGAGCTCCCCGTATCCTGAAAAGCAAAAGCCCCGCCGGCAGTGGCGGGGCTTTTGCTTTTTCAATGGCGGAGTCTGGTGTCAGTCGGTGGTACTGGCGCGCCAGAACACCTGCTTGATGTGGGGGTGGATGCCTAGCTTCACCATCAGGGCGTCGAGCTCGTCGCCATCGATGGAGGTGGCCAGCAGCACTGCCGAAATTTCCAGATCCCGCTCGCCGAAGGGCTCGATGTCGAGCTCGCTCAACGGGTAGTTGGCCTGCTCCAGCATCTCTTCCAGCCAGTGCAGTACCTCCTTCTGGTACTCGCGCTGGGTGAGGGCTGTCACCCGGTAGGTCACCTCGGTGTCGGTGTTGTCCACCGGGCGGCGGTTGATCTGGTTGACCAGCGGGCGCAGCAGGGTGTTGGCGGCCAGCACGAACAGGGCGCCGAGGATCGCCTCCATGGCCAGCCCGGCCCCGCTGGCGGCGCCAACCGCCGCCACGCCCCACAGGGTGGCCGCGGTGTTGATGCCGCGGATGTTGCCGGATTCACGCATGATGACGCCGGCGCCGAGAAAGCCGATACCGGAGACGATGTAGGCCACCACGTGCACCACCCCATAGGTGCCGCCGTGCAGATCATAGATGCGCTGGGCCAGGTTGACGAACAGGGCCGCGCCCACCGCCACCAGCACGTTGGTGCGCAGGCCCGCGGTGCGCTGGCGGTACTGGCGCTCCAGCCCCACCAGGCTGCCCAGCACGAAGGCCAGCAGCAGGCTGGCCAAGGTGTCGAGCAGAGAGATCATGTCGAATTGCTGCCACATTCTCATGGCGTACTCCTTCTGTTGCAGATGGCCTTTCTGAAGGCGGGCGAGGGGACGGTACCCCCCGCCAACGGCCCCGTGCGTGCAGGCCATGAGTTGACGAGAAACACGCACGAGGCGCCCGGCCCGTCCATCCAGGATGGCGGGCAGGGCGGTGAAACGGATTGAACGGGGCCAGCATGGCTGGCCCCGGATATCAGTCGTGCACGATCAATTGAGCACGAGTTCGGGGTCGCGGCGGGGATGCAGCTCCCAGCGAACCGGGTGATGTACCCCCACCTGATGCACGAACTGCACCAGATAGCGACGCTGGGGCGGGGTGCAGTGCAGGTTGAGCACCAGCTCCCGCCCGCCGCTGCGACCGGGTCGCAGGGACTGCAGGGGTTGCAGGCCCGCCGGTTGCAGGGTGTGGTTCACCAGATCCAGCACCTGTTCCATGTCGGCCCGATCCTCGCAACGGATCTGCAGCCGGTAGTGGTGCTGGCGCCGTTTGCCACGCAGCCAGAGCGGCAGCAAGCCGCGGCCCAGTCTGCTCAGCAGGGGGTGAGTCCGGTTGGATACGGACAGAGTTGAAACAAAACGCATAGCAGCCTCCTTGTGGGAAGCAGAAACTATGCAGGCAAGGTGTCATGGCAAAGCCAGGTCACCTGACGTCAAGTGTAAAAAAGAGAAGAGGGGAGTGGATTTCCGCTTCTCGCAGGGCTGCGAGCATGCGGCAGAGGAAGACCTGCGGCTAGCTCGCGACCCGGGTACCGACGACGAGGGTCGGTCTACAACTGTCACTTGATGAGTTGCCCACTGATGGTCTCCGCTGTTGATTGACGGCCTGATGGTACTCATCCAGAGCGGTGAGGTAAAGCCTCATCACCCTTTCAGCAACATTTAGATACAAGTTTGTCAATAATCGGGGCCGGCTGGCTACCGCCAGGACGATGAAAGAGCGATAAGCACCCTCACCGCTCTCGTTCCACCTTCTGCTCTCCCCCTTGTTACTCGTCACGCTATTTCAGCCCCAGTCGCTTGAGGAGCATCGCGGCCGGACAGAAACCGGTGAAGGCGCTCTGGATCAGATTGACC
This sequence comes from Aeromonas sp. V90_14, assembly GCF_029967615.1. NCBI lineage: Bacteria > Pseudomonadati > Pseudomonadota > Gammaproteobacteria > Aeromonadales > Aeromonadaceae > Aeromonas > Aeromonas sp. V90_14. The sequence goes on along the minus strand of NZ_JASCAS010000001.1, from coordinate 321,458 downwards.
CCGACAAAGACGCTCAGCCAGACAAAGCCCGGGTGCACCCAGGCGGTGAGCAGCAGCGAGAGCAGCAACATGCAGCCCGCGACGACTCTGACTCCGTTATCTACCGTCATGACCTTCCCCTTATTTAATTTAGATATTGCTAATTTAGTGTCGCTTTATACAATAGAACCAAATATCAGAAATTGCTAATTTACTCCCATGAGCCAATTCGACGAGATGAACAGACACGCGACAGCCGCCGCCTCCCTGCTCAAGGCGCTGGCCCATCCCGAGCGGCTGCTGGTGCTCTGCCAGCTGGTGGAGGGGGAGAAGGGGGTCGGGGAGTTGCTGGCCCACAGCCAGCTCGGCCAGTCGGCCTTCTCCCAGCAACTGTCGGTATTGAAGCGCCAGGGACTTATCCGCTCGCGCAAGGTCTCCCAGCAGATCTACTACTCGCTGGTGAGCGAGGCCGCCGTCGATGTGCTGGCGGCGCTGCAAACCCATTTTTGTCACTCAGAAATTAAGGAATCTCGATGATGGAAAGCCAATGGCTGCTCTCTCTGGGCGGCGGCATGCTGGTGGGACTCGCGGCCCTGCTCCTGATGCTGTTCAACGGCCGGGTGGCCGGGATCAGCGGCATTCTGGCCGGTGCGCTACAACACAGGGCGCCCTGGCGGCTGCTCTTCTTGCTGGGACTGGGGGCGGGGGCCTGGCTGGCGCTGAGCCTGGGGTGGGCCAGCATGCCCGCATTCAGCACCTTGCCCGGTTGGCCACTGGTGCTGCTGGCCGGGCTGCTGGTCGGCATCGGCACCCGCCTTGGCAATGGCTGCACCAGCGGCCACGGCATCTGCGGCATGGGGCGGCTCTCCCTGCGCTCCATCGTCGCCACTCTCACCTTTATGACGGCCGGCTTCATCACCGTCTTTCTCACCCACCACGTTTTATAACAGGTTGATCATCATGGCATTGTTGACAAGTTTGCTCGCAGGTCTGCTGTTTGGTCTGGGTCTTGCCATCTCCGGCATGATAGATCCGGCCCGGGTCATCGGGTTTCTCGACCTGGCGGGTCACTGGGATCCCAGCCTGGCGTTCGTGATGGGCGGGGCACTGCTGGCGTTCATGCCGGGTTACTTCCTGCTGGTCAAACCGCTCAAGCGCAGCCTGTTGGGGGAACCCATGGCCAGCGTGCCGGCCCCCAAACTGGACCGCCGCCTCATCGGGGGCTCTGCCCTGTTCGGCATTGGCTGGGGGTTGGCGGGGATCTGCCCGGGGCCAGGCTTGAGTCTCATTTCCAGCGGCCAGCCCATGGTACTGTTGTTTGTCGCCGCCATGGTGGCCGGGATTTTGCTTGTTGATCGGGTTTGGGTGAAGGTGCGGGAGAAGCGCTGCCACCCCCGCTCGGCCTGAACGGATTGCCCCTGGTGTCGGGGAAGGAGGAATATCATGGAACAGATCCGCGTGCTGGGGGCCACCATGCTGGCCGTGGTCTCCGCTCTTGTCTCTCCGATAACATCGTCTGCCGAGGTGAATGGTGATGCAACCCTGACCCTGGTTTCCCGCCAGGTGACCGACTGGCTCACCCTGGATGGCACAGTCACTGCCATCCATCAGGGGACGGTGGCGGCCCAGACCAGCGGTCGGGTCTCCCGCATGCTGGTGGATGTGAACGATGAGGTAGTGGCCGGGCAGCCCCTGCTGGAGATCAGCGGCAAGGAGCAGTTTGCCGCCGTCACGGGTGCCCAGGCGCGGCTGGCGCGGGCACAGGCCCAGCAGGTGGAAGCCGAGCGTCAGCTTGCCCGCTTTCAGGCGCTGATTGCCAAGGGGGTGATCACCCGCGCCCAGCTTGATAATGCCGAGGCTTCCGATCGCGCCGCTCGTGCCGAGGTCAATGCGGCCGATGCGGCCCTCACTCAGGCCCGCGAGGCCTACGGTTATACCCGTATTCTGGCCCCCTACGCCGGAGTGGTGACCAAGCGGCTGGTGGAGCTGGGGGAGACGGTAGCTCCCGGCACGCCGCTGCTCTCCGGCTTCTCCCTTGATGCGCTGCGGGTGGAGGTAGATCTGCCCCAATCTGCGCTCGCCCTCGCCAGTCAGCCAGCGGATGTGCAGGTACTGCTGCCGGATGGCAAAACCGTTCCCCCCCTCAAACTGACCCGCTTCAACTATGCCGACAGCCAGAGCCACGCCTTCAGGCTGCGCCTCGACCTGCCGCCGCAAACCGCCGGGGTATTGCCCGGCATGTGGCTCAAGGTACAGCTCAAACAGGGTGAACGTCAGGTGTTACAGGTGCCGGAGCAGGCCCTGCTGAGGCAGGGTGAGTTCAGCGGTCTCTACCTCAAACAGGGGGATGGCTGGGCGCTGACGCCGGTGCGGGTGGGTCACTGTCAGGGGGCGCAGTGCGACATTCTGGCGGGCGTCCAGAGTGGCGATCAGATAGCGGCGGATGGCTGGGCGCGCCAGCAGGCGGTGGCCCATGAGTAGCGAGCTGAACGGCAACAAGGAGAGGCTAGGACCTGCCGGTCGGCTGGCGGCGCTGTTTCAGGGCTCGGCCATCACCCCGCTGCTGGCGCTGGTGGGGTTGCTGCTCGGTCTGTTTGCGGTGCTGGTGACCCCCAAGGAGGAGGATCCGCAGATCGATGTCACCTTCGCCGATGTCTATATTCCCTTCCCGGGAGCCACCCCGGCAGAGGTGGAATCTCTCGTCACTACCCCTGCCGAGCAGGTGGTCTCCCAAATCAAGGGGGTCGATACCCTCTACTCCTTCTCTCGCCCCGATGGCGCCCTGCTGGTGGTGGTGTTCAAGGTAGGGGTGAGCCGCGAGCAGGCCATCGTCGATCTCAACAACCAGCTCGACTCCAACCGCGACTGGCTGCCGCAAGGGCTGGGGGTGGGTCAGCCACTGGTAAAACCGAGAGGGATCGACGATGTCCCCATCGTCAGTCTGACGCTCTGGAGCAAGGAGTGGCAAAAACAGCTAGGCGCCGCCGAGCTGACCCGGGTTGCCCACGAGCTGGAGACCGAACTCAAGCGACTGCCCGGTACCCGCGATATCTACAGTCTGGGGGGCCAGCGTGCCGTGCTGCGGGTGATGCCGGATCCGGCGGCACTCAGCGCCCATGGCATCAGCTGGAGCGAGCTGAACCAGCGGCTTGCCGCCGCCAATCAGGTGGGCAGCGAGCAGGCCGTGGTGCAGGACAACCGGGAGATCAAGGTGCAAGTGGGGCAGTTCCTGCAAAGCGAGCAGGAGGCCCGCGAGCTGGTGGTGGGGCTGCAGGGCGACAAGCCGGTCTATCTCGGTGATGTGGCGAGCGTGTCGCTCGGGGAGGAGACCCCGGAGCAGCGCAGCTGGATGGGGCAGGGGGGGCAGAGCTATCCGGCGGTGACGCTGGCCATCGGCAAGCAGCCCGGCCAGAACGCGGTCGAGGTGGCCAAACGAGTTGAGGCGCGGGTCGAGAGCCTCAAGAATCGACTGATCCCTGCGGGGGTTGAGGTGACGGTGACCCGTGACTACGGCGTCACCGCCGAGACCAAATCCAACACCCTGATCGGCAAGCTGATTTTTGCCACTACGGCGGTGGTGCTGCTGGTGCTGGTGAGCATGGGCTGGCGCGAGGCGCTGGTGGTGGGGGTTGCCATCGTCATCACCCTGGCGCTGACCCTGTTTGCCAGCTGGGCCTGGGGCTTTACCCTCAACCGGGTGTCGCTGTTTGCGCTGATCTTCTCCATCGGCATTCTGGTGGATGACGCCATCGTTGTGGTGGAGAACATCCACCGCCATCGCAGTTTGGGCAAGGGTTCCCTCAAGGAGCTCATTCCGGGGGCGGTGGACGAGGTGGGGGGGCCGACCATACTGGCGACCCTGACCGTCATCGCGGCCCTGCTGCCGATGGCCTTTGTCAGCGGTCTGATGGGCCCTTACATGAGCCCCATCCCCATCAATGCCAGCATAGGGATGCTGATCTCCCTGCTGGTGGCCTTTATCTTCTCCCCCTGGCTGGCGAGCCACCTGCTCAAGAGCGAGGGACATGTCGCCCACGGTGAGGCCAAGGCCGGGCTCTTCCAGCGGCTGATGACCCCTTTCCTGATGGGCGCTGGCGCCAGGAGCGCGAGACACAAGCTCTGGTTGGCCATCCTGCTGCTGGTAGCGGGCGCCGCCGCCATGCCCATGGTGCAGTGGGTGGTGCTCAAGATGCTCCCCTTTGACAACAAGTCGGAATTCCAGCTGGTGCTCGACATGCCGGAGGGGACCACGCTGGAGCAGACCGAGCGCACCCTGCTGACGGTCGGGCGAGAGCTTGCCAAGGTGCCCGAGGTGAAGGATTACCAGATTTACGCCGGCAGCGCCGCCCCCATCAACTTCAACGGGCTGGTGCGCCACTACTTCATTCGCAGCGGTGCCAACGTGGGGGATACTCAGGTCAATTTGGTAGACAAGCATGAGCGTCGTCGCAGCAGCCACCAGATTGCCCAGTCGGTGCGGGTGCCGCTGCAGGCCATCGCCAGCGCGGTGGGTGGCAACCTGAAAGTCGTTGAGGTGCCCCCCGGCCCGCCGGTCTGGTCACCCATTGTCGCCGAAATCTATGGCCCGACTCAGGCCGCCCGTGAGGCAGCCGCTCGCGCCGTACAGGCCCGCTTTGTGGCCACCGAGGATCTGGTGGACGTGGATATCTATCTGACCAACCCGCAGCCCAAGTGGCGGCTGGTGGTGGATCGCAGCAAGGCGGCCCGCTTCGGGGTCGATCTCAGGGATCTGGTGGCGACTCTTAACGGCGGGGTGGGCTATCAGGATGCCAGCTGGTTTCATGGTCAGGGCGCCAAGTATCCGGTACCGATCCGCATCGAACTCGCTCCCGGTGACAAACGGGATCTGGCCGGCGTGCTGGCGCTCAAGATGCGCAGCCAGAGCGGGCAGCTGGTGCGGGTCTCCGAGCTGGTGAGTCGCCGCGATGAGGTGGCGCCGGGCTATATCATGCACAAGAACATGCAGCCCATGGTGATGGTGGTGGCCGACATGGGCGGCCATACCGACAGTCCGCTCTACGGCATGTTTGCCGCCGGTGCCGATATTGACCTGCCCCAATATTACGTGCAGCAGCCCGACAAGCTGGGAGAGGTGGCGCTGTTGTGGGACGGGGAGTGGAAGATAACCTACGAGACCTTCCGCGACATGGGGCTAGCCTACGGGGTGGGGATGATCCTCATCTACCTGCTGGTGGTGGCCCAGTTCCGCTCCTATCTGGTGCCGCTCATCATCATGGCCCCCATTCCGCTCACCCTTATCGGGGTGATGCCGGGCCACGCCCTGCTGGGGGCCCAGTTTACCGCCACCTCGATGATCGGGATGATCGCGCTGGCCGGGATCATAGTGCGCAACAGCATCCTGCTGGTGGACTTTATCGAGCAGCAGCGCAGCGCCGGAGTGGCGTTCGAGCAGGCGGTGATCGAAGCGGCGCAGGTGCGGGCCAAACCCATCCTGCTGACCGCGCTGGCGGCGATGATCGGGGCCCTGTTCATCCTCGATGATCCCATCTTCAACGGGCTGGCCATCAGCCTGATTTTCGGGATCCTGGTCTCCACCCTGCTCACCCTGGTGGTGATCCCGCTGCTCTACTACAGCCTGATGTCGCGCCGCGGGGGAGCGATCGCGGCAGACGAGCTGGGCGCACAATGACAGAAGGGCCACCTGGGTGGCCCTTCTCGTTTCACACGTTCAGGTGGCTGGGGCGCTGAGTCAGCGTCCTTTCATCAGCGGGAAGTAGCGCCGGTCGGCCTGGCTCATGTGGCCGACGACCAGCTCCTGAATGATGAAGTTGAGCAACTCGTCGTTGCCCAGGGTGCCCGCCCTGGCGGCGGTCATCAGCTGGCTGGCTTTTTGCAGCAACAGCTGGTGGTCTTGCTGGTGGCTGGCCAGCTCCGGATAGCCGAGTTCGGCCAGCATCTGCTCTTCAAAGGCGAAGTGGTGGCGGGCCACGTCGAACAGACTCTCCATGCACTCCAGGAACAGGGCCGGGTGTTCCTGGTGATCCTTCATGTGTTCCAGCAGCCGGTTGGTCAGCACGAACAGCTGACGATGCTCGGCATCGATGCGGGGATGGCCGCATTCGTGGCTGCTCTGCCACACCAGCGAGCCCTGCTCCGGATCCAGCCCGGCGGTGAACAGACAGACCCGGCCCCGTCCTCTGCCCTTGGCCTGGTACATGGCCTGATCGGCGTGGTGCATCAGGGTCTTGGGGTCGGTGCCGTGCTCCGGATAGAGTGCCACCCCTATGCTGCTGGAGATGCGCAGCTCCTGCTCCTCGTCGATGCGAAACGGATGGCGCAGGCTCTGGTGCAGATGGTCGGCCACCGCCAGCGCCTCGTCCCCGGTGTCGGGCAGCAGGATCACGAATTCGTCCCCTCCCAGCCGTGCCACCAGATCCCGCTCCCGCACGCAGTGGCGCATCCGTTCCGCCACCATGTTGAGCAGCACGTCGCCGGTCTCGTGGCCGAAGGTGTCGTTGATCGGCTTGAAGTGGTCGAGATCGATGAACAGCAGGGCCAGCTGCGCTTCGCCCTCCATGGCCTCCTTCAAGCGTTGCTGCAGCAACCGGCGGTTGGGCAGGTTGGTGAGCGGGTCGTAGAAGGCGAGCCGGCGCATCATCTCCTCGCGGGCGGCCCGCTCTGTGATGTCACGGGTCACCCCCAGAATCGCCTCCGGCTCCCCCTGCTCGTTGCCGTGCAGGGTGGTGACCGTTTCGGTGGCCACCAGATGTCCCTCTTTGTGACGCAGCTGGGTACGAATGACGCAGCGGGTCTGCTCGTGGTCGCCGCGTTGCCAGGCGGCGAGGGAACCGCTCAGCTCGGCGCGCAGCTGCTTTCTGGATGTCTCCGGAATAAGCTGCCTGATGGGGAGGGTCAGCACGTCGATCGCCTCGTAACCGCTGAGCGGCAGGATGGCCGGGCTGACGTAGCGAAAGCGCAGGGTGGCGGTGTCCATGGTCCAGATCACGTCAGCGCTGTTCTCCGCCACGAAGCGGTAGTGCTGCTCGCTCTGGGCCAGCTCGCGGGTGAGCCGCTGGCGGTTGCGCGCCTCCTGGCGCAGGCGCAGGTAGAGGTAGCAGAAGATGCCGAGCAGGGTCAGCAGGGAGAAGGTCACCAGCATGGCCACCGCCACGCTCTTGTCGAGCAGTTGGCGCTGCTGGCGGATCCGCTCCCGATCCGGGTTGTAGAGAAAGTGTTCGAGATCAGGCAGGGCCGAGAGCAGGCCGGCCTCGAGGTAGCTTCTGGCGATCTGCTGCCAGCGCTCCGGCTGCATGTAACCGGGCTCGACCAGATCTGGCTGCATCAGCTCCCGGGTGGCGCTGGCTTCGAACTCCAGCTGCTCGCGGCCATAACCGCTCGGGTACTGCTCCATGATCCAGTTGATCATCTCGGCCGGGTTTTCCATGGCATAGCGCCACCCCTTGAGGCTTGCCTGCTGAAAGGCGTAGACCCGCTCCGGCCGGTTGTTCAGCTCGCGCTCCGAGGTGAACAGGTTGTCACCGTAGAAATCGAAGTCGATGCTACGGGGGGAGAACACCCGGTAGGGGATCCCCATCCGGGCCAGATAGAAGGGCTCGGTGGTGCTGTAGGCACTGATGGCGTCCACCTGGCCGGCGAGCAGCGCCTTCAGCCCCTGTTCATAAGGCAGCTTGCTCCAGCTGCCCGGCGGGGCATGGCGATTGAGGTAGATCTGCAGCTCCTGGGAACCGGGCTCCAGCATCAGCCGTTTGCCCGCCAGATCCGCCGGTTGGCGAATGTCGGGCCGCTCCAGGGTGAGCAGCACCAGCGGGGAATGCTGCAGCATGGAGGCCAGCACCACGACCGGCTGGCCACTGGCGCGCGCCAGCAGCAGATCGCTGCCGCTGACCCCGTACTGGGCATTGCCCGACATCACCTCGTTGACCACATTGGTGCCGGTGACGGCGGGCCGCAAGGTGACATCCAGCCCGGCATCTCGATAGAAGCCTCTGGCCTGGGCCGCGTAATAACCGGCAAACTGGAACTGATGTTGCCAGGGCAGTTGCACCACTATCTTGTCCACCGCCTTGGATGGCAGGGAGAAAAGGGTGCAAAACATCGCTGAACCAAGCATGGGCAGATACCGGAGCAGGCGATGAAGGGAGGAATTTACGACACTCATACTCATTCCTCTCGGGAGACGGGGGTCAGTCCTAGAGTCAAACAATTCCTTGTTGCCCGCAAGGGGGCGAAAGGGCGCTGGAATGGGGGATGCATAACAGAAAAAAAGATTTCTGTGTCACTCATCACATTTGGCTTTCATGCTCGGTATTTTTGGCAATTATGCGAATAATTACGGAGCCATATGACCAATAAAAACGGTCGCATTTTAATCGTATTTGCCAGTCGTTTACCTCAATATCAGTGAGTGATTACTTAATTTTCAGCGCAATGCGTCAGCCTGTGTCGCCGTATCAACGGATACATTCATGTTGCTGTCAGATTGTGTCGATCTTTCATTTGTTGCGTTATCAGTCAGTAACGAGCCGAAACAGGCAGAAGGGGGCCGGATCCTGTCGACCCCGGTGTTATGATAGCGACTCTTCCATCCCGATGAGGCCTTCTCATGTCCCGATTGCGTCTGTTGCTGTCCGACTCTCACGACCCCCTGTTCAACCTGGCGGTGGAGGAGTGCATCTTCCATCAGATGGATCCGAACCAGCGGGTGCTGTTCCTGTGGCGCAACGCCAATACCGTGGTGATCGGCCGGGCCCAGAACCCCTGGAAGGAGTGCAACACCCGCCGCATGGAGGAGGATGGGGTGACGCTCGCCAGGCGCAGCAGCGGCGGTGGCGCCGTGTTTCACGACCTTGGCAACAGCTGCTTCACCTTCATGGCGGGCAAGCCGGAGTATGACAAGAGCGTCTCCACCGCCATCGTGCTGGATGCGCTCACGCGGCTCGGGGTCGATGCTTTCGCCTCCGGGCGCAACGATCTGCTGGTGGCGACCCCGGACGGGGAGCGCAAGGTGTCTGGCTCGGCCTATCGGGAGACCCATGATCGCGGCTTTCACCACGGCACCCTGCTGCTGGACGCGGACCTCGGCCGGCTCGCCAACTACCTCAATCCCGACCCCAAGAAGCTGGCGGCCAAGGGCATCAGCTCGGTGCGCAGCCGGGTGGCCAACCTCTGCGAGCTGCTGCCGGGCATCGATCACCCACAGGTGAGCGAGGCGCTGCAGGAGGCCTTCTTCAGCCACTATGGCGAGCGGGTGCAGCCCGAGCATATCTCCCCCGAGCAGATGCCCGATCTGCCGGGCTTTGCGGACACCTTCGCCCGCCAGCGCAGCTGGGAGTGGAACTTTGGCCATGCGCCTGCCTTCAGCCATCAGCTGGACGAGCGCTTCGGCTGGGGCGGGGTGGAGCTGCATTTTGACGTGGAGAAGGGGGCGATCGGGCGGGCGCAGATCTTCAGCGACAGCCTGGATCCGGCGCCGCTCGATGCGCTGGCCGCGCGGCTGCCCGGCACGGCCTACCGCGCCGATGCCCTCGACGGCCTGCTGCGCCAGTGGCGCCGCGAGTTTGCGGTCCGCCAGACTGAGCTGGAGGAGCTCTCTCGCTGGTTGCTGGCGGCGCTGCGCTGACGCTTTTCTCGCCGATGGGGCGGGTGGATCACAAAATCAAAAGAGGCGCCCGAAAGGCGCCTTTTTGCCAGCCGCCGTCCGCCCTCATGCATGACAAAAAGTAGGGGAGGCCATTAGATATTGTCGCTGTTTCAAACGGCGACCCGGGGGTATAAGGACTGCACATTTGCTGTACTAATGGTATAAAAATGAGTGACTTGGTCTATTTGAAAGATGAAGGCGTCAACGCCATCCACCCCGAATTCGAACGTCGTTTTGCCACAGTCAAAGCCAACTTCTTCTCGCGCAACCCCGATCTCTGGCCGGTCTTTCGTGAACCCGGTTTTGCCACCCTCAACGAGTTTCGTGCCCGCGGCCTGGCCCCGGCGGCGCGGCTCAATGCCTGGCCCGATGGCCGCGCCCGCCTCGCCGACTTGTGCGAGACCATGCCGGTGCCGGCCACCATGCGCATCCCGGGCGAGCCCATGGCCGAGCTACTGTTTGCCGGCGCCCTGTCCAAAGACTGGGAGAACCCCTCCAGCGTCGAGAACGTCATCACCATGTCGGCGGATCCCGCCATCTACGGCGCCCAGATGGGCATTCTGGCCAACCCCAACCTGGTCTACTCCGAGTATGCCGGGGTGGCCGAGGAACTGGAGAAGAAGGTGGTGCGCCAGATAGCACTGCTGGCGGGTTACGATCCGGCCCGCGCCACCGGCATCTTCACCCAAGGGGGGACCTTCTGTAACCTCTACGGCTACCTGCTTGGCATCCGCAAGAGCCTGCCACAGGCCAAGCACAAGGGGCTCGGCCACTATCAGGACTACCGCATCATCAACTCCCAGGGCGGCCACTACTCCAACATCACCAACCTCTCCCTGCTCGGGGTCGACATCGAGAACAAGACCATCCGCATCCAGGTCGGCGAGAACAACGACATCGATCTCGACCACCTGGAGCGCACCCTGACCGCCTGCTTCGCTCTCAAGCACGTGGTGCCCACCATCATGCTCACCATGGGCACCACCGACACCTTCGGGGTGGACCAGGTGAAACCCGTGGTCGAGCTGCGGGATCGGCTCTGCGAGCGCTTCGAGGTGGCGGTCAAGCCGCACATCCACGTCGACGCCGCCATCGGCTGGTCGATGATCTTCTTCCTGGACTACGACTTTGCCGCCAACCCGCTGGCCATCAACAGCGCCACTCTGGCGGGGATCGAGCGCAACGTGAGCCGCTTCGCCGAGCTCAAATACGCCGACTCCTTCACCGTCGACTTCCAGAAGTGGGGCTATGTGCCCTACACCTCCAGCCTGGTGATGATCAAGGAGCAGGACGACCTCAAGGCGATGGAGAATGACCCGGAGAACTTCTCCTACTTTGAGCGAGACATTCAGGGCCAGACTCACCTGCAGTCCACCATCGAGTGCTCTCGCGGGGCGAGCGGTCTGTTCGGTGCCTATGCGGCGCTCAACTACCTGGGGGTGGAGGGCTATCGCACCGTGCTGGCCCACTGCCTGCAAAACGCCAACTACTTCCGCTTCCGGCTAAGCCAGCTCGGCAACGTCAAGCTGGTGGCGCAGGAGAACCAGGGGCCGAGCGTGGGCTTCAAGATCTACAACCCCGAGTGGGTACAGGACCCCGACGCCGAGTTTGCCTTCGAGCTGGCGCGCAGCCCGGATGCGGCCTACAAGGCGCGCTTGCAGCGCAACACCGACTACCACCGCAGCCTGTTTACCGGGCGTGGCAAGGTGGGGCTCTATACCAACTGGGTGGAGGCCATCGCTCACTCCGACTATGACGCCCGCGGCAAGTACTCCTACATCGCCGGGGAGAAGGCGGTCTTCATGAACCCGGCCTGCGGCCGCGAACAGATCGACGCCTTTATCGACCATATCCGCGGCTGATGGTGCAGCAGTGACGGGGCGCAGGCGGGTTTCCCCCTGCGCCCTGTTTTTTGATGCGCCAAGCAATTGAATCAAAAGGGCTTGCTTGCGAATGGCCCGGGAAGTGTGAGGCGCTGCACGTTCCTCCCCTCTGCCTCCCTTTCTGACTTTTATCCCCCTGTTTTTTCCGTACGGTATGGACTCCAACGGGTTGATTTTCAGCCGTGGACATCAACAAAGGAGTCGTTATGGACAAGCACAGACGCAGAGTCACCCTGGGGCTGTTGAGTACCCCCCTGGTCGCCACCCTGGCCGGCTGCAACAGCAGCAATGACAGCCAGGGGAGTGCGGGGGATTTTCGCACCACCCTGACCGACCGGCTGAGCGCCGAGCTGCACGACGAGCAGACGGCCCGCCAGCTGGCCCCCTTCATCGAGGAGGCCTGCTTCAACATGACCCCGTCCCGGGTCGCCATCGACCAGGCCCACTGCGTCATCGCCTTTGCCTTTGGCAACCGCCCCAATGCCTCGGGCAACCCGGATGAACTGGCCGAGCCCGGCCCCATGAACGAGGCGCTGGCCGCCTGCTGCGCGGCCCTCTACCGGCAAAAGCCGGTGCCCATGTACGTGCAGTGGGAGATCGCCCGCTTCCTCGACTCGGCCCGCTATCCCGATATCCCGGCCCGGGATGTCATCTCCATCGAGCCTTACTGGGATGATGAGGGCAAGCTGGTCTACCTCAGCACGGACGGCGTGGTGGAGGCCATCGTCAGGGATTATGCCGGCGGAGAGGCCGCCGCCCTCGGCACGGCGGCCGTCATCGGTCACCGCGACCACGTGAAACGCTGCATCATCACCTGCCGTGGCCGCAAGGTGGCGAGCCATGCCCCGGAGGGGATCGAACTGCCCGTCTGGTATGACGAGCAATCCGATCAACCCTGGACCCGTCGCCGCGACCTCTATGTATTGCAGGACATGTCTGTTCAGTTGCTCGGGATAGCTCAGGCGAATATCGCTCAGGCTTATCCTAACGGCTGAGAAGGCCGCTCGGCGGATGGTGCAGCAGTAGCGGATGGTTCAGTAGATAGCGCAATAAAAGAAAACGGCGGGATGATCCCGCCGTCTTTTACTGAAATGACTCTGCTTACTGTTTCTTGATGGCGGTCACGGTGAGCTTGCCGGCCGGGTTCTCGGCGTGAAAGCGCACCGCATCTCCCACTTTCAGATCTTTGAGCAGGGCCGGATCGGCCACCCGAAAGACCATGGTCATGGCGGACATCTTGAGGTTGTCGATCGCCTCGTGCTTGATGCCGACCTTGCCGTTGGCCGCGTCGATGCGGCTGATGACCCCCTGGGTCATCGCCATCTCGCCCATCTCGTTCATGCCTTCCATCTGGCTCATCTGGCCCATGTCGTGGCCGGCATGGTTCATCATCTCCTCGGCCTGCAGGCCGGTGTGGGTGGCAAGGCCAAGCAGCAGGGTCAGGGTCAGCGTCTTGTAGTTCATGGTGTTTCCTCGTCGTTGATTCAGATTCTTGGTTGTCAAAAAGGGCGCTGCCACCGGGTTAGCCGGCGGGTTGGTGCTCGGTCGCGCCCAGGTGCCGGCTGCGCCACAGGTAGTAGGCGGCGGGCAGCACCAAGAGGGTCAGCACCAGCGCGCTCACCATGCCGCCGATCATGGGGGCGGCGATGCGCTGCATCACCTCGGAGCCGGTGCCGTGGCTCCACATGATGGGCAACAGGCCGGCGATGATGGTCACCACCGTCATCATCTTGGGGCGCAGGCGCAGGGCGGCGCCGTGGATCACCGCCCGGTGCAGGCCCGCCTGGTCCGGCTTGCCGCAGGCAATGAGGTCATCCCAGGCGTGGTTGAGGTAGACCAGCATCAAGACGCCGGTCTCCACCGCCACCCCGGCCAGGGCGATAAAGCCGACCCCCACCGCCACCGAGAGGTTGAAGTCGAGCAGCCAGAGGGTCCAGATCCCGCCCACCACCGCCAGCGGTAAGGTGGTGAGAATGAGCAGCACCTCCTGGAAGCGGCGAAACGCCAGATAGAGCAGCAGCACTATGATGGCGACCGTGAGCGGCACCACGTAGGCGAGGCGCGCCTTGGCCCGCTCCATGTATTCGAACTGACCGGACCAGGTGAGGGCGTAGCCCGCCGGCAGCACCAGCTGTTTGTCCACTTGTGCTTTGGCTTCATCGACGAAGGAGCCGATGTCGCGGCCGCGAATATCGACGTAGACCCAGCCGTTGAGGCGCGCGTTTTCACTGCGCAGCATGGGCGCCTCGTCGCTGATATAGACCCGCGCCACGTCCGCCAGCGCGATGCGGGCGCCGCTCGGGGTCACCAGCGGCAGCAGCTCTAGGCTGGCCACCGAGTCGCGATAGCTCTGGGGGTAGCGCAGGTTGATGGGGTAGCGCTCGCGCCCCTCGATGGTCTGGCCCACCTCCATGCCGCCCACCGCGGTGGCGAGCACCGCCTGCACGTCGGCAATGTTGAGGCCGTAACGGGCCGCCTTGAGTCGGTCGATGTCCACCTTCACATAGCGGCCACCGGCCACCCGCTCGGCGTAGACCGATGAGGCGCCCTCCACCTTGCCGACGATCTGTTCCAGCTGTTGGCCGAGCTGCTGGATCACCTTGAGATCCGGCCCCGCAATCTTGATGCCTACCGGGGTCTTGATGCCGGTGGCCAGCATGTCGATGCGGGTCTTGATGGGGGGCACCCAGGCGTTGGTGAGGCCGGGGAAGCGGATGAGAGAATCCAGCTCTTCTTTCAGCTTCTCCGGGGTCATGCCGGGGCGCCACTGATCGCGGGGTTTGAGCTGGATGCTGGTCTCCATCATCACCAAGTCTGCAGGGTCGGTGGCCGATTCGGCGCGTCCCGCCTTGCCGAACACGTTTTGCACCTCGGGCACGGTACGAATGAGCTTGTCGGTCTGCTGCAAAATCTCCCGTGCCTTGCCCACCGAGATATTGGCCGCGGTGGTGGGCATATACATGATGTCCCCCTCGTCCAGCGGCGGTATGAACTCGGAGCCGAGGTACTTGAGCGGCCAGAAGCCCGCCACCGTCACCACGGCGGCGATGGCCAGGGTGGTTTTCGGACGAGCCAGGACGGCCTTGAGCAGTGGCACATAACCCTGACTCAACCAGCGGTTGAGGGGGTTGGCCTGCTCCGCCAGCACCTTGCCACGGATGAAGTAACCCATGATCACCGGCACCAGCGTGATGGCGAGCGCCGCAGCGGCGGCCATGGCGTAGGTCTTGGTATAGGCGAGCGGGTGGAACATCCGCCCCTCCTGCGCCTCCAGCGCAAATACCGGCAGGAAGCTGATGGTGATGATCAGCAGGGAGAAGAAGATGGCGGGGCCCACTTCTATGCTCGCCTCGGTGATGATGCGCCAGCGGTTCTTGTCGGTGAGCGCCTCCCGCTCCATGTGCTTGTGGACGTTCTCGATCATCACGATGGCGCCGTCCACCATGGCGCCGATGGCGATGGCGATGCCCCCCAGCGACATGATGTTGGCGTTGATCCCCTGCAGGTGCATCACGATAAAGGCGGTCAAAATCGCAATAGGGAGGGAGATGACCACCACCAGCGACGAGCGCAGGTGGAACAGGAAGGCGAGGCAGACCAGCACCACCACCGCGAACTCCTCCAGCAGCTTGCCGGAGAGGTTGTCGATGGCGCGCTGGATAAGATCGGATCGATCGTAGACGGTGACTACCTCCACCCCCTCCGGCAGGCTGCTTTTCAGCTGGGCGAGCCGCGCCTTGACCCCGTCGATGGTGTGCTGGGCATTCTCGCCATAGCGCATGACGATGATGCCGCCCACCACTTCTCCCTCGCCGTTGAGCTCGGCCAGGCCGCGCCGGCTCTGGGGCCCGGTGACCACATCCGCCACGTCACCCAGCAGCAGCGGGGCGCCGCGCACAGTGGTACCGAGCGGGATCTGCTTCAGATCCTCGACGCTCTTGAGATAGCCGTTGGAGCGCACCATATACTCCGCTTCCGCCATCTCGATGACGGAGGCGCCGGTCTCCTGATTGCCCTGCTTGATGGCGGTCTCGATCAGGGAGAGCGGGATGCCGTAGGCGCGCAGCTTGTCCGGGTCGACCCGCACCTGATACTGGCGCACCATGCCGCCCACGGTGGCAACCTCGGAGACCCCGTCCACCGTCTGCAACTCGTACTTGAGGAACCAGTTCTGCAGCGAGGTGAGCTCGCTCAGGTCATGCTTGCCGGTTCTGTCCACCAGCGCGTACTGGTAGACCCAGCCCACCCCGGTGGCATCGGGGCCGAGCTGGGGGCGGGCGGAGGCGGGCAGGTTGGGCGCGACCTGGCTCAAATACTCCAGCACCCGGGCGCGGGCCCAGTAGAGGTCGGTGTTGTCGTCAAACAGCACATAGACGAAGGAGTCGCCGAAGAAGGAGTAGCCGCGCACCGTGGTAGCCCCCGGCACCGCCAGCATGGCGGTGGTGAGCGGGTAGGTCACCTGATCCTCCACCACCTGGGGCGCCTGGCCCGGATAGGCCGTCTTGATGATCACCTGTACGTCGGAGAGATCCGGCAGGGCGTCCACCGGGGTCTGCTTGACCGACCAGAGCCCCCAGGCGGCGAGCATGACAGTGAGCAGCAGCACCAGAAAGCGATTGCCCACTGACCAGCGAATGATGGAGGGGATCATGACTTCTTCTCCATCTCGGGCATCGCCATCTGATGCTGGCTATGGTCCATGCCTTCCATCTTGCCCATCTCATCCGTTGCGGGCTTGGTGGCATCGCCGTTTGCCGGCGCTTGCTCCTGATGGATGCTGGTGATGCGGTACTCATCCCCCTCCTGCATCACTTGCAGATGAAGGGTCTGCCCCTCGGCCAGCTTGCTGATATCGACCCCGTCGGCCACGGTGAACTCCATCTCCATGGCGGGCCACTGCCACTCGGGGATGGGCTGGTGGGAGACCATCAGGGTGCGGTTGGCCAGATCGATACTTTCAACCTCGCCCTGGGTCCACACCTGGGCAGGGCGCACCGCCGTCATGCGCTGGAAGTCCGAATCGATGGCCGATTCGGAGTCGAGCAGAAACTGGGCCGAGCTGACGATGCTGTCCCCCGCTTCGACCCCTGCCTTGATGGCGACCTTGTCGCCAAACTGGGGCCCCAGGGTGACGGCCACCGACTTGAAGCTGCCATCCCCCAGCGCCAGTACCAGCCTGTCCTGGCTGCCGGTGCGGATCACCGCTTCGCTCGGTACCACCAACCGGGGTTCTCCTTGACCGGTGCGAATGCTCACCTTGGCGAACATGTTGGGTTTCAGGAACTCGTCCTGGTTGGCGAAGCGCAGCCGCACCTTGAGGGTGCGGGTGGCGGCATCCAGGGTCGGGTAGAGGTAATCGACCCGGCCCTGCCAGTGGCGGCCGGGGGCGTAGTCGAGGGTCATGGTGACCGGATCGCCCACCTTCAGCTGGGCCGCCTGGCGCTCGAACACCTCGGCGCTCACCCACACCTGCTTGAGGGTACTGATGTTAAAGAGCGCGGCGGCGGGCTCCACATACTGGCCTTCGCGCACTTTCAGCTCGGAGACATAACCGCTGCTGGGGGCATAGATACGCACCGTCTCCTGTACCTGACGGCTGCGCTTGAGGGCCGCTATCTGATCCGCCGGCACCTGCAGGGACTTGAGCTTGCCCTCGGCAGCGCGCAGCAGCAGGGGGTTGGCGGTGTTGAGCGCCAGCAGGTACTCGTGCTGGGCGTTGACCAGATCCGGGGCGTAGAGCTCGTAAATCAGGCTGCCTTTGCTCACCTGCTGCCCCTCGCTCTTGATGGCGAGGGTGCGGATCCAGCCCGCCATGCGGGCGTTGACCGCCTCCAGCCTGTCCTCGTCATAGCCGACGTAGCCCACCGTCTCGATCTGCTGGTGGATGGGGAGCTTCTCTACCTTGGCGAGCCGTACCCCAAGATTTTGCTGGATCTCTGGGCTGATGGTGACTGTGCCGGGTGAGCCGCCCTGTTTTTCCTCATAGACAGGGATGAAGTCCATCCCCATGTTGTCCTTGGCGGGGGCATCGCGCTTGTCGCGCGGATCCATGGGGTTGACCCAGTAAAGGGGCGTCTTCTCCTTGGCTGCAGTTCCAGTGGTGGTCTGTTTGGCGGCCCAGTAGCCGCCACCGAAGCCGAGGGCCAGCAGCAGGGCGGACATCAACAGTGTCTTGTTCATGACAAGCCTCCGGCGCGCGGGAGGCGAAGGGACGGCTGGCGCGACCGCGCGCAGGCAGACCGGGTAACGGGGATGGATGACATGATATCTCTTCTCTTCTGTCAGGCCGCCGGTGTGGTGGTGTGCGCGAGCTGGGCATCACCACGAGGCGGCAAACGGGGCGCAGCTGTGTCAGCGCGCACGGCTCCCTGCGCGCGGGCCGGTTTGGCCGGGGCGCAGGGTCAGGCAAGGCGGCAGAAAACGGACAAGCCGAGGCTTGCCGCTGCCGCGAGAGAAGATCTTTCTAGTGGCGCAGCACCGACAACATCAGGTGTCGGCGCGGCCAGGAGGGAGGGTGGGTGCCGCGGGATCGCAGGAAGGGATCCCGCAACCAGTTGTCCAGCACGCTGCTCGCCGTCCCGAGGGGCAGCAGCAACAGCGGCAGCGCGAGCAGGGTCAGCAGGGCGGCCAGCAGCGGCAGGCCGGGAGTGCCGGTCGAGGTGAGCCCGCCGTGCATCTGGCACTCCTGGCTGGCGGCATCTTGCGCTCCCGCATCCGGGCTTGCCCCGTGGCAGGAGAGCCCCTGCATGGCGCTGTCGCTCATGGCCTGATTGCCGTGAGTCATGGCAGCGTTGAGGGCATCCATCCCGTGCCAGCCGATGCAGAGGGTGAGATTGCAGACGAGCATCAGCCCCAGCAACAGCCGGGCAATGCGTTCGATGGGCAATCTCGCTACGATCATGGGGAAATCCTGACAATGACTGGGGGCACTGTAAACCTTACCTTGAGAGCAAGGTCAAGGTATGTGGGCAACGGGATGGCGGCCGCGTGATCTTGCTCGCGGCTCGGACATGGATGCGAGGAGTTGTCCCCTCTGGCGGATAAAAAAAGCCCCCGCATGGCGGGGGCTGTGACACACGACTTACGACTTGGGTTGCGCCGTCTTGCCGCCGGCGCGTTCCGAGCGCCGCATGATGAGGCGGAAGAACAGCGGGATGAAGAAGATGGCGATGAAGGTCGCCGCCAGCATGCCGCCGATGACCGGCCAGCCGAGGGCATGACGGCTCGCCGCCCCGGCGCCGCTGGAGGTGACCAGCGGCACACAGCCGAGGATGAAGGCGAGGGAGGTCATGACGATGGGGCGAAAACGCAGCCGCGCCGCCTCCAGTGCCGACTCGATGAGGCTCATCCCCTCCTCGTGCTTCATCACCGCGAACTCCACGATCAGGATGGCGTTCTTGGCCGCCAGGCCCACCAGGGTCACCAACCCTATCTGGAAGTAGACGTTGTTGGTCAGACCCACCAGCCAGGTGGCCAGCAGGGCACCAAACAGGGCGAACGGGACGGCGGTGATCACCGCAAACGGCAGGCTCCAGCGTTCGTACTGGGCCGCCAGGATGAGGAAGATCATCACGATGCCGAAGCCGAACGCGGTGCCCGCACTGCCGGCGGCCGCCTTCTCCTGATAGGCGGAGCCGGTCCACTCCAGCTTGGCGTCGTTGCCGAGGGACTCGTCGGCCACGGCTTCCAGCGCGGCGATGGCCTGGCCGGAGCTGTAGCCCGGCGCCGGCTGCGCCATGATCTTGGCCGCCTGGAAGATGTTGAAGCGCTCCACCAGTTCGGGGCCGGTGGCATCACGCACCGTCACCAGGCTGCTGAGCGGGATCATATCCCCCTTGTCGGAGCGCACATAGACGTTGCGGATGTCGCTCTTCTTGGCGCGGTAGTCCGCCTCGGACTGCAACTGCACCCGGTAGGTACGGCCGAACTGGTTGAAGTCGTTGACATAGACCTGGCCGAAGGTGGCCTGCATGGTGTCGAACACGGCGTTGATGGGCAGCCCCAGCGCCTTGGCCTTCTCGCGATCCAGATCGAGATAGACCTGGGGCACGTTGGCGCGGTAGGTGCTGGTCACGCTGGCGAACTCGGGACGCTGCTTGGCCGCCTCGAGGAAGCGCTGCACCTCGGCCGAGAAGGACTGGGCATTGCCGGTGCTGCGGTTCTGCAGGTAGGCCTCCAGCCCGCCGGTGGTGGACATGCCGGTGATGGGGGGCGGGTTGAAGGAGGCGACGAAGCCGTCCGCCAGTCCCATCAGGCTCATGCCCTGGAAGGTCTTGGCCAGGGAGAAGGAGTCCTGCCCGGCACCTTGCCGCTCGCTCCAGTCCTTGAGGGTGATGAAGCTGATGCCGCTGTTGCTGATGATGGCGTTGGAGAGGATGTCAAAGCCCGAGAAGGTGATGACGTCCTTCACGTTGGGGTTGGCCATCGCCATCTGGTCGAAGTCGTTCGCCACCGCCTGGGTGCGGGTGAGGGAGGCCGCATCCGGCAGCATGACTGCAGAGAGCAGATAGCCCTGATCTTCGTTTGGCACCAGCTCGCCTGGCACCTTCATCAGCAGGCCGTAGATGGAGACCAGGATGAAGGCGATGATGGTGAACGCCACCCCGACCCGGCGGTTGAGGAAGGCCACACCGCGCACGTAACGGCGGGTGAGGCCGTCGAAGGCGTTGTTGAACCAGACGAAGAAGCGGGCCGGCTTGTGGTGGCCCTCTTTGAGCAACACGGCACAGAGGGCCGGCGACAGGGTCAGCGCCACCAGACCGGAGATGGCTACCGACACCGCCACCGTGATGGCGAACTGCTTGTACATCACCCCGGTCATGCCGCCCATGAAGGCGACTGGCAGGAACACGGCGCACAGCACCAGCACGATGGCGACCACCGGGCCGGAGACCTCCTGCATGGCGAGGATGGCCGCCTCTTTGGGCGAGCACTTCTTCTCCTGCATGATCCGCTCGACGTTCTCCAGCACCACGATGGCGTCATCCACCACGATACCGATGGCGAGCACCATGCCGAACAGGGTCAGCAGGTTGATGGAGAAGCCCAGCATCAGCATGCCGGCGAAGGTGCCGATGAGCGACACCGGCACCGCGATACAGGGGATCAGGGTGGCGCGGAAGTTCTGCAGGAACAGGTAGACCACCACGAACACCAGCACGATCGCCTCGAACAGGGTGTGTACCACCTCCTCGATGGAGATCTTCACGAACTCGGTGGTGTCGTAGGGGATCTGGTATTCGATGTCCTGCGGGAAGCGCTCCTTGAGGCGCAGCATGGTGGCGTGCACCTGATCGGCCACCGCCACGGCGTTGGCGCCCGGTTGCAGATAGGTGGCGATACCGATGGCAGGCTTGCCGTTGGCCTTGGCCAGCAGGTCGTAGTCCTTGCCGCCGAGCTCGACCCTGGCCACGTCCTTGACCCGGATCTTCGAGCCGTCCGGCATGGAGCGGATGATGATGTTCTGGAACTCGCGTACATCCTCCAGCCGTCCCTTGGTCTGCACCGTGTAGGTGAAGTCGATGGGGGCCGTGGTGGGCTGGGCGCCGATCTTGCCGGCCGCAAACTGGGTGTTCTGCTCGCGGATGGCGCCGATCACGTCGCTCGGGGTGAGCTCGAGCTGGGCCAGTCGATCCGGCCTGAGCCAGATGCGCATGGCGTAGTCGGTGCCGCCGAACAGGGTGGTGTCGCCGACCCCGGGAATCCGCTTGAGCTCGTCGATGATGTTGAGCAGGGCGTAGTTCGACAGGTAGGTGGTGTCGAAGGTGCCATTAGGCGATTGCAGGGTGACCACCTGCAGGATCGAGGTCGATTTCTTCTTGACCGTTACCCCCTGCTTTTTCACCTCTTCCGGCAGCTGGGCCATGGCGGCCGAGACCCGGTTGTTGACGTTGATGGTGGCCTGATCCGGATCGGTGCCGATCTCGAAGTAGACGTTGAGGTTCATCTGGCCGTTGGAGGCCGAACCCGACTGCATGTAGAGCATCCGCTCCACGCCGTTGATCTGCTGCTCGAGCGGTGCAGCCACCGTCTGGGAGATCACCTCGGGGGTGGCGCCCGGATAGAAGGCGGTGACCGACACCACCGGCGGGGTGATCTGCGGGTACTGCTCGATGGGGAGCGATCGCATCGCCGCCAACCCGCCCAGCACTATGATGATCGAAATCACGCTGGCGAAGATGGGGCGTTCGATGAAGAACTTGGAAAACATACGAACTCCTTACTTGGCCACGTTCTGGCCGACCATCTTGGCGGTGATCGCCTTCATCTCTTCGGCGGAAACGGGCTTGACCACGGCGCCGGGGCGGGCCTTCATCAGCCCCTCGACGATGTAGCGCTCACCGGGCTCGAGGCCGCTGTCGATCAGCACGCCGCTGTCGACCACGGAACCCAGCTTGACCGGGCGGGGCACCACCTTGTTCTCTTTGTCCACCACCATCACCATGCGGTCGGCCTGGGACTGAACGATGGCGCGCGGCGGCACCAGGATGGCATTTTTGCGGGTGCCCAGATCGATGGTCATGCGCACGAACTGGCCCGGCAGCAGCACGCCGTCCTTGTTGTCGAAGATGGCACGGGCCCGGATGGTGCCGGTCTGCGGGTCGACCCGGCTGTCGGAGAAGTTGAGCTTGCCCGCCTCGGGGTAGACGGAGCCGTCCGCCAGCCGGATGTGGGTGCGCCAGTTGGTGGCATCCTTGGCCTCAATCAATCCCTTTTTCACCGAGTTTTCGAAGTTGAGGCGATCCTGCTCCGAGTAGGAGAAGTTGACGTAGAGCGGGTCGAACTGGGTGATGGTGGTAAGCAGGCCGTTTTCGCCGCTGGTGGAGATGAGGCTGCCCTCGGACTGGGAGCTCTTGCTCGCCATGCCGTTGATGGGGGCGGTGACCTGGGTGTAGCTGAGGTTCAGTTCGGCCTCTTTCACCTTGGCCTGGGCGGCCTGATGGCTGGCGATGGCCGCCTCGTAGTTGGCGATGGTGTCATCATAGTCCTTGCGGCTCACCACCTGGCGCTTGAACAGCGGGATGATGCGATCCCGGTCGGCGCGCGCCTTGTTGAGGCGGGCCTGCTCCTGGGCCAGGGTGCCCTTGGCCTGCTCCAGCGCCACCTTGTAGGGCTCGGGGTCGATCAGGAACAGCGCCTGACCGGCGGTGACCGGCTGCCCCTCGATGTAGGTGCGCTTGAGCAGGATGCCGCTCACCCGGGAACGCACGTCAATTTCGCGAAAGCCGGCGGTCTCGCCCACCATTTCGGTGGTCATCGGCACGTCGGTCAGCTTGACCTCGGCTACCACCACGGGCACCGGCGGCAGTGCCTGGGCCCCGGTGGCCGGTTCATCACCACAGGCGGTCAGTGCGCTGGCCAGTGCCAGGGCGATACAGCCGCGCTTGAACATCTCTTCCCTGACGTATTGCACCTTCATCATCACACTCCTGTGGGATGGTGCGCGATTGCCGCGCCCAGCCTTTTTCTTCATGAACATGGTTAACTGCATGGTTACAAATTTAACTCATTGGATTACTGACAGTTTTCTAATGATAGAGCACGAATATTGAACCCAGGCTGCTCGACACTGAAAGTTGTCGGTGTCGATCTCGCAGTGGCGGAGGGGGCCGCGACAATTTGTGTCAGGCACGCAGACCCTGCAGCGTGACCTTGCTGGGGAGCAGGAGACCCGGAGGGAATTATAAGAAGGAACAAGCGAGGGAAGTGGGGGCTTGGTCACAGAGGGGGCTTCAAATGCCCCCTCCATTGTCGTTATCAGGCGAAGCAGGCCCAGATGGGGGCGTGATCCGAAGGCTTGTCGATGCCGCGCAGCTCGTAGTCGATGCCGGTCTCGGTCACGGTGTCCTTGAGGGCGTCGGAGGCCATGATGAGATCAATGCGCAGGCCCCGGTTCTCGTCAAAGCCCCTGGAGCGGTAGTCAAACCAGGAGAAGCGCTCGCACTCGGTGGGGTTGGCGGCGCGGAAGGTGTCGGTCAGGCCGAACCCTTTCAGGCGCTCCATCCATTCGCGCTCGATAGGCAGGAAGGAGCACTTGCCATCCCGCAGCCAGCGCTTGCGGTTGGCCTCGCCGATGCCGATGTCGAGATCGGTGGGGGAGATATTCATATCCCCGATCAGCACCAGCTGATCGCCCGGGGTGTGGTGGGTCTCCAGATAGTGCTGCAGATCCTCGTAGAACTTCTGCTTGGCCGGGAACTTGGTCTCGTGATCCTGGCTTTCACCCTGCGGGAAGTAGCCGTTCATCACCTTGATGAGGGAGCCGTCTTCGCGCTCGAAGGTGGCCATGATCATCCGGCGCTGGGCCTCTTCATCGTCGGTGGGGAAGCCTTTCTCCACCTTGACCGGCTTCTGCTTGCTCATGATGGCCACCCCGTAGTGGGCCTTCTGACCGTGAAACGCTACGTGATAACCCATGGCCTCCACGTCGGCCAGCGGGAAGGCCTCGTCGTGTACCTTGATCTCCTGCAGGCCGATCACATCCGGCTGATGCTTGTCGATGATGGCTTGCAGCTGGTGCAGGCGGGCGCGCAGGCCATTGATATTGAAAGAGATGATCTTCATGTCCGGGATGCTCATGTCATTTTTATAAGTGGCTATTGGACTAGGAATCCGCCGTGGATGCAAGTGAAGGCGAGGGGCCACATCCGGGGCGGGCCGCCCGCCACAGCGGGCTCAGCGGGTCATCTTCTTGACAAACACCACCACAAACAGCGCCAGCGTGAAGCTGCCGGTGAAGGCCTCGAAGGCGGCAAAGAGCCGCGAGAGGCCGATGGGGGTGAAGTCGCCATAACCCAGGGTGGTGAAGGTCACCACGCTGTAGTAGAGGCACTCCAGCAGGAAGATGGCGTTCTGCTCAAAAGGAGCGCCGGGCCGGTAGATGAGGTGGTTGCCGTTGAAGCTCAGGCCAAAGAAGAAGTAGAAGATGCTGCAGATGAAGATGAGCAGCAGGGAGAAGAGCACCACCCGCATGGGGGCCTCGCCGTAGCCGCAGAACAGATCGACGATCCAGGAGGTGAAGCGCTGGGTCGACCAGAGCGGCAACTGCAGTCGGCGCATGGTGAGCTCCTGCTGGATGTAACGGCCGGACATGGTGAAGATGCCCTGCGCTTCCGAGGCCTTGCGCAGATCGCGATAGGTCTCTTCGGCCTCTTTGAGCCAGATGCGGGCCTGCACCGGGTCACGCTCCTTGCGGCCGCGTCGCTCCTGCATCAGCCGCTTGCCGGTATCCAGGTTGTCGAGGCGGGTGTTGTGCCAGCGAATGCCGAGCAGGTTGACGTCGTCGAGGGTGGCGCAGTGCAGGTTGGCTTCGCTGAGATCCGCCTTCATCAGGCTGCCGCCCTTGATGCGAATGCCGTAGAGGTGGGCCCCCTGCAGATTGGCGCGGTAGAGGTTGCACTGTTCCAGCAGGAATCCTTGCGGGGCCCCTTTTTTCACCAGATTGAGGCCCGCCAGATTGGCGCGGGCCAGTTGCAGGCCGTGGCACAGCCCGCCCTGCTGGATGTAGTGCTCCAGCTCGCGGGCGGTGTGGGGATCCTGATGATTGGCGTGGGGATCGTGCCAGCGGCACAGATCATGATCCCCCGCCTCTTCGCTGCAGTGGCGACCGTCCGCCACCAGATATCGACACATGGCCATCGCCACTCTCCTCCCTTTGCCGAGTCAGTATCAGCATAGGCGAGCGGGCCCTGGTCAGCTGAGCTGGGTAAACTCCTGACGCAGCTTGCGAAAACGATCCTGCTGTGCCGGATTGAGGGGGATGCCGTCCAGCACCTCCAGGGTCTCCTTGCACTCGGCGCCAAACTCCGGGCTCTTGCGGTTTTTCTGCATCAGCTGCAGCAGCACCTGGATCTTGTTGAGGGCGGCGCCGGTATTGGCCGGGGCCCGGCGCAGCGCTTCGCGAAAGTGGCCGAGCGCCTGCTCCAGCTCGCCGCTCTGATAGGCCTTGATGCCCAGTTCGTTGAGCTGCTGGTAGCGCTGGCGACGCTCGAGCACCGTCTTGTCGTCGCGGGTGGCCTGGATGCAGGTGGTGAGCAGCCGATCCTCGTCTTCGGCCAGCAGCGCCTGCAGGCTCTCGGCATATTCGAATTCGCCGAGCTGATAGAGGGCGAGGATGGTCTCGCCCAGCAGGCTGGGGGGCATGGTGGCCGGCTGATCGAGCCAGTTCTGGTTGGCGCGGTAGAGCATCTTCTTGCCCTTGAGCAGCTCGCCGAGGGCGATCTGCACCCGGGCCTGGCAGATCTGCTCGAACACCGGGTAGTTGAACTCCGACATCATCAGCGAATCGCGGATGCGCGACAGGGCCGAGTTGACCTGCTTTTGCAGGTTGGCGATGTGGTAGATGTCGTTGCTGTTGAGGGCGTAGAGGGTCAGCGACTGGATATAGGCCCCCAGGTAGTGGGGGGTGCGATGAATGGAGTTGCGCGACAGGTCGATGAGCGACAGCAGCACGTCCTTGGCCTGGGCGTAGTCGTGGCGCAGCAGGCACACCTCCGCCAGCCGGCGGGAGAGCTGCACCGACTGGGGCGAGATGTCGACCGCCCGCTTGAGCTCCTGCTGGGCCTGCTCGTCGTTGCCGAGCGCGAGCTGGGACTCTGCCAGCCAGAGGTGGGCTTCCACCATCAGCGGGGTGTTCTTGAGGGTGGCCTGCAGGTGGCTCACCGCCTCTTCGTTCAGCCCCAGGGTGTGGCACGCCTTGCCGAGGGTGAGCCGGGCCCAGCTGTTCTCCTGGCCGGCCAGCAGCTGGCGCATCAGGCTGCGGGCCTCCTTGGCCTGGCCCAGCTTGAGCTGGGTGTCAGCCTGCAGACAGCGGCAGAAGTTGGCAAAGCGCGGCACCGCGTCGGCCCGCTCGGCGCATGCGGCGAGCAGGGTGGGCAGATCCTCTTTGGCAAGGGCGCTGAACACGCTCTCCAGCGCCTGACGGCGGGCGAGGGCGCGTTTGAGGCGAAACGAAAACTGCTCCTGGGAGAAGGGCTTCATCAGGTATTCGTCGGGCTCGGCCTCCAGCGCGCTCAGCACCATGGCGCGGGAGCTGTCACCGCTCACCATGATCACCACGCTCTGGGGCGGAATGAGCTTCTGATCCCGCAGGCTCTCCAGCAGCTGGCGGCCGTTCTCGCCGACCCCCAGCTCGTAATCGAGCAGGTAGATGTCAAAGGTCTCTTTCTGGCAGCGCCGTCTCGCCTCTTCAGCCGAGTTGGCATAGGTGATGCGGCTGATGCCGATGTTGATCAGCATCGCCTTCATCATCACCTGAAAGGAGCGCTGTTCGTTGACCAGCAGGATGCGCTTCGGTTTGGGTGGGGCTTTTTTCTCTGGCTCGGATTCCGGTGTCTGCATCTGTCTGGTCAGGGCGCTACGGGCGGATAACAGAAGTGTGCCACCAAAGCGCGCAGACAGGCAATTGAACATGGGGCGCTGCCGCGGTTTTTCCGCCAAGCCCCGCCGTTCATGGCTTCTGCCGGACCAAATAGGGGGTAGATTGGGGGAGGGCAGGCGGCGAACACCAGCCTGGCCTGGACGGCGCCGCCATCCACAAACCTGCGCCGAGCTCGCCCCCTCGGGCGGTTTTTTTCTGGGCGGGGATTGTGCGCTCAGGTGTCTTTTGATACCACTGAATGCTTTCCCCTGCGGATCAGCTGCCATTGCGCGACAAGGAGTTCCCATGCGCCTGCCCCCCTTTCCTCCGCTGGTCTGGATCGTGATCCTGGGCACCTTCATGGTACGCACCAGTTTCTTCATGGTCTGGCCCTTTCTCTCGATCCTGCTCTACCGGGAGTATGATCTCTCGGCGTCCGGCATCGGGATGCTGCTGGGCGGCGCGGCCGTGCTCTCCTGCCTCATCGGCTTCTACGTCGGCTGGCTCTCCGACCGGCTCGGCCGGCGCACCATACTGCTGCTCGGCTGCGTTCTGTCGTGCGGCGCCTACCTGCTGCTCGGGTTTGGCCACTCTCTCTGGCTCATCGCCCTCGGGGTGTTTGGCTCGGGTCTCTCCTACGCCTTCATCGACACGCCGGGCAAGGCGCTGATGGGAGATCTGCTGCCCGAGAAGGCGCAGCGGGAGCTGGCTCAGCACCTGCGCTACTTTCTGCTCAACGTGGGGGCGGGGGTGGGGCCCCTCATCGGCGTCATGGTGGGGCTGGGTGCGCGCCAGGAGACCTTCGTGGTGACGGCCGCCAGCTATGGCCTGCTCGGCATCGCCTTCCTGCTCGGTTTTCGCCGCGAGTGTGCTGGCCGGCCGGATGCGGGCCTCACCCTGGGGGCCATGCTCGGGGTGGTGGGGCGGGATCGGGCCTTCATGCTGTTCATCCTCGCCAACCTGCTGATGATGCTGGTCTACGCCCAGGTGGAGTCGCCGCTGATCCAGTACCTGACCCGCGCCGGCGCCCCCGAGGTGGAGACCCTGGTGGCCCTGCTGGTGGCCACCAATGCGCTGACCATCATCACCCTGCAGTTTCCGCTGCTGCACCTGACCCGGCGCTGGCGGGTGAGCCTGCGGCTGCAGTTCTCCATCCTGCTGATGGCGTCCGCCCAGGTGCTGTTCGCCCTGTCGAGCCCGGCCCTGCTGTGGCCCTGGTTGGTGGCGGTATTCTTGCTGAGCGTGGGGGAGGCGGTGCTGTTCCCGCTCTTCAACGTGCTGATCGACGAGATGGCGCCGGCTCACCTCAAGGGGAGCTACTTCGGTGCCAGCGCGCTGGCCGGGCTTGGCTGGGCACTCTCGCCCCTGGTGGGGGGATGGCTGTTGCAGGTGTGGGGCGGCCCGGCCCTGTTCGCCGTGATGACCGCGATTTGCGTGCTGGTGTTTCTTCTCTACGGGGCGGGCAACCGGGTGGCGCGCCCGTCTGCCGACTCGGCCGGCTGCGGGGAGTAGCCTGAAAGCATCCGGTCGGTGGTCACTGGCCTGATGCCGGGGAGGGCGGACCTGCGCCGGGCCGAATGACCCAAACAGTCGGGCCTTGTCGGATACTCATTGAATACGCTGACCTGAAGACAAGGAGGCCCCGCAGTGCGGGGCCTCTTTTTTATGGCGGCTGGGTGATGGCAGCGGATTTATGGCTGTTTGGCCACCAGATAGGGGGCGAACTGGGGGGTATGGCTGGCGGCGAAGCCCTGCTCGGTCTTGACGATGAGATAGACCGCAAGACCGTGCGCCTTGGCAAAGGCCATCGCCTGCTCCGGCCCCATCACCATGAGGGCGGTGTCGAGGGCGTCGGCCTCGAGCGCGGTCGGGGTGATGACGCTGGCGGAGACCAGCTTGTGGCTGATGGGCTGGCCGGTGGCGGGGTCGATGATGTGGGAGTAGCGCTTGCCGTCGAGCTCGTAGTAGTTGCGATAGCTGCCGGCGGTGCTGAGGGCCATGCCGTTGGGGATCACCACGTCCGAGAAGGCGCCGGGCTGGTCGGACGGCTCGACGATGGCCACCCTCCATGGCTTGCCCTTGGCGTTGTTGCCCTTGCTGCGCACGGCGCCGGCCACCTCGATGAGGTAGTTGTGCACCCCTTTTTGCTCCAGAAGGCCGGCAATCTCGTCAGAGGCCGCCCCTTCGCCCAGGGTGGAGAGATCGAGGTAGAGATCGGGGATGCGCTTGCCGAGCAGGAAGTGATCCCCCTCGGGCACCAATGTCAGCCGGTCGATGCCCACCTTGTGGCGAGCGCTGGCAATCTGCTCGGCGCTGGGCCGTTTGACGGGCCGCTTGTCCGGGCCGAATCCCCACAGGTTGACCAGCGGGCCCACGGTGACGTCGAGCTTGCCTGCGGTGAGATGGCCGGCGTCGATACCCTGCTGCACTATTTTGGCCATGGTGGCGGGAATGGCCATGGGGGGCTGGCCGCTGCCCTGATTGAAGCGGGAGATAAGGGAATTCGGATCGTAGGTGGAGATCTCGTGGTTCATGCGCGCCAGCAGGGAATCGACCTCCTGTTGCAGCGCAGGCTCGCCGCCCGGGAAGGGGTCGCTCAGGGTCACCGCGTAAAAGGTGCCCATGGTCTTGCCCTGAATGCGGGTCTGGGTTGGGGCCGGCTGACAGGCGGTCAGCATCAGCAGCAGGGTCAACAACAGGCCACGATGGGCCGGGCGAGCAAGAAGCGACATGACGGATCTCTTTGGCTGAAACGGATGGCACGGGAGGCAAGCGTGCCGGGGTCGCCAGCTTAGCCAAGGGGGCGGCGGCGGGCGAGCCGCGGCTGGACAAAAGTGCGGGGGATAATTAAACAAAGAGTGGTTAGTGGGTGGCGCGGCCGGTTCGTCCAGACAACAAATGGGGG
Organism: Aeromonas sp. V90_14; assembly: GCF_029967615.1. Classification (NCBI taxonomy): domain Bacteria; kingdom Pseudomonadati; phylum Pseudomonadota; class Gammaproteobacteria; order Aeromonadales; family Aeromonadaceae; genus Aeromonas; species Aeromonas sp. V90_14. Next base: position 291,690 of record NZ_JASCAS010000001.1, on the reverse strand, counting down.
CAATCTGGTGACCTGACCCGCAGCTTTGCGCTAAAGACATAGCCGAATGACGACAGTTGAGTAGAATAAGGTCGATTTTGACAGCATGTTTGCCAGCCATGGTGCGAGCCCGCAGGCAATTGTGTTGCCATCTATTGCCAATCAAAGGAGAGGATGATGAAAAAGGCGATTACCCTGCTGTTTCTGAGCACCCTGGCGGCCCCGGCTCTGGCCGATGAGTGCGCGTTGGTCATCGAAGGCAATGATGCCATGCAGTACAACCTCAAGGAGATGAGCGTACCGGCCACCTGCAAAGAGGTCACCGTGACCCTGAACCATACCGGCAAGATGCCGGTGACCGCCATGGGCCACAACTGGGCGCTGGCCACCACCGCCGACTATCAGGCCGTGGCCACCGCTGGCATGAGCGCCGGTGCCGACAACAACTACCTGCCCAAGGATGACCCGCGCGTGCTGGCCCACACCAAACTGGTGGGCGGCGGCGAGAGCACCAGCGTCACCTTCAAGACCGACGGCCTGGCCGGCAAAGATCTCACCTTCTTCTGCTCCTTCCCCGGCCACTTCGCCATGATGAAGGGTACCTTCAAGGTCGGCTAAGCACGTTATGCCGATCCAGAAGCCGGGTACTGCCCGGCTTTTTTGTGGCCGCTTGCAGCGTGAGTTGGATGTCTGTGATGGCGCTATGGCGCTCCGTTTTATGATCCGGCGCCGGGTGAGCGGGGGAGTGAAGGAGTAAAATGGGCGCCTTTCGGGCCTGCTAGGCCCGCTCGAGAGGAACCAAGGTCGTCATGAAAGCCATGAAATGGGTGATCAGCGGTTGCCTGCTGCTGGTGTGCGCCATCGCACTGGCAGCGGAGCCGCCGGTCAAGAAGAGCAGAAACGGCATCTGCCATCCCCAGGGCGGCACCTATTACAGCCGCACCAAGCACTACACCCCCTATGACTCCATGCAGGCCTGCCTCGACAGCGGCGGACGGGCGCCCAAACGCTGACCGGTGTCAGGCCTGCTCCTGCCGCCTATTTGGGCTGCAGGGTAAAGAAGGCGATGGCGCTCTTCTTCTGGCAGTCGAAGTGGATGCTCTGCTCGCCGCTGATCAGCAGGGTCTCGTTGACCGCCATGGGGTGGCCCGTCGCCGCGAGCTGGCCGCTCAACAGGTAACAGAGATAGGTCTTGTCCGCTTCCAGGGTGAGGGTGAGCGGGAAGGGCAGGTTGAGCACCCGCACGTTGGCGCTGAGGCGGGCCGGATCATAGATGAGCCCCAGATCCGTCACCTCTTTTTTCAGCAGTTCGCAGTGGGTGTCGTCATCCCCGCTGAAGTGGGCCGCCTCGAAGGTGGCGTAGGGGTGGCCGTTGAGCACGAAGCCGGCTCCGCTGATGGGCAGCAGGATGCGCTGATAGCCGGGAAATTTCGAGAAGGGGCCGGCCCCCTTGATGGGCGCCGAGCTCAGCCGGTAGGCAAAATCGAGCCTGTCGAGGCTGGCGCCGGCAGGGGAGATGAGGATCTGGGCTGTGGTGCCCTGCTTGTTTTTCCAGGGCATCTTCAGCTGGTCGGACTCTTTTATCAGGGTGATCAATGGCGCCTCGGCAGGTGGTGAGCGGGGTGAATCGTGTGGCCCAGTGATACCACCCAACCCTCTGGTCCACAAGGCTGCGGCACTCACCGGCCATTCGCTTGCCCACTATTTCGCCGGCGCCACCCGCTTCGCCTCTCCTTGTTTCCTGCCGCGTCGTCATCCCTGTATGAAATGCCACCACTTGGGCAAGGCGGACAAGGGCAAAGCCTCAGGCTGTGATCCCGGCGCTGTTAAAGCGGCGGCGGCTCGCTACACTGGCTGCTCTGTTGCCCAAGGAGGCCCCATGACTCACAAGATCATTCTGGATACCGATCCCGGTATTGATGACGCCATGGCAATTCTGTTTGCCGAAGCCCACCCCGCCATCGAGCTGCTCGCCATCACCACGGTATTTGGCAATGCCACCATCGAGAACGGCACCCGCAACGCCCTCTGGCTCAAGCAGCAATACGGCATGAAGGCGGACGTGGCACAGGGGGCGGCCGCCCCGCTGCGGCGCGAACCTGTGGGCCCGACCACCGTGGTGCACGGGCCGAGCGGGTTTGGGGACGTGACGGCGGGAGAGGTGACCCTGGCGCCGGATCCCCGGCCGGCCTGGCAGTATATCGTCGAGGCAGTGAAGGCCGCGCCCGGCGAGATCACCCTGGTCACCATAGGCCCGCTCACCAATCTGGCGCTGGCGCTGCAAGAGGCCCCCGAGATCACCGGCCTGGTGAAGCAGGTGGTGGTGATGGGGGGCGCTTTTGGCGTCAACGGCCATCGCGGCAACGTGACTCCCTATGCCGAGGCCAACATCCACGACGATCCGGATGCCGCCGACCGGGTATTCACCGCCGACTGGCCGGTGGTGATCATCGGGCTGGACGTGACCCAGCAGAGTTTCTTCAGCAGCGCCTATCTGGATGCACTGCGCGACGACGCGGGCGAGCCGGGGCGTTTCCTGTGGGATGTCAGCCGCTTCTACCTGCGCTTCTATTCGGAACGGATCGGGCTCGACGGCTGCCACGTGCACGACCCGTCCGCCATCGCCTACGTGATCGATCCGACTCTGTTCACCCTGCGCGAGGGGCCGGTGCGGGTCATCAACGAGGGGCCTGCCATCGGTCACACCCTGCAGAAATTTGACGGCAAGTCCCACCCCCACGACGGCTGGGCCGATTATCGCGCCCAGCAGGTGGGTGTGGCGGTGCGGGCTCAGGCGCTGCTGGCGCTCTATCGGGAGACGCTGGTGGCCTGGGGCCGCAGCCGCTAGGGAGCTTGGCGAGCTGGGTGGCCTGCGGCCGGGCTTGAGGCGCGGCTGTGATCCGCGCCAAACAATCGGGGGCCAGTTGCGGCTTATACTGTCCGCAACCGTGTGAAGAAGGAGAAACAGGATGGCCTGGTTGTCGTTACTGGTGGCGATCGCCCTCATCTGGTGGTTGATGAAGCTGGGGCGTGGCGCCCTGTTCGAGATCCGGCTTGCGCCAGGCAAGGTGCAGGTCAAGCGGGGCAAGGTGTCGCCGGCGTTCATCGAGCAGGCCAGGCAGATCCTGCGTCATGAGACGGTGCGCGGGCGCATCCTGGGTCAGCGCGATGGCGATGGGGTCAAGCTGGTCTTCTCCCGCTCCATTCCCGAGCCGGTGGCCCAGCGCTTTCGCAATATCTTCCCCTATGGCGATTACCGGCCGGGGGCGGTGCCGCTCTCCGGCTCCAAACCGCGCAAGGGGTGAGTCGTCACTCACATAGCAAACGGGCCTCCACTGGAGGCCCGTTTCGTTATGGTCGGCGTGACTTATTGGTGCAGGGCGCGCTGGGCCTTGACCGTCTCCGGCTTGATGGCCACCCCTTCATTGCCCCAGGAGGCGCGCAGGGTGTTGACCAGCTCGGCGATCTGCTCATCGTTGAGGGTCCAGCCATAACCCGGCATGTGGTAGCCGATGTTGCCCTGGGTGACCGGGGTCTCGGCGCCGTGCAGCAGCACGTTGAGCAGGCTGCTCGGGTCTTCGGCCAGCACGGTCTGGTTGCCCACCAGCGAGGGGATGACGTGGTCATTGCCCTGGCCATTGACCCCGTGGCAGGTGGAGCAGTACATGGCGTAGTCCGCCTTGCCACCGGCGCTGGCGTAGGCCCGGTTGCCCTTGCTGGCCGCCGCGTCGTCGCCGAGTTCGGTCAGGTAGGTGGCGATGCTGGCCAGATCCGCGTCGCTGAAGTACTGGCTGCTGTGCGTGATCACTTCCGCCATGGGGCCGCTGACGGCCTGATGCTGGCTGCGGCCGGTTTTCAGCAGATCGATCAGCGCCTGCTTGTCGTAGCGGGTGCCGCGAATGTTGGGGGCATACCAGCCATCCAGGGTGGCACCGCTCAGATAGAGGGGATCCGCCTCGGTCAGGGCCTTTTCCTGCATGCCGAGCCCGCGCGGGGTGTGGCAGCTGCCGCAGTGGCCCGCCCCCTGCACCAGATAGGCGCCGCGATTCCACTCCTCGCTCTTGCCGGCTACCGGGGTAAAGCGACTGTCATCGTGATAGACCCAGTTCCAGCCGTTGAGCGGCCAGCGCATGTTGAGCGGCCAGGGGATGTCGCTCTCCTTGTTGGCAACAGCCTGCGGCTGCACATCCTGCATCAGGTAGTGGTAGAGGGCGGTGAGATCCTCGTCGCTCATCTTGGCGTAGGCGGTGTAGGGCATGGCCGGGTAGAGGGGATCGCCGCTGCGGGTGATCCCTTCGCGCATCACCTTGATGAACTCGGGCAGGCTGTAGTTGCCGATGCCGTGGGTCTTGTCGGGGGTGATGTTGGTGGCGTAGACGGTGCCGATGGGGGTGGGGAAGCCCTTGCCGCCGGCCAGCGGCTTGCTTGCCTCGCTGGTGTGGCAGGCGGCGCAGTCTCCCAGCTTGGCCACGTATTCGCCGGCCGACATGGCAGGCGCGGCCTGCAGGGTGAAGGCGGGCAGGGCCAGCAGCACGGCGCTGGCTGTCAGGGTCAGGGAACGGATCATTTGGCACCTCCCTTGTGCATGGCAACCAGCTCGTTGACGGCGCGCCAGGCTTGATCGATGGCGGAGTGGGCGTAGGGGCTCCAGTCCGAGTCGGAGTTGGCGATGGTGATGTTGCCGACCGGCTGGCGACCCAGCTCGATCCACTTGTCGCACTGCTCCTCGTCATCGAACAGGGTGTTGGTGATGTAGGAGTAGCCGTGGGACCAGCGGTTGACCGTGATGGCGAGGATATCCTGCTCATGGTTGAAACCGGCGCCGCCCAGCATCCCCTGCAACTGTTCGCGGATCATCTGCTCGTGCTGCTCGAACGGCATGCCGAGGATCATGGCGCGCCCCTTGCGGGACTGCTCGCGGGCCGACAGGCCGCTGCCCGGCAGGGTCGGCACGTAGACCATGTGCAGGCACATGGGTTGGTCCGGGTTCTTGGGATGCTCGTAGCCGCCGAGGTTGACCGGGTAGTCGAGCTTGACCCTGCTGTAGGGGGCGGCCGGGGAGTAGACCTCGTGCACCCCCAGCTTGACGAAGGATTGCCAGTTCTTGATCACCACCTTGGTGTAGACCAGCGGCGCCTTGACGTTCTGGCGCAGCGCCTCCTTCTGGGGCTCCGCCATCTCGGGCACCATGTAGGGGATCATCATGTTGTAGCCGGCCATGATGGACTGCCTGGCCCGCACCCGGTGCAGTTTCCCCTCCTTGATGTAAGTGACGTCCACTCCCTGTTTGCCGTCTTTGAGCGGCACGTTTTTGGCCTGCAGCGCCGTGCTGCCGAGGCGCAGCTGCACCTTGTGCTCGGGCAGGTCGAGCTTGCTGTAGTCAAAGTTGGCCAGCACCACGTCCTGCATGGTGTGGCCGGGGGCCACCTGCGGGATGAGCTTGCGCACCATCAAGCGGGTCAGGCCGGCGTTGCCGTCCGGGAAGTGGAAGATGTAGGGGTCGTCCAGCTCCGCCTGCTCTTCGGCATCGAGCGGGGTCAGGTTCATGCCACCGAAACCGGGCAGGGCGCACAGGCGTGCGTCGGCGCAGGCGGTGGCGTCGATGCCGACCGCCTGGAAGTCGTTGGTGCGTTGCTGGAAGTAGGTGATGGCCCGCTCGCTCAGGCCCACCTTGTCGCGCAGGAAGGTGGTGTAGCTGTTGCGGGTCATCCAGAGGTCTTTTTCCGCCTGGGTCATGCCGCTCAGGTAGTCGGTCTTCTCCTCGTGCAGCGCCAGCAGAGCGGCCTTGTCACTCTCATCGAGCGGGAAGTCGCCGATAAACTCTGCCAGCGGCCGGCCGTTCAGGCGATCGCGCGGGATGTCGTCGGCCACGTTGTGGCCCGGGTCGCCGCTCACTACCTTGTTGACGCCAAAGTGCTTCTCGTCGAAGTAGACGCCGCGGCTCAGGCCCAGATCCGGGTAGAAGGTCTGCTGGAAGCCTTTGGCCAGCTCGTCGATGTTGACCTCGAGCGCCTTGAGCAGCCCCAGCGCCACCGGGCTGTAGACAGAGCGCGGTGATTGCAGGGATTCGCTGCCGCCGTAACCCAGCCGCAGGCCGTCGGGGGTGGTGAACTCGTTGCGCTTGGCGTGGCCCCCGAAGTCGTCGTGGTTGTCGAGCAGCAGGATCTTTTTGTCCGCGCCAAGCAGTTGCTGATAGAAGCAGGCGGCCGCCAGGCCGCTGATGCCGGCGCCGACGATCACCAGATCGTATTCGCCCTCGAGGGGAATGTTGGCAAAGTCATACTGTTTGCCGTCGCGGGCGATGCTGTGGGCCGGTTCGAAGGAGCCTGGGTGGTTGCCGCGCAGCCCGGTGAGGGCGGGCGGGTAGACCAGCGTTTTTTCAGCCAGTGCCGTGCCGCCTTCGGCCGCTTGCAGCAGCTTGATGGGGGCAACCCCGGCCGCAATGGTGATGGCGACGCCGTTGAGAAAGTCTCTGCGTGTGATGCTCATGGCAATCCCTGTGTATGAAGAGTCGAGTGAGAAATGGGATAAGGTTGAATTCGTGACTGGCGAGTAACGAAGGGGCGCAACCTACCGCCATATCCGGATGGAGTCCATGGGTTTGATAATAACTTATTAAACAAAATGATGGACCCTGTGATCGGCCAGGTCGCATGAGACGTATGTGGTGTGCATGTTTGCGGGTAAAGCCGCACCAACCTCATGGAATTAATTGAAATTTAATTTGATTAATTATGGTTAATTTCGAGTCCCATAATTGTTCTGCCCTGAGCGACCAAATGCGCACGGATTTCAGCCCGGAATTTGGCCGGCTAGCCACAAAGGGGGGTCATTTGTCCTTGTTAAGTAAAGGGTTAAATCACTGGGTGTCTGTTTAATAAACAGATACAGGGTGAAATGGCACCAGCTGGCGATGAAAGGGGGTCGAGGTGGTTTTGATAATTTTCATGACGTCAAGGCATTAACATGCAACACACAGAAATCGCAATCCACACACAAGTGAAAGATTAATTTTTCATGTTGTTCACATCCCCCCCGGGTGAAATAGAATGCTGCGTTTTTCTTACAACTTTAGCCCTGCGAAGATGAGGACATTGCATGAGACCTTTTGATGTAAAGAGGGGCTTGGGCGCTTTGCTGTTGCTCGCGACTGCCGGCTTGCTGAGCGGCTGCGACATGGCTCTGATGAGCCCCAAGGGACAAGTTGGTCTGGAGCAGAAGTCACTGATACTGACCGCACTCGGCTTGATGCTGATTGTGGTGGTGCCGGTGATCGTGATGGCGGTGGCGTTCGCTTACAAATACCGAGCGTCCAATACCAAGGCCACCTATGCACCGGACTGGGCCCACTCCAACAAGATTGAAGCGGTCGTCTGGACCGTACCCGTCATCATTATCGCCATCCTGGCGGTGATCACCTGGAAAACCTCCCATTCTCTGGATCCCTACAAACCGTTGGAATCCGAGGTGAAGCCGATCCAGGTCGATGTCATCTCCCTTGACTGGAAATGGTTGTTTGTCTATCCGGAACTGGGCATCGCCTCGGTCAACGAGCTGGCATTCCCGGTCAACACCCCGGTCAACTTCCGGGTGACTTCCGACACTGTGATGAACTCCTTCTTCATTCCCCAGCTGGGCGGCCAGATCTACGCCATGGCGGGCATGCAGACCAAACTGCACCTGATCGCCAACGAGGCAGGCCAGTACAAGGGCATCTCGGGTGGCTACAGCGGCGCCGGTTTCTCAGGCATGAAGTTCAACGCCATCGCGACCCAGGATCAAGCCGGTTTCGACGCCTGGGTTGCCAAGGTGAAGGCCTCCTCCAAGGCGCTCAACACCATGGATGAGTTCAATGCCCTGGCCAAGAAGAGCGAGAACCACCCGGTGGAGTATTTCGCCAGCGCCGATCCCAAGCTGTTCGTCAACATCATCAACAAGTTCATGGGCGACATGAAGCACGGCGAGCACGCCGCCATGCAACACGGCGAAAAGCAGGCCGTGATGTCCCATGACGAGTCCATGAGCCACGAGGGGATGGAGCATGACGCTTCCATGAACCACGCAGACATGGAGCACGGCGACGCCATGCACCATGAGGCCCAGGGCGAGCAGATGGACCACGCCGGCCACATGCCGGCCGACAAGACTGTGAAAGCGGGTACTAACTGATGTTTGGAAAATTAACACTCGACGCTATTCCGTACCATGAACCCATCATCATGGTCACGATAGCCGGTATCATTCTGGGGGGCCTGGCCGTCGCCGGGCTCATCACCTATTTCGGCAAGTGGCAATATCTGTGGAAAGAGTGGCTCACCTCGGTGGACCACAAACGCCTGGGTATCATGTATCTCATCCTCGGCATGGTGATGCTGCTGCGCGGCTTTGCCGATGCGGTGATGATGCGTACCCAGCAGGTTATGGCCTCGGCCGGTGGCGAGGGCATACTGCCACCGCACCACTACGACCAGATCTTCACCGCCCACGGCGTCATCATGATCTTCTTCGTGGCCATGCCGCTGGTGATCGGTCTGATGAACATAGTCGTGCCGCTGCAGATCGGTGCCCGTGACGTCGCCTTCCCCTTCCTGAACAACCTGAGCTTCTGGTTCACCGCCGCGGCCGTGGTGCTGATCAACGTCTCCCTCGGGGTCGGTGAATTCGCCCAGACCGGCTGGCTGGCCTATCCGCCCTTGTCGGGGCTGGAATTCAGTCCGGGGGTCGGGGTCGATTACTGGATCTGGAGTCTGCAGATCTCGGGTCTGGGGACCTTGCTGACCGGCGTGAACTTCTTCGCCACCATCATCAAGATGCGCGCCCCTGGCATGACCATGATGCGCCTGCCGGTGTTCACCTGGACCGCCCTGTGCGCCAACGTGCTGATCATCGCCTCCTTCCCGATCCTGACCGTCACCATCGCCCTGCTCACCGCAGACCGCTACCTGGGTACCCATTTCTTTACCAATGACATGGGTGGCAACATGATGATGTACATCAACCTGATCTGGGCCTGGGGTCACCCCGAGGTGTACATCCTGGTGCTACCGGTATTCGGGATCTTCTCCGAAGTGGTGGCGACCTTCTGCAAGAAGAAGCTGTTCGGTTACACCTCACTGGTGTGGGCGACCATCGCCATTACCGTGCTCTCCTTCATCGTCTGGCTGCACCACTTCTTTACCATGGGGTCGGGCGCCAACGTGAATGCCTTCTTCGGCATCACCACCATGATCATCTCCATCCCGACCGGGGTGAAGATCTTCAACTGGCTGTTCACCATGTACCGCGGTCGCATCGAGTTCACCTCGCCCATGCTGTGGACCGTCGGTTTCATCATCACCTTCACCGTGGGTGGCATGACCGGGGTACTGCTCTCCGTGCCGGCCGCCAACTTCGTGCTGCACAACAGCCTGTTCCTGATCGCCCACTTCCACAACGTCATCATTGGCGGCGTGGTGTTCGGTTGCTTCGCCGGTATCACCTACTGGTTCCCGAAAGCGTTCGGCTTCAAGCTGGATGACGTCTGGGGCAAGCGTGCCTTCTGGTGCTGGATCACCGGCTTCTTCGTCGCCTTCATGCCGCTCTACGTACTGGGCTTCATGGGCATGACCCGCCGCGTCAGCCAGAACATCGATCCCGAGTTCCACGGCTGGCTGGTGGTGGCTGCCTGCGGCGCCGGGCTGATTGCCCTGGGCGTACTGTGCCAGGTGATCCAGATCGTGGTCAGCATCCGCGACCGCGAGAAGAACCGCGACCTGACCGGCGATCCCTGGGGCGGTCGTACCCTGGAGTGGTCCACTTCCTCACCGCCCCCTTTCTACAACTTCGCCATCGAGCCGAAGATCAAGGGACTGGATGCGTTCTGGGAAGCCAAGCAGGACGGTTCCGCTTATCAGCAGCCCAAGCACTATGACCCGATCCACATGCCGAAAAACTCCGGTGCCGGCGTCATCATCGCCGCCTTCAGCACCCTGTTCGGCTTTGCCATGATCTGGCACATCTGGTGGATGGCCATAGCCGGCTTCGTCGGCATGATCGCTACCTGGATCATCCACAGCTTCAACGACGACGTGGACTACTACGTGCAGGTTGACGAGATCGAGCGGATCGAGCGTCAGCATTTTGAAAATATCAACAAGGTGGCTTAATTCCATGGCGACTGACGTTCTACATCACACCCAGGGTGCCCATGAGGATGGGCACCACGATGCCGGTGCCAACAAGGTATTCGGCTTCTGGATCTACCTGATGAGTGACTGCATCCTGTTCGCGACCCTGTTCGCGACCTATGCGGTACTGGTCAACGGCACTGCCGGCGGCCCGAGCGGCAAGGACATCTTCGAACTGCCGTTCGTGTTTGCCGAAACCATGCTGCTGCTGCTGAGCTCCATCACCTTCGGCTTCGGCATGCTGGCAATGAACAAGAACAAGGTCGCGGCGGTCAACACCTGGCTGTTCATCACCTTCCTGTTCGGTGCCGGCTTCATCGCGATGGAGATCTATGAATTCCATCACCTGATTGCCGAGGGCTACGGTCCGGATCGCAGTGGCTTCCTCTCAGCCTTCTTCACCCTGGTCGGCACCCACGGTATCCACGTGACCAGTGGTCTTGTCTGGATCATCGTGATGATGGTGCTGGTCGCCAAGAAGGGGCTGACCGATCGCAACCGTACCCGTCTGATGTGCCTGAGCCTGTTCTGGCACTTCCTCGACGTGGTGTGGATCTGCGTCTTCACCGTGGTCTATCTGATGGGGGTCATGTAAATGAGTCATTCCGTTGACAATCACGGCGCCAGCCACGGCAGCGCCAAGAGCTACCTGATCGGCTTCGTGCTGTCCCTGATCCTGACCGCGGTGCCGTTCTGGATGGTGATGGACGGCTCCGCTTCCCACACCACCGTGCTGGCCACCGTGGTCGGCATGGCGGTGGTGCAGATCTTCGTGCATCTGGTCTACTTCCTGCACATGAACACCTCGTCCGAGGAGCGCTGGAACCTGGTGGCACTGATCTTTACCGTGCTCATCATCGCCATCGTGGTCGTGGGTTCCCTGTGGATCATGTACAACCTCAACATCAACATGATGGTTCACTGAGCAGGTTGGCAATGATGATGAAGCAATACCTGCAAGTGACCAAGCCGGGCATCATCTTCGGTAACCTCATCTCGGTTATCGGAGGGTTCCTGCTGGCCTCCAAGGGGAGCCTGGATGTGCCCCTGTTCATTCTGACCATGGCTGGTGTATCACTGGTGGTCGCCTCCGGTTGCGTGTTCAACAACTACATCGACCGGGACATCGACTGCATCATGGAGCGCACCAAGAACCGTGCTCTGGTGAAGGGTCTGATCGCCCCCGGCGTATCGCTCTGGTACGCCACCGCGCTCGGCATTGCGGGCATTGCACTGCTCTACTTTGCGGCCAATCCGTTGGCCGCCCTGCTGGCGGTGCTGGGCTTCATTGTCTATGTGGGGGTCTACAGCCTCTACATGAAGCGTCACTCGGTCTACGGCACCCTGGTCGGCAGCCTCTCCGGCGCCGCGCCGCCGGTCATCGGCTACTGCGCGGTGAGCGGTCAGTTCGACTCGGGCGCCTTGATCCTGCTGGCGATCTTCAGCCTGTGGCAGATGCCGCACTCCTATGCGATCGCCATCTTTCGCTTCAAGGATTACCAGGCGGCCAACATCCCGGTGTTGCCGGTGGTGAAGGGGATCCCGGTGGCCAAGCTCCACATCACCCTCTACATCCTGGCCTTCATGGTGCCGACCCTGATGCTGTTCCTCGGCGGTTACGCCGGCTACAAGTATCTGGTGGTGGCCACCGCGGTCAGCGTCTGGTGGCTGGGGATGGCGCTGTCTGGCTACAAGGCGGCGGTGGATGACTCCCTTTGGGCGCGCAAGCTGTTCATGTTCTCCATCGTCACCATCACTTGCCTCAGCGTGATGATGTCGGTGGACTTCCAGCCGGAGGCCGAGCCTGCGGTGCTGGTGAGCATGCTGCCCTAAGGTGCATGCCTGTCATGCTCCGTGTTGTGATGCGACGCGGGAAAATCAGTAGAATCCAGAGCCGGGAACCTTCCCGGCTCTGTTATTATGGGGCCGCCCCGTCGGGCACTTTTCCCTTGTGTCGGGTGTGGCATGGCGTGTGTCGGCCACCCCTTGAGTCTTCCTTTTCCCTGACCTATCGAGGCCATCATGAATGATTTCACCATGACGAGGGGCGAGCGCCGTGCCACCTGGGCGCTCGGCTCCGTCTTCTCGTTGCGCATGCTCGGCATGTTTATGGTGCTGCCGGTGCTGACCACCTACGGCATGTCGCTGGCGGGCGCCTCCGAGGCGCTGATCGGCCTGGCCATCGGCATCTACGGCATGACCCAGGCGCTGTTCCAGATCCCGTTTGGTCTGCTCTCCGACAAGGTGGGCCGCAAGCCCCTTATCGTCGGCGGCCTGCTGATGTTTGCCCTTGGCAGCGTGATCGCGGCGCTGACCCACTCCATCTGGGGCGTGATCCTTGGCCGCGCCCTGCAGGGTAGCGGCGCCATCTCGGCTGCCGTCATGGCGCTCTTGTCGGATCTCACCCGCGAGCAGAACCGCACCAAGGCGATGGCTTTCATCGGGGTGAGCTTTGGCATCACCTTTGCCATCGCCATGGTGACCGGCCCCCTCATCACCCATGCGCTGGGGCTCTCCGGCCTGTTCTGGCTGATCGCCCTGCTGGCGCTGGCAGGCATCGCCGTCACCCTCTGGCTGGTGCCGACCCCGAGCGGTCACCTGCTCAATCGCGAGTCCGGCATGGTGAAGGGGGGGATGCGCACCGTGCTGACCAACCCGCGCCTGCTCAAGCTCAACTTCGGCATCCTCTGCGTGCACACCCTGCTGATGTCGAGCTTCGTGGCGCTGCCGCCGCTGCTGGAGCGTGCCGGTTTGCCCCGCGACAGCCAGTGGCAGGCTTATCTGGTCACCATGCTGATCGCCTTCGTCAGCGTGGTGCCGTTCATCATCTATGCCGAGAAGCGCAGAAAGATGAAGCGGGTGTTCCAGATTTGTGTGCTGGTGATGCTCATCGCCGAGCTGGTGCTCTGGCAAAGCGGCCTGCAGCTGTGGGGCCTGCTCGCCGGCCTGCAGATCTTCTTCATCGGTTTCAACGTGATGGAGGCGCTGCTGCCCTCTCTTATCAGCAAGGAGTCGCCCCCCGGCTACAAGGGCACCGCCATGGGGATCTACTCCACCAGCCAGTTCATCGGGGTGGCCATCGGTGGCAGCCTCGGCGGCCTGCTCTACAGCCTGGGCGGCGGCACCCTGGTGTTTGGCGGCTGCGCCGCGCTGGCGCTGGTCTGGCTCGGGGTCAGCCTGACCATGGCCGAACCACCCTATGTGAGCAGCCTGCGCATCGTGTTGCCGGAAGGGGTGGCGGCCGACGCGGCGCTGGAGCAGAAGATCCGCGCCTGCGAGGGGGTGAGCGACGTGCTGCTGGCCGCTTCCGAGCGCTCCGTCTATGTGAAGGTGGACAGCAAGCGCCTGAGCCGGCGCGATCTGGAGTCGCTGGTCGCCGCCTGAGGACGCCTGCCGGCATGAAAAAGCCCGCCAATTCGGCGGGCTTTTTATTGGGCAGTATTCAGCTGGATTGTACTCAGCTGGGTCGTGCTCCGTCAGTCAGCCAGGCAACGCTGCTCGGCGGGCAGGCTCGCGGCATCCCCCAACAGCAGGGTGCTGAGGGCCGCCTGGGCGCAGCGGGAGCTGTTCAGTTGGCCATGCTGGTTACTCTGTTCTACCTGCACCAGGCGGGCGGCGCTGCCAAAGGCGGCCTGCATCTGGCGGGCACCGGCGAAGGGGGTATTGGGATCGTACTCGGCACCGAGCACCAGGGCCCTGGCATCATCCGGCAGTTTTATCTCGCCGGCGCCGTAGCTGGCGATGGGCTGGCGCGGATAAGGCCAGTCGGCGCAGGTGTTGAAGCTCTTGGCCAGCAGCAGGGCGCCGGCCCCCTGGAAGGCGGCATCTTCCGGGTCCAGCGTTTGCCAGTTGTAGGGCTCGCTGTTGTCGGTGCAGTGGATGGCGCTGAAGAAGGGCATCTCCTGCAGTTCCTGATAGGGGTTGTCATCGTCCTGCCCGGCGAGGCGGGCCAGCAGGGGGCCGGCATCGTCCTGCTGCCAGAAAGCAAGCTGATCGTCGCGCTGGCTGCCGCTGATGGCATCGCCCAGCACCGCCACCCAGCTGGCGCGGTCGAGCACATTGCCCTGGTTGTCCACATAGCGGCCGTTGTCACGAACCTGGCGGGTCACCGCCATGCTGCGCTGCAGCGCCTGATCCCCGAAGCGCCAGGCCAGGATGCGATTGGCATTTTCGGCATCGCCGCGGAAGATGGCCGGATAGCGGTTTTCGGCGGGGGACATCGGCGAGTCGACCACCAGATTGGCCACGTGGCTCGGGTAGCGGGCGGCATAGAGGGCGGCCAGGCGAGTGCCGTAGGAGAAGGTGATGGGGATGATCCGCTCGCGCCCCAGGTGCTGGCGCAGGCGCTCCATGTCCTCGACCACGGCCCGCGAGCCCAGGTGTGGCGCATGCAGCCGCAGCGGCTCGCCACAGCGCTCCAGCAGGGCCGTGCTGAAGGCCTTGCCCTGATCCGCCCCGCTCTGGAGCGCCGGCAGGGCGCCCTTGTCCCGGCTGGCGAACAGCTGGGCGAGCTGCGCCGGGCTCATGTCCGGCCGAACGCCTTGCTTGTCGGTCAGCAGGCAGCTGCGCAGTTCGTGGCCGAGGGCGCTGTAACCGGCCCCGCGGGGATCCAGGGTGACGATGTCGTAGTGCTCAAGGATGGCGGGGTTGGCGCTGCGCAGCATATCGAGCAGAAGGCCAAGATCCGGGGTGGCCGAGGTGGGGCCGCCCGGGTTGTAGAACAGGGTGCCGCGATAGTCGCCGCTGGCGCGATAGTGCAGATAGAAGATATCCAGGGTGTCGCCCTTGACCGTGCGGGCCTCCTGTTTGACATGGGGGCGGACGGGTTTGTCCGGCCAGGAGGAGAAGCGGGAACTGTTGTCGGCGAAGAGGGTACTGTCGGCGCGTGCAGCGGAGCGCTTTTCCCACTTGGTCTCCTTGATCTGGACCCACTCCTTGTCGTAATCGAGCGGCACCGTCAAGTAGTGGCAACTGACCTGACTGGCGGGAATGGCGATGCCGTCCTCCTGCCAACCCTGGCGCAGCTGTTGGCAGACTTGGCCGGCGTCATAGCCGGCGCGAATATGGCGGGCCTGGAAGGGCTCTTCTTTTTTTTCCAGATTGCAGCCTGCCAGCAATGCCGGTGCCAGCAGGGTCATGAGCAGCGTGTATTTCATTGTCTATTTCCATTTATCTAGCCTGAACCCCAAAATAGTACGAGGACGGGCCGACCGGATGGCAGCCGGAAGTTGTATGGAAATATTGCAAGGTGTGTCGGTTTACATATTTCTGGTGATATTTGATGGCCTCGTTGATCTATTTGAAAATAATGACCGGCAACGCGCACCGTTATTTTATGCGGGATCAATAATGGCGGCGCAACCGGTCGGCGCAGGGGCTGGTCCTGGCGTTACGCGGGCGCGCGCCAGAACGGCTTGTCCCCCAGCACGGTGGCCCTGTGCATCACTCGCCGGGCGGGCAGATAGTCGGCGTTGGCGTAATGCTGGGTGACCCGGTTGTCCCAGATGGCGATGTCGTGCTCCCGCCAGCGCCAGCGCACCTGATACTCGGGCCTGGTGACATGGCGAAACAGGAAGGCGAGCAGCGCCTCGCTCTCTTGCGCTGGCAAGTCGGGCAGGCGGGTGGTGAAGCCTTCATTGACGAACAGCGCCTGCCGGCCGCTCAAGGGGTGGGTGCGAACCACCGGGTGGCGCAGCGGCGGGTGACGGGCTGCCGCCTCCTGCCAGCGCTGGTATTCGGCCGGGCTGGCGTTGTGGCGATGGGCCGGGAACGATTTGGTGAAGTCGTGTTCGGCTTCCAGCCCCGTCAGCAACTGCTGCAGGCCAGGGGAGAGCCCCTCGAAGGCGGCGATGCCGCTGGCCCACAGGGTATCGCCCCCCACCGGCGGCAGCTGCTTGGCGGCCAGAATGGCCAGCGCAGGCGGCGTCTCGATGAAGGTGACGTCGGTGTGCCAGTTGTCGTTGTCCGGCGGGTTGTCGTCGTGGGTGTCGAGCACGATGATCTCCTCGGCCTCCGGCGCGTGGGGATAGACGGGGTGAATGTGCAGATCGCCGAAGCGGTTGGCCAGCGCCCGCTGCTGGCGGGGGTTGATGGGCTGCTCCCGAAAGAACAGCACCTGATGGGTCAGCAGTGCCTGCTGCAACTGGGCGAACTGGCCCTCATCGAGTGGCCCGGCCAGGCTGATGCCGCTGATCTCGGCGCCGATATGGGGGCCGAAGGGGGTGATTTGCAGGGAATTGCTCATAGTCCTTCTCCATGCCACGGCGTCAGGCGACGCTGCAGCGCACGTAAACCAAGTTCCAGAGTGAAGGCGATCAGGGCGATCACCAGAATGCCCGCCAGCACCACGTCGGTGGCGAGAAACTCGCCGGCGGCTTGTACCATGAAGCCCACGCCGCGGGTGGCGGCGATGAGCTCGGCCGCCACCAGGGTGGACCAGCCGACCCCGAGCCCGATGCGCAGCCCGGTGAGAATGTCCGGCAGGGCGCCGGGCACGATGACGTACCACAGCACCTGCCAGCGGTTGGCGCCGAGCGCCCGGGCGGCTCGCAGCCGCACCTGCTTGGCGCCCTGCACCCCGGCCAGGGTGGCCATGGCGACCGGCGCGAAGATGGCCAGATAGATGAGCAGCACCTTCGATGTTTCGCCGATGCCAAACCAGATCACCATGAGCGGCAGGTAGGCAAGGGGCGGCACCGGCCGGTAGAGCTCGATCAGCGGGTCGAGCATGCCGCGCAGGGTGGGGCTGAGCCCCATGGCGAGACCCACCGTCACGCCGCACAGGGTGGCGGCCGCGAGGGCGATGAGGATGCGCTGCAAACTGGCGGCGAGGTGCTGCCAGAGGGTGGCATCCATGAAGCCCTGCGGCCCGGCAAGGGTGGCAAACTGCTGAAGCACCTGGGCGGGAGGGGGCAGGAACAGCGGGCTTATCAGCCCGAGCCTGGCCACCAGCCACCAGAGCGCCAGGAGGGCACCCAGGGTCAGCAGGCTCACTCCAAGCCGGCGCGGCAGCGGCCAGCGCAGGCGTATCCGGCGGGCAGGGGCGAGCGGGCGGGAGAGGGTGAGGCTCATGCAAACACCTCCCGCTCGGCAAAGACCCGCTCCAGCACGTACTCGCGCCGCGCGATGAAGGCGGGATCCGACTTGATGCTGCGGCAGGGTTCGCCGGCGGCGAAGCGGCGGCCAAAATCCAGGGTCAGCCGCTCCATGACTCGCCCCGGCGCCGGGGAGAGCAGCACCAGCTCGGTTGCCATGAACACCGCCTCCTCGATGTCGTGGGTGATGAGCAGCACCTGCCGGCGCTGCTCGTGCCACAGGCGCAGCAGCAGGGTCTGCATCTGCTCGCGGGTAAAGGCGTCGAGGGCGCCGAAGGGCTCGTCGAGCAGCAGCAGTTGCGGCTGGGTGGCCAGCGCCCGGGCGATGCCGACCCGCTGGCGTTGACCGCCGGAGAGCTGCCAGACCGGCTTGGCGTGGGCCTCCTCCAGCCCCACCTTGCGCAGCATGGCCAGCGCGCTGGCCTCGCGTTCGCGGCGCGGCACGCCGGCCAGCTGCAGGCCGAAGGCGACGTTGTCCAGCACGTTGCGCCAGGGCAGCAGGCCATCGTGCTGAAACACCACCCCCCGCTCGGCGCCGGGGCCGCTCACCGGCCGCCCTTGCAGAGTGATGGTGCCCTGCTGGGCGCTCTGAAAACCGGCGATGAGGTTGAGCAAGGTGGTCTTGCCGCAGCCGGAGGGGCCGAGCACCACCATCAGCTCGCCCGCATCCAGGGTCAGGTTGATGTTGTCGAGGACTCTGCGCCCGGCGTAATCGGCAAAAAGGTGAGTGAGCTGCAGCATGCATGCCTCCTTGTGATGCGGGGTCAGCGGGCGTGAGCCTTGACGAAGCGGTCGGTCACGTAGGCGCGATAATCGCTGCCAGCGCTCTGCACCTTGCCTTGCTCCTTGAGAAAGCGGCTGGTGTCCACCAGGGTCTGGTTCACCAGCTCCCCCAGCTCGGCGCCCTGCTGGCTGGCGCTCAGGTAGGTGTTGCCCCTGACCAGCGCGGGCACGTCGCTGGCGGGCACGCCGCTCAGTTTGGCCAGCTTGGCGAGGTTGTCCGGCTTGGTCAGCCAGCCGTCGGGGTTGGCCAGGTAGTCGCGCTGGGCCGCCAGGGTGCTGTCGACGAAGGCCTGCACCAGCTCGGGATGGGCCTTGGCGAACTCCTTGCGCACCACCCAGACATCCAGGGTGGGTGCTCCCCACTCGCCCACCTGGGCCGAGTCGGTCAGTACCTTGCCGCCCTTGGTCAGCTCGTTGAGGGCAGGCGCCCAGACATAGGCGCCATCGATGTCACCCCGCTGCCAGGCGGCGATGATGGCCGGCGGCTGCAGGTTGACGATCTGCAGGCTGGCCGGCTCCACTCCCCAGTGCCGCAGCGCGGCCAGCAGGCTGTAGTGGGTGGTAGAGGTAAAGGGCACGGCGATGCGCTTGCCGCTGAGCGCCGTGGCGGAGGTGAGCTCGGGCTTGACCACCAGCGCTTCCGAGTTGCCGAGCTTGGAGGCGAGCAGGAATACTTCGATGGGCACCTGCTGGTTGGCGGCCACTGCCAGCGGGCTGGAGCCGATGTTGCCGATCTGCACGTCGCCGGAGGCGAGCGCCCGTACCACGCTGGCGCCGCTGTCAAACTTGAGCCACTTCACCGTGGCGCCGCTGGTGCGGGCAAAGGTGTCGTCGGCCTGGGCCACCTTGGCCGGTTCGGCAGATGTCTGGTAGGCCACCGTGACTTCCACGGCCTTGGCTTGCAGGCTGAGCAGGGCGAGCGCCGCCAGCCAGAGGGAATGTCCTTTTCCTGTCATGATATTGCTCCATCGGGGGAATGAAGCGGCAGTTTTCCCATTTATCGGGGCGCTGAGGAAAGACCGAAAATATATGGCTGATGAGATATGGTTCTTAGAAAAAGAACGGCAACCCAATCCGTTTATTCATATATCTCAATATGGCAATTCAATATTTGGTGGCTGGCAATGAGTGTTGAAAAATGGCTTGGAATATCGGCAAACCTATTCGGAGATGGCAATGCTTGCCCAGTTATTGAATATCGAACCGGCTTGTTGGGCGGATAAAATAAAACCCGCCGGTTGGGCGGGTTGGTTGGGGGCAGGTGACGCCGGTGCTGCAAGAGGCGCGCTGGCAACGGGCCGGGCGAGCGTGGCGTGCCTGGGCTCAGCGCTCCAGCAGGGGGGCGGAGCGGTAGCTCCAGAGCCCATAGGTGCGCAGGGCGTCGCGGTAGATGCCGAGCAGCTCGCTGTCGCTCACCTTGGCAAGCTCGGAGAGCGGCTTGTCGGGATAGCTGACGCTGTCTATCCGGATTCCGGCCGGCCCGCTCTGCCAGCAGGCGATCTCAAGCAATGCTTGGCCCCGGCGTACATGGCTGGCGGAGCTCACCAGGGTTGCGTACTCGATCTGGTGGCGGGCGAGGGCATAGCCGCTGTAGAGGGCGTTCTCCACCGTGCTGGTGGCGTAGTTCTCCTCGATGATGCGCGAGCGATCTATCCCCTTTTTCACCAGCCAGTCCGCCATCAGCTTGCCCTCGGTCTGGCGGTGCTGGGGCACGCCGCCGGTCAGGATGATGAGGGCTGCCGGGTTGGCCTTGGCCAGCGCCCGGGTGGTTTCCAGCCGGCCCAGCAGGATGTCGTGCATGGAGCCGTCGGGATTGAGGGCATAACCCAGGGTGACGATGGCCCGGTTGCCCGGCTTGGGTGAGCGCTCCCCCTGCTCCTTGAGCGGGGTGGCGACGACGCGATCGACCGTGTCGAAGATGCGCTGCAGATCGGCGGCCCGGCCCGGGTTCAGGCTGGCCAGCTTGCTCTGATACCCCTTGGCGGCGGCCTCGTTGTGCTTGAAGGTCTGCCAGGTGGCGAGGTAGCTCAGCAGGTCGATGTCATCGGGCGCGGTGCTGAGAGCCTGCTCGAACAGGCCGATGGCCTTGTCCACGTTGCCGTTGTAGATCTGGGCGTTGGCCGCCGAGATGAGCAGGTCGGTGCGATAGGGCTCGAGCTGGTAGGCCTGCAGCAGCAGCTCGGTCACCTGCTCCATGTTGCTCGGCATCTTGGCGGTGAAGCCGGCGGTGGAGATGCGGGCGGGGGATTTGAAAATCTGCCAGGCATCCGCCAGCAGCTGATCCACCACCTGGCGCTTGCTGATGTACTGATCGTAATTCTGCTCCTTTTGCAGGGAGCGTACCGGGGCAGCCCAGGCTGCGGAAGGGAGCACGGCAGGCAGTGTCAGCAGGCCGGCCAGCGTCAGGGCAATCGCGGTTCTTTTCATCATGATGGCGTTCCACCGAAGGTTGATGGCACCAGGCCATTCCAGGACCATGGGGCTTTTTCAATAAAAACATAAACTTGGTGATTGGTCAGTGTACCGCGTTGCGGCGTGAAAAAACGTGAACCGCTTCGGTTATCCGGGGAAGGGGGTGATACCTGCCCTATTCGGGGGGAGCGAAACCTGGTTTCCCTGTGCGTTCGCTCAGTTGCGGCGCAATCCTGCCGCGTTTTGGGTAAGGCTCAGCGCTGCCGTGAAAAAGTTGGCGGGGCCAATCGTTTTACCGCTTTTTCTGTGACGGCGATCACTGTACCATCGCCGCCCGACCTGCCACCCGGCCGCAGCTTCCCTGCGACGGCGCTGGCGTCACCCGATACTCGCCGTCACCCGGAACGTGAATGACCCCAGGATGGGACCCGCCACTAACCTGTAGGTTTGTGGTCTGCGTGTCGCGGGGTCGGCACCTCTCCCGCCCGCTCCCTGCGATGCCTGTCTGCAGACTTGCCGTATGAAACTTCTCTCTTCATAGGTGCAAGATGACGCTGTTATTGAGTCTGGTCGGTATGCTGGCCCTGATGTTTATCGCCTGGCTGGCCAGTGAAAACCGCCGTGCCATCCGCTGGCGGACCGTGCTGGGGGCGCTCGCCCTGCAAACCGGCTTCGCCGCCCTGGTGCTCTACTTCCCCCCCGGTCAAATCATGCTCGGTGCCATGAGCAACGGCGTCTCCGCCCTGCTCGGCTTTGCCGACAGCGGCATCCGCTTCGTGTTTGGCGATCTGGCCAGCAACGGCTTCATCTTCGCCGTACGGGTGCTGCCGCTGGTGATCTTCATCAGTGCGCTGATCGCGGTGCTCTATCACTTCGGCATCATGCAGTGGGTGATCCGGGTGCTGGGAGGCGGCATTCACCGCCTGCTCGGCACCAGCCGCGCCGAATCCCTGGTGGCCACCGGCAACATCTTCCTCTCGCAAGGGGAGTCGCCGCTGCTGATCCGCCCCTTCCTGGCCGGCATGACCCGCTCCGAGCTGTTTGCGGTGATGACCTGCGGCATGGCCTCGGTGGCAGGCTCTGTGCTCGGTGGCTACGCCGGGCTCGGTGTGGATCTGAAATACCTGATCGCCGCCTCCTTTATGGCGGCGCCGGGTGGCCTCTTGATGGCGAAACTCTTGGTGCCGGAGCAGCAGCAGGTGCGCGAGCAGGCCGAGATCACCCTCGACAAGAGCGACTACAGCAACGCCATCGACGCCCTGGCGGGCGGCGCCATGAGCGGCATGAAGATCGCGGTGGCCATCGGCACCATACTGCTGGCCTTTGTCAGCGTCATCACCATGATCAACGCCGGTCTCACCACGGTGGGCGAGTGGTTTGGCTGGGCCGATCTCTCCCTGCAGCAGCTGCTGGGTTACCTGTTCGCGCCGGTGGCCTGGCTCATCGGTGTGCCCGCCAGCGAGATGATGGCGGCAGGATCCTTGATCGGTCAGAAGGTGATCATGAACGAGTTCGTCGCCTACCTGGACTTTGCCAACATCAAGCAGGATCTCAGCGCCCACACCCAGATCATCATCACCTTCGCGCTGTGCGGTTTTGCCAACCTGGGCTCCATCGCGGTGCAGCTTGGCTCCATCGGCACCATGGCGCCGGAGCGCCGCCACGACGTGGCGAGCCTCGGCTTCAAGGCGGTGCTGGCGGCGACCCTGGCCAACCTGATGAGCGCCACCCTGGCGGGGCTGTTCGCCTCCCTCGGCTAAGCGATTCTTGCCCCATGCACACCCCGTCTCGCCACTGGCGCGGCGGGGTGTCGTCCATCTGGCGCCAACCACTGACGCCTCGGCACGGCCTGGGCTCGACAGGGGCGGGCGCAGGCGGTAGCGTGATGGCGCGCGGCCAGCCCGCGCCCGTTCAGGCATTCATATAACAAGGAATCACACCATGACCCGTCTCTCGCGCGCATTGGCGCTCTCCCTGCTGCTGGTCGGCGCCGCGCCGGCGTTTGCCGCCGCTACTTATACCTCGGATCTGCTGCTGTCGGCGGACTTCAAGGCCCCCTGGGCCAAGGCGACCCAGGGTATCAAGAACCTGCCCAAGTGGGTGCGCAGCGGCAACGGCACCAGCTCCCCGCTCGAAGCCGTGGCCGGCACCCCCTATCAGAGCGGCTCGGTCTGCAAACCTCACGACTGCGCCAGCCACTACATGCAACTGCTGGTGGATGCCAAGGCCAAGCGGGTGTGGGGCGTGCTGATCGATCTGCCGGATAGCGACGCCGCTCGCGAAACCCCGTCCAAGTTTGCCCGCTACACCTGGCTCGGTCAGCCGGACAAGGGGATGCAGGCCGCCCTGATGAAGCAGGTTGAAGCCGACCCCAACTGGCAGTAAGCCTCGAAAAGAAAAAACCTCTGCCTGGGCAGAGGTTTTTTTATGGCGAAGAGGTGATGGGGCAGGGTGCTAGCGGCTCAGGATCCGCACCGAGCGGATGCGGTTGTTGAAGTCGGTTGCCTCCTGCTCGCCGCCCTTGCGGGTGTAGTAGCCACCGCGAAAATCGGTCTCCTCGAAAAAGCGTACCACCCAGCCAGTCGGCACGGTGAAGGAGGAGATGCGGTTGGCAAAGCCGTAGCGGCCGAGATCCGCAATATCCCGGTCGATGCGCAGGGAGTCGCCGCTCTGGTGGGCACCGTCGAACACCAGCAGGGTGCTGGCGTCGTCCCCTTCGTCCAATCGGGTTGTCAGGCAGCTCGCCTTGGCCGCCTCGCAGAACAGGCTGTTGTTGCCTTGGCCCTGCTGGCAGCGGCGGCTCACCTTCTGGCGTGCCAGCCATTCGCTGCGCCCCGCATCGGCATAGACGCTGTTGAAGGGGGTCAGGGTACAGATGTGGATACGCCCGCCACCCTGGCTTTGGCCGTTCACCACGATCTGGGGATTGATAAGGATATCGGCGTGGGCCGCTGTGCTCAGGGTCAACAGCGCCAGCAGGACAAACAGCTTGTTCATGGATGAGATCTTGCCAGTTCAAGGGGCGGCAAGGATTGCCGAGACGCAGGCCCGATGCAAGTGGGGGCGGCGCCCGCTGCGACACTACTTGCCCGCCACAGGCGTCAAGATGAAAGGCCCAAAGCAGAACACCGGCACAAGGCCGGTGTGCTGAATAGCATGGCGGCGGGCCCAGCGGGGCGCGCGGTCAGGGCCGTTTAGGCGTAGAAAGCCTCGACGGTGCCCTTGACGGTGATCAGCATGGGGTTGCCATAGCGATCCTTGGCTTTGGGGGAGGGGATCTTCACCCAACCTTCGCTGATGCAGTACTCCTCGACATTGGTGCGCTCCTTGCCGTTCACGCGAATGCCGATCTCGTGCTGGAAGCACTCCGCCACATGGTGCGGGCTGCGCGGGTTGGCCGCCAGGCGGTCGGGCAGGGCAGGTTTGTTGTCGCTCATTTTATTTACCTGAGTGTGATAAAAAGTGGGTCATTGTAGGCAATGCCCGCCATGGGCTCAAGGCTGGTGGCACGCAACTTCACCTTCACTTCACCGAGCGGGGATAAGGTAGGCTCATGTTTTCATTTGGAGCTTCACTCTATGCCCACCATCGTCACCCACGCCGCCGTTCCTCTCTGTCTTGGGCTGGGGCTTGGCAGCCGGATTATCCCGCCACACCTGCTGCTGGCGGGGGTTGCCATCGCCATGCTGCCCGATGCCGACGTGCTCGCCTTCAAACTGGGGGTTGCCTACGGCCATGTCTTTGGCCACCGCGGCTTTACCCACTCCCTGCTGTTCGCCTTTGCCCTTCCCACGCTGGCCATGCTGTTTCACCGCCAATTTCGGGTCAGTGCCGCCACCGTCTGGTCGTTTCTGCTGGTCTCGCTGCTCTCCCACAGCCTGCTCGATTCGCTCACTACCGGCGGCAAGGGGGTTGGCTGGCTCTGGCCGTGGCGGGACGAGCGTTTCTTCGCCCCCTGGCAGGTGATCCGGGTCGCCCCCTTCAAGCTGGAGGCCTATCTCACCGCCCGGGGCGAGGCGGTGCTCCTCTCCGAGCTCTACTGGGTCTGGTTGCCGGGGGTTGTAGTGATGCTGGTGTTGATGGGATGGCGGGTGTGGGGAAGGGGGCGGTAGTGGCGGGATTGGAAAGGGTTGTTGGATATATTGTGGCTGAGTAAAAAATCAAGAATTGGACACCCATCTATAGTATTTTTTGCTATGCCATATCTTGCTCAGAAAGTATAGGTATCCTGATGTCTGTCTGTTCAAGAGGTTTTTGTATTTCCTTTAGCTAGTTAACGCCAGTGTAAGGGGCGCTGAATACGCCCCTTCTTGTCGCATTTTTATATGGTAATTACATCAATGCAGATAATTGAGTTAAAAGGCCTGTAGCTAGAATACTGCCACTAATCCCTTCAAGTATGTTTCTTGTTGATTTTAATGACTCAGTGATAATTGAGTTTTTTGGTTTTGGCGATGTAAGCTGTAATTCTATTGTGGAAATTTCAGTGTTTAGTTCATCTTTAGAGTCTTGATCTAGCCCCAAGTCATCTCTAGCTAACTTTATAGCGTCCAAGAATTTCATGATATCCGCTTGTTCTAACGTAATATTTTGGACCTGAGTTGCTCTTGGTGAGTCTTGCTGAATCTGCGAGTTTTGCATGCTCCCAATATGATTCGTTATCTGATATGTAACCTGCGATGCCGTTGTTTTTTCCTTTGATGAGAAACTCATGCCATCACCTATGATCCCTCTGCTTTCTAAGTCAAGAGCCCAGTCTAATACTGCATTTCTAACATGATCAAGAATTCCATGCAACACTGAATTTCCGACAAGAAGTGTTGGCTCCAAGGGTATATCCATTTGTCTCATTAGAACGTTTTTTATAGCTTGAGAAAAGGGAACGTATAAGTAACTGCCATTGTCACTATTTGCTAGTTTTCCAATTTCACTAATAGCTTGAGATATCTTTCTTTTTGAAAGTTCTTCACCGAATTCAGCATCACCAAAATTTAGGGGTTGCCATCCTCGGTAAGGATTAAAGATCTTAATTTCTCCACGAACCTCTCTGTATTCAGGAATCGAACTCTCGTCATTAGGGTAACCTGATAGTTCGTTTGAAATCCATTCTGAAATCTCATCAATACTTAGTTTCCTTGACACGACCATTGCTTTTCTGAGCAGGTCAGAAACATCAACTTCTTTGTTGAGAGCATCTCTTTGGAGCTCTAAAACTAAACCGGACATAAATGAAGAACTCCTTTTACCATATAAAGCCTGCCTAAGGGACTGGCAACGCCGTATATTGACAGTCTCTTTGTAAGCATTTGTTATGTGACTAGAACCCAAAATCTTTTAAAGTTACATCAAAATAAGGAGTTAAAATTTCTAATTCAAACTGTTCTAATTCATGCTCAGGCACACGAGTGAATGTAGAGTTATCATTAGGTGTCCACCATTTATGCTCACCAGAGTAACTACTGCGGTTATTTGAAGCAAAGATGAACTTAAATTCTCTTTCTAACCAGCCATCACCATATTTTGAAAATAGATTTGCAGGGCCAATAAATTGACCAAGAAGATAAATGCCTTCATTGCCATGAGTGAGGTAAAAATACTCACCAATATTTGCATTAATGAAATCATCTGCTTGAGATGTAGATGAAGTACCTTTACCTCGCGTATCTTTATGAACATAAACAAGTCCTGAATTTATTGATTCAATAACATCTTTAAATTCAAATTCACGTGTGCCTTGAGATAACTTCCAAAATTTAGGTTTCATTATTAAATTTCCATTAAGATAGTGAGGTTAAACGAGAGTATACAGAGTGAAAATGGTAAGTTACATTGCCATTCTGATTAAATTGTTTGGTTGTAAATATGATGACTTATTTAAAATAGAAAGTTCCTGGAATTTATAACTTTCTTGAAATGTTTGTCATGTTAAATGTTTTCGTAATAGTCAACTAATCCTTTGCAAAAGTCTTTTCCTACAGGGGCCTCGCCGAATTGACCTATTTTCTTTTTAAGCTCAACTGCTCTCATACTCGGGTGTACATTGTGATTTAAACTAGGATATAAAGAATGGTAAAAAAGCAACGTTTGATATTCGCCGATGTGGAAGTTTTGCAAATGAACATCTATAGACTTTGCAGTTTTCCAAACAATGCTTTGATATTTCATTAGTTTTTGTCGCGTAATTCTTTCAATAGGAAGTGTTGTTAGTTCTCCCTTTCGTCTCGACTCATCGATATCACGACCAAATGCATGTGCTACGTTATTTCGTATGTTCCTAATTTTGTCTAAATCAGACAAGTTACTTTTCAGATACTTAGGTATATTTCCAAATGCCCTTTCATAAGCTGATGCTCTACTATCCCAAGTGCCTTTAGTGCACGAGGTTACGATGTCATCGAAATTGAATGGTTTTTTCTTACCATGTTTAATGATTTCAATGCCATCTATTCTTTGACTCGTCCCAAAAATAACACCAATATCAGATTCGAGAGCTAGTGGAATAATTGTGCCCATATAGGTTTCTAAATTTGATGATATTGCCACTAGTGCATTTAGGTTTACCCAGTTTTCAAGTTCGTTAAAGGCTGAAGTCCAATCTTCAACATCTGAAAACTGTTCGGCTTCCCATGCGCGTTCAAACTTAAAGTGCTTGATTGGGGAGTCTGTCAATTGGGCACCTGTCGAGCCCAGACTTTTATAAGTAAACTTTCTGGCTGTATCAAAACTTGAGTACATTCGCTGAAACTCAATATTATGCTTTTTAAATACACGCCATGCCCATGATGTTTTTGAACGAGGGATCCAACGTTGGAACTGATAGGTGCTGCGGACCATTTTTTCTCTTCTATTATTTAAGATAACACCGAGTTAAGTGGAGCTTTTTAAATTGCAGTTTTTGGATGCTTTGCGCAGCAGAACTACAAAACTTCGATTTATAAACTGTTTAGCGTACGGATATCGTATGTTTTGCTAAAAATAATAAATTGGTATTTCATGCAGTGAAGCCCAATGTGCAGCGCGAATATATCTGAAACTCTAGGTTATACGGTTTTTCCACATCCTTGTTTATTCCGCTTAGGTTGGCGTAATAATACTCACCTGCTGGACTTCGCTCTTCGCCAACCGACAACAACCACGCTACCGCCCCTGAGTGACAGCTCCCAGTTCGCTGTTGTTAACCTGCGGGATAGCAACAATCACTTCCATGGCGTTCTCCCAAGAGAGATGGATTGTTGATCGCTATCTTAAGGGGCCGGATTGAGACATGGAAAGAGGAAGTTGATAGAAATCTGAGCTGGTTCAATCAATTAGTGAAAACTGTTGCTCAAGTGAGCAGTTGGATTAGCCTAGAGTGCGGAAATACCCTCACCCTAGCCCTCTCCCAAGGGGAGAGGGCGCATATCAGTGGTTTAGACGGAAGCTGAGGGCTGGCACAGTGTTGATCCCCCTCTTATTTCGCTGAGGCGAGCCCTCTTGTCCAGGCCGCGAGGCAGGATGTCGAGCGAGCGGCGCTGGGCCATGGACGGCCCATCGGCGCGTGCCGTTGGACAAGAGGGTGAGCCGAAGGTACCCGACGTCAGTCGGGCGAATAAGCGGGGGAGAAGACTTTTGGTGACTTGGGGTCTTTCCAAAGTCACTCGCCCCAGCCCGAAGGGCGGGCGAAACCCCGTCGAGGGCGGCGCCCTCGTGTCCCATGCGGCGTAGCCGCATCAAACGCCTCACCGCTGGCTTGGGAGTTCGGATTAACTCCGCCCGGATCGCGAACGTCCGAATACGCTTCGCTATTCGAACCTACGGGCACCCATCAAATCGTTAACCTTCGGGGAACCCTGACTCCCCTCACCCTAGCCCTCTCCCAAGGGGAGAGGGGACAAAGACGCTGGGAGCTGCAACAAGCAGGAAATAGAAAGGGAGCCTATCAGGCTCCCTTTCCTCAGACATGGCCAATGGCATGTGACCCATGCAACCCCTTACCGATTGGTCGCAGCCTTCATCCCTTCCACAAACTCTTTCAGACGAGTGAGCATATGTTCCGGGTTCTGGTGGTGGGTCTCGATGATCTTCACCACGGCGGAGCCGGAGATGGCACCGGCGGCGCCAGCGGCAATCGCCTCACGCACCTGAGCCGGTTCGCTGATGCCAAAGCCGAGCAGGGCGGGGGGGGCATTGAACTCGCGCAGGGTATTGATGAGACCTTCCACCGGCATGCCGGCCTTGGTCTCGACACCGGTCACGCCGGCGCGGCTCACCAGATAGGTGTAACCATTGCCGAGCTCCGCCACCTGTTGCAGGGTATCGGCGTCGCCATTGGGCGGGGCGATAAAGATGCTGTCGATGCCGAACTTGTCGGCAGCCGCCTTGTAGGGGGCGCACATCTGCACCGGCACGTCGGCGACCAGCACCGAATCCACGCCTGCCTGCTGGCACTTCTCGTAGAAGCCGTCAATTTTGCGCACATAGACCAGGTTGGCGTAGACCAAGAGGCCAATGGGCAGCTGCGGGTACTTGGCGCGGATGCGGCCGAGCAGCTCGAAGCAGTCATCCGGGGTGGTGTGGCTGGCAAAGGCACGCAGGGCAGCGCCCTGAATGGTGGGGCCGTCCGCCACCGGATCGGAGAAGGGAATGCCGAGTTCGAGGGCATCTGCGCCCCCGGCGACCAGCGCATCGACGATGGCCAGCGACAATTCGGGGGTGGGGTCACCCAGCATCACGAACGGCACAAAGGCGCCCTGATTGGCCTCGTCCAGACGGGAGAAGAGTTGTGCGTAACGGTTCATGACAAGGTTCCTTCTTTCTCGAAAATGTCAGCGACGGTGAAGATATCTTTGTCGCCACGGCCGGAGAGGTTGACGATGAGCACCTGCTCTTTTTCCGGTTCACTGCGGGCCATCTTGAGGGCGTGGGCCAGCGCGTGGGAGGACTCCAGCGCCGGTATGATGCCTTCGGATTTGGCCAGCTCCTGGAAGGCGTCCAGCGCCTCCTTGTCGGTTACCGAGGGGTACTCGGCGCGGCCGATGGCGGCCAGATGGGCGTGCTGCGGGCCGACGGAGGGGAAGTCCAGCCCTGCCGAGACGGAGTAGGACTCCTGAATTTGGCCCTGATTGTCCTGCATCAGGTAGGAGTGCATGCCAAAGAAGACCCCCTTGCTGCCGTGACCGAGCGGCGCACCGTGCTCGCCACTCTCGATACCGTGACCACCCGGCTCGACCCCGATGAGGCGCACCGACGGCTCATCGATAAAGTCGGCAAACATGCCGATGGCATTCGACCCGCCGCCGACGCAGGCGATCACCGCATCGGGCAAGCGTTCTTCTTTCTCGAAGCACTGGGCCTTGGCCTCTTCGCCAATCATCTTCTGGAACTCCCGCACGATAGTGGGGAAGGGGTGCGGGCCGGCGGCGGTGCCGAGCAGGTAGTGGGCCGACTCGTAGTTGGCGGCCCAGTCGCGCAGCGCCTCGTTGCAGGCATCTTTCAGAGTGCTGGAGCCGGAGTGCACCGGAATGACGGTGGCGCCCATCAGCTTCATGCGAAAGACGTTGGGCTTCTGGCGCTCGCAATCCTTGGCACCCATGTAGACCCGGCACTTGAGGCCGAGCAGGGCGCAGGCCAGCGCAGTGGCCACGCCGTGCTGACCGGCACCGGTCTCGGCGATGATCTCTTTCTTGCCCATCCGCTTGGCGAGCAGCGCCTGACCCAGTACCTGGTTGGTCTTGTGGGCGCCGCCGTGCAGCAGATCTTCACGCTTCAGATAGAGGCGGGTCTTGGTGCCCTTGGTCAGGTTGCGGGTCAGGGTGAGCGGGGTCGGGCGACCGGCATACTCGGTCAGCAGGGTCTGAAACTCGGCGATAAAGGCCGGATCATCCTTGGCATCGACAAAGGCCTTCTCCAGCTGGAGCAGGGCGGGGATGAGGATCTGGGGCACGTACATGCCGCCAAATTCACCAAAAAACGGGTTGAGCAGGGTCATGGTTTCTTCCTTATACCTTGAGTCGAAAACGGAACATCAATTACGAAACAGTGATTCAGTAGTGGCCTCACAGGGCGCGCTTACAGGTTGTGCAGGGCGGCAAACGCCGCCGCCAGCTTGTGCGCATCCTTCTGGCCCGGGGCACTCTCTACCCCTGAGTTGAAATCAAGGCCGAGGCAGCCGACCTGGGCCGCTTGCAGGGCGTTGTCGGGGTTGAGGCCGCCCGCCAGCATCAGCTTGGCTTTATCGAGCTTGGCCAGCAGGGCCCAGTCGAACGCCTGACCGGTACCGCCGCTCTGGCTGCCTACTTTGGTATCCAGCAGCAGGCGATCGGCCGGATAGTCGAGGGCGGGCAGCGGCTCGCCGCTTTCTTTGCCAAGAGAGACGCCAACTGCCTTCCAGATCTGGCAGCCAGCCGGCAGCAGCGCGCGCAGTCCCTCGATATAGGCGGCGTCTTCATCACCGTGCAGCTGCACTGCGGCGAGCCCCAGCGCTTCCACCGTCTTGACGATGGTGGCGGGCTGGGCATTGCGAAATACCCCGACGTAAGAGAGCGGCGCCCCCGCCATCACGGCGCGAGCGGCAGGAATGTCCACATAGCGCGGGCTTTTCGCCACAAAGATAAGGCCACCGAATACCGCGCCCGCCTGATGGGCTGCAATGGCGTCTTCGGCGCGGGTGAGACCGCACACCTTGTTCTGGCCCAGAGTGAGCTTGCGCACCGCAGCCTCCAGATCCGGCTCGGCCATCAGGGATGAGCCCACCAGAAAGCCCTTGGCGTGGTGGCGCAGATCCGCCACCTGAGCGCGGTGGTTGATGCCGGACTCGCTGATCACCACCCGATCGCTCGGAATATCTTTAGCCAGCTGTTTGGTGCGGTTGAGATCGACGCTCAAGTCGCGCAGATCCCGGTTGTTGATACCGATCACCGGCGCGCCAAGGGCGATGGCGCGGGTCAGCTCCTCCTCGTTGCTCACTTCGGTGAGCACGCCAAGGCCCAGCTCTTTGGCCACCGCGAACAGGGCGCGATAGCCCTCGTCGGTGAGCACCGAGAGCATCAGCAGGATGGCATCCGCCTGATAGTGGCGGGCCAGATAGACCTGGTAGGGGTCAATCATGAAATCCTTGCAGAGCACCGGCTGGCTGACGCGGCTGCGCACCCGTGGCAGGAAGGCAAAATCCCCCTGAAAGAACTTCTCGTCGGTCAGCACCGAGATGGCGGTGGCGTATTTGCCATAGATGTCGGCGATCGCCTCCGGGCTGAAGTCGTTGCGGATCAAGCCCTTGGAGGGGGAGGCCTTCTTGCACTCCAGAATGAAGCGGGTGGAGCCCGCCTTGAGCGCCCCGACGAAATCCCGATCGCTGGGGGTCAGCGCACTCTGGAAGCTCGCCAGCGGCTGGGCCAGCTTGCGGGCAGCAACCCACTCCTGCTTGGCCGCCACGATCTTGCCGAGAATGGTCTGGCTGATGGAGGCCATGTTCAGAAAAGCATGGGGGGCAATAAGGTCTGACATCTCGTTATCCTTGCGAAGCTGTGAACTGCCCTCAGGGCACTCTGAATGACTGCTGTGCAGAGTCGTGGCTGACATCATGCCTCCTGATGACTCAGGGTGGCGAGGCGAGCGGCGAGCTCCGCCGTCTTGCCGCTTGCCAGCACCGCCAGCACCTGGGCCGCCGCGTTCTTGAGATCGGTCGCCTTGCCCGCCATCAGCAGCAGCGGCGCCACGTTGGCGGCGATGGCGGCGTTGTGGGCCGGGGTGCCCCGCCCTTCCAGAATGGCGGCAGTGATGGCGCGGTTCTCTTCCGGCTCGCCACCTTGAATGGCGCTGACCGGGTAGGTCTCCAGGCCAAAGTCGGCCGGGGTTAACAGAAACTCGCGGATCTCGCCGTCACGGATCTGGGCCACCTGGGTCGGGCCGTGGATGGCAATCTCGTCAAGGCCTGCACCGTGCACCACCATACCGGTTTTCAGCCCCAGTGCCAGCAGGGTTTCGGCGATGGGGCGCACCAGCTCGGGGGCATAGACCCCCATCAGCTGATAGGTGGGGCGAGCCGGGTTGATGAGCGGCCCCAGCACATTGAACAGGGTGCGGGTCTTGAGGGCTTGGCGCACCGGCATGGCGTGGCGCACCCCGGCGTGGTACTGGGGGGCGAACAGGAAGCAGATGCCAAGCTCGTCCAGGCAGCGGCGCGCCTGCGCCGGGCTCATGTCGAGCTTGATCCCCATCTTGTCCAGCAGATCGCTCGAACCCGACTTGCTCGAGACCGAGCGGTTGCCGTGCTTGGCCACTTTCAGGCCGCAGGCGGCGGCGACCAGCGCCGAAGTGGTGGAGACGTTGATGGTGTTGAGGCCATCGCCACCGGTGCCGACGATATCGCAGAACGCGTAATCCGGACGCGGGAAGTCGCGCGCTTCCGCCAAGAGGGCCTCGGCGGCACCGGCGATCTCCTCCGGGGTCTCCCCCTTGATCTTGAGGGCGGTCAACAGACTGGCGAGCACGATGGGATCCACTTCGCCACGTACCACCTGGCCGAAGGCGTCGCGGGTACTTTCACGGCTCAGAGACTGACCCTGATAGAGGGTGTTGAGATGATGATGCATGTTGGTCTCCTTACCGCACACTGCTTTCTGGACGGGTGATATGGGCGAGCGCCTGGGTCAGCAGGCGGGCCCCTTCCGAGGTCATGATGGATTCCGGGTGGAACTGGAACCCCAGCACCCGCTCATCCTGCTGCTCGATGGCCATGGGCATGCCCTGATAGTGGGCAATCACCGTCAGCTCTTCCGGTACATAGGTGGCGACCAGCGAGTGGTAGCGGGCCACCGGCAGCGGGCTTTGCAGCCCCGCGAAGACGCCGTGGCCGTTGTGCTCAATCAGCGAGCGCTTGCCGTGGACGATCTCGCCCGCCGCACCGACGGTGCCGCCGTAGGCTTCGCACAGGGCCTGATGGCCGAGACAGATGCCGA
The DNA here is from genome assembly GCF_029967615.1 of Aeromonas sp. V90_14. Lineage (NCBI taxonomy): Bacteria > Pseudomonadati > Pseudomonadota > Gammaproteobacteria > Aeromonadales > Aeromonadaceae > Aeromonas > Aeromonas sp. V90_14. The sequence continues at coordinate 258,321 of NZ_JASCAS010000001.1, read as the reverse complement.
GGATGGGCACCTGACCACGGGCCAGCTTGATGAGGTCAATCAGGCAACCCGCCTCATGGGGGGCACCCGGCCCCGGCGAGAGCACCAGCACGGCGTCCCCTTCACAGGCGGCGATCTCGCTCATGATGCGGCTTGCCGGCAGGCTGTTGCGGTAGATCCGCACCGGATAGCCGAGGGAGCGGAACTGGTCGACGAGGTTGTAGGTAAACGAATCGAAGTTGTCGAGCAGGAAGATGTTAGTCATGGCTCACGTCCTTATGTTGCTCCTGCTGGGCGCTCAGGGCTTGCAGGGAGGTGCCATGGCTGGCGGCGATGGCGGCCAGCACGGCCGCCGCCTTGGCGCGAGTCTCGTCCGACTCGGCCTGGGGTTTGGAGTCATAGACCACGCCGGCACCGGCCTGCACATGGGCCACGCCCTCTTTGACGAACGCGGAGCGGATGACGATGCAGGTATCCATCTCGCCGGCGCCGTTGATGTAGCCGACCGCGCCGCCGTAGCTGCCGCGGCGCTTGCCTTCCACCATGCGAATGAGCTCGCTGGCGCGGATCTTGGGGGCGCCGGTGAGGGTGCCCATGTTCATGCAGGCCTGATAGGCGTGCAGGGCGTCAAGGTCGGCGCGCAAGGTGCCGACCACCTTGGAGACCAGATGCATCACGTGGCTGTAGCGATCCACTTTCAGCAGCTCCTTGACGTAGCGGGTACCCGGCTCCGAGATGCGGGCGATGTCGTTGCGGCCCAGATCCACCAGCATCAGGTGCTCGGCTACCTCTTTCTCGTCCTGACGCAGTTCCAGCTCGATGCGGCCGTCGAGATCCCGGTTGATGCTGCCATCCGGGTTGAAGCCGCGGCGGCGGGTGCCGGCGATGGGGTACATTTCCACGTCGCGGCTGGTGGCGCAGAATTTCACCGCGCTCTCCGGCGAGGCGCCAAACAGGGTGAAGCCCTCATCCTGCACATAGAACATGTAGGGGCTGGGGTTGGTCTGCTTGAGGCGGCGATAGGCGGCGACGGGGCTGGGGCAGGGCAGGGAGAAGCAGCGGGACGGCACCACCTGGAAGATGTCGCCGCGGCGGATAAAGCCCTTGAGCTTCTCCACCTCGGCGCAGAACTGCTTGTCGCTCTTGTCCACGCTCATGCCGCCGGTGAGGGCCGGGGTGGCCGGGGCCTGCGCGGGGGCTTGCTGGCAGGCGTGCTTGAACTGGGCGAGGCGCTCGCTCAGGCGGTGGTATCTGTCTTCCACCCGGCTCTCGTCGCTGTCGCCGCCAAAGATGCAGGCAAGCAGCGCAGTGGAGCGCGCGATGTGGTCGATGGTGATCAGGGTCTCGGCCACGTAGAAGCAGTAGTCGGGGCAGTCGTTGCTCCCCTGTGGCACGTCGGGCAGATCTTCAAAGGAGGCGATGAGGTCGTAGGCGAAGCTGCCGGCCATAAAGAGCGCTTCTTTGCCGAGCTGGCAATCAAGCTCCCGCTGCAGGGTGCGCAGCACGTCCAGCACGCTGATCCCCTTGAGGCGGCTGTCTTCGTCCTGCTCCCGATCAGAAGCCGGGAAGTCGAGCTGCAGCTCGCCGGCCACCAGGCTCTGGGCAACGGCGGCTGGCAGGCGCTCGGCCAGCAGGCTCTGCAGCTGTGCGCCGTTGTCGTTGAGGCTGCGCACCCGCACGGTGCGGCCACGGCACTCGATGCGCAGGCAGGCGTCCACCAGCAGCAGGCTCTGTTTGCCGGCCTTGGAGTCGATCTCGACCGATTCCAGCAGCAGGTTGTTGGGGCGACCCTGGCAGAGCTCGCTGTAGAGTGCCAGCGGATCGGCCACATAGGGGGCGTTGAGGGTGAGGGTATCGAATTCACCCAGAGGAAGGCGATGGCTGGCTGTCATAGTGCGTTCCCTTGCGTGTGATGCTGTTTACCGATGTTCATGACGTTGAATTCCTTGAAAATTTAATGGGTCTGGGGTGGCTGGTTCAGGGGCGCCATCGCCAGGTCAGGTTGCTTGTCTGAATTCTCGGTTTCATCACAGGTCCATTTGCCGGATAATAAAAAAGCCCGCTGGGGTCAGCGGGCTTTTTCTTTGGGTTCTTTATTTGCTGTCAGATTTACAGGTACAGCAACGACCACACGCCCGCATGTCAGGGAGTGTGCCACCACCAGATGGTCAGGATGGAAGTCGTTTGCATGATAAAGTCCTGTAAAAAGATGTTTGCAATGAAGTGCCTACAGAAAACGATAAAGCCGCGGCCAAGTCAAGTCGCTTTTTAGCCTTCTTTCACCGAATGTGTACCCATGGTGACCTGACCACGAGAGCGGAATAATCTGATGAGATTCGATCTACACTGCCATACCACGGCCTCGGATGGCGTGCTGAGCCCCGCCGAACTGGTGCGCCGCGCCGCCGCACAAGGGGTCGAGGTGTTAGCAGTCACTGACCACGATACCCTTGCCGGGCTTGATGAGGTGCGCCGCACCATCGACGCCGAGCAACTGCCGCTGCGGCTGGTGAGCGGGGTCGAGATCTCCACCGGCTGGGAGCATCACGAAATTCATATCGTGGCGCTGGGGGTGGATGAAAAAAATCCGCAGCTGGTGGCGTTTCTGGCCGGCCAGCTGGCCCGTCGTGAGGCGCGCGCCCAGGAAATAGGGCGTCGTCTGGAGAAGTGCCAGCTCCCCGGCACCTATGAAGAGGCCAAGCAGCTGGCTGGCGACGCCGCCGTGACCCGGGCCCACTTTGCCCGGGTGCTGATGGCGCGCGGGGTGGCCGATACCATGCAGAAAGTCTTCAAAAAGTACCTGAGCCGGGGCAACAAGGGCTATGCTCCGGCCGAGTGGCCCGAGATGGGCGAGGCGATCAGCGCCATTCACGCCGCTGGTGGTCTGGCGGTGCTGGCCCACCCGAGCCGTTACGACCTCACCGCCAAGTGGATCAAGCGGCTGCTGGTGGCCTTCAAGGCGGCCGGTGGCGATGCCATGGAGGTCTCGCTGCCCCAGCAGAGCCCGCAGGAGCGGGCGAATCTCGGCCAGTGGGCCAAGGAGCACGACCTCTACATCTCGGTAGGATCGGATTTTCACTTCCCCTCCAACTGGACCGAGCTGGGGCGCCACCTCTGGTTGCCCAAGGAGGGGATGCCGCTCTGGCTGGCCCATCCCGGCCACTTCGGCCTGAGCGCCGAGCAGCACGCCGCCCTGCTGGCCAGCCGTTGAGAGGCGCCGGCGGACGTCAAACAGATTAAGGTAGTGTCGTGGAGCCTGGCTCCACGGCCATCAAGCGGGCAGGCATTGCCGCCCCCATTGCGAGAACGAGTCATGAGTCAGCACTTTTACGTACATCCGGAAAACCCCCAGGCCCGTCTGATCAGCCAGGCGGTACAGATCATTCAGAACGGCGGCGTCATCGTCTATCCCACCGACTCGGGCTATGCGCTGGGTTGCCAGATGGGCGACAAGGGCGCGCTGGAGCGCATCTGCCGCATCCGCCGCATCGATCCCAACCACGACTTCACCCTGGTGTGCCGCGATCTCTCCGAGATCTCCACCTATGCCAAGATGGACAACACGGCGTTTCGCCTGATCAAGAACAACACCCCAGGTCCCTACACCTTCATCTTCAAGGCCACCAAGGAGGTGCCGCGTCGCCTGATGAACGAGAAGAAGAAGACCATCGGCATCCGGGTGCCGGACAACAAGATTGCCCAGGCGCTGTTGGAAGCGCTCGGCGAGCCGCTGCTCTCCACCACCCTGATCCTGCCGGAATCGGACATGGCGGAGTTCGACCCGGAGGAGATCTTCGACAAGCTGGGCAAGCAGCTGGATCTGGTGGTCAACGGCGGTTATCTGGGCGAGCAGCCCACTACCGTGGTGGACTTCTCCGACGACGAGCCGGTGCTGCGCCGGCGTGGTGCCGGGGATCCGACTCCGTTTGAGTGATACTGCCGATCCTGTGCCGGTGACGACCACGCCCACGGCGGGTGAGAGGGTGGCGAGCCCGGCGGGGGAAGCCATTCCCCCCCAGGCCGTCCCGTCTCCCATCGCCCGGGTGCTGGGGCAGCCCTATCACGAGCTGCCCCAGGATTTGTTCATCCCGCCCGATGCGCTGGAGGTGTTTCTCGATACCTTCGAGGGGCCGCTCGATCTGTTGCTCTACCTCATCCGGCGCCAGCAGCTCGACATCCTCAACCTGCCGATCCTGCAGATCACCGCCCAGTACATGGAGTACGTGGAGCTGATGCAGGGCCTCAATCTGGAGCTGGCGGCCGAATACCTGCTGATGGCGGCCTGGCTGGCGGAGATAAAATCCCGTCTGCTGCTGCCCAAGGCGCCTGAGCTGGAAGATGAGGAGGAGGGGGAGGACCCCCGCGTTACCCTCATTCGCCGGCTGCAGGAGTACGAGCGCTACAAGGTGGGGGCGGAGCGGGTCAACGAGCTGCCGCGGCTGGAGCGGGAGATCTTCATCGCCACCGCCCTGCCGCCGGATTTTGGCGATCTCAAACCATTGACGCCCGATGTTTCGCTGGTTGAGCTCGCCCTTTACATGCAAAGTGTGGTAAAACGCGCGACTCATTTTGAACATCACCAGATCCGCCGTGAGCAGATCCCGACCCGGGTGCGTATGGCGGAGATCCTTGCCATGCTCTCGCTGGGCCAGACCCTGCGCCTGGATCGGGTGCTGCGCGCCGAAGAGGGGCGCATGGGGGTGTTGGTGACGTTTCTGGCGCTGCTGGAGCTCTGCAAGGAGCAGTTGATCTGGATCCTGCAGGCGGAACCGCTGGGGCCGATCCACTTTGCCCTGGCCGGCCAGCATGAGGAGAGCGAGCGTGGCGCTGCCCACTGAACGGTTGAAGAGGCCGATGTTGCGAGGAGCGGATCATGGCGCTGCCGGCTGAACGACTCAAGACGCTGATCGAGGCGGCGCTGTTCGTCGCCGGACGCCCGCTCAACGTCAGCGAGCTCAAGAGCAGCGTACTGGCGGACTACCCGGTCACCAGCCGCTACGTCCAGCTGTTGCTGGCGGAGCTCAGACAGGATTACAGCGAACGGGGAGTGGAGCTCAAGGAAGTCGCCTCCGGCTGGCGCTTTCAGGCCCGCCAGGAGTACGCCGAGGAGCTCTCCAGGCTCTGGAGCGAGCGGGCGCCCCGTTATTCGCGCGCCGTGATGGAGACGCTGACGCTGATCGCCTATCGTCAGCCCATCACCCGGGCCGAGATCGAAGCCATCCGCGGGGTGGCGGTCTCGAGCCAGATAGTGAATACCCTGAAAGAACGTGGCTGGGTGCGCAGCATCGGTCACAAGGAGGTGGTGGGCCGCCCGGAGCTGCTCGCCACCACCCGAGAATTTCTGGATTATTTTAATCTGCAGAGTCTGGAGCAGCTCCCCGAGCTTGATCCCGAACTGCAACCCTCGTTGTCCACGCTGACATTGGCAGCTGCGGGCAGCGATCAACAATCAGGTAACCCCGATGAGTGAAAAACTGCAAAAAGTGTTGGCCCGCGCGGGTCACGGCTCCCGTCGTGAGATGGAGGCCCTGATCACCGCAGGTCGGGTCAGTGTGGATGGCAAGGTCGCCACACTGGGGGATCGCGTCGAAGTGAACGCCGTGATCCGGGTGGATGGTCACCAGATCAAGACCCGTGCCGCAGAGGAAGTGATCTGCCGCGTGCTGGCTTACCACAAGCCGGAAGGGGAGATGTGTACCCGTCACGATCCGGAAGGTCGTCCCACCGTGTTTGATCGTCTGCCCAAGATGGAAGGGGCCCGCTGGATTGCGGTCGGCCGCCTTGACGTCAACACCTCAGGTCTGCTGCTGTTCACCACCGACGGTGAGCTGGCCAACCGGCTGATGCACCCGAGCCACGAAGTGGAGCGGGAATACGCGGTGCGGGTCTTTGGCGAGATCACCGAAGCCATGCTGCAGCGCCTGCGCAAGGGCGTGCAGCTGGAAGACGGCATGGCCAAGTTCAACAAGATCAAGCCGGCCGGTGGCGAGGGTCTGAACCAGTGGTTCAACGTCACCCTGACCGAGGGTCGCAACCGTGAAGTGCGCCGCCTGTGGGAATCCCAGGAAGTGCAGGTGAGCCGCCTGATGCGTATTCGCTACGGCGACGTGCAGCTGGATCGCGGCATTCCGCGCGGTGGCTGGCAGGAGCTGAAACTGCCAGAGGTGAACTACCTGCGTGGCCTGGTCAACCTGCCCAACGAGACCGAGTCCAAGGTCGATCTGCAGCAGGATGGCAAAACCAGTCGTCACAAGCAGGCCGCCCAGATCCGTCGCGCCGTCAAGCGCCACAAGGAGATGCAGGGCAAGGAGCCGCGCGCCCGTGCCACCACGGCCCGTCGCAAGCCGACCTCCTCCACCCGCAACTCGGGTACCGGCAGCAAGTAAGCGCTGCGTGGCCGCAAGGCCGCACTGCAACAGGCCCGCCTCTCGGCGGGCCTTTTCGTTGGCGCCTTTTGAGTTCGTTATTGTTCAAATTAACGTAAAGCTGAATTAATGGGGCCGGGCAGGCGACTGGTAGGGGCGGGGGTGGTTGCCCGGCACGAGCGGGCTTGTTAGCCTTCCCGCACTGACACAGGAGATAATAATGAGCAAGGTACTTGATGAGCTGCTGGCGTTGCTGGCGCTCGAGAAAATCGAGGAGGGCCTGTTTCGGGGCCAGAGCCAGGATCTCGGTCTGCGGGCCGTGTTTGGCGGACAGGTAATGGGGCAGGCCTTGTCAGCCGCCAAACAGACGGTGGCAAGCGATCGCCAGGTGCACAGCTTCCACTCCTACTTCCTGCGCCCCGGCGATGCCAACCGTCCCATTGTCTACGATGTGGAGAATATCCGCGACGGCCAGACCGTCTCCACCCGCCGGGTCAAGGCCATTCAGGGCGGCAAGCCCATCTTCTATCTCAACGCCTCCTTCCAGGTCGAGGCGGACGGTTTTGAACACCAGATCGCCATGCCGGCGGGGATCACGCCCCCCGAGCAGCTCAAGAGCGAGCTGGAGCTGGTGCGCCCCTACGAGCAGCAGATCCCGCCTGCCCTGCGCGACAAGATCATGTGCGAGAAGCCCATCGAAATTCGCCCGGTGACCCTGGTCGACCCGATCCGCCCCGACGTGCACGAGCCGCTGCGCCACGTCTGGTTCAAGGCCAATGGCCAGATGCCGGACGATCAGCGGGTGCACAAGTACCTGCTGGCCTATGCCTCCGACTTTCACTTCCTGTTCACCGCCCTGCAGCCCCACGGCGTGTCGTACTGGGAGCCGGACATGCAGGTGGCCACCATCGATCACTCCATGTGGTTCCACCGGGACTTCCGGCTGGACGACTGGCTGCTCTACGTGGTGGACAGCCCGAGCGCCAGTGCCGGTCGCGGCCTGGTGCGCGGCCAGTTCTTCACCCGCGATGGGGTGCTGGTGGCGAGCACGGCGCAGGAAGGGGTGATCCGCCGCCGCGGTTGATTGGCGCTGACCGTCAACAAAAAACGGGAGCCGATGGCTCCCGTTTTTTATCTGCTTGCTCTATCAGGCCGCATCTTGCTCGGCGCTGAGCGCTGGCTCGCCGCTCTGGGCGAAACGGTCGGCCCACAGGGCGATGACGCCGTCGCCGGTGACGTTGCAGGCGGTGCCGAAGCTGTCCTGCGCCAGGTAGAGGGCGATCATCAGGGCGATGGAGGCTTCACCGAACCCCAGCATGGAGGTGAGCAGACCCAGCGCGGACATGACGCCGCCACCCGGGGCACCCGGCGCGGCGATCATGATGACGCCCAGCATCATGATGAAGGGCAGCATGGTGTTGATGCCCGGAATGGCCAGATGCTCGGAGAGGAACATCACCGCGGTGGCGCAGGTCACTAGCGTGATGGTGGAGCCACACAGGTGAATGGTGGCGCACAGCGGCACGGTGAAGTTGGCGATGCCGTCGCTCACGCCGTTGTTCTTGCTGGCCTGCAGGGCGACCGGGATGGTGGCGGCGCTGGACATGGTACCCAGCGCGGTGAAGTAGGCCGGCAGCATGTTCTTGATGAGCTGGGCCGGGGAGCGGCCCAGGGCCAGACCGGTACCGACGAACAGCACGGAGAGCCAGAGCCAGTGCATGACGATGGCCATCACCAGCACCACGCCGAAGGTCTTCAGGGTGGCGAATACGGTGCCTTCCACCGTCATCTCGACGAAGACGCCGGCGATGTAGAACGGCAGCAGCGGGATGATCACCTTGGCCAGCAGGCGGTCGATGATGTCGCGGCCCTGATCGGCGACCCGGCGCAGATCGGTGGCCTGGGTGGCGCTGATGCCGATGCCGAACACGAAGGCGGCGGCCAGCGCCGACATCACCCCGAACAGCGGCGGGATCTCCAGGTTGATGTAGGAGGCGAGCTTGATGGCGCTCTCGGCGGTGGGCTCGGCGGCGGTGGTCAGGCGCGGGATCAGGTTGCTGGCCACGGTAAAGGCGAACAGGCCCGCCAGTATGGTGGAGCAGTAGGAGAGGGCGACCGTCTTGCCCAGCAGCTTGCCGGAGTTCTTCGGCAGGCTGGCGATGCCGCTCATGATGAAGAACAGGATGATGAGCGGAATGGTGAAGGTGATCAGCTGACCTATGACTGTCTTGGCCGTAAACAGCACGCGTGCGACCCATTCCGGGGCGTAGAGACCGAGCAAGAGTCCGGTGAGGATGCCGGCAACCAGTTTGAGGACAAGTTTCATAAGTAAATCCAGGTGTTAGTGTCTGATTTGTTATTTAATTTTGATTTTAATGCCGCTTTTTAACACAAAATCCGCATCATGTCTGTCGTGCGTGCGTTAATGTCGAGTTAAATATTGTTAAATGTGATCATGGTGGTGATAGCCACTGGCAGGGTGGGCGCGAAGCGCGGTGGGCGATTAATTTGGCGCGCCCTTTCAGGCGCGGATCAGCAGGGCGTGCAGCCAGCGGCCATCCGCCTGCTTGCACTCCCAGCACTGCTGCAGTTGCAGCGGCAGCGGGGCGATGAGCCGGCGCAGGCCGTCTTCATCGAGCCGGGTCTGGGAGAGGTGCTCCTCGGCAGGAGTGCTGCCGGTGGCAACGGGCTGGCCACTGGGGTGGGGAAAGGCACAATAGAGCGGCCCGGCGGGCTTGAGCAGCCCAGCCAGATGGGCCAGCGCATCGCTGAGCTCGTCTGGCGCGATCGCCGGCAAGGCGCCGCGCGCCCAGATGCCGTCATAGGGCACTACGCTATGCAACTGCTCGATGCGGCAGACCCGCACCGGCTGGCCGCTGCGCCGCGAGGCTACCCTGGCTTGTGCCAGGCGGGCATCGAAGGCCGTCACCACCAGCCCCTGCTGGCGAAAGAAGCAGAGATCGTTGCCTTCGCCGCAGCCCGCCTCCAGCAGGTGGGCGCCGGCTGGCAGCAGCGCCAGAAACGATTGGCGCGCCGCTGACCATGGGTCGACTGAGGGCATGGCAATGGAGGCCGGAGGGCAAGAGGAGGATGAACGGGACATGGCAGGCACCTTGGTTCGGGGGGCGCAACTCAATTTCGGGGGCGTGACTATAGCAAACTTGAGCCAATTTGGCGCCGGGGCGCCAAATTGATGGCAGGAGATGGAAGGAAGTAGGGGTTGTCTGCATCGGGCAAGGGCCGCCAGTGTTCGGCCTTGCAGGCTCAGGGGCGACGGGCGGCCGGGCCGGTTGGCAGGGCGATCAGGGCGAACAGGCTGTCCAGCAGGAAGTCGGCCTCCTGGCGCAGGTCGATGCGCTCCGGAAAGTGCAGCCAGTTGATGATGTAGCCATCCAGGGTGCAGTGCAGCAGGGTGGCGGCCCGCTGCAGATCCAGCCCCTGCGGCAGCTGGCCGAGGCGCACCGCATTGCCCAGGGTGGTTTCCAGATCCCGGAAGAAGTTGTTGGACTGGCTGCGCATGTGTTCGCGCAAGGAGATGGCCTCTCCCTCCAGCGACTCCAGGTTGAACATGATGGTGAACATCTGTTGATGGGCCGGGTTGGTGCAGATTTTGACCAGCACCTCCTTGAGGAAGGTACGCAGCTTGCCGAGGGGGTCGGGCTCCAGCTCGGAGACGCAGGCATCGAGCTGATGGGAGAGGGGTTGGCACAGCTCCTCCCAGAGGGAGACGAACAGCTCTTCCTTGTTCTTGAAATGCCAGTAAATGGCGCCCCGGGTCAGCTCGGCGGCCCTGGCGATGTCGGTCAGGCTGGTCTTGGCCAGGCCGTGTGAGCAGAACAGATCCAGGGCCGTACTCATGATGTGGCAGCGGGTCTGCTGCGCCTCTTCTTTGGTTCTTCTGGCCATCTCTGCGCGCACCTTGTAAAAGTAAAAAAAGTCACTTACATACATTTATGAATGTATGTATATTGCCTCATCTTTCCGATTTTACCAACCGGGTCCTATAAACCCTGTGGTTATTCATTGATAGACAGAGGCTCAGGTTCTCCATGCATAAACATATTCTCGCACGTTCAGTCGGCCTTGCGCTGCTGGCGAGCGGTCTGCTGACCGCTTGCGGCGAACAGGGCAGTGCCCAGCAGGGGCCCGGTGCGATGCCGCCGGCCGCGGTGGATGTCGTCACCCTGCACACGGCGCCGTTGCAGCTCACCACCGAGCTGACCGGTCGCAGCGCCCCGCTGCGGGTCGCCGAGGTGCGTCCCCAGGTGAGCGGCATCATTCTCAAGCGTCTTTTTACCGAGGGCAGTGACGTCAAGGCCGGCCAGCTGCTGTACCAGATCGACCCCGCCGTCTATCAGGCCGCGGTGGCCAGTGCCAAGGCCAACCTGGCCAAGGCGCAGGCCAACGAGCAGAGCGCCCGCCTCAAGGCCAAGCGCTATGCCGAGCTGGTGAAGGTGAAGGCCATCAGCAGCCAGGAGTATGACGACGCCGACGCGGCCTGGAAGCAGCAGCTGGCCGAAATCGGTGCCGCCAAGGCGGCGCTGCAGACCGCCAACATCAACCTGGCCTACACCCGCATCACGGCGCCCATCAGCGGCCGTATCGGCAAGTCCGCGGTGACCGAGGGTGCCCTGGTGACGGCCCAGCAGGCCGACAGCCTCACCTCCATCCAGCAGCTCGATCCCATGTATGTGGACGTGCGCCAGTCCACCGCCGATCTGCTGCGTCTCAAGCGCCAGGTGGCGGCCGGCAAGCTGACCCAGGACGAGCAGAAAGGCGCCCGGGTGAGCTTCCAGCTGGAAGATGGCTCCACCTACGGTGAAGAGGGCTCGCTGCAGTTCTCCGACGTGACCGTGGATGAGACCACCGGCATGGTGACTCTGCGGGTGATCGTCCCCAACCCTCATCAGCTGCTGCTGCCGGGCATGTTCATGCGTGCCACCCTGCAGGAGGGCGAGCGCGCCGAAGGGCTGTTGGTGCCGCAGACCGCGGTGACCCGTACCCCGAAAGGCGGCGCTACCGTGATGGTGGTGACGGCGGACAACAAGGTGGAGCTGCGTGAAGTGCAGCTGGGCCGCATCGTCGGCAGTGACTGGGTGGTGGAATCCGGTCTCAAGGCGGGCGAACGGGTGATCGTAGCCGGCCTGCAAAAGGTAAAACCCGGGGTCGTCGTGGCACCTGCTGAACAGAGTGCCGCTGCGCAGTCTGCCCAGGCGCCGGCCAATGCCCCGGCCAACAAGTAGGATGGAGTAGTCGCCTCATGGCACGATTTTTCATAGACAGACCCATTTTCGCCTGGGTGATCGCCCTGGTGATCATGCTGGCGGGGAGCCTGGCCATCATCAAGCTGCCGGTCGCCCAGTACCCGAGCATTGCGCCGCCGGCGGTGGGCATTTCCGCCAGCTACCCGGGGGCCTCCGCCAAGACGGTGGAAGACTCGGTGACCCAGATCATCGAGCAGAACATGACCGGGCTGGATCACCTGCTCTACATGTCCTCCCAGTCGGACTCCTCCGGCCGGGTATCGGTCACCCTCACCTTCCAGCCGGGGACCGACCCCGACATCGCCCAGGTGCAGGTGCAGAACAAGCTGCAGCAAGCCATGTCGCTGTTGCCGCAAGAGGTGCAGCAGCAGGGGATCCGGGTCCAGAAGACCTCCAGCAGCTTCCTGATGGTGGCCGCCTTTATCTCCAAAGATGGCGCCATGACCAACGATGACCTGGCCGACTACGTGGTGGCCAACATCAAGGAGCCGCTCAGTCGTCTGGACGGGGTAGGGGACATCACCCTGTTCGGCAGCCAGTACTCCATGCGGGTCTGGCTCGATCCCAACAAGCTCAACCGGGTGCAGATGACCCCGGGTGACGTGCAGGCCGCCATCAAGGCGCAGAATACCCAGGTGGCCTTCGGCAAGCTGGGGGGTACCCCGGCGGTGACCGATCAGCAGTTCACCGCCACCATCATGGGGCAGACCCGGCTCTCCACCGTGGAGGAGTTCAACGACATCCTGCTGCGGGTGAACCAGGACGGCTCCAAGGTGCGGCTCAAAGACGTGGCCAGAGTCGAACTGGCCGGCGAAAGCTACGATGCCGAGGCGCTCTACAACGGTCAGTCCACCGCGGCGGTGGCCATCAAGCTGGCGACCGGCGCCAACGCGCTGGATACCGCCGAGAAGGTGCGTGGCAAGCTGAATGAGCTCTCCACCTACTTCCCGGCCAACATGGAGATTGTCTACCCGTACGACACCACGCCGTTCGTGAAGATCTCCATTGAGGAAGTGGTACAGACCCTGGTGGAGGCGATCTTCCTGGTGTTCTGCGTGATGTATCTGTTCCTGCAGAACTTCCGCGCCACCCTGATCCCGACCATTGCGGTGCCCGTGGTGCTGCTGGGGACCTTCGGCGTCATGTCGGCGTTCGGCTTCTCCATCAACACCCTGACCATGTTCGGCCTGGTGCTGGCCATCGGCCTGTTGGTGGATGACGCCATCGTGGTGGTGGAGAACGTGGAGCGTCTGATGAGCGAGGAGGATCTCTCTCCGCTCGAGGCGACCCGCAAGTCGATGACCCAGATCACCGGTGCCCTGGTGGGGATCGCCTTGGTGCTCTCGGCGGTGTTCGTGCCGATGGCCTTCTTCGGCGGCTCGACCGGTGCCATCTATCGCCAGTTCTCGCTCACCATCGTCTCGGCCATGGTGCTGTCGGTGCTGGTGGCGCTGATCCTGACCCCGGCCCTGTGTGCCACCCTGCTCAAACCCCTCAAGCATGGCGAGTTCGGTGCCAAGCGCGGCTTCTTCGGCTGGTTCAACCGGGCCTTCGACGCCAGCGCCAACCGCTACCAGAGCGGCGTGCGCAAGGTGGTCAAGCAAGGGGTGCGCTACGGCATTATCTACGCCGCCATGCTGGCGGTACTGGCCATCCTGTTCATGCGCATGCCCACCTCCTTCCTGCCGGAAGAGGATCAGGGGGTCATCATGTCCATGGTGCAGCTGCCGGTCGGGGCGACCAAGCAGCGCACCGAGGTGGTGCTGGCCGACATGCGCGACTACTTCATGAAAAACGAGAAGGATAACGTCGACTCCGTGCTGACGGTGGCGGGCTTCAGCTTCGCCGGTAGCGGTCAGAACAGCGGCATGGCGTTCATCAAGCTGAAAGACTGGAAGGAGCGCAACACGCCCGATCGCAGCGCCAATGCCATCATCGGCCGTGCCATGGGCTACCTGTTCAGCATCAAGGAAGCCCAGGTGTTCGCCTTCAACCTGCCTCCGATCCCGGAGCTCGGGACGGCGACCGGTTTTGACTTCTTCCTGCAGGATCGGGCCGGCGTGGGCCACGACAAGCTGATGGCGGCGCGCAACCAGCTGCTCGGCATGGCGGCGCAGGATCCCAACCTGGTGCGGGTGCGCCCGAACGGGATGGAAGACACTCCCCAGCTCGACATCAAGATCGACTACGAGAAGGCGTTGGCGCAGGGGCTCTCCATCAGCGACATCAACAGCACGCTCTCCAGTGCCTGGGGCTCTGCCTATGTGAACGACTTCGTCGACAGAGGCCGGGTCAAGAAGGTCTATCTGCAGGCGGATGCCCCCTTCCGGATGAACCCGGAAGATCTCAAGCTCTGGTACGTGCGCAACAGCGCCGGTCAGATGGTGCCCTTCTCCGCCTTTGCCAGCACCGACTGGAGCTTCGGCTCGCCACGGCTGGAGCGTTACAACGGCGTACCGGCGATGGAGATCGTCGGGGAAGCGGCGCCGGGCAAGAGTACCGGTGACGCCATGGCCGCCATCGAGCAGATGGTGAAGCAGCTGCCGGAAGGCATCGGCATCGAGTGGACCGGTCTCTCCTACCAGGAGCGGCAGGCAGGCTCTCAGGCACCGGCCCTGTACGCCATCTCGCTGCTGGTGGTGTTCCTCTGTCTGGCGGCGCTTTACGAGAGCTGGAGCATTCCGTTCTCGGTGATGCTGGTGGTGCCGCTCGGGGTGTTGGGGGCCATTGTGGCCGCCACCCTGCGCGGGCTGGAGAACGACGTCTACTTCCAGGTGGGCCTGCTGACCACCATCGGTTTGTCGGCCAAGAACGCGATCCTCATCGTCGAGTTCGCCAAGGAGCTCTATGACAGGGGCATGGGGCTGAGCGAAGCCGTGGTGGAGGCGGCGCGCCTGCGTCTGCGTCCTATCCTGATGACCTCGCTCGCCTTCATCCTCGGCGTATTGCCGCTGGTGATCAGTACCGGTGCCGGCGCCAGCAGCCGCAACGCCATCGGTACCGGCGTGATGGGGGGGATGATCAGTGCCACCGTGCTGGCCATCTTCTTCGTGCCGCTGTTCTTCGTGCTGGTGATGCGCTATTTCACCAAGCACAGCACCAAGCAGGCGCGTCTGGCCCATGCCGAGGAGATCAAACATGACTAAAACCCTGATCGCCCTGAGCGTGACCCTGCTGCTGGGGGGCTGTTCCATGGCCCCCGATTACCAGCGCCCGGCGCTGCCGCAAGGCGCCGCCTGGCAGAGCAACCCGGCAGGGGAGGCGGCTGTCTCCCCCTGGCGCCAGCAGTTCCTCGATCCCGCCCTGCAGCAGCTGATCGCCACGGCCCTCGAGAACAACCGGGATCTGCGCATCGCGGCCCTCAACGTGGAGGCCTACGAGGCCAGATACCGGATCCAGCGGGCGGCCCAGCTGCCGACCCTGGCGGCCAATGGCTCGGGTACCCGCCAGCAGGGATCGGACGATCTCAGCAGCACGGGGCAGGGTACCATCAGCAGCCAGTACGGCGCCAACATCGGCATCACCTCCTACGAGCTGGACCTGTTCGGCCGGATCCAGAGCCTCAAAGATCAGGCGCTGGAAAACTATCTGGCGCAGGTTGAGACCCAGCGCAGCACCCAGATCGCGCTGATCGCCTCGGTGGCCAACGCCTATCTCACCCTGCTGGCGGATCAGGAGTTGCTCGCGCTGAGCGAGGCGACCCTGGCCACCGAGCAGGAGAGCTATGGCCTGACCGAGCACAAATACCGGCTGGGGGCCGCCTCCGAGATGGAGCTGGCCCAGGGCCGTACCGCGCTGGAGAGTGCCAAGGTGAGCCTGGCCCAGTACCAGCGGCAGGTGAAGCAGGATCGCAACGGCCTGGCACTGCTGCTCGGGACTGGCGTCCCCGCACTGATGACCGAGCCGGCGAGCCTGGCCGAGGTGCAACTGGCGGCCATCCCGGTGGGTGCTCCATCCAGTCTGCTGCAACAGCGCCCGGACATCCTGGCGGCCGAGCACAGCCTGAAGGCGGCCAATGCCAATATCGGCGCCGCCCGTGCAGCCTTCTTCCCGACCATCTCGCTGACCGCGACGGCGGGCACCGCTAGCAACCAGTTGAGCGGGCTGTTTGACGGCGGCACCGGCACCTGGACCTTCATGCCGCAGATCAACCTGCCGATTTTTGATGGCGGCAAGCGCATCGCGGATCTGGACGTGGCCGAGGTAAGCACCAGGCAGGCGGTGGCGAGCTACGAGAAGAGCATCCAGACCGCATTCAAGGAAGTAGCGGATACACTCGGCGCCCAGTCTGACTATCAGCGGCAACTGCAGGCGCAGCAGGCACTGGTGGAGGCAAACCAGACCTACTTCAAGCTGGCGGAGGTGCGTTACGAGAAGGGGGTGGACAGTTATCTAACCCGACTCGATGCCCAGCGCTCGCTGTTCAGTGCCAAGCAGGGGCTGATCAGTACCCGTCTGGCGCAGCTCAGCAACCAGGTCGCGCTCTACAAAGCCGTCGGCGGCGGTTGGCAAGCCACCTATACCGAGGGTGGCAAAGAAAAAAGCTGACAGTAGCCACAGATCTCTCCTTGCGTTATCTTACCGTCACAGGGCGAACCATCAGGTTCGCCCTGTTTGTTTTCAGCAAAAACATATACATATGAAACCCAAGTGACATAATACGTCGTGCAGACAGCATTGCGACCGGTATCAGAACCTGGTGGAAGAGTTGAAATTTTGCGTGTGCGGCGGGGGGCAATTGTAAGAAAGTGTTACGTGTCTCCAGCTGGATTGGCAAAAAGTGGCGTTCATGTGAGCGCGCTCCACACTGAGGCGCTGCTTGTCACTATTTTTACTTCTGAAGCCGGTTGGCAACGATTATCTTTGGCCTCAAAAGAGGTTTTATTAGAGATTGTAAGCTCATCTTCCTCTGCTAGAAGAGTGGAGAACCGCTGCAGGAGAGGGGGCAAATCACTTACTTTAGGAAAGGTTGTTATAGCTGTTCAAGCGGCTAGTAAAGGCGCTAAAATTCGGACTTTGCCCTTGGGGCATAGCAACGATTGACGGTGATTTTTTGTAAACTGACATATCCAATGTGCAAGAGAAATCGCACTTTTGTCATCAGGGAGCGGTGACAGAATTTTCCCAAGCTGGAGGGCACTATGGCCAACAGCACATACAATCCGGTCAAAGCAGCAATCTGGGGGCTGTAACCCAGGGGCGGTAGCTATTGTCTTTTTCATTGTTGGTGTCAGAAACCCGCCATTTTGGCGAGTATTTTCACCACCATAAGCAATACGTAACAGGTTCAAAAAATAACCAATTTTCTATTACTTTTCAAGAGTATAACTATGAAGATTCTTGTCACTGGTGGCGCAGGTTTTATCGGCTCGGCGGTTGTTCGTCATATCATTCAAAATACCAACGACTCAGTTCTCAACCTCGACAAACTCACCTATGCGGGCAATCTGGAATCCTTGGCCAGTGTCGCAAACAGTGAACGTTATGCCTTTGAACAGGTGGACATCTGCAACCGCGCCGAGCTGGATCGAGTGTTTGCCCAGCACCAGCCGGATGCCGTGATGCACCTGGCCGCCGAGAGCCATGTTGATCGTTCCATCACCGGCCCCGCCGACTTCATCGAGACCAATATCGTTGGCACCTACATGCTGCTGGAAGCGGCTCGCGCCTACTGGAACGGTCTGGACAAGGTACGCAAGGCGGCTTTCCGTTTCCACCATATCTCCACCGACGAGGTGTATGGCGACCTGCCCCATCCGGATGAAGTGGCCCCCGGTGTGGTACTGCCGCTTTTCACCGAAACTACCCCTTATGCACCCAGCAGCCCCTATTCTGCCTCCAAGGCCTCCAGCGACCATCTTGTGCGTGCCTGGCGCCGTACTTACGGCCTGCCGACCGTCGTCACCAACTGCTCCAACAACTACGGCCCGTACCACTTCCCCGAGAAGCTGATCCCGTTGGTGATCCTCAACGCGCTGGATGGCAAACCGCTGCCGGTGTACGGCAAAGGTGATCAGGTCCGTGATTGGCTCTATGTGGAAGATCATGCCCGCGCGCTTTATACCGTGGTCACCACAGGTGTCATCGGCGAGACCTACAACATCGGCGGCCACAACGAGAAACAGAATCTGGAAGTCGTGCATACCATCTGCGAGCTACTGGATGAAATGGTGCCCAAGGCCGGCTCCTACCGCGATCAAATCACCTATGTGGCCGACCGCCCTGGCCATGACCGCCGTTATGCTATTGATGCCAGCAAGATGAGCTCCGAGCTCGCTTGGCAACCGCAAGAAACCTTTGAATCCGGTATCCGCAAAACCGTGCAGTGGTATCTGGATAACCAGCAGTGGGTCAACAACGTGAAGAGTGGCTCCTATCAGTCCTGGATCGAACAGAACTACGGGGAGCGTGCCTGATGCATATTTTGCTGTTTGGCAAGAATGGTCAGGTTGGCTGGGAGCTGCAACGTGCACTGGCGCCGCTGGGCCGTATCACTGCCGTCGATTTTGACTCCACCGACTACTGCGGTGACTTCAGCAAGCCGGCCGGTGTGGCGGAGACAGTGCGCCAGGTGAAGCCGGATGTCATCGTGAACGCAGCAGCCCACACTGCGGTAGACAAAGCCGAGATCGAGCGGGAGTTTGCCGAGCTGCTCAACGCCACCAGTGTGGCTGCAATTGCCAAAGAAGCGGAGACATTGGGAGCCTGGTTGGTGCACTACTCCACTGACTATGTGTTCGATGGCAGTGGTGAGCGCCCTTGGCTTGAAACCGATGCTACCGCTCCGCTCAACGTCTACGGCGAGACCAAGCTGGCGGGTGAGCAGGCTGCTGCCCTGTGCTCGCGCCACCTGATCTTCCGCACCAGCTGGGTCTACGCTGCCCGTGGCGCCAACTTTGCCAAGACCATGTTGCGTTTTGGCAAGGAGCGTAGCGAGATGTCGGTCATCAATGACCAGTTTGGTGCCCCGACCGGTGCCGAATTGCTGGCAGATTGCACCGCTCATGCGCTCCGTGTGGCGCAGAGCAGATCCGAGGTCGCCGGGTTGTACCATCTGATTGCCTCCGGTACCACCACTTGGTTTGACTACGCCCAGCTGGTGTTTGCCAAAGCCAGAGAGGCCGGGGTTGAACTGGCAGTCACGCAGCTCAATGCGGTGCCGACCAGTTCCTTCCCGACCCCGGCCAAGCGCCCTCATAACTCCCGCTTGGATACCAGCAAGTTCCAGCGCACCTTCGATCTGGTACTGCCGGACTGGACCGTCGGTGTGGAGCGGATGTTGACCGAGATCCTCGGCAAGTAAATCACAGGCCAGGGATGTACTGAATACATCTCTGGTTGACAGGGATAAAACAGAAAGGTGTGGCCTCAAACCACCCTTCTCTTTTGCAATTTAAAAATAAGAAACAAGCATCATGACCAAACGTAAAGGCATTATTCTGGCCGGTGGCTCTGGCACCCGTCTCTATCCAGTCACCATGGCGGTGAGCAAGCAGCTGCTACCCATCTATGACAAGCCGATGATCTACTATCCGCTGAGCACCCTGATGCTGGCGGGTATTCGGGATATTTTGATCATCAGCACCCCGCAAGATACCCCCCGTTTTGAGCAACTGCTGGGGGATGGCAGCCAGTGGGGCCTGAATTTGCAATACAAGGTGCAACCAAGCCCGGACGGGTTGGCACAGGCCTTTATTCTGGGCGAAGAATTTATCGGCTCAGACCCCTGTGCACTGGTACTGGGCGACAACATTTTCTACGGCCATGACCTGCAGAAACAACTGGAAGCGGCAGCAAGTAAGGACAGTGGTGCAACCGTCTTTGCCTACCATGTGCATGACCCTGAGCGTTATGGGGTGGTGGAATTTGATAAGCAAGGCACAGCTATTTCACTGGAAGAGAAGCCACTGGAGCCCAAGAGCAACTATGCGGTTACTGGCCTCTATTTCTACGACAACAGCGTGGTGGAGATCGCCAAGAGCCTGAAGCCATCGCCACGCGGTGAGCTGGAAATCACCGATGTGAACCGGATCTACCTGGAACAAGGCAATTTGTCGGTCGCCATGATGGGCCGTGGCTATGCCTGGCTTGATACCGGCACCCACGAGAGCATGATTGAAGCGAGCAACTTTATTCAGACCATCGAAACACGTCAGGGGTTGAAAGTTGCATGCCCGGAGGAGATTGCTTATCGCCAAAAGTTTATCAATGCTGCTCAGGTTCGTGAGCTTGCAGCGCCACTGGCAAAGAACGCCTATGGCCAATATTTGTTAAGAATGGTCGCCAAAGTCTGATGTGATATCTGGGGAAGATAAATGTCCCCCATAAAAGTCGAATTACGTATGGATATAAAGATGAATGTAATCAAGACAGCTATTCCCGACGTGCTTATTTTTGAGCCAAAAGTATTTGGTGATGAACGTGGTTTTTTCTTTGAGAGTTTCAATCACAAGCTGTTTGAAGAGGCAGTAGGATATCCGGTGACTTTTGTGCAGGATAATCACTCCAAGTCTTCAAAAGGGGTATTGCGTGGCTTGCACTATCAATTGCCACCTCATGCTCAGGGCAAGCTGGTGCGTTGTGTTGCAGGTGAAGTCTTTGATGTGGCAGTAGATATACGCAAAAGCTCGCCGACATTTGGAAAATGGATCGGTGTTAATCTATCTAGTGATAACAAGCGGCAGTTGTGGATCCCGGAAGGGTTTGCACATGGTTTCTTCACTATAAGTGAAACAGCAGAGTTTTTATATAAAACGACTAATTATTATCATCCACAAAGTGACAGGAGCATATTGTGGAATGATAAAGATTTAAGTGTTCATTGGCCATCCAATGAAGCAACTTTATCAAAAAAGGATGAAATGGCAGCGATTTTTTCTGATGTGGAATATTTTCTTTGATTCTTCAGTAGACTTTTATAAAACGGATGGATGATAAATTTTTTATATGTGTTCGGAAAGTGTTTTTAATGGGATATTGTGTTGAGTTATTATTTTCCCAAGGGTTTTTATGAGTCGAGATCATAGTATATCACCAATTAGTATGTTGTCTTTTTATACCAATCGTCATTTAATTATTACTCTGGTTCGTCGAGAAGTCGCTGCTAGATACCGTGGTTCATTGTTTGGGAATTTGTGGGCCCTATTTACCCCACTTTTCATGCTTGCTGTTTATACTTTTATTTTTAGTGTTGTGTTTAAAGCACGTTGGAGTGGTGGTAGTGATTCACGCAGCGAGTTTGCTTTGGTATTGTTTGCCGGTTTAATGGTATTCAATCTATTTTCCGAGTGTTTTAATCGAGCGCCTCGTTTGATTCTGGAGAATGTAAATTACGTCAAAAAGGTTGTATTTCCGCTTGATATATTGCCTTGGATTGCGTTGGGTAGTGCCATGATAAATCTAGTGATCAGTTTTATTGTTTGGATCGCTTTCTATGTTATTGCCTTTGGTATTCCACCTCTTACCGCATTGCTCTTCCCAGTTGTAATTTTACCGCTGGTCTTGCTAGTCATGGGCGTTTCGTGGGCGCTTGCTGCGATGGGGGTCTACTTGCGTGATCTTTCACAACTGGTTGGCGTTATCAGCACAATATTAATGTTCCTTTCACCGATATTTTATCCTGTCGAAGCGTTACCGGAAGAGTATCGTCACTGGCTGAACGTCAATCCCCTTACACCGGTGATTGCGCAGGTGCGTGATGTGCTCTATTGGGGAAAATTACCTTCTTGGGAGTTATACGGCACGACATTTTTTGCCGGAATCGCTGTGATGTATGCAGGATTTGTCTTGTTCCAGAAAACGCGTAAGGGGTTTGCCGATGTGCTCTGACAAAGTCGCGATTGAAGTGCGTGGTTTGAGCAAGTGTTATCAGGTTTATGAGCAACCGGTTGATCGACTCAAGCAGTTTATAATTCCCCGCTTCTTCCGGTTGTTTCGCTGTGCTGTCAGACAGTATTTTCGTGAGTTTTGGGCGCTCCGGGGAATTGATTTCACGATTAAAAAGGGTGAGACCGTTGGTATTATCGGTCATAACGGTGCCGGGAAGTCCACGCTGCTCCAGCTGATCTGCGGAACCCTCAATCCTTCTCATGGCGAAGTCAATGTCAATGGCCGTATTGCGGCTTTGCTTGAGTTAGGCGCTGGATTTAATCCTGAGTTTAGTGGCCGCGATAATGTCTATCTTAATGCCAGTGTTTTGGGGTTGAGCAAAGAGAATATTGACGCAAGGTTTGAGGAAATTGCCCGTTTTGCCGACATCGGCGATTTTATGGAGCAACCTGTCAAGACCTATTCCAGCGGAATGTACGTACGTCTTGCGTTTGCGGTACAGGCGTGTATTGACCCTGAAATTTTGATAGTCGATGAGGCGTTAGCCGTTGGTGATATTGGTTTCCAATACAAGTGTTTCAAGCGTATGGAGGCCCTGAAAGCGAAGGGGGTAACCATCTTGATGGTGACCCACTCAACAGGCAGTATTCTTGAGTATGCCGATCGGTGCCTGGTGATGGAAGGGGGACGTCTTATTGGTGATACCAGTGATGTGCTAGCTGCTGTGATGGCGTACGAAAAGGGCATGATCTTGTCACAGGAGCAAGCCGATACCTTGGCATTGCCTGACATCGAAAGTGATGGCGATTGCCCGTCGCAGCTAGTTCTACTTGAAAAGCAAAAGAATGAGGCCAATCTGGCGCTGGGTGAGAAGCGATTTGGTTCAGCACGCGCGATTATCGCAAGCCTGACCATTGTTAAGGCGGATGGTACACCCTTTCATGAAGAACCCCTTGTCAAATCAGGTGAAACACTAACGCTGCGTTTTGAACTCTGGTCGAGTGAGAATATTGAAGATGTGGCATTAGGACTTTCATTGAGCCGAGCTCAAGGTGGTGATATTTGGGGTGATAGCAATATTGCTGCTGGTCACCCTATAACCTTGAAACCTGGCCGCCAACTGGTGACTTATCAAGTGACCTTACCAATTAATAGTGGTGATTATTTGTTGCACTGCGGTTTGGCCTCTCTCAAGGGAGGGGAGCGTGAAGAACTTGATCAGCGTCGGCCAATGCAGGCAATCAAGTTTTGGTCTTCCAGAGAACTGGGTGGCGTTGTACACGCTCCTATCACCGTTCTTGCCTGAATTTCTCGGAGTTATCAATGCTGGCTGCTTTTCTACCACCTTATCCTTTTCGTGCCCAGGCAGCACCCTATCTTTGGTGTTATTACCGTTTATTGTGTGAATGGGCAGATGAATCTGCCTTCTTTATCACTGGGCGTGACTATGTTCGCGCTCCCGGTGATTGGGAAGGTCGCTGGGAATGTGATCAGGCGGTACAATCTCGGTTGGGTTATTCATTACCTCTTAATACCATGCCCGAGCAACATTATTACGCATGGCTGGATGAGAATAAATTTGATCATTGGTTGAATAAGCGTAATGGTAATCCGATAGAGGCGTTTCGGCACTTCTTGTGCGAGCGAGATGCTGCATTTGAGCGTGAACTTGAAGTCTTATTAGATGCGGCTCCGGTTGAACTTGAAGCCATCGTCACTATTTGTAATGTTGCTTCATTGGAGGCGGTATGTGCCGCCCGTGGCATTCCAGTCATCCATATTGAATTGGGTTCACTGCGTGGACCACTGTATCGTGAGACCGGGTATGTCGATTTTCGCGGTGTCAATGGCAACTCTGAGTCAGCACAACGTTATTCCCTGTGTCATGACTGGCAATTGTCTCTCACAACACGAGAGCTATTGCAGTTTTTCTTGACTCATCCCGAAGCTTGCCAAGAATTGCCAGCACAAACCTCTTATGAATGTGGTGCTGTGTTACAAGTTGAAGACGACTCTAATTTGGTTGCTTATGGCAATGGAATGAGCAATCTCGCACTGCTTGCTGCCGCACGGCAGAAAGTGGCAGCACATGATCTGCTGGTTCGCTCTCATCCAGGGAGCTCTTTTACGCTTAAAGCCGCACAGGTTTGTCTCGATAACTCACAAAATAGTCTATATTTTGTTGCTTTATGTCGACAGATATTAACTATTAACTCCAGCGTAGGAGTGGAAGCACTTTTGCTGGACAAATCACTAACGGTTTGGGGCGAGAATTCTTACAATTTCATTCTGGAGGCTCATGATGATGCTGAACGTATAAGACGGCTCAGTTTCTATCTATTTGGATATTTGGTACCCTATTCATTGCAATTAAAACCTACATATTTACGCTTTCGATTGGGCCAACCTGAACAGCACGATATAATCCTTTGTCATGTGAGCGAGTACATGCAACAAGATCGCCTTGATCCTAAAATATTTGATGGTCTCCCTTCTTCGATTCAAGCTGCAGTTTCTATAAAATTTGTAAATCTAGTTCGCGAGCATCAGGCTGATGTGCGAGTATGGAAAGAGCGTAATGCTGAATTGGTAACTGCGCTGTCTGAACAAACTGCGTTACATGCCAAGCATTTATCTGACTATGAGGCTGAGATTGCTCGTCAACATCAGGAGTCTCTTTCTATAATCGAGAGACAGCAGAAAAGTATTGAGGAAGCACATCAGCAGGCTGCAATTATTTCTGAACAGTTAGTTATTGCGTCTGAACAGGCAGCTGCGGCATCTGAGCAGGTAACAGTGGCTTCTGCACAGACTAAAATTCTCTCTGAGCGATTGGCAGTTATCTCTGCACAGGCTGAGTTTTCTTCTCGTCAGGTTAATGCTTTTGAAAATCAGCTCCAGCAGCAGGAAGTATTCTTCCAAGCTTGGAAACAACAAGTGACAACCAGTTTGTCCTGGCGGATAACCATGCCTTTACGAGTGATGGGCCGTTTGTTACGTGGTGATGTCGTTGCATTACAACTTGGCTGGCGGCAAGTATGCAGTGAAGGTGGCCGGCGTGGCAAACTGGCTAGAGCGATTCAACCATTTTTGCGTCCTATAGTTACTCTTACAAGAAATCCATCTCTGGTCACAAAAGGTTTACGTAGTTTACGACAGCAAGGTATCCGCACGACTTTGCATCGTGTTAGCTATGTATTGGGTGGTCGGTCTCATCATGTTACACCTGAGGTTATTTCATTAGGAGATCAAGATACTGCCGAATTAGTTATTTTGACTACTGCACATTGTGGTTATCTCGCTGAATTGATGTGTGCTAGTTTGAAAAAAGTGAATATTCAGGCTGTAATTCAATATCAAATGCCAGAAGAGGGCTATCGGGACGTCTTGCATATTGTTATTTGTCCACAGATGTTCCCTCTTTTACCTGGATTGTATATCGCGTATCAACTTGAACAATCAGTCAGCTCTCGTTGGTTCACTGATGACTACCTTGCACGCTTGGAAAACTCATTAGCCATTTTTGATTACTCTTTAAAGAATATTGCGTTTTTACAAGATAAAGGATTGAGCTATCGCCAGATCTATCATCTGCCAGTGGGATTTCTTCCGCGAGAACTTAACAACACGGTTTCTGAGACTGTTGATGTGCTATTTTATGGTGATATAAATAATGATAGGCGTAGAGACTATATCACAGAGCTAAAAAAACATTTTTCTGTGAAAATAATTAATGATCTTTTTGGTGAGGCTCTGTATGCCGAAATGTCAAAAGCAAAGGTTGTAGTTAATATCCATTATTATGAGGGTGCTTTACTGGAAACAACTAGAATATACGAGTGTTTGTCACAAAATAAAATCATTGTATCTGAAGAAAGTGCAGATATGGATGAGTATTCTGCATTGTTGCCTTTGGTTGATTTTGTTCCTGTGAATGATATTCAGGCTATGGTGGAAAAAGTTGAATATTGGGTCTCCAATGATATTGTCAGAAAAGAACGAAATAACGAAATTAGAAAAGGCTGTATTGACATGCCTGATATGTTTTCCTATTATTTCCTGAGATTGTTTTTGGCGCATGACCTGATTACTTATGATGATTTTTATCAGGCTGTGGGAGATGTAATTCAGTTTGATACGGATATGATTTGCTTAGGATTACCTGAGACGACTTCCCGCAAAGCTGACTTTGAAAAAGATAATCACTATGGTATCCAGTATGTTCCAGGCTTAAGGCATCGACTTGGATGGGTAGGATGTGGATTGAGTTATAAATTCCTCATTAATAGGGCTAAAGACCTCAAATTTCAGCAAATAACTATCTGTGAAGATGATGTCTATCTTCCGGATGATTTTTCAAGTAGACTGAATAATATTAAAAAATATTTATCTGAAAAAGAAAACTGGGATGTATTTGCTGGTTTGATTGCTGACTTGCATGATGATGTCAAAATATTACACATCGAAAATATTGGTAATGAATGCTATGTCCATATAGATAAAATGGTTAGTATGGTTACAAATGTTTACTCGGATAAATTCTATGATAAGCTCTTGGCTTGGGATAGTTGTAATCACGATGCGCAAACTAATACCATTGATCGTTTCATTGAGCAGCATGACGATGTTCACACAATCGTGACATCAAAATATTTAGTCGGGCATAAGGAAGACTTAAACTCTACTTTATGGGGTATCTCCAATATGACTTATAAAAAATTAATACAAAATAGCGAGAATAAGTTGCAATCTAAAATTGCTGCGTATACAGCTACAGCCAACTAATTATGTTAAGTCATATTGAAAAAGAAAATCGCTGGCTCGACATTTGTCGAGCTAGTGCAATCCTTCTGGTTTTACTTTCGCATGGTCGTCGTCTATTGTTTCCAATTTTTCCAGAGGCTCAACTTTTCAAATTTGGTGGTTTTCTCGGAGTTGAAATATTCTTTGTATTATCTGGTTTTTTAATTGGCTCAATTATTATAGAAAAAAGTTCTAAAAGTAATAGTCGTTGGCGCTGGATTCCTAAATTTTGGGGGCGTCGTTTTTTACGAACCTATCCTAACTATTTATTATTCTTACTCTTAAATTGGTTGATTATTGACACATGGCGGCCTGAGTCGACACCAGAATTATGGCATTATGTGACATTTACACAAAGTTTATTTTTACCCCATCCTGGTTTTTTTGGTGAAGCGTGGAGCTTAGTAATTGAAGAGATTTTTTATTTATTTATACCAGTGATAATGTTTTTTACTTGGCGTGGTTCGGCTATACAGGCATTGTTGGTTACTCTCTTTATATTACTAGTATTCTCTTTGATGATGCGTGTAACATTTGTGTATTCAGACTCTGAGTTAACATTCAATCAAGTCAGATCGACAGCATCACTACGCCTCGATTCAATAATGATTGGGGTGTTAACCTCCTATTTTTATTATCATGGAAAAATATGGCGAGATAGAATGATCAAGGCTGCACCATTCCTATCTTTATTATTAATGCCAGTTATTATTATTTCGATGCAACCAGATGAAATTATGGATGACAGCCTTTTTTTAAAGGTTATGTTATTTCCAATGGCGAATATTGCTGCTGCCGGATTACTTGTTCTTGGTATGGACTTAAGAGTTAATAATCTATTTTATAGATTAGTAAGACCTGTGGCTAGATGGTCATATTCAGCATACCTTGTAAACCTATTAGTGTTAAGTGCTATGAGTTTCTATTTGCCAAACGTTACAGTGAATACTGCTGCTTTATATTGGTTTGGTTTTATGTTCACTACGCTAATTTTATCTGCTGTTACTTATAACTATTTTGAGCGCAATGTTCTATTGTGGCGTGATCACTGGATTAAATAGCATGAATCAATCGTTCCTATCTATTTCTGTGGTTGCTTATTGTACTGAAAAGGCAATGATAGCAAGCACTTTCAACAAGCTACAGAAAGCAATAGCGGAAGCTGGGGTTGTTAGTGTCTTGATAGTCGTTGACCATTCGCCATCAAATGATTTAGCTATTCATAATGAAGATGTAATACAGTATTTTTCAGGTGAGCATGATTTAATTTTTGTAGGGGCAAATCCTGGATTCGGTGCGGGGCATAACCAAGCACTGCTTACAAATGCCAAGTATCACCTTATCCTCAACCCAGACCTTGAGGTCGCTTCCGATGCACTGAAAAATGCGCTCGAGTTTATGGAGAAACATCCGGATTGTGGATTATTGACGCCTTTTGCTACATGGGAAGATGGTAAGGTACAACGGCTTTGTAAACGCTATCCAACCGTATTTGATTTATTGCTGCGCGGTTTTGCTCCTGCATTTGTGAAGAAGTTATTCCAGACACGCTTGGCAAAATATGAGCTGGCAGATCAGCTCAATAATCATGACGTGCTGTGGGATCCTCCTATTGTCAGTGGTTGTTTTATGCTGTTTCGTACAGATGTTCTGCAGCGGCTCGGAGGGTTTGATCCTCGCTTCTTCCTCTATTTTGAAGATTTTGACATCAGTTTGAGGGCAGGAAAGATCAGCCGTATTGCCTATGTCCCTCAAGTAAAGGTGGTCCATCACGGTGGCCATGCATCCCGCAAAGGCTGGCACCATATTTGGATGTTTGGGCGTTCCATGGTGACTTTCTTCAATATTCACGGTTGGCGTTGGTGGTAATGGCAGATATCAAAAGTACAGTCTTGGTCACAGGAGCCAACGGATTTGTAGGCAAAGCGGTCTGTGAACACCTGATTAGATGTGGGGCGAATGTGAAAGGTGCGGTGCGCGGTAGTTCGCTCGCTTCTTACCAGGTTCAGGCTCCCTCTTTGACTGCGGATGCTGACTGGACGGCCCCATTGCAACAAGTGGATGTGGTTGTTCACTGTGCGGCCAGGGTGCATGTGATGTCGGATACCGCGACAGATCCCCTGGCGGCGTTTCGAGCGGTGAATACAGAGGGCTCCCTCACGCTTGCTCGGCAGGCGGCTGAGATAGGGGT
The DNA here is from genome assembly GCF_029967615.1 of Aeromonas sp. V90_14. NCBI lineage: Bacteria > Pseudomonadati > Pseudomonadota > Gammaproteobacteria > Aeromonadales > Aeromonadaceae > Aeromonas > Aeromonas sp. V90_14. Next base: position 229,891 of record NZ_JASCAS010000001.1, on the reverse strand, counting down.
GAAGCGCTTCATATTTATCAGCTCGATCAAAGTGAATGGCGAGCAGACCGAGCTAGGCAAGCCATTTGATGAGAGTGTGCAGAGTCCGCCAGAAGATCCCTATGGACGTTCTAAGTATGAGGCGGAGCAGGGTCTGATGGCACTCGCGAAAGAATGTGGTATGGCTGTAACCATCATCCGTCCTCCTCTTATTTATGGGGCAGGAGTGAAGGCTAATTTTGCCAGCATGATGACGTGGGTGCGTAAAGGGATCCCGCTCCCTTTTGCCCGTTTGAACAATGCGCGGAGCCTGTTGGCGTTGCCTAATCTGTGTGACTTCATTGCCCATGCAATGGCGCATCCTGCCGCAGTGAACCAAGTCTTTTTGGTAGCAGATCAGGTCGCGGTGTCGACGTCTCAGTTGTTGGCGGCGATTGCTGATGCAGAAGGGGTTGCCTGTCGGCTGTTTTATCTTCCACCAGGAGTGATAAGAGGGTTTGGCCGTTGTTTGGGGATTGATGCGAAGCTACAACGGATTTATGGCTCTCTGGAAATGGATATCGGTAAGGCTCAGAGCCGATTACAATGGTCGGCACCCTATTCGCTCTCTCAGACCCTATCTCTGATGGCATCTTCCCATAGTGAGTCGTCTTGATGCTGGCATTTGTTTTGTTGTCGTTGTTTTGTCTGTTTCTTTCAATCACCATGACCGGCCTGCTCAGACGCTACGCCCAGACCCGCTTGCTTGACCAACCCAATCATCGCAGTTCGCATCAGGTGCCTACCCCGAGAGGCGGTGGCATGGCTATCGTGGTGACCTTCCTGCTGGCAGGCCCGTTGTTTGTTACCCTGATCCCACTCCCCTATGGTATATCCCAGAGCAGCTTCGCATTTATATGGGCTGCGGCGCTGGGCATTGCACTGGTCGGTTTTATCGATGACCACATCTCTCTCAAGCCCCGAACCCGCCTGATTGTGCAGAGCATGGCGGCAGGTTTGGTAGTATCTGCGGTTGATGGTTTGCCAGCGCTGCCCTTCTTTGGCTGGCAGCTGGATCTTGCCTGGTTTGGTTACCTGCTGGCCTGGCTGGGGGTGATCTGGTTTATCAATCTTTACAATTTTATGGATGGCATCGATGGCTTGGCGGCTGGCGAGGCCGTTGTCGTCTGCCTCTTCATGGCGTTGTTTCACTATCTGGTTGGAGGTGAGTGGTCGTCTGCAGGCTTGGCGCTGCTACTGGGGGCTTCGGCGGCGGGCTTCTTGTGCTGGAATTTTCCGCCCGCCAGGATATTTATGGGGGATGGTGGCAGTGGTTTTCTTGGCTTGATGCTGGCTTCCTTGATGTTACTGGATGCCGCTTCTGCACCTCAATTCCTGTGGGCATGGCTAGTCATGCTCGGAGTGTTTGTGGTTGATGCGACTTGGACGCTGCTGAATCGTTATCGTCTGAAATGTCGTTTGAGCGAGGCTCATTGTACTCATGGCTATCAATATCTGGCGAGACGTTGGCAAAGTCATCGAAACGTGACATTGGCTGTGTTTTTTATCAATAGCCTCTGGCTTGCACCGATCGCTGCGATGATAGTATCTGGCCAACTCGATGGTTTTTTTGGCTTATCCATAGCCTATCTCCCGTTAGCCTATCTTGTGTATCGCCTGAAAGCAGGAGTGCCGGAATGAAACATGAGTGGTTTCCTGTGGGAAGCTGGTTGCTCACTTTCCTTGGTTCATTGTCCAGAACAAGTAAGCGCGCAGTGTCTGTCACAGTCGATGTTATGCTCATCACAATGACATATTGGGGATCCTACTGGATCAGGCTTGAGCGCAGTTGGCCAATCGATAGCCCTCATCACTGGGCACTGTTAGGGGCAATCATTATTGTCAGCATAGGCCTATTTGTTCGTCTGGGGTTGTATCGTGCGGTCTTGAGATATGTCAGCTTTCGAGTGCTCTGGACTATCTTGTTAGGGGCATTCCTTTCTACCTGTTTCTTCGTTATCTCTGCGTTTTACTTCGATATCTTCCTGCCCAGAACTGTATCGGTTATCTATCTCTCATTTCTTGTTCTGTTGGTCGGTGGTGTGCGCCTGTTTTTTCGAGCGCTGCTTAATACTACCCGTTTGGCACGTACTCAGGTATTGATCTACGGCGCTGGCTCTTCGGGGCGTCAGTTACAGGTGGCCTTGCTGCAAGGTAATGAGTTTTACCCGGTCGCCTTTGTTGATGATGATCCCGGCAAACAGGGCTGTGTGATCCAAGGATGTACCGTTTATCACAGTGCCCAATTGCCAACTCTGATTGAGCTCCATGGTGTACAGAAGATCTTGCTGGCTATCCCAAGCAGCACTAGGGCTCGTCGTCAAGAGGTAATCAAGGCACTTGAGCCCCTTTCTTGTGAAGTGCTCTCTATCCCGGGCATGGCCGATTTGGTTAACGGTTCTGCGCGTATAGATCAGCTCAATGAGGTTTCTATCGACGATCTGTTGGGAAGAGACCCTGTAGAACCTGTGATTAGACTAATGGAGGCCAATATCACAGGTAAGGCCGTAATGGTGACTGGTGCTGGGGGTTCTATTGGATCTGAGCTTTGTCGCCAGATTTTACGGTGTCACCCCTCTCAGCTGGTATTGTTCGAGCTATCTGAGTATGCCCTCTATGACCTGCATAAAAATTTGAGCGAACAATGTCAGCGCGAAGGGATCGCAACTGAGCTAATACCGCTATTAGGGTCTGTACAGCGCCAGCATCGCCTCAAAACAGTGATGCAGAGCTTTCGGATCCAGACCGTCTACCATGCGGCAGCATACAAACATGTGCCACTGGTTGAGTTCAATATCATCGAAGGGGTACGCAACAACGTATTTGGTACTCTCTATGCGGCGCAGGCCGCTATTGAAGCTGGAGTGGAAACGTTTGTACTGATCTCCACCGATAAAGCGGTGCGCCCGACCAATACCATGGGGGCTAGCAAGCGTATGGCTGAGTTAGTTTTGCAAGCTTTGACCCGTGAGAAGCATCAAACCCGTTTTTGCATGGTTCGTTTTGGTAATGTGCTCGGTTCTTCCGGTTCTGTGGTACCGTTGTTTAGACAGCAGATAGATAAGGGCGGACCAATCACCCTGACTCATCCCGATATAATTCGTTACTTCATGACAATTCCAGAGGCTGCTCAACTAGTGATACAAGCTGGTGCCATGGGGGAGGGAGGTGATGTGTTTGTGCTCGATATGGGGCAACCTGTACGGATCATGGAATTGGCCAAGCGAATGATCCGCCTGAGTGGTCTGACTCTACGTGATGAATCACGACCCGATGGTGATATTGCAATCGAGGTAACCGGTTTGCGACCGGGTGAAAAACTCTATGAAGAACTACTGATTGGTGATGATGCTAGAGGCACTGAACATTCCAGGATCATGGTGGCACAAGAGACTTGGCTTCCTTGGTTTCGACTGCGTCCCTTGTTGGCGTCATTGGATGATGCTTGCCATCGTTTTGATCACCAGCAAGTACGTGACATCTTGATGAATGCGCCGGCTGCATTCGAACCGACAGATGGTATTTGTGATCTGGTGTGGCTTGCCAGAAAACAGGCCCGATCACATGACCATGTCGGATCGTTGCCTTCTCACAATATCGAGTTTTTGCTTGCAAAAAACTGATTTTTTGTATAGATGTGTCAGTGGGGAGTTTATGTTTTGGTTAAATAACCTGCGACTGGACTAACTTGGCTACTAATTTTATCAAACTGCAGGTATTATAGGGTGCCTTTTTGAAAGGGCATATCTGCGTTTATGTTTTCCTGGTAGGTTGGTTAGACAAGAGACATGACATCTAGCACGAAAGGCAGCAGATTTGGTCTGCTTAACCACAACTAAGGTGTTGAGTCATAGCTCAATGAGCACATCATGTCTCTTACCACTTGCTTGACAATTCGATAGATTATTGAGCGGGCTGAGGGCTGTAACTCAGGGGCGGTAGCTTTCCCTTTTGATAGAGGATATCTATCTGTGATAGTTTGTAATGGTGCTTTCTATCAATAATCAGAGGCGAGGGGGGATTCACCGTTTCCTCAGGCTTAAGTTAATATCTGGCTTTCTTTGTTGATAATTATAAATAACCAAGTCGTATGGCTATTAACATTTTGCACAGGGTAGTGGTTGGAGATGAATATGCATCAGGGTGTGGGTGATCAAGAACCTTTGGATTGTGATGTGGATAGACCCACACAGTGGGCAAAGAGCCGTCAGGTATATCAAAACGTTCCGGTTGATGTAAGCAGAGTTATTGATGAAATAAAAAAAGAGCATGTAAAAACTGCAGAGTTATATGTCTATTGTGACGCTGGTGATATTGAGCTCATTAGTCGAGTTCTATCACGACATAATCTAACGGTATATTATAATGAAAATATTTTGAGTGATTTAAGGGGGAAAACCCTAGTTCACTACAAAAGCAATAATTTACCCGATGATATCGCATCTATGCTCGTCCAAGCAATGGAGTGTGGGGCCTATGTAGAACCATTAGTTAGCTATATTGACCGTCGTTTTGGTTTGACGGAGGTTGAATTGCTACATAGTGGCTACTTTTTGCATATGAAGGCATTTTCTATTCTTTCTAATGCCTTTAATCGAGTTATAAAACGTGCATTGGACCTTATAGCTGCCACAATTCTTTCTCTGTTTGCTATTCCTATCTGCTTGATGGCTGCGTTTTTTATTAAATTAGAATCTCCGGGGCCTATTTTCTATCGTCAAGCTAGAGTTGGTCAGTTCAACAGAGAGTTTGATGTAATTAAGTTTCGTTCTATGTACAAAGATGCTGAAAAGCATGGTGCACAATGGGCGAGTAAGAATGATTCTCGTGTTACCCGAGTCGGTGCGTTTATTCGAAAAACTCGAATCGATGAACTCCCACAGCTTATTAACGTATTTAAAAATGAGATGTCACTTGTCGGTCCAAGGCCCGAACGTGAAGTTTTTATCAAGGAATTAGAGGTTGTGATTCCTTACTATCGTTTCCGCCATGCAGTAAAGCCAGGAATAACTGGACTTGCTCAAGTCAGCTATCCTTACGGTGCTTCTATTGAAGATGCTATTTGGAAACACAAATATGATATCTACTATATTAAACATCAAAATCTCTGGTTAGATGTTAAAGTTTTGCTGCGCACTGTAAAAACAGTTCTTTTTGGTATGGGGCGATAATTTTTATATAGATGCTGAGCACTGAATAATATGATATTTAAACGGTTTGCCAACCTACATTGATATTATCTATTTTTGTTGCGCTTGGTTCTTTTTACTAGCATTTTTTCTAGAAACTGTTTAACTCGGCACAATAAAGTGAATATTCTTATAACAGGTGGTGTAGGCTTTATCGGCTCAAGTGTAGTGCGCCATATATCATCCGTAATACCCAAGATGCCATCATCAATCTCGATAAACTCACCTATGCGGGCAATCTGGAATCCTTGGCCAGTGTCGCCAGTAGTGAATGTTATGCCTTTGAACAGGTGGATATCTGCAACCGTGTTGAGCTGGATCGAGTGCTGGATCGAGTGTTTGCCCAGCACGAGCCGGATGCCGTGATGCATCTGGCCGCCGAGAGCTATGTTGACCGCTCCATCACCGGCCCAGCCGACTTCATCGAGACCAATATTGTCGGCACCTACATACTGCTGGAAGCGGCTCGCGCCTACTGGAACGGTCTGGACGAGGTACGCAAGGCGGCTTTCCGTTTCCACCATATCTCCACCGACGAGGTGTATGGCGACCTACCCCATCCGGATGAAGTGGCCCCCGGTGCGGCACTGCCGCTCTTCACCGAAACCACCCCCTATGCCCCCAGCCGCCCCTATTCTGCCTCCAAGACTTCAAGTGACGATCTGGTGCGCACGCACCGTGCCGACCGTCGTCACAATTGCTCCAACAACTACGGCCCGTACCATTTCCCCGAGAAGCTGAGCCTGCTGGTGAGCCTCAACGCCTTGGATGGCAAACCGCTGCTGGTGTACGGCAAGGGTGACCAGATCCGTGACTGGCTTTATGTGGAAGATCACGCCCGCGCGCTTTATACCGTGGTCACCACAGGTATCATCGGCGAGACCTACAACATCGGCGGCCACAACGAGAAACAGAATCTGGAAGTCGTTCATACCATCTGCGAGCTACTGGATGAAATGGTGCCCAAGGCCGGCTCCTACCGCGATCTTTGTTGAAACCATCGAAGAGCGCAAAGGTTATAATATCGCCTGTCTAGAGAATGTAGCATAGCGAAATAAATTATTAATAGATAAGTGACATAGTGAGAAAATAGCTATAGCCAGTATTTTCTTCGTTTTTTAATGGAGGTTTTTAAATGGCATTTCTAACAGAAGAGCAAATTAATTCTATTGGTTTTAAGTATATTGGCAATAATGTAAAGATTAGTGATAAAACGGCTATCTACAATGCTGATTTAATATCTATTGGTGATAATTCAAGAGTCGATGACTTCTGCTTATTATCTGGGAATATAAAAATAGGTAAGAATGTACATATAGCAGCATATTGTAATTTAGCTGGTGGTGAACTGGGAATTGAAATGGAGGACTTTTCTGGCTTGGCCTATGGTTGCCATGTATTCACTCAAAGTGATGATTATTCAGGGCGAACAATGACTAATCCGACGGTCCCTAAAAAATACAAAAAAGAAATTTATAAAAGAGTCTATATTGGAAAACATGTAATTGTTGGAACTAAAAGTATTGTTCTTCCTGGTGTGACAGTGGCTGAAGGCTGTTCCATTGGTGCAATGACAATGCTGACAAAGAGCACTCAACCTTGGGGAATTTATTTCGGGATTCCAGCAAAAAGAATAAAAGAAAGAAAAAAAGATCTTTTGGATTATGAAGATGAATATCTGAAAGAATGTAATTAATTATTGGAGAGTTTTAATGATTCCATTTAATAAACCATATCTTCATGGTAGAGAATTAGTGTATATTGCTCAAGCTGTTGCCACTGGTAAAATTTCTGGCGACGGAACCTTCACTAAAAGATGTCATGATTTTTTTGAACAGCGTTATGGTTTTAAAAAAGTGCTGATGACTACATCCTGCACGGATGCATTAGAAATGGCAGCGATCCTGCTTGATATTAAGCCTGGCGATGAAGTAATTGCTCCTTCTTATACCTTTGTCTCAACGGTAAACGCCTTTGCACTACGCGGTGCGAATCTTATTTTCGCTGACAGTTATCCAGAACATCCGAATATTGATCCACAGGAAATTGAAAAACTGATTACGCCGAAAACTAAAGCTATTGTAGTGGTACATTATGCTGGTGTGGCATGTGACATGGACGCAATTATGGCGCTTTCCAAGCTGCATAATATTCCAATTGTAGAAGATGCAGCTCAAGCAATTGATGGCTATTACAAAGGACGACCTTTGGGTAGTATCGGTACTTTTGGAACTTTCTCATTCCATGAGACCAAGAATATAATTTCAGGTGAAGGTGGTTTACTTGTTATCAATGATGAAAAGTATATTCATCGTGCGGAAATTATTCGCGAAAAAGGTACTAATCGCTCATCATTTTTCCGCGGTGAAGTAGCAAAATATGGATGGGTCGATATCGGTTCATCTTTCTTACCTTCAGACATCATTGCTGCTTATCTTTATGCTCAGCTTGAAAATATTGATGCAATACAGGCAAGACGAAAAGCGATTTGGCAACGCTACTATGATAAGTTGAGTATAGCATTAGTTGGTACAGGAATTACATTACCAACTGTTGCTGATTATTCAACTAACAATGCGCATATGTTCTATTTAGTATGTGCAAGACTCGAACAGCGTACCGCATTAATTCAGTACTTGAAAGACAATGAAGTGCATGCTGTGTTCCATTATTTATCGCTACATGCAAGTGAATTTTATCAAGCCAATTACATAGGCAACGCTTTACCAAACTCTGATTATTTTACTGATACTTTGGTGCGTCTACCGCTGTTTTATGAGTTAACTGATGAACAGGTGGATTTCGTGTGCGATAAAATTTTAGATTTTGTTAAAAAGCAATGAAAAATAAAATATTACATATTGCTTCTCTTGATAAATTTATTCCTGGCTTTATTGACCTGCTTCATCAGCATTTTTGCAGTGAATTACATACGGTGTTGACATTTGGTGATAATAAAAAATACCACTACAATCAAACTCAAAATACTATGCATTTCACTACTTTCAAGAGTGTGAGAGTTTTATTTCAACTCCTGTTGGCATTGCATAAGCATGATAGAATAATATTACATGGGTTATTTATGAACCATCTGGTGATATTGTTATGTTTTATGCCATGGTTACATAAAAAATGCTATTGGGTTATGTGGGGATGGGATCTCTACTATCATCAGCTTGCGGTGAAAAATGCTCATTACCGATTTATGGAAATATTTAGGAAGCTTCTTATTAGTCGACTAGGAGGTTTGGTCACTTATATTGATGGCGATTATGAAAATGCACAGCGGTGGTATGGTGCCAAAGGTAAATATTGTGAATGTATTATGTATAGAAGCAATGTGTATAGTGGAGGAGAGTTATTTTCATCGGGTGAAAAAGAAAAGGTTATAAGTGGTAGTCAAAAGGTGAACTTGCTTGTTGGAAACTCAGCTGATCCAGCAAATAACCATCTACATGTTTTTGAAAGGCTGGCTGAGTTTGATTTATCCAATTTAGTAGAGAGAATATACTGCCCATTATCATACGGCGATCCTGAGTATGCGAGTCAGATTAAACTCAAGGGGGAAATGATGTTTGGGGATAAATTTTATCCATTGATAGATTTTATGCCATTAGAGCAATATAACAAAATATTAGATGAGATTGATATAGCCATATTTGCTCATCATCGCCAGCAGGGTATGGGCAATACCATTAATTTACTTGGCCGTGGAAAAACGGTGTTTATGCGTGATGGAACTAGTTCTTATAATTTGTTGAAGAAACTTGGTATCACAGTATTCTCTCTCGAAGATTTAAGTATAATAATTCAGCCTGCGGCAATTTCATTAGAAAACAATAGAAATGTGGGTGATTATTTTAGCGAAAAGAATTTAATCAAGCAACTTGAAATTATCTTTACTTGAAATGCTATCTGACAGGTATATCTCTATGTGTGATATTACAGTATGCCACTAAAACAAATACTACATTTTGCCTTGGGCCCGGTCGGTGGAGCATTGCTGGGGATAATGTCATTACCCATTATTGCCTGGTTATTTAGCCAAGAGGATGTAGGTAAAATGGCATTACTACAGGTTGTGCTGAGCTTTGCCACCTTGTTCTTTACCCTTGGACTTGATCAAGGTTACGTTCGTGAATTCCATGATTCGCTGAATAAGCCACAGTTATTAAAATCCGCCTTATTGCCAGGATTTACTGTATTACTCATCAGTTTGATGACTTGTTTACTGTTTGGGTCTTTTTTAAGTGAGTTGGTATTTTCAATACAATCGACCTTCGTTAGTTGGATACTGGCCATTGCCGTATTATCTAGTTTTTTATCACGGTTTTTATCGCTTGTACTGCGCATGAATGAACGTGGCTTGGCTTTTTCAATGAGCCAAGTGTTGCCTAAAATATTTGTTTTGTGCATCATTTTTTCGTATTTTCAGCTAAACATAGAGAAAACATTTGAGAACCTTCTATTAGCGAATACTTTGTCAATAGTTTTTGCGTGCTTGATATTTTTCTGGAATACTCGCACTGAATGGCATTTAAGTTTCTCTTGTAAAATAGATATTCAGCAGTTGAAAAAAATGCTTCGTTTTGGTTTTCCATTAATATTTAGTGGCATAGCGTTTTGGGGATTGACCTCAGTAGATCGAGTGATGCTAAGTCGCTGGAGTAATTATAGCGAACTGGCAATTTACTCTGTCTCTGTTAGTTTTGCTGCCGCCGCGACAATATTTCAATCTGTGTTCTCAACGGTATGGGCACCGACAGTATATAAGTGGGCGAGCAACAATGAAGGCCATGATAAAGTTATAATGGTTAATCGTTATGTTCTCATGCTCGTGGTTATATTATTTTGCTTGGCTGGTTTATTCTCCTGGATTGTTCCACTTATTCTGCCTAGCGAATATACATCCGTACAGTGGATTTTAGTCGCATGTATTGCTTATCCACTTCTCTATACTCTTTCAGAGACTACGGTTGTGGGGATTGGTATTTCACGCAAGTCCTCATATGCTATGTTGGCCGCTGTATTAGCATTGTTAGTAAACTTGTTGTGTAACTATTTTTTGATTCCACTCTTTGGAGCAGCAGGTGCAGCCAGCAGTACCGCATTATCTTTTTGGTTTTTTTTAGTATGCCGTACTGAGTTCTCCATCCATGTTTGGAGACCTATGCCAAGAATTGCATTATATGGCTTCACTTTTCTGATTGTAGTTGGTGCAGTAATTGTTGCCCTTCTACAGGAAAGAATAATTTTATATAGTTACTTATATTGGTTAATGTTGCTTTTGGGATCTTGTTATTTTTTTAAATCTGAGGTTTTTTTTATAAAAAATAAATTTTTTTTCTTTATACAAGATTTTTTTAAGGGGAAACATTAAGTTTTATTCAATTTTTAACGAGGTTTATCTTGCAACCATTAATTTCAGTATACATTCCAACATGTAATAGACGTTATTTATTAGAGAGGGCGGTTCAGTCCGTATTGACACAAACATACTCTAATATAGAAATTATAATATCTGATGACCGTTCTGATGATGACACACAATATTTTTGTAAGGGCTTGATAGAAAAGTACAATAATATTATTTATTTAAGGAATGAAATTCGCTCTGGCGCTTGTGTGGCAAGAAACAAAGCTATAGATGTAGCAAAAGGGAAGTTCATCACGGGGTTGGATGATGATGATTATTTTTTACCGGAGAGATTGGAGTTTTTACTAAATGAATTAGAATCCAATAATTATCAAGTCGTATTCTCAGATTGTAAAGTAATTGATGAAAAGGGTAGAGTTAAAGTTGTTGAAAAAAAGTCTGTCGTTAAGAAAAGAGACTTATTAAAAGCCAATTATATTGGCAATCAAGTATTTACTTATACGAGATTATTGAGGTTAATTGGTGGGTTCAATATTAATATGCCCGCTTGGCAGGACCTTGAGTGTTGGTTTAGATTGTTGAGTGAATCGGATGCTCATTGTATTCATCATGCATCTTATGTTGTAGACATGAGCCACCCACATGAAAGGATTACAAATAGTAAAGTAGACAAAATACAGGCTGCATATAATATTTTTTGTTTTGAGAATAACTTAAAATTTCGAGAAAAAGCACAGCTTTCAACACAGCTCGGACCTTATTTTAAAAGAAGTGCATATAACATTAAAATGTTGTTTCTGAATTTGATTTTTTGTAATTTTATTTCTGTTGGATTCAGCTTTAGAACCTTGATAAAAATAGTTTTTCTCAAAATAATGAACTGTAAATTATGAGGTTTTATTAAGGTTGTTGATATTCTTTTTTGGTCAAAAAATATCATTTTACTATTCTCTATATGCTATAAAAGGGATGTTTAAAATCTGATGTCAGACAATTTTATTTATATTATGGCTTTTTTAGGCTTTATATCATGACTAAGAGAGCTCTGTTTATATCTGGTATTGCATGGAATGCTACTTATCAACGCCATCAGTTGAATGCAAACATTCTGGCTGAACTTGGCTATCAAGTCGATTTCCTTCAATCTTGTAAAACTAGCAGGCTTGGGTTTAGTAAGATATTTTATTTTTTGTTTTTAAAATTAATTAAAGGGTTTGGTTTTAATAAAAAGTGTATAATGCATAACGTTAAAAACTCAAATATTAGAGTAATAACATCTAATTTTCTCCCTCCGGGAGGTAAATTAAATTTATTATGTAATCGGCTTGTCTTTATGCTTTTATTGGGCCGTAAATTACATAGAAAATATGATGTTGTCTTCTACTATGTACCTATTGATATTTTAAGGTTTTTGGAGAGAAGTGAAGATACACTTGTTATTTATGACTGCGTGAGAGCGTTCTCACAATGGGGGGGGTATGATGAGCGTTTATATGAAAATGAAAAAGAATTAGTTGATAGCGCAGATCATATACTGTGTGATTCATACTATCTAAAAGAAATTCATCTACCTAGCATTGCTAATTCAAAGGAAATAGAGCAACTAATTCCTCCTGTTGAAGTAAAACGAAAAGAATTCACTACTGAGTATAAGCGAATAAATAAAGTTGGATATTTTGGTTCTATTTCAGAACATATAGATGTTGAGGTTTTTTTCTCTCTGATTGAACAAGGTTATGAGATCTACTATTGGGGGGGGGATGAATCACTCCTTCCTGTTGAGGTTAATAGGATGGGTTATGAAGCAGATCAAAATCTATTACTGCAGCAAATAGTAGATACTTGTGATGCTTTAATTATCCCTTATAAAGGAGCGATGAATGGGGTTTATCCTGCGAAACTGTCCATATCGCTTTCCTCTGGATTACCTGTATATTGCTCTTCATTCTATGACTCAAATAGATTGTCGGACATTCTTTATGTTTATTCATCTAGCAATGAACTATTAACAATGTTATCTGATTTCTGCCCCACTTCTCATCAAGTCAAACAAATAGCTGCGGACAAATTTTTAAATCACCTAGATATAACTAGTTATACGAGAGTATTGAAGAGGCTTTTAGGTGCATCATAAAATAAAAATTGAACTGAGTGATATAATTTCATGGTGTGTGATTTTTTTAGTTACCTTTGGTCAGCTAGAGGTAATGATAGCTAATAAGGTTTCTAATTTCACACATTTAATAATATCAGTGCTTATTTTTTTTCATATTATAGTTAATGCCGATAGGATTAAAGGGGGGGATGCTATTCATATAATTATATTACTGGTGTCTTTTCTTTTTCTTATCTTCCCATCTGGAAAAGATCTTATCGCTGATGTATCAAGGTTATCTTGGTTTTTTTTGATTGGATTTATAGGGTTTCATTTTAAATGGTTTAGGGCGAAATATAGTAGCTATATCTCTCTTGTTTTAAAATTTTACGTTTTTTTAGGTTTTGTGATTATATTAGATGCGTGTTTATTTTTTTTGGAAGGGAGAACGTATTTATTTCCCGTTGAATATTATCTGATGCCTAGGTTTTCTGGGCCGTTTAATGATCCTAATTTTCTTGGTTTCATATATGGTGTGTTACTGATAAGTGCTATTTACTCTCCTCAAGAATCTCGCTGGAAAAAAATTGCACAGTACATTAGTGTTATTTGCATCCTCCTTTCTGGAAGCGTATCAGCAATATTTTTTGCAATCTTATCATTGGCATTGTCGAATTTTTTCAGGCTTCAATATTCCATAGTAAAACCGATTGTATGTATACTTGTGAGTTTTGTCATCTATCCTGTTCTTTATCTATACTCTGATGCATTTTTAGATAGTTTTAATATGTTAACCAATACTTTTTTTGGATTGTCCAATGAGTTGTCTGAAATTAAGTTTAGATCACTAATTTATAGATTTGAAAGCGTTTCACAAGCTATATCTCTGTTCGCTGCTAACCCACTTGGATATGGACATAAAACGCTGTTAGAATTCCTACCTAGAGATACACATAATTCTTATGTTGGTATGTCATTTGAGTTCGGTATTTTTCCTATTATTGCAATACTTTCATCTTTGGCATTTAGGTCATATTCTAAAGTTTCAAGTGCTATCGTAACTTATGCATGTTTAATGGCTATGATGCTAAATGTGCACTATTCACCAATATATATATTTGTATTGTTGGTAGCTTGGATTAATAGAGATTATCGAAACACGAATGCATCCAGTCACTCTTGAAAAAATTAATGGTGTGCATTACTTCACAATGATTTTTTGGGAAGTCATGTCCGAGTTTATTCTTTGATAATAACCATTTCCCTGAGGCATATTGTACATGGTTGAAGATAATATTGTTAAGGACATCGCTTTGGCTGATTTTACAGTATTGCTATCCGTTTATAATAAAGAATTACCATTATATTTGTCTCAAGCGCTCGATAGTATTTGGTACAAACAAAGCTTAAAACCAAGGCAAATTGTCCTAGTAAAAGATGGTCCGTTAACTCCTGAATTAAATGCCGAAATTGAGGGCTGGTGTGATAGATTAGGGACGGTTATGACGTGTGTAACCTTGCCAAGTAATGTTGGCTTGGCTTCTGCATTAAATATCGGTTTAGAATATTGCAATTTCGATTTGGTAGCTAGAATGGATACAGATGATGTATCTTTGCCGGATCGTTTTAATTTGCAAATAGCATTTATGAATGCCAATGTGGATGTGGCTGTATCTAGTGGCTTTATTGAAGAGTGGAATACAGATTTTAGTTCTCAGATGTCAATTCGTAGGTTACCACTGACCCACAATGATATAGTTAATTTTGCTAAACTGCGTTCCCCCATTAGCCATCCAGCCGCAATTTTTAGAAAGTCAGTAATCTTAGGCGTTGGGGGCTACTATAATATATACCCTGAAGATCATCTTTTGTGGGTGAGAGTAATTCAGTCCGGATATAAATTGGCCAATATCCCCAATGTTTTATTGAGAATGCGAACAGGTGAGGCTTTTATCACTCGTCGTGGTTTCACATTTTTAAAAGGAGAGTTGATTAGTTATAGACTGATGTATAAATCAAGTTTTATCAACTTTGGTGAGCTGATAAAAGCATCATTTTTACGAGCAGTTGTTCGCTTATCTCCCGATTTCATTAAGCTCTTCATGTATAAGAAAATGCGGTAAAGCTATATCCTTCAACTTTATTGTCTCTATGTTGATGTTGCATGATTTTTAAGTTTAAATATGTAGATTAATATGGGGTTTTTAGTTCGAAGATAGATGTGATGAGAATTATTTATTTTCTAATATGACATTTAAATTTCAGTTTATATATTAATGGTATCGCTCATGCTGGTATAATAAACACCTTGTTCAGCAGTCCTGACGGGGAGGGTATGCCTCTGTCCGCCAACGATGCCCCTTTTTCTACCACTCGAGTTATGGTAAGTCATTTTTATAGCTCAAATTGCCAGCCCAAAGTCAGAACCTTAATTTAATCAATCAGGTAAACCCATGGTGAAAATTGCTGTAGCGGGGACCGGCTATGTCGGTCTGTCAAATGCCGTGCTGCTTTCCCAGCACAACGAAGTGGTCGCTCTCGACCTATTGGCAGAGAAAATTTCTCTCATCAATCAGCGCCGCTCCCCCATCGTTGATAACGAGATTGAAAGCTATCTGGCTAACCACGATTTGAATCTGCGAGCGACTCTGGATAAAGCCGATGCGTATCAGGGCGCCGACTTTGTTATTATCGCTACTCCCACCGATTACGATCCCGAGACCAATTACTTCAATACCGGCACGGTCGAGTCTGTGGTCAAGGATGTGATGGCCATCAACCCCGCTGCGGTGATGGTGATCAAATCGACTATTCCGGTCGGCTTTACCGCTCGGTTGCGTGAAGAGCTGGGGTGTGCAAACCTTATTTTCTCGCCGGAGTTCTTGCGTGAAGGGCGAGCGCTTTACGACAACCTGCATCCGTCCCGCATTGTGGTCGGCGAGCGCAGTGAACGGGCCCAGGTATTTGCCAACCTGCTGTTGGAAGGGGCAATCAAGCAGGATGTGCCTGTACTGTTTACTGACAGCACCGAAGCTGAGGCTATCAAGCTGTTTGCCAACACCTATTTGGCCATGCGAGTCGCCTTTTTCAATGAGCTCGACACCTATGCACAGCACCACGGCCTCGATAGCCGTCAAGTGATTGAAGGGGTGGGGCTCGATCCGCGTATCGGCAGCCATTACAACAATCCCTCATTCGGTTATGGTGGTTATTGTCTGCCGAAAGATACCAAGCAGCTATTGGCTAACTACAATAATGTACCGAATAACCTGATCCGGGCCATTGTCGATTCCAATACCACCCGCAAGGATTTTATTGCCGACTCGGTGATCTGTAAACATCCCAAGCGGGTTGGGGTATATCGGTTGGTAATGAAGGCGGGCTCCGATAATTTCCGTGCTTCTGCTATTCAGGGAGTGATGAAGCGGATCAAGGCCAAGGGGATTGAAGTGGTTATTTATGAGCCAACCCTGCAACAGCCGGAATTCTTTCGCTCAAAAGTCCTTACCGATATTGCCGAGTTCAAAGAGAGCTGCGATGTAATTCTGGCCAACCGCATGGTGCCTGAGCTGACCGATATCGCTGACAAGGTCTATACCCGCGATCTGTTTGGTAGTGATTAACATTAGACTCTGACATTTTTCGGATGCTAGTTTAACTCGTTAACCTAAGACATGCGCTTTTTGGTATGATACTACCTGCTTATGCCGTGGGTGGTATCAATATTTTGTATGTGGTGGATTTATCAAGATGAAAAAACAGGGATTGCTTCTCTCACTGGCTTTGATGGGGTTGCCGCTTATAGCGGCGCCACAAATTACGCCCGAGATGATGGCCAAATTTAAACAGTTATCTCCTGCTCAGCAGCAAGCGATGGCTGCTCAGTATGGTATCGACCCATCTCAGTTGGGAGGGAGTAACAGCCAAAGCAGTGTCACACCGGTAAACACTGCGCCTGTGGCGGCCCCACGTGAAGTGGATTACAGCCAGGCATCTCAGCGACCATTGGTCGCCGGTGCGACACAAGAGGGGGCATTGCAGCCTTTTGGCTATAGCGTTTTTGCTGGTGAGCCGCTGACCGATGCGCCCGTGGTAGATATGCCGGTTGCCGATGATTATGTGATGGGGCCGGGTGACGAGATCCGGGTTCAGCTTTATGGCAAGGAGAATGCGAGTTACAGCCTTGCGATTGGCCGCGAGGGTTTTATCGATTTTCCATCCCTTGGCCCTATTGCTGCCAGTGGCCAGACCTTCCAGCAACTACGCACTGAACTGGAAAACCGGATCAAAGAGCAAAAGATTGGTGTAGAGGCGTTTATCAGTTTTGGCGCTTTACGTACCATGCAGGTCTTTGTGATGGGCGATGCCTATCGCCCTGGTGCTTACAATGTCAATGGTATGGCGACAGTGACCCAGGCTTTGCAAGCCGCTGGGGGTATCGATACAGTGGGGTCGCTGCGTAAGATCCAGGTCAAGCGTGCTGGGCAGAAAGTGATCGATGTCGACCTCTACAAGATGCTGGTATGGGGTGACACCAGTCAGGATATTCGTTTGCGTTCCGGTGACACTGTATTTATCCCTGCCAAAGGGAGCGAGGTGAGCATCGATGGTCTGGTTAAACGTCCCGCTATTTATGAGTTAAGTGGCCCGGCTGCTCTGGTTAATGTCCTGGGGTTGGCTGGAGGCATGAAGGCTGCTGCGCTCAAAGAGGTTTCGGTGACCCGCTACGGTGAAACTGGGATGCGGGTATTCAACTTGAATCTGGTAAGTCAGCATGATCGCCAGTTTGTTGTGCGCGATGGTGACAAGATCACGGTCAAGCCGAGTAGTACCGAATATAGCCAAGCGATTGTGGTGAAAGGTGCCGTGGTTCGTGAAGGGGTATTCAGTTTTCAGCCAGGGATGCGGATCAGTCGCGTTTTACAAAGTGCTGATCGTGATCTGACCTCGGTCACTGACTTGAACTATGCCTTGGTTGTCCGTGAAGTGGATGCCCAGCGTAATATCGAGGTGTTGCAATTCAATCTGGGGCGAGCCCTGCAAATGCCGGGGAGCGAAGATGACATTCGCTTGCAGCCGCGTGATCAGGTGCTTGTCTTTAGCAATGATACGACTGACCGCTTGACACAACAGGCTAATGCTCGCACGCCGTCTACTAGTATCAACAAGCAGGCTCAACAACGAATTGCCCAACAAGCTAATACGGTCGATAGCAGCACCGGTGCCGATGTCAGCCGTGCTCAGCTTGCCAGGGAAGAGAAAATGACACTGGCTGAGGTGTCTGGTACAACCACAACTGAGGCGGTCGTTGGGGCTTCTCGTCAGGCTCTTCTTGCTCCCATTCTTGAACGTTTGAAAGCACAAGCGGCACAAGGCAAGCCGGTACAGATTGCTGAAGTGCGCGGTGAGGTGAAATACCCGGGGATCTATCCTTTGACGCCTTATAGTCGTACTCATGATTTGCTCATGGCGGCAGGTGGTTTCAACGAACAAGCGAATGTGATTGAGCTATCACGGGTTAGTGAAAGGGGCAACGATATTGCGATTGAAAATCAGCGCCTTGATTTGGCAACTGCGAATCGTGTCACCGGCTCACCTTTGGTTCAATCCAAAGACAGCTTGAATGTGTTGCCTCACCCCCAATGGCGTGAAGAAGCCACTGTACAGGTGTTTGGCGAGGTGAAGTATCCTGGGACCTATACGGTTCGCCGTGGCGAAAGCCTGCAGGACTTGATCCAACGAGTCGGCGGTATAACCCCTTATGCGAACCCGAATGGCGCAGTATTTGCTCGTGAGGCGCTACGCAAGCAGGAAGCGGAACGAATTGCATTGTTGCGTGATGAACTCAAGCAAGAAATCGCAACGATGACGTTGCGCCGTCAATCCAGCATTGCTAACTACACCAGCTCGCCTGCAGAAGCGATGACCGTCGTTAACCAGCTTGAAAATAGCAAGGCGGTCGGGCGTATGACTATCGACATGCCGGCGATATTGTCTGGTGATAAGCAGGCTGATGTGATGCTGCAAGATGGTGACAAGCTCTATGTACCCGCATTGCAAAATGTAGTCTCTATTCAGGGGATGGTGCAATTCCCATCTTCCCACGTCTACGATGGTAACCTGAGTGTCAATGATTACCTGAGCCGGGCTGGCGGCACCAAGAAGCAGGCTGATACTGATCGTATCTATGTGATAAAGGCGAATGGTAGTGTGATGTTGCCTGGCGATAGCTGGTTTGGTAGCCGTAAGCACCTGGAGCCTGGTGATACGATCGTGGTTCCTGTTGATTCCGATTATCTGGATAACCTGAGCATCATGACTTCTGCTACCCAGATCCTCTATCAACTAGGTGTCGCGTGGAGTGCCATCAAGTAATTCCACTACTCATTTGATAGTCCATTCAGTCAGGTGGTGAAGGCCACCTGGCTCTTTTGAGATTTGGTTAGTTATATGACACAGATAGAAGAACACCCTCCCTTGCCTATTGCGATGAGCGGTGGTGGGGAAGATGAGATCGATTTACGTGAATTGTTTGCGGCGCTTTGGCGTGGTAAGTGGTGGATTGTCGCCAGTACCCTAATCGGTGCAGTAATTGCTGTGCTGGTTGCCATTTCACTGCCAGATGTTTATCGCTCCGAGGCTTTGCTTGCGCCTTCAGCTGAACAGCAAGGTGGCGGGCTTGCTGCTATGGCGGCTCAATTTGGTGGGCTTGCCAGCTTGGCAGGGGTTAATCTCAATAGTGGGGGGCCGGACAAGACTGCTATTGCAGTCGAGATCGGAAGATCTCGCCAGTTCCTCAGCAATTTTATTCGCCAACATCACCTGGAAGTGCCGTTGATGGCCGTTGTCAAAGCGGATAAGACTACAGGCGAATTGGTGATTGATGCAGAGATCTATGATGTGGCCAGCAAAAAGTGGGTGCGCGAAGTGCCCCCTGGCAAGTCGGTTGAACCAACGGACTGGGAGCTGGTCAAGACGTTTCGCGATGTTGCCAGTATCAGTCAGGATGCCAAATCAGGGTTAGTTACGGTGGCAGTGGAGTTCTACTCCCCTGAGTCTGCCAAGCAATGGGTTGACTGGTTGGTGGCCGATCTCAATGAAGCCATGAAACTGCGTGATCAAACTGATGCGACACGTAACATTACCTATCTCAAAGCACAGCTTGAGAAAACCCCGGTCGCAGATATGCAAAAGGTGTTCTACCAACTGATCGAGGATCAGACCAAGACCTTGATGTTGACTGAAGTGAACCAAGAGTATGTGTTCAAAACTCTTGACCCGGCTGTTGTGGCAGAAGAAAAGGTCAAACCCAAGCGTGCTTTGATCGCGGTTTTAGGTACCCTGCTTGGTGGCATGCTTGGCGCTATGATTGTATTGGTACGCCATGCAATCGCACGTCCGGCTCGGAGTTGATGAGAGGGCTCATCTGAGCGACTGGCTCTGGTCAATTGGCCCGTTTCAAGATATCCTGTTAATACTTTAAGTCATGTTTAAATAAGGAAATTAGTAATGAAAAAATCAGTATTGACTCTGGCTGCTCTGTTGGTACTCTCTTCAAACGCATTTGCTGCTGAGGAAACTACTGGTACTGCTGCTGGTTCCACTGGCGTAGCTGGTACTGCTGCTGTTGGTACCACTACTCTAGTCGCTGTTGGTGTCGGTGCAGCAGCACTGGCTGCGGTTGTTATTTCTGATGCAAATGACAACTCCAGCAGTACTAGCACCACTACTTCTACTAAGAAGTAAGTTTTTTATGTTGGAATAAGGCTGCCACACTGGCAGCCTTATTTTTGTCACTTTGCAATCATTTTCCAATTCCACCGAGTGACCTTTTTATGTTTTCATCTCGTTTGTTTATGTCTCTGGGATTGTTACTCTTAAGTGGTTGTTCCACCACCAGTTCTGATACTTACGCCACGCTCCGCTACGCTTTTATGGGGGTAGATGATGTTGTGGTAACTGAAGAAAAAGTGCGTGAGTTGCCTTATGCAAGTGCTTATTTACGAGTGGATAATAATCCACAGGCATTAGTGGTACTTGCATTTGCAGATCCTGATGGTTCTTTGAGCTGGGTAAGCGCTGATAATAAACTTTTTGTTACCAACGCAGGTCGGTTGAACAAGACGATGGGTTTGGAAAATGATCTCTACTTGACGAAATCATCTTGGGTTGATCCATTGAAAAAAATTGCAGACTCACCTGCTTATTCCATTAATCCAAATATGATGAATTGGGAATATCATGCGGAGTGGGCGAAGGACTATTTAAGTGGTTATAAAATAAAGACTGAGTTTATATCTTTAGTGCCAGAAAAGTTGATCATTCTTGATAAATTACATGATGTTGTGTTGATTGATGAATTGGCCACGGTTGAACATAGCCATGCTTCTTGGCATAACTACTATTGGTTTGAGCACAGTACCGGAAGAATATTGAAGAGCCAGCAGCAGTTGGGGCCGGATTTACCGGTAATTGAAATGACAATATTAAAACCTTACGCCTTATGAAAAAATATATAATGCTCGGTCTTGTTTCTTTTTATTCCTTAGCTCAATCTGATATAGATGTGGTTTATGAACGTCATTCTATAACTAAGATCGAAGTTCATGATGGAGCTAGGCTTACAGACCTGTTATTCAATACCAAGCTACCTAATGATATCTACTGGCGCAGTGCACAGATAGCTAATCCTCAAGCGATGGCTGCGATTCAGGTTGCTAAAGAAACACTGCTCAAGGATCTTAAATCACTACAAGTGTTTTGGATGAGAGGTGGTGATCAAGGTGCATTGATCCAGTCAACCCAACAGTTGTTACAAGAGCTAGACAGAATTCCTGTCAGTGGTCGTTTACCAGTACTTTTAGACCCAGCTAAGAGTAGAGTTGATCCTGCAGGTAATCCCTTGCTGAAAGGAAACTACACGCTTTTTGTCGCTCCAAGACCTGGTTTTATCTACTTTGTGGGATTGATTAATGGTCGTAGTAAACAACCTTTACAGGTCGGAGCCAGTTTGGCCGACTATTGGCAGGGCTATAGTTTGTTGGTAGGGGCAGATCCAAGCGAGGCATTTCTGATCCAGCCTGATGGCACAATCAGTCGTGTCCCTGTCGCTAATTGGAATCAGCTGCATCGAGAACCAATGGCCGGTGCGACACTTTTTGTCGGTTTTGACTCTGACGTTTTGCCCGAGAAATATAGAGATATCAATATTCGGATTGCTAACTTACTTGCTAATCGAGTGCCTGAATAATGCTTCCTAAATGTAAATATATAGCGTTTTTTGTTTCATGGTTCGTTTCTGGGGGGGGACACGCTACAGAATCGGTTTTTGATTCTTATGGCCCATCGCAAGGTGATTTTGGTGGGGTTGGCTTGTTGCAGATGCCGACAGCTCGCATGGCTAAAACAGGCGAATTCAGTGCCAACTATTTTGATAATTATCAATACCGTAGGTGGTCTATCTCTGCGCAGCCATTTGATTGGCTTGAAGCGACATTAAGATATACTGATGTAAGAACTAAAAAATACAGTCCATACGAAGATTTTAGTGGTGACCAGACCTATAAAGATAAAGGTATGGACTTCAAGTTCCGTCTTTTGCAGGAATCGAACTATCTGCCACAAGTGTCAGTCGGTTTTAGAGACTTGATGGGGACTGGTTTGTTTGATAGTGAGTTTTTTTCTACCAGTAAAAAATATGGGCCATTTGATTTTACGCTAGGCGTCGGTTGGGGGAATATGGCCGAGAGTGGTAATATCAAAAATCCATTTTGTGAATATAAGGATAGCTGGTGTCAAAGGGATAATGGTTACTCTGGTAATGGCGGTAAGTTTGAACTCGGTAGTTTATTTCATGGTCCTGCTGCATTCTTTGGTGGTATAGAATATCAGACACCCTGGAAGCCGTTGAGATTGAAGCTTGAATATGATGGTAATGATTATAGTAAAGAATTTGCCGGTCATATTTCTCAAGACTCACCATGGAATGTTGGCGCGGTATATCGCATTTTCGACAACTTGGATAGCCATCTGAGTTGGCAGAGGGGAAATACCCTGATGTGGGGGGTGACTTTGCGGACCAACTTTAATGAGCTGAAACCTGCCCAGATTGACCTACCAAGACCCATTTATCAACCAGACCAAGTGCCAGGTTCTATTGCTGAAGTTGAGTGGCCTGCGTTGGCGAAGGATCTGAAAGTTAATGCTGGTTGGCAAGACACAGAAATTTACACAGATTTCAGTTCAGTCACGATCATTGGTACCCAGAGTAAGTATCGCGATGAACGTGAGGCTATGAAGAGAACATCCCTATTAGCGGCCAATTATTTGCCAAGCACAGTCCATGACCTGAATGTTATTGAACGGAAGGCGAACTTTCATCTGCAAGAGACCCAAATTAATCTCCCGTCTGTTCGTCGAGCTAATGTGGTACAAATATTGGGAGAAGAGCAGCATGAGAAATCGACTGTACAGGCTGCAAGAGAAGTTCAGGGGAAACCCATTTATGCAGCCGGACGTAAATCTTTTTCATACTCCTTTGACCCTGATCTGACACAGTCTTTTGGTGGTGCTGAATCTTTCTATATGTATCAGCTTGGTATCAACGCCAATGCTGACTGGCACATGAGTGAAAACAACAGTTTGCAAGGGACGTTGTTCTTTAATCTGGTTAATAACTATGATGAGTTCAACTATAAAGCCCCTCCTTCTGATGGTGATGCATTGCCACGAGTTCGGACTTGGGTTCGTGAGTATGTTGACTCTTCTAATGTGCTACTTAATAACTTGCAACTAACTCATATGCAATCATTGTCTCGGGATTGGTATGGCCAGGTTTATGGCGGATACCTTGAGATGATGTATGCCGGTGCTGGCGGTGAGCTATTGTATCGGCCTTTCGGAAAGTCATGGGCATTAGGGGTAGACGGCAACTGGGTGAAACAGCGGGACTGGAATAATACCCTCAAGATGGCCGACTACGATGTGGTTACCGGTCATGTGACTGGCTATTGGCAATTGCCTTTCTTGGAAGGTGTCACCGCGAAGGTTGCTGTTGGTCGCTACCTGGCTGGAGATGTCGGCGCGACATTCGATTTTTCGAAGCGATTCGACTCAGGCATTGTCATGGGGGCCTATGCAACGCTGACAGATGTGTCGGCAGATGAATATGGTGAGGGCAGCTTTACCAAAGGTATTTATGTGACCATACCTTTCGATCTGATGCTGATTCGTCCGACTACATCCAAGGGCACCATTGGTTGGGTTCCGCTGACAAGGGATGGTGGCCAGATGCTCAATCGTAGTCAATCGCTCTATGATCTGACAGAGCGTTTGCCGCTGTAACAAAGGCTATCGCCCTCATTCGTAAAGACAACAAGCCGTGATAGTGTTCTGCTATCGCGGCTTTTTTTGCTTTGGTGCATGGAAGAGGTTTCATGGTGCGTTTTCCCGATCTGATCCAGAGAACATGTTTTGGGTTATTCGTCTTGTACTGGCTGCTGGGCATGCATTTTTTCATGCACAACCCTGGTGGGGCCGGGCTCTATCTGCCGTTCAACGCCTGGGGATGGGTCTTCGCCAGCCTGGTTATCGGTCTGGGGCTGTGGCAGGTGACGCTGCAGCAGCGGCTGGTGTTCTCCTCTTTGCAGGGCTGGCTCTGGCTGGGGGCGCTGCTGCTGCTGCTGCCCATGGCCTATCCCGGCTTTGACCTGAAAGATTACGCCATTCCCCGTTTGCTTGGGCTGTTTGCCGGTCTGCTGTTTCTGTTCTGCCTCTATCAGTGGCAGCTGGTGCGGGCGTCTCGTGACCGGCTGCTCTATCTGCTGCTGGGCGCGGTAGCCATCGAGGCGCTGCTCGGCCTGGTGCAGTACTACCTGCTGATCCCGGGTAACTGGCTGGGGTATGACACCCACACCAACCGCCCCTACGGCATCTTTCAACAGCCCAATGTGATGGCGACCTTCATGGCGACCGGGCTTGCCCTGGCCGGCTGGCTGGAACTGCGCGGTAATGCCAACCCCTTGCTCAAGGGGCTGCTCTATGGGGTGATCCTGGCGGCTAGCCTGCTGCTGGTGGCGCTGCAATCCCGGGTGGGGCAGTTGGGGGGCCTGCTGGCGCTACTCCTGCTCGTGCCCGCATTGCATCGTCAGCAGCGGCTGGCGCTGGTACTGGGTTTGGTTGCTCTCGGTATCGGGCTGGGGATCGCCTCCCAGTACGGGATCAGCGGTGTCAAACGCGGGCTGGAGGCTTATCAGTCCGGTGGCATGCGCTCTATCTACTGGCCCTATGCCGCCAAGCTGATTGCCCAGTCTCCCTGGGTTGGCTGGGGTTACGGCAGCTTTGAAACCACCTTTTTGCACCACTACATGGCCGACAAGGCGCTGAACCCGGCCATGGTACAGATTGAATACAACCTCGATCACCCCCACAACGAGTTTCTCTACTGGGCGGTGGAAGGGGGGCTGGCTCCCATGATCGGCATGGTGCTGATGGGCGGCGCTCTGTTGTGGCGCGTGCTCAAGGCTGGTTGGGTCAAAGGGGCGGCGCTGCTGGCCCTGGTGACCCCCATCCTGCTGCACACCCAGACCGAGTATCCGCTTTATCACGCCATCGCCCTGTGGTGGGCCCTGCTGCTGCTGGTGTATGTGCTGGATGCGGAAGTGGAGGAGGGGCTGCAAGCCTCGGGCCGTGCCAGCTGGTCCGAGTATGTCTATCGCCCCTGGTTGTTGTTGCGCTTCGTGGCCATCATCATTCCCCTGTTGGTGGTGCCCTTCATGCTGACCGCCATTCATACCGCCTGGGTGGTCACCAAGTACGAGCGCGGCGGCTACAAGGAGCCGACCCTGCTGCTCGACGTGGTCAATCCCATGGCCTGGTTGACCCGGGTCGAGTTTGACGTCAACTCGGTGCGGCTGATGGTGGGCTTGCAGGCCAACAATCACGCAGAGCTGGAGGCGTATTTAGAGTGGGGTCAGGCGTTTGTGCGCCACACGCCGAGAGCCAACATCTACGCCAACATGGTGATCGCGCTGGATGCGCTGGGACGAAAAGAGGAGGCCCGGGTACTGCGCCGCGAGGCGCTGGCGCTCTACCCGGGTGATCCCTTGCTGACCGGCTCGGCCGCCACCTCCGTGGCCACGGCGCTAGAGCGCAAACCCTCGGCCTGATAGCGGCTGTCGAGGCCATGTGGGGCCGGCAGGCTGCGCGATGTTTCATCAACTGCCCCATCGCCTCGCAAAAATGGCGGCCGCTGCTGGACGGCAGAGGCGCCATGGCTAAGATAGTGGCCTCAACGTCTTGTTCAGTAGGGAGTATGAAATGGAGTTAGTGCTTGGCCCGTTGGAGGCCCGCGTGATCGGCTGTCTGATCGAAAAAGAGATCTGCACCCCGGATCAATACCCCCTCTCTCTCAATGCGCTGGTCAATGCCTGCAACCAGAAGAGCAACCGCGAGCCGGTGCTGGAGCTGTCCGAGCTCGACATCCGGGCCGTGGTGGATGAGCTGATCCGCAAGCGGCTGGTGGTCAATACCGCCGGCTTCAATGCCCGGGTTCCCCGTTATCAGCACCGCTTCTGCAACACCGAGTTCGGCGAGCTGAAGTTCACGGCCCAGGAGCTCGGCATTATCTGCGAACTCTTGCTGCGTGGCCCGCAGACGCCGGGGGAGCTGCGCTCGCGCACCAACCGCCTGTGCAGCTTCGACGACGTGACCCAGGTCGATGCCGTGTTGGCCAAGCTCGCCGAGCAGGGGCCCTACGTGGTCAAGCTGCCGCGCGAGCCGGGCAAGCGCGAGTCCCGTTATGCGCACCTGTTCAGTGGCGAGGTGGATCTGCAGGCGCTGGCCGAGTCTGCCCCCGCCAGCAGTTATGCCTCGCCTGCGGCGGATCGACTGACGGCGCTGGAGGAGGAGGTCGAGAGCCTCAAGGCGCAGCTGCAGCTGCTGGCCGAGCGTCTGGCGCAGCTGGAAGGCTGACGCGCTGGCAATATGTCCATCAAGAGGCGCCCAGGCGCCTTTTTTTGTGCGCCTTTTCTGTCATCTCCATCCGGTGAACCCCCTGGTCTCACCTTGCCCCAAGCCCGCCCCTGACGGGGATGCCGCAGCTTTTTTGCGTTATTTCGTCGTTAAGGGTCGAGCCGCCGTCGCTTTCCCGTTAAAATTCCGCTTTTGCACCTGCCCGTGAGTCTCGATGTCTGCGTCCACTCTCTCTTCAGATTGTTATGCCCTGCTCGGTGAGCTGCAGTTGCAGCGCACCGCCAGTACCCGCTATTTGCAAGAACAGCTGCCGCTTGGGCAGGCCCTGCTCGACAAGTTGAGTCAGTTGCAACTGCTGGGGTTGGTACGGCTGCGTGGGGAACAACAGTGGAGTCTGACGGCAGAGGGAACCCTGGCGCTGATCCTGGCGGTACGCCGCGGCGATTGTCCCATGCCCAACTGGGCACGGGTGCCGTCGGTCACCGGCCAGGAGATGGCACAGGCGCTGGTGCGTGAGCTCTGTCTGGGGGAGGCCGGGCAAGTGCCCGCTTACTATCTGGCGGCCGATCTGCTGAGCCTGCTCGATCTGCCCGATGCCCACCGGTTGCTGGCAGGCTCGAGCCCTCAGTGGCAGCGGCTGATGCTGCAGCACTTCGCCCTGCAAACGTTATTGGATGCCGAGCCCCATGAGCAGTGGCCGCTGGCCCAGGCGGCCGGCGAGTGTGCCGCCGAGCTGGCCAAGCTGAGCGATGGCTTTGCTGCCGAGTGGCAGTGGCTCTGTGGCGAGCTGAGCGGGAAAGCAAACACTCACTGGCCCGCCCTGCAACAACTGGCGGAGCAGGGGGGAGAGCAGCCCCTTGCCGAGCGCCTGCTGGCAGCGCTTGGACAGTGGCAGGCGCAGGAAGGGCAAGAGGATGGGCAGGGTAAGTGGCCACTGACCTTCAGTGCCTTGCTTTGGCTTGGCTGGTTGCAGCAGGCCGATCCCGTGCTCGCCAGCGAGCAGCGCAAGAAGTGGCAGCGCAGCCTGGCCAACCAGTTTCCGCTGCTGGCGGATCTGCTGGGGCAGTGGGCGGGTGATCGCCACGGTCAGGCGGTCGGGCTGTTCGATACCCTGCAATTGCCGCCGGAAGAGCTGCACTGGGGTTACCTCTGGCTCGATCTCTGCGCCCTCGCCCGGCATGGGGAGCAGAGCCCCCAGGTGGCCATCCTGCACAAATGGGATCTCTCCCACGTGCTGGATGCTGCGCCCCGCCACAGGTTGATGGCCTTCTGTCAGGATCTGCTGCGGCTGTTGCTGGGGCAGGGGGCGCAGCAGCAACCGCTGCAGCAACTGCGCGCCGCCAGCGGCGAGCAGGAGGCTGATGAGCAGGACGGGGAGGACAAGACACCCGCCTCCGCCAGCTGGCTCAACTGGTTGCAGGGGTTGGGGCGCGCCAGCGGCGTGCGCAAGCCGCAGGAGCGACTGGTCTGGCTGCTGCATGCGGAAGGGCCCGAGCTCGAGTGCAAGATCCAGAAACAGAGCACCAAGGGGGAGTGGACAGCCGGTCGCCGGGTCGATCCCACCCTGCTCTCCACCCAGTACGCCAACCTGCTCGACGAGGAGGACTGGGCGCTGGTCCGCACGCTGCCGCGCACGCTTGGGCGATTGCCGCGCGAGGTGTGGGCACCGCTTGCCAACCATTCCCGCCTGTTCAATGCCAGAGGGCAGAAGCTGCAGCTGGCCATCACGGCACCCTTGCTGCAGATAGTGGCCACCGAGCAGGGCATGAGTGCCGTACTGAGCCCGGCTGCCGCGGCGCGAGGGGCTCACATACTGCCGCTGGCGCAGGATCTGTGGCAACTCATCCTCACCCCGCAGCCGCTGCTCGACCGGCTGCCCGCGCTGGAAGCCATTCCGCTGCTGCCGGCCGAGGGGCTGGCGGAACTGCAGCATACCCTGGACTCCATTGCGGGGCTGCCCTGGCACAGCCAGGTGGCGGGCTTGCACGGCAATGCCGAGCTGGCTCCCTGGCCCGGCGTGGCCTCGGTTCAGCTTGACTGGCAGGATGGCCAGCTGGCAGTACGGCTGGTGACCCGGTTCGACGACTTGCCGCCGCAGCCCCTTGGCAAGGGCGAGGCCATCGTGCGCCAGGGGATCAAGGATTATCACTACTGGCAGCGGGACTTGGCGGCCGAGAAGGGCGAGGCCCAGCGGCTGCGCAACCAGTTGCCCATCGAGTTGCCCGGCAGCGAGTGGCGACTTGAAGGAGAGCAGGCACTGGCGCTGGTCAACGCCCTGCCGGAGCTGGTGGATGCCGGCGTGGTCATTCACTGGCATCAAGACAGCGCGCGTCTGAAGAGCCTCGATGAAGCCGCCCTGAGCCTGCGGATCGAGCGTCGCCAGGACTGGTTCCAGGTGGAGGGGGCGCTCTCCCTCGATGAGCACCAGATCCTCGACCTGCGCCTTATCCTGCGCCAGCTGACCCCGGGTCAACGCACCGTTCAGCTGGACGAGAAGACCAGCCTGATGTTGAGCGACAAGCTGGTGGAGCGGCTCACCATGCTGGGCGCCATGCTCGATGAAGAGCAGCGCATCAATCACAAGCTGGCCTACCCGCTGACCCGCCTGCTCTCCGTCATCACCACCGAGGGGGATGCCGCCTGGCACTCCCTGCAACAGGAGTGGCAGCAAGAGGTGGAGTGTCCGGCCGAGCTGATGGGGCCGCTGCGGGATTATCAGAAGGAGGGGGTTCGCTGGCTGGCGACCCTGGCCCACCACGGCTTTGGCGCCTGCCTGGCCGACGACATGGGCCTTGGCAAGACGCTGCAGGCGCTCATCGTGCTGCGCATGCGCCAGCATCTGGGCCCGGCGCTGGTGGTGGTACCCAAGTCAGTGGTCACCAACTGGCAGGAGGAGGTCGCACGCTTTGCTCCCGAGCTGGAGGTGGTGGTGTTTGACAACCCCTCCGAGCGGGAAGGGATGATCCGCGAAGCCAAGGCGGGCCAGATCATCCTGCTCAACTACGGCATGCTCGGCAGTCTGGCGGAGGCGCTCAAGGCCCGTCGCTGGTCTTCCATGGTGCTGGATGAGGCGCAGCAGATCAAAAATGCCGGCACCCAGCGGGCCAAGCTGCTGTTCCAGCTGGACGGCGATTTTCGGCTCGCCCTCTCCGGCACGCCCATCGAGAACCACCTGGGGGAGCTGTGGAGCCTGTTCACCTTCATCAACCCCGGCCTGCTCGGCAGCCTCGGCGAGTTCAAGCGCCGCTTCGGCAAGGCGGTGAAGGA
Organism: Aeromonas sp. V90_14; assembly: GCF_029967615.1. NCBI lineage: Bacteria > Pseudomonadati > Pseudomonadota > Gammaproteobacteria > Aeromonadales > Aeromonadaceae > Aeromonas > Aeromonas sp. V90_14. Next base: position 199,974 of record NZ_JASCAS010000001.1, on the reverse strand, counting down.
TCCCCAGCACATGGCGCTGCTGCGGGCGGTGATCAGCCCCTTCATCCTGCGCCGCCTCAAGCAGCAGGTGCTGACCGAACTGCCGGACAAGACCGAGATCATTCATCACATCAGCCTCTCCCCCGAAGAGCGCCAGCTCTACGAGGCAACCCGGCGCGAAGTGGTGCAGCAGGTACAAAGTGCCGACGGCCGCGCCCTGATGCACGTGCTGAGCGGGCTGACCCGGCTGCGCCGGCTCTGCTGCTCACCTCAGCTGGTAATGCCCGAATGGTCCCAGGCCAGCAGCAAGCTGGACGAGGCGATGGCGCTGCTGGAGGAGGCCATCGGCAATGGTCATCGGGTGCTGGTGTTCAGCCAGTTCGTCGATCTGCTGAGCCTGTTGCGGGCCCGCATCGAGCAGCAGCAGTGGGACTACTGCTACCTGGACGGCGGCTGCTCGGCCAAGTCACGACAGGAGTCCATCCTGCGTTTTCGCCACGAGGCGGTGCCGCTGTTTCTGATCAGCCTCAAGGCGGGGGGCACTGGCCTCAACCTCACCCAGGCCGATACCGTGCTGCACCTCGATCCCTGGTGGAACCCGGCGGTGGAAGATCAGGCGAGCGATCGGGCCCACCGCATGGGTCAGACCCAGCCGGTGACTGTCTATCGCCTGGTGTGCGAGCAGACGGTGGAGGAGAAGATCGTCGCCCTGCACGATGAGAAACGGGCGCTGGCCGACGGCCTGCTGAGCGGCCAGTCGGAAGTGCGCGGGCTGGATGTGGAGAGCCTGCGGGCCCTGCTGATGAGCTGACCGCGATCAGCTGACTCGGGCAACAGACAAGGGGAGCATCCGGTGATGCTCCCCTTGTTGTTTGGTACGTGTTGTTTGGCTCGTGCCGTGTGGCGCACGTGACACCTGGGCGAGGCCGCACCGACGTTCGGGCGGGTTATCCCTGATAGAGGTAGAGATGCAGCCGCTCTATGATGGGCTCGCCGCCAATCTTGCGATCCCGCCGGGCCTGGCGCAGCTTGGGCGGGTAGTGGCCAAGGTGGGTGACGGCGGGCTGGGTGTCCGAGCAGAGCAGCAGGGGCAGGCTCGCCTTGAGCTGCTGCTTGCGAGGCTCCCGGTCCTGCCAGAGCAGGTTGATCATCGGGTGGGTCTTGACCGGCCGGCGGATCCTGAGCTCTGCGTCCGCAGGCAGGCGGCGGATGTCGTACACCTCCTGATCCACCATCTTGCTCCACTCCTCGTTGTTCGACAGCGCCGGAATATAACGGCGGCTGCGCTCCAGCATCTCCAGCACCTGCTCCCGGCTGAGCCGGCTGATGCTCTGCTTGTCAGCCCAGGTAAAGCCGAGCGAGTGCAGTTCTCCCTGAAGCCAAGTCAGCTTGCGATAGACCTGCAGGGTGATGACCCCGGGTAGCGCCCTGTGTACCAGCTCGAACTTCTCATCCCGCCCGCCCGCCTGCTGCACCAGTGCCTTGAAGGCGAGCTTGCACCCGTTGACCTCATCGATCAGCGGTCGCAGCAGGGGGGCACAGGCGGCAGGAAAGCGCAGCCAGCCCGGCAGGCGGCGGGTGGCCTTGGTGGAGCAGCCGGGGCGGGCGCTGTGATCCCGATAGGCACTGAGGGTAGCGGCCAGTGCGGCCTCCTCACCCAGATAACCCACCTCGATCTGCTCGATGGGCTCATGCTCCTGTCCTTGTGGTACGGCGGGCAGGGGATAGACGTGGGCCTCCAGCAACTCAAGCTGTTCCAGCTGCGCGGCCAGGTTGTCCAGCGCCTGTTCAAGCCGCTCCATCTGCTGGCGCAAGGCAGCTGTGGGGGTAAATGTCTCCATCGGCATGTCCTGTGTTTGCCTCTGTCAGCCCTGGTGAACGGGCTGATCGTAGGGCAGTGAAAGTACTGTATAAATAACCATATCAGCCTGCGGCATGGGTGCCAAGTGCCTGCGTTCCAGGGGGTTGGAGAGGGACAAAAGATCGGAGCCATTCGAAGGTGACGGCTTTGTATCTGACTGTTAATAAGGGATCAATAAAAGATCTCTTGATTAACAACTGAATGTAAAAGTCAGGTTGCCCGTCTTGCTTGTGCCCACAGTGAATGCATAGCCAGTAGAGGAAACTGCATAGTTAGAAGGGATCCATGCAGGAGAATATGCTGCAGGCTATCCCGCACAGACGAAAACATGATTAAGTTGTTATTAATCAATGCGTTATTTTTATGTCTGTGACGACATTAACCATTAGTTTTAATAATGTCTGCTATCAAAATTCGTCAATTGAGTCGGCTACCCCCCCTGACTAAGCTTTGCGCAACAAATTCGCACCCCGCGCAGATATCGTAAAGAGGAGCCACATCATGGCCAACATGACTTATACCGAAGCCGGTTACCAGCATTCCAGCCAACTGAATCTGGCTGCTCGCGTCAAAATGACCGTACTGACCTGGCTGGAACGCAGCCGCAGCCGTCGCCAGCTCTCTGAGCTGCCCGCGTACCTGCTCAAGGACATCGGTCTGAACGAAGCCGATCGTTATCAAGAGACCACCAAGCCGTTCTGGCGTGGTTGATCTGCCGGGCAAGGATGCCTCGTTTTACTGCTGACTCACTGTTGCCAGCCAGCGCCGCCATGGCGTGACATGCAGCCCCGTTTGCCTGGGCCCGTTCTCTTCGTTATACCCGTTTCCCTCTCTCACGGCCTGTTGCCGACCCTTTTGTACCTCCGTGATGTTCCCATCGCCCACACTTGTAACATTACTGTTTGAATTTGTTTAAAAATTGATTTTAAGCCCGAGGGCCTTGCGTATAATCCGCCCAAGCGTTCCTGACAAAAGGGTGAGATGGATGATTCCCCAGCATGACTTTTTGGCCCTGACTCGCCGCCACGAGTGGCAGCTTGAGCCGTTCTCATTTGATCTGCCGGATGGTGCTCGCGCGAGTGTGTGGGATACGGGGGTGCTCTGCCTTGAGCCTGCCTGCGGCGCCGGCGACCTGCCCGGTGGGCGCAAGGATATCGTGCTCTCCTGCGGCATCCACGGCAACGAGACGGCCCCCATCGAGATCTGCAACCAGTTGCTGAGCCGCCTGCTCAGTGGCGAGCTCAGGGCCCGTCACCGGGTGCTGTTCCTGTTCGGTAACCCGGCGGCCATGAACCTGGGCGTGCGCGAAGTGGAGGAGAACATGAACCGGCTCTTCTCCGGTGCCCACAGCAAGGGGGAGGGGCTGTGCAACCAGGAGCGGATCCGTGCCATGCGCCTCGAGCAGTATGTGAGCCGCTTCTTTGCCGATCCGGCCAGACCGCGCTACCACTACGACCTGCACACTGCCATTCGCGGCTCGCGTCACGAGAAGTTTGCCGTCTATCCCTTCCCCCACGAGCGGCCCCATTGCAAGGAGCAGGTGCAGTTTCTCGGCGCCTGCGGCGTGCGCACCATTCTGCTCTCCAGCGGCCCCACCACCACCTTCAGCTATTACAGCTCCCACCGCCACGGTGCTCACGCCTTTACGGTGGAGCTGGGCAAGGTGCGCCCGTTTGGCGAGAACGACATGACCCGTTTCATCGAAACCCGGCAGGCGCTGCAGGATCTGGTGACCCGGGACGAGGTGGTGCTGGAGCCCTGGCGGGCGGATGACTTCACCATCTTTGCCATCGATCGGGTGATCAACAAGCGCTCGGAGCAGTTTCGTTTCCTGTTTGCCAGCGATGTGGACAATTTCACCGAATTTCCCCAGGGTTTCGTGCTGGCCGAGGATGGCGAGCTGCGCTACACGGTAGAGAAACCGCGGGAGGCGGTGGTGTTCCCCAACGCCAACGTGGCGATCGGCCAGCGTACCGTGTTGCTGGTGGTGCCGACCCGGCTGTGGGAGTAACCCGGCGCCACTTTTGATGGCAATGGCAGGTTGCCACCGGCATTGCCGGGCGTGCAGCCCTTTTCGGGAGCCTTGAGCGATCCCGCCCCCATCCTGACAGGGAGCCCGATGCGGCTCCCTGTTTCGTTTTCTCTCAGCCGAAAAATCCAGCTTCTTTCTGAAATTAAAGAAGTTTCTACTGGTCTTACCTGGCTAAATCCCATTGCCCTTTGGTTAACAATCTATTTACATTCAAAGGGTCACCTCATGGTGGTGACGTTGACAACGGCAAGGAGCCAGTTATGACCCATGTCGACATCCCTTTCCTTCGTTACCTCGATGAGGAAGGGCGCCCGGTCGCCACACTACCGACCTGGCTGGACAAGGCGATACTGCACACCTTCTACCGCAACATGGTGATGGTGCGCAGCTATGACAAGAAAGCGATCGCGCTGCAGCGAACCGGCAAGCTTGGTACGTTTCCCTCCCACCTGGGCGCCGAGGCGGTCGGGATTGGAGTCGGGCTCGCCATGCAGCCGCAGGATGTCTATGTGCCCTACTACCGGGACATGCCCACCCTCTATGTTCGGGGCGTGCCCATGGAGAAAAACCTGCAGTACTGGGGCGGAGACGAGCGTGGCAGCGTCTTTTACAAGGCGGATGGCGAACTCTCCGAGGACCTGCCCATCTGCGTGCCCATCGCCACCCAGATCACCCATGCCGCCGGCATCGCCGCGGCCTTCAAACTGCGCAATCAGCCCAGGGTCGCCGTGGTGACCATCGGCGATGGCGGCACCTCCAAGGGCGACTTCCTGGAGGGGCTCAACTGTGCCGGTGTCTGGCACCTGCCCATGGTGATGATCATCAACAACAACCAGTGGGCCATCTCGGTGCCGCGCAAGCTACAGTCGAGCGCTCCCACCCTGGCCCAGAAAGGGGTAGGGGCTGGCGTGCGCAGCATTCAGGTGGACGGCAACGACGTGGTCGCCGTCTATGAGGCTACCCGCAGCGCCGTCGAGCGCGCCCGCAGCGGCAAGGGACCGACCCTGATCGAGGCGGTCAGCTATCGGCTGGGGGATCACACCACGGCCGACGATGCGACCCGTTATCGGGAAGCGGCCGAGGTGGAAGCCGCCTGGGCCAAGGAGCCGGTCAAGCGGCTGCGCCAGTTCATGTTTGCACAGGGCTGGTGGGACGAGCAGCAGGAGCAGGCATTGCTGGCCGAGGCGGCCCGCGAGGTCGAGCGCGCCGTAGCCGTGTATGAAAACACGGCGGCGCAGGCGCCGGAAACCCTGCTCGACTACCAGTTTGCCGAGTTGCCGAAGGATTACCGCACGCAGCGCCAGCGTATCATCGCCAAGGGCATGCAGCAGCACAGCGGGGAGGAAGCATGAGTGATATGACGTTGCTCGAGGCCGTCAATCTGGCGTTGCATCACGAGATGGAGCGGGACCCGGACGTGGTGGTGCTCGGCGAGGATGTGGGGGTCAACGGCGGGGTGTTTCGCGCCACCGTGGGCCTGCGCGACAAGTTCGGCTTCAAGCGGGTGATCGATACCCCGCTGGCCGAGGGGCTGATCGCCGGGGTGGCGGTCGGGATGGCCACCCAGGGGCTCAAGCCCGTGGCCGAGTTCCAGTTTCAGGGCTTCATCTTCCCGGGCATGGAGCAGATCATCTGCCAGGCAGCGCGGATGCGCAATCGCACCCGGGGCCGCATCACCTGTCCGATTGTTTACCGCTCCCCCTACGGCGCCGGCATTCACTCCCCCGAACACCACAGCGAGAGCGTGGAAGCCCTGTTCGCCCACATTCCCGGGCTGCGGGTGGTGATCCCCTCCAGCCCGAAACGGGCCTATGGTCTGCTGTTGTCGGCCATTCGTGACCCGGATCCCGTGATGTTCTTCGAGCCAGACCGCATCTATCGCTCGATGAAATCCGACGTGGTGGATGACGGCATCGGGTTGCCGCTGGATGTCTGCTTTACCCTGCGTCCCGGCCGCGACATCACGGTCGTCGCCTGGGGAGCCTGCATCCAGGAGGTGATGCGGGCAGCGAACCTGTTGGCGGAGCAGGACATTCAATGCGAAGTGCTGGATCTCGCCACCATCAAGCCGCTGGACATGGAGAGCATTCTGGCGTCGGTTCGCAAGACCGGCCGCCTGCTGGTAGTGCACGAGGCGTGCGGCAGCTTCGGGGTCGGCGCCGAGATCGTGGCGCGGGTTACCGAGGAGGCGCTGACCTCCCTCAAGGCACCGCCCAGACGGCTCACCGGGGTGGACGCCGCCGTCCCCTATTACCGCAACGAAGAGTATTACCTCATCACCGAGCAGGACATTGCCGATGCGGCTCATCAGCTGATGGAGAACCAGTGGCTATGAAATTTTTCAAATTACCGGATCTGGGTGAAGGCTTGGCCGAAGCCGAGATCGTCGAATGGAAGGTCAGCGCCGGCGATACCGTGAGCGTCGACCAGGTATTGTTGTCGGTAGAGACGGCCAAGGCGCTGGTGGATGTACCTTCGCCAGTGGCGGGGGTCATCGCCAGGTTGTGTGGTGCCGAGGGGGACATCCTTCACATCGGCGCGCCGCTGGTGGAGTTTGAAGGCGGTGAGGATGACGGCACCGTTGTGGGCAAGGTCAATGCCCATCAGCAGCACATCGAGGATCACTTCGTGGTGGGGGCCATCGCTCCCGGCGGTGCCTTGGTGCAGGCCATGCCGGCTGTACGCCTGCTGGCCCAGAAACTGGGGCTGGATATCGAGCGGCTCAAGGGTAGCGGCAGTGCCGGCATGGTGACCGAACAAGATGTGCAGCAGGCATTCGAGGCCCAGCAGAGCAGTGGCAACGAGTTCCTCAAGGGATCTCGCCGGGCCATGGCCAAGGCGATGGAGCTGTCCCACAAAACGGTAGTGCCGGTCAGCATCACCGACGAGGTGGACTTGCGTCATTGGCGCCCCGACGAAGACGTCACGGTGCGCCTCATCAAGGCCATCGGTGTGGCTTGTCGGGCCGAACCCTCCATGAACGCCTGGTTTGATGGCGACACCCTGTCAAGACGGTTGTTCAGAGAGGTCAACGTGGCCATTGCGGTGGATTCCAAGCACGGGCTCTACGTGCCGGTAATGGAAAACGTGGCTGAGCGGGAAGGGGCCGACCTGCGCCAAGGGCTGGATCGCATGATTGCCGACGTGAAGGCGCGCGCGGTGCCGCGCGAGATGTTGCAGGGGGCGACCATCACCCTCACCAACTTCGGCGCCATCGCGGGGCGCTATGCCAGCCCGATCGTGACGCCACCTCAAGTGGCCATCATAGGGGCGGGCAAATTGTTCGAGAAAGTCGTGTTTATTCATGGGGAGGCACGCCCGGTCAGAGCACTGCCGTTGTCGATGACATTCGACCACAGAGCCTGCACCGGCGGTGAGGCGGCACGCTTCCTCAAAGCCCTGGTACAGGCGCTGGAAGCCCCCGCATTGTGACATGTGTGCCCTGCCGTGGCAGGGCACAAATTGTTTGCGTAATCCCCAAAGCCACGTATAATCTAAACCAGCTTGAAAGGGCGATAGTTATGTCAATGAATATGATGTTTTACATCTTTTCCTGTTGTTCATAAGTTAATCCCGTTTTTTGAGCTTTATCCGCTGAAAAGCATAAGTAATTATTTTGAATACAGGTTTAAAGATATGTCTAACATGATCACCGGTACCGTTAAGTTTTTCAACGAAACCAAAGGTTTTGGCTTCATCCAGCAAGAAAACGGCCCGGACGTTTTCGTTCACTTCAGCGCTATCAGCGGTAACGGTTTCCGTACCCTGGCTGAAGGTCAGCGCGTACAGTTCTCTGTGACCCAAGGTCAGAAAGGCCCGCAGGCTGAGAACGTAACTGCTCTGTAATTCTTACAGAATTTAAGAAAGCCGTGGTGCCTCTGGTTCCACGGCTTTTTGTTTATGGACGTGTCACTCTCATCTGCAGAGAGTGAATGATGCTACTTCCTACTCTCTCGTTGCCTCCTCTATGCTGCCATCTCTTCTGCTCGCCGCCACTCTGATCACTTCTGCCGATGTGCAGAGACAGGATACTGTCGAGGCCGAGGCAAAAGCCGTATGCCAGCAGTTTGTCGAGGTGCGCGTGGGCGGCGGCTCCTTGCCCGACGAGATCAAGGCTCAACCATTGCCAAAACGGGTGGGGGAGTGGATGGTCGATGGCAAAGTAAAAGGACCCGAAGGTCCTTTGCTGTTTGTCTGTCTGCTGCGTCAGGGGAAACGCTGGGAGCTGCTCAACTTTTCGCTGTGGGCTCCCAAAGCGATCAAAGCGGTTTGAGTGCGACCAGCAGGTGCTGCAGGTGCTCGACCATGGTCATGCCGAATGGTGTCAGATAGCCACCATCTTCCGCGCTGATGAGCCCCTGTTGATGCAGGCGTGACGCCGCCTGGCAGAGTTCGTCGGACATGTCGCTGCGCAACTTGATCCCCAGGCTCATGTTGGCCGGATCAAAACATGCCAGTATTTTCAAATCGTTTACAAACTCGTTAGAAACCTGGTCGATCCCGATCATGAATGCACTCCTTACGCTAAAGATGTATGCAAACTAGCATTCCCGGATCCACTTTAGTGGGCGCTGGCTCAAACTATTGGGCTTTCTCCTTTCCATACGTGCTCAAACGCTGCTTTTTTGGTCGTCCTGCCAGTGCTTGCAGGAGGCGTAGTTGAGTCCGCCCCTGCCATGCCAAACATGATAGGATAGGAGCCTCCTTTGTCTTTCTGGCCGAACGCTGCGTATCGGCCTCCGGTTCAAGGCGTATTCCATGGTCAAGATCACACTGGTATCACTGCTGCACACACTGGGGACGCGTTTCCCCGTCTATCCCGCCTCCCTGTTGTTGCCCCTACTCGAGCAGCATCAGGGCGATGTCTGGTTGCCAGCCTGCAAGGGAGCGGATGTCGCCGCCCTGCGTCAGCATGGCAAGGGGGCAGCCGCCCAGACCTTGGCTCCGCTGACGGCGGCTTGGTGTGATTTTGCTACCGGTGAAGAGGGGACGACACCCGAGTTGGATGCGCTGGCTAATTACGACAGCGAGATGATGGACAATCTGCTGATGTACTGGCACAGCCCGGCCAAGATCAACAACCCGATCACCGATAATCTGTTCGAGTTGCGCCGCGAGGTGGTGGATGAGGCCCATGGCGGCAAGCTGGCCGCCGCCTGGCAAGCACAGCAACAGGCCCGTTTCGAGCAGATCATGGCCGCTGCCCTGGCCGGACGAGAGCAGCTCTGCTTCGTCGAGGTGGAGTCCGCCTACTGGCTGCGCCAGCGTTTCAGCGAGATGGCGGAGATCACCCTGGTGACCCCCGAGCTGGGATGAGATCGCGAAAAATCGGTGACCGATCTCTCATACTGGACAAGGCGCCGGCAAGATGTGAACATGGCGCCCTTTATTGCACAAGAGACTTGACCGATGAGCTATGAACTGAGCGACACCGAGCGCAATGCAGCGCTGCAACTGAACGCGGACTACCGCTTTGATCACTTCATCAGCAAGCTGGTCGAGCACGAAGAGCTGTTCGTTCTGACCGACGAGCACGGCGTCATGATGCTGACCACCGACGATGAAGACTGCATCCCGGTATGGCCGCACCCAGAATACGCCAAGGCGTGGGCCGAAGGGGAGTGGGCTGACTGCAAGCCGCAGTCCATCACCCTCAAGGTGTGGCTGGAGCGCTGGATCGACGGCATGGAGCAGGATGAACTGTGCGTTGCCGTGTTCCCGACCCCGGATCAGGAAGGTATCGTGCTGGAGCCGGCCGACGTGGCCGACGCCATCGCCCAGAAGCAGGCCAAGCGCGGTTAATCGCTTCTGCTTCCGGCTGGCAACCCCGGTTGCAAAAAAGACCCCGCCAATGTGCGGGGTCTTTTTGTTGGTGGCCTAGGCAAACCTTGGCAAAGGGGCAGGCTGCGCAGGCCTCCTATTTCTGCTGATAGGTGGTATCAACCCGGGTGACGGCCGGGAAGGCCTGGTCCGCCTTGATGGCGGCCTGGGTCTGCGTCTTGGCCTCTTCATCAATCCAGAACAGGCCGCCATAGCTGTAGCCGCTGTTGCTGCCATCCAGCGGCCAGTAGAGCACCTCGCTCTTGGGCGTCGCCGGCAGCTTGGGCAGTTTTATCCAGCGCCAGGCCCCCTCTCGGGTGTAGGGCACCTGGTAGGCCGGTACGAAGCTGGCCAGTTCATAGAGCCGCTGCTGGATCTGGCGCGACAGCGCCGCTTTTTTGGCGAAGTCGAACTCCTTGTCGTACTGCTCCACCAGGGCCGTGATGGCGTCATCATCGATGTTCATGATGTTGTTGGTCTGCGGCTTGTTGGCGTTGATCTTGTGGAAGAACTCCCAATAGGCGGGATAACGGCTGCCTGACCAGGCCATCCAGGCGCTCTGGTGTTTTTTCTCCAGCATCGACTTGAAGCCGGCCGAGGCATCCATCAGGTTGAGCTCGAGGTTGAGCCCCGCCTTCTTGGCCTCTTCGCGCAGCAGCGTGAGGCGCTGGGCGTGCTCCGCCGTGGTGTAGGTGATGGCCAGGGTCAGCGGCTGGCCCTGGCTGTTTTGCAGGGTACCGTCGGGACCGGGTTTGGTGAAACCGGCCTTGGCGAAGTAGTGGCGCGCCAGTTCGGGATCAAACGGACGGGCCTTGAGATCCGTGTTGGTGAACTCCCCCTGGCCGGAGCCGTAGCTGTTGAGACGCTGGTAATCCCCCCGCAGCAGGGTGGTGAGCATCTTGTCGAGATTGAGGGCGTGCTGGATGCCAAGCCGCACATCGAGATTGCGCAGCAGCGGATCGGCGGTGTTGAGATAGAGCCCCGTTGGGGGCTGGGGCGTCTGGTTGTAGAACCAGAGTCGCTCGATATAGCCCTTGGCGAACTCCGGCGTTTTGCTCTTGTCGTGCCACCAGTTGGGCATCACCAGCGGGAAGGTATCGAGTTCGCCGCGCAGGAAGTGCTGCCAGGCGATGTTCTGATCCCTGAGTACCTTGAGCTCGATCCGATCCGGGTTGAAGCGGTGCTGGAAGTAGCGCTCGTCATTGCCCCACCAATCCTTGACCCGCTCGAAGGTGACCGACTTGCCCTTTTTCACCTCGCCAAGCTGATAGGGGCCGGTCACCGGCAGCAGCTTCCAGTTGTACGCCTTGACCCAGTCGGCGGTGATCTTGATGGCGTGGCTGGGGGCTGGGCTGAAGGGCAGTGATTCCAGCAGATCCTGGCGACTCTTGGCACTGCCGCTGGAGATGGCCAGGGTGTGGTCATCAAACTTGGTCACCTCGCTTATCTGGGTGCTGTAGTAGTTGTTGTACCAGGGATCGTTGATCTCCTTGCTGCGCAGCAGCTTGAGGGTGAACAGCCAGTCATCGGCGGTGACCGGTTGGCCATCCGACCAACGCGCCTTGGGATTGATGCGCAGATAGAGGGTCTTGTGGTCAGGCCCGAAGGCCCATTCGTTGGCCAGCATCGGCATGGGCTTGCCGGTGACGGGATGGGTGCTCAAGAGCGGCAGGTTGGTCTCCCGCATATAGCCGGCGAAGCCGCCGTTGGAGTCCGGGCCGTATACCCGCAGGGTCAGCGGAAAACTGGTCATGAAACCGCGAAAGGTACCGCCCCGCTTGGCGGCCGGATCCGCGAAAGCGGGATCCGCGTTGTTGCTCTCCCACGTCAGATCGGCTGGCAGGGTGGCGCTCCAGCCGTAGTGGCTCAGACAGAGGGTCAGGGCAATGGCGCTGGTGCGCAGAAGGCGCGGGATGATGATGCGGGGGTTGGCGGTGAAGGTCGATGGCATGTCCTTGCTCTCCTGATGGCTGCGTCCTGCAGGCCACTCGCTGGTGGCTCCAGCCCCGATGGGGGCTGGCTCATCATGGAAAGTTTCCCCGCCCTGGTCAATGGCGGCAGGCAAATAAGGATCAGACGGCCTGCGGCTTGAACCAGCGCAGCCGGCCGCCCAGCAGATGCACCACGAATCCCAGCAGCACAAGGGCCGAGCCCAGCCACTGCAAGGGAGTGGGGTGCTCGTCCAGCAGCAGGGCCGCGGCCACCATGCCGACGCAGGGCACCAGCAGGGAGAGAGGGGCCACCTGCGCCACTGGGTAGTGCATCAGCAGCCGTCCCCACAGGCCGTAGCCGAGCCAGGTGGCGACAAAGGAGAGATAGAGCACGCACAGGAACCCCTGCCAGCTGATGTTGAGCAGGCTGCTGGCCATCAGCTCGGGCCCCTCGAACAACCAGGAGAGCGCGAGGAAGGGAAGGATGGGCACCAGTCCGCCCCAGGCGATAAGGCTCGGCAGCGTGGTCTGGTAGCGCAGCCCGATCTGGCGGTTGATGACGTTGCCAAGCCCCCAGCAGGCGGCTGCGCAGAGGGTCAGCACGAAGCCGAGCAGAGTGAGATTGCCTTCGCCATGGGTGGCGATGAGATAGAGACCGGCCCCCGCCAGCGGCAGGGCCACCCAGTGGTGGGATTGCCAGCGCTCACCCAGCCAGATCATGGCGAACAGCAGGGTGAACACCACCTGGGATTGCAGCACCAGCGAGGCCATGCCTGCCGGCATGCCGAACTTCATAGCGCAAAACAGAAAGGAGAACTGCCCCAGACTGATGGCTCCGCCATAGGCCAGCAGCCAGCGCCACGGCATGGCGGGTCTGGGGACCAGCAAGATGGCGGGAAAGACCACCCCGACGAAGCGCAGCGCCCCCAGCAGCAGCGGGGGAATGCCCTCCAGCCCCCACTTGATGGCGACGAAGTTGAGCCCCCAGCAGAGGATGACCAGAGCGGCCAGAAACTTGTCCTTGGTGTGCATGCGGCGTCCTTCGGTGTGTGGCCTCTGGCAGGAGAGGCCAAAAGAGGACGAGCATACCCCAGCCTCGGTGGGCGCCGTCAAGCCGCCAGGCGGGGGAGCAACCGGGCAACGGGGGGTAAAGTGCGATTCAGGCGGCGACGCAGTGTACTGTGATGCCGCGTGCGGCCAGGGTGGCCCGCATGGGGGCTGGCAGGGCGTCGTCGGTGACCAGCACGCCGATCTGGCCTGGCGTGCCGAGCGGGCTCGGGTGGATGGCGCCGAATTTGCTGCTGTCGGTGATGACCACATTGGTCACCCCCTTGGCCAGCACGCTGTTGACCACGTCGGCCCGCATCATGTCGCGGCCGGTGAAGCCCATCTCGGGATGAAAACCGTCTACCCCGATGAAGGCCTTGGAGAAGTGCACCTGCTCGATGCACAGGCGGGTCAGCGGGCCCACCACGCTCTCGCTCTGATGCTGGAACAGGCCGCCGAGCAGCACTACCTGGGCCTGGGTGTCGCGCAGCAGGTGGGCAATGTAGCTGCTGATGGTGATGATGGTGACCCGCTTGTGCAGGGCCAGATGGCGGGCCAGCAGGGCGTTGGCGCTGCCCCCTTCGATAAAGACCGTCTCGCCATCCTCCACCAGCTGGGCGGCCCGCTCGGCGAGGCGCTCCTTGAGCAGGTAGTTGATGTTCATCCTGGCATCGGGATCGTCGCTCTCCAGCGCCATGGCCGAGCCGTGCACCCGCTTGAGCAGTCCCTGTTTTTCAAGGGCAGTCAGGTCGTTGCGCACCGTCACTTCCGAGACCCCGGTACGTTGGGAGAGCTCGCTCACGCTCATCTTGCGGGCCTGATGGACCAGGGTGAGGATCAGTTGGTGGCGTGGATTCATGGGGCCTCGCTGGCTGGCAGTGGATAGCGGCAAGCCACCGCGCGGGTGGCTTGCCGGTCATAAAGGGGCACAGCTGCCCCTGGTGGGGCCCGTCAGAGACTGTGCTCGGTGCGGGCGATGATATCATCTTGCGCATCGGGGGATAAGGCGGTGAAGAAGGCAGAATAGCCCGCCACCCGCACCACCAGATCCCGATACTGGTCGGGATGGGCCTTGGCGGCCAGCAGGGTTTCCCGCGAGACGATGTTGTATTGCACGTGCCACCCCTTGTGCACCTCGAAGAAGGTGCGCAGCAGGCTCATCAGCTTGGCCTTGTCCCGCTCGTTTTCAAGGCTTGCCGGGCTCAGCTTCTGGTTGAGCAGCACGCCGCCGAGAATGGCCGCCGTGGGCAGCTTGCCGAGCGAGTTGAACACCGCCGTGGGGCCCAGGCGATCCGACCCTGACGCTGGGCTGGCCCCTTCCGCCAGCGGGGTGCGGGCGTGGCGGCCATCCGGGGTGGCCATGGTGGCCGCCCCAAAGGGCACGTTGGCCGAAATGGAGGAGGTGCCCGCATAGTAGGTGCCGCCGATGGGGCCGCGCCCGAAGCGGGTGTTGTGTAGCCCCTTGAGTTCGTCGATGTAGCTCTGGTAGGCCTGTACCAGCAGCATGTCTACCTCGTCCAGATCGTTGCCATATTTGGGGGCGGCATTGGTGAGGCGCATGCGCAGTTGCTCGCCTTTGACACCGGCAAAATCCTGCTCGAGCGCTTCGGCCAGCTCGCGCTGATCCACCACTCCCTGTTCGAACACCAGTTTCTTCAGCGCCGCCATGCTGTTGCCCAGGTTGGCGATCCCCACCTGCAGGCCGGAGACCCAGTCATAGACGGCACCCCCCTGCTTGATGGTCTTGCCGCGCTCGATGCAGTCATCCACCAGGGCGCTGCAGAGGATGTCGTGGGCCTGGGCCTCCAGCACGCTGTCGACCACGCAATCGATCTCGATGGACTTTCGGGTGAAGTAGCGTACCTGCTCGTCCCAGCGGGCCATCACCTCGTCGAAGTGGCCGAACGTGCCTTGTCGCAGTGACTGGGGCTGGGGCAGGAAGACCTTGCCGGTGGTGGCGTCACGGCCGCCATCGAGCGCCGCCAGCAGGATACGGGCGAAGTTGATGAAGCTCATACCGGTGCAGCGATAGCCCCATTTGCCGGGCACAGCGGTCTCGATGCAGCCGATGGCGGCGTAGTGGTGAGCATCCTCCTCGCTCACCCCGAGCTTGATGAACTCGGGGATCACCACCTCGTCGTTGTTGAAGGCGGGCATGCCGAAGCCGCAGCGGATCACCTGGATGCAGGCGTCGAGGAAATCCTCGCTCATGCCGGCGTGGTAGCGCACCGAGAGATTGGGCTGGGTCGAGCGCAGCTGGCCGCAGGACTCCAGAATCGCGTAGGAGAGGCCGTTGACCGCATCATGGGCCTTGCCATTGCACCAGTTCTGGCCACCGATGGTGACGTTCTGGTAGAGCGGGCTGCCGGCGGAGGCCTTGGAGTGGGTGCCTGAGCGGATCTTGTTCACCTCCAGCAACTTGAGCCAGCACCCTTGCAGCAGCTCGATGGCGCGTGTGCGCGGCAGGGATTCCGACAGCTCTACTTCGCGGCGATACCAGGGGTAGAGGTACTGGTCCATCCGGCCAAACGACACAGAGTGGCCATTGGACTCGATCTGCAGGATGAGCTGGATAAAGTAGCAAAGCTGCAGCGCCTGCCAGAAGGTCTCGGGAGGCCGGTGGGCGATGTGGGCGCAGTTGAGGGCGATGGTCTCAAGCTCACAGCGGCGCTCTGGGCGCGGCTCCTGCAGCGCCAGCTCGCGGGCCAGCGCGGCGTAACGCTCGATGTGCTGGCTGACGGCATCGAAGGTGATGGCGACGGCCTGCAGGAACTGCTCGCGCTGCAGATCGGCCCAGTCCGCCAGATCGAGCCGGCCGCGCCGCTCGGCCACCTTGACCTTGAGGCCGTCGAGACCGAGAGCAAGTAGCTGCTCGTAGTTGACCGCGAGGTGGGCATCCCCCGAGGTCATGTTGCCCTCGGCCTTGATGATGCCGCTCTCAAGCAGTCCCTTCTGTTCATCGGTAAAGAGGCCGTAGCAGCGATCCTGCACCGTCTGGCCGCGCCAGAAGGGGGTGAGGGTGTGGATGATCTGCTTGTCTCTCATGCTCACCGCAAAACCGGCGCCGGGGCGGTCGGCCAGCTCGTCGATCTCCTTTTCGATCCAGCCCACCGTGTATTCGGGAAAGAGCGGCGCCGCCCGCACCTGACTCGCCTGGTTGCCGACGATGAGCTCGTCGTGCTTGATCCAGATGGTGCGCTCCTTGAGGTGGTGGGCCAGCGCCAGGGCGCGGCGTACCGGCAGCGGCCGGGCAAGGTGGGCCTGATAGGCTTGCGTGTAGTGGCGGGCCCGCTCGGTGCAGACCGGCGGCTGGACGATGTGGATCAGGCTCTCCTTGTGGGCACGGATCCGCGGGGGCAGGGTGGTGAGGTCGAGCTGGGTCATGGTCTTATCCTCTGGTCATAGGACGGTGAGTTGACGGTAAGTGGCTGATGTCATGGGGTGTTGCTAGCCCCGGGTGAGCGGGGTCAGCCCCTGCGCACGGGCGCACTCATGGGCAAAGGCGAGCAGTGCCGGGTCATCGAGCGGTTGCGGTGGTGCTTGATAGGGTTGGTCGAGCAGGGCGTACTTGCCCGCGCCCAGGGTGTGGTAGGGGAGAAAGTGGATCTCCTGTACTGTGCCGAGGTTGGCGGCGGCCCGGGTGATGGCCTCGATGGAGGCGCGGTCGGCATTGAAGCCGGGGATGAGCGGCACCCGGATCTGCATGGACACGCCGCGCTTGGCTAGACGCTTGAGATTGGCCAGGGGCAGGGCGACCTTGCCACGGGTCCAGTGGAAGAAGCGCTCCTCATCCACATGCTTGAGATCCGCCAGCAGCAGGTCGAGATAGGGGAGGCTCGGTTCAATCTGGTGCCAGGGCACGTGCAGACAACTTTCCACCGCGGTATGCAGCCCCTCGGCCTTGCAGCGGGCCAGCAGGTTGGCGGCAAACTCGGGCTGCATGAAGGGCTCGCCGCCGGAGAGGGTCACCCCGCCGCCGCTGCGCTCGAAGAAGGGGCGATCCCGCAGGATGGTGGCCATCAGGGTGTCCAGGCTCTCCTCCCGGCCGCACACCTGCAGCGCTTCGCTGGGGCAGAGGCCGCGCAGCCGTTCCACATCCTGATTGCCGAGGGCTGAGCGGGCGAGCTGGACACCCTGGCTGTCACGCAAGATTGCCGGACAGGCATCGCTGCAGAGCCGGCATCCCTCGATGCATTGGCGCCGGTCGAGTAGTATGTCCGGCTTGGGAGAGCGGCTTTCCGGGTTTTGACACCAGCGACAGGCCAGCGAGCACCCCTTGAGAAACACCAGGGTGCGAATGCCGGGGCCATCGTGGGTTGAATAGCGTTGCAGGTCGAAAATCATACCGCCTCCTTTTGTTTTTGCATTCTATTTTCTTTCGTTCGAAAGTTGATTTGATTTTGATCAAACAATGTGCGGATGTTATCTCGCTAGAATGGCGACAGATTGAACATCCCATTAAGGAGTCAGAGATGGAGCTTTATCTCGATACTGCCGATGTGGCTGCGGTGCGCCGCTGGTCACGGATCCTGCCGCTGGCCGGCGTCACCACCAACCCGTCCATTACCGCGGCAGGCGGTATGCCGCTGACCGAGTTGCTGCCCGCCCTGCGGGAGGTGCTGGGTCCCAAGGCGCGGCTGTTTGCCCAGGTGATGGCCAAAACCGAGACCGAGATGGTGCGCGAGGCATTTGCCCTGCGTGAGCTGGACCGGGACCTGGTGATCAAGATCCCGGTATGTGAAGAGGGGCTGGCGGCCATCAAGACCCTGACGGCCAACGGGGTGCCGACCCTGGGCACGGCGGTCTATACCCCGCTGCAGGGCTGGCTGGCGGCGGTGGCGGGGGCCGAATACGTGGCGCCCTACGTCAACCGGCTGGATGCCCAGGGGGGCGATGGCATCGCCACCGTACAGGAGCTGCAACAGCTGCTGGCGCTGCACGCGCCGCACAGCAAGGTGCTGGCGGCATCGTTCCGCACTCCGCGCCAGGCACTCGATTGCCTGCTGGCGGGTTGCCAGTCCATCACATTGCCGCTCGACGTGGCCGAACAGCTGCTGCGGGTGCCGGCGGTGGATGCGGCGCTGGCGAAGTTTGACGAGGATTGGCAGCGGGCGTTTGCCTGAGGCTGCTTGAAGGCAGGATGAAGGGGCGGCAGGCGGGCTAAGCTAGAAGAGAGGGCCCGCTGTGACGGGCCGGTATCGATGGCTGATCGGAGGTGCCCCATGAGCGACCATACCCTGCTGCCCCATGGTGAAGATCTGCGCCGCGCCGTGCGCTGGCTCAGCGAGCACCATCAACACGACATCCGGGCCATCGAAGAGGCCTGCATCCGCTTTGATCTGTCACCGCTGGATGAGGAGTTCCTCATCCAGCACTGCGCCTCGCGGTTGCGGGAAGGGGATGCCGACTAGACGAAGTTGGCGAGGTTGATGCCGAACTCTTTGGGATCGACCGTGCTCTCGATGGTTTCCTGCACCCCGTTCTTGGCCAGATCCAGCCACTGCACCTCGAGGTAGTGGCGCTGGGTCCCGTGATAGATCACCTTCACCACCGGTTTGAGCGGCTCATGGGGATTGCGCTGCATGACGATGGCCAGCCGCTGGTTGGAGAGCTGCACCAGCGTCCCCACCGGATAGACCCCCATGCACTTGATGAATTTGGTAACCAGTTCGGCGTCGAAGTGGTGGTTGATCCCCTTGAGCAGAATGCGAAAGGCCTGGGTTGGCTGCATGCCCTGCTTGTAGACCCGATCCGCGGTGACGGCGTCATAGACATCGACGATGCCGCTCATGCGGGTATAGAGCGAGAGCTGCTCGCCTTTGAGCCGCTGCGGGTAACCGGTGCCGTCGAGCCGTTCGTGATGGTTGGCGGCCACCTCTAGCATGGTGGCGGTGATGCCGGGGGTGTTGCTCAGGATCTCGTAGCTGTGCACCACGTGCTGGCGCATGACGGCGAACTCCTCGTCGGTGAGCTTGCCCGGCTTGTTGAGCACCTCGTCCGGGGTCATGATCTTGCCCACGTCGTGCAGCAGGCCGCCCAGGGTCAGCTCCTTGAGCACGCTGCGGTCCAGGTCCAGATATCGGCCGAAGTTCGCCAGCAGGATGGCGACGTTCATCGAATGCTCCATCAGGTAGGCATCCTTGGCGCGAATGCGGGCCAGGCAGAGCATGGCGTCACCGTGGGTGAACATGGTGTCCACCATCTCCTCGGCGACCGCCGCCAGCGGCGTGATGTCGATGGGCTCCCCCGCCTTGAGGTGGCGGATGAACTTGCCCTGCAGCTCGCGGGCCTCCTGATAAAGCCGGCGGATCTTCAGCTCGCGCCCCTCGCCGTTGCCACTGCCGGAGGGACGCTGGGTGCTGGCCGGGGAGATGGCCGGGTCGGGGGAGATGACCTGCTCGATGCCGGGTAGCTTGCTGCGGGCAAGATCGACCCGCACCGTGAGTACGCCGCGCTTGACCAGATCGTTGATCTGCTGGCGGGTGGTCACCAGCCCCATCTGGGCAATCTCCATGCCGCCGGTCTGGCTGATGATGGCGATCACGTACATGCCGGGTTGCAGCTGGTTGACGGGAATAACGGGATGAGGTGTTTGCGACTTCATACGGCTTCCTGAACTTTATTATTATGCGTAACGTTAGGCCCTCTGTTGGCAGTCTAACACCGGCGCCCCGGTTCGTCATGGCGACATGCGTGGCAGCCGCGGCGCTTAGTGCTGGAGTTGTCGGCCCCGGCCGATATAATGACGCCCCTTTCTTGATGGACTCTGAGGTTGTGCATGCGGCTCGATAAATTTCTTTGCGATTGTTCCGACTTGACCCGCTCACTGGCGGGCAAACTGATCCGGCAGGGAGAGGTGATGGTGGACGGTATCGTGGTCAAGCAGCCCGCCTTCCACATCAACGAGCAGAGCCAGGTGGAATTTGACGGTGTCACCCTGACCCTGGATCAGCGCAACCGCTACTTCATGCTGCACAAGCCGGAAGGGTATGTCTGCTCCAACGAAGACCCGGATCACCCCACCGTGTTCTTCCTGATGGATGAGCCGGCCATGGGCAAGCTGCACGTGGTGGGGCGGCTCGATCTCGACACCACCGGTCTGGTGCTGGTGACCGATGACGGTCAGTGGTCCCATCGCATCACTTCCCCCCGCCATGAGTGTGCCAAGACCTACCACGTCTGGCTGGCAGACCCGGTCAGCCCGGATGCCATCGCGCTGTTTGCCGAAGGGGTGCTGCTGCGCAGCGAGACCGAGAAGACCCGGCCGGCCCAGCTGGAGATCTTGGGAGAGTGCGAGGCGCGTCTGACCATCCATGAGGGCAAGTACCATCAGGTGAAGCGGATGTTTGCCGCCATCGGCAACAAGGTGGTGGGACTGCACCGGGAGCGAGTGGGTGACCTGACGCTGGATGAAGAGCTGGCACCGGGCGAATATCGCGAGCTGACTGCCGACGAGATCGCCCGGTTCTGACCCTTCGGGAGTCAGTGTCCGCTGGCTCCCAGTACCAGCGTGGTGCCCAGGGTCGCCAGCAGGGCGCCGGCCCAGGCCGCCAGGGAAGGGCGCTGACCCGAGTGCCACCACAGCAGTGGCAAGAGGATGACGGGCGTGGTGGAGGAGAGGATCGCCACCATGCCGACGTCCCCCTGGCGCAAGGCGACTAGGATCAGCGTCATGCCCATGGCCATCGCCAGAAAGCCGTTGATGCCGATCATCCCCAATACCTGGCGGTTGATGGGGTTGTGCGGCAATGACAGCGGCACTCTCAGCGCCCGCAGGGTGCAGTGGGCCAGCAGGGCGCTGCCCATGCGGATGCCGGAGGCGCTGATTGCATCCACGGTGCCACTCATCATCACCGGTTTGGCGATGATGGCACCCAGGCTCTGGCAGAAGGCGGCGGTCAGGCCCAGACCGATGCCGATGACGAGATGGCCGCGCACCTGTTCCCATTCACTCTGCTGAGCATTGCCACGGCGACCGAACAGGATGGCCAGCATGACACCGGCAAAGACCAGCATGGCCCCCACCAGTCGCCAGCCACCGAGCTGCTCGCTAAACAGCCAGAGGCCGAGCAGGGCGGAGAAGAGGGCATGGCAGGAGAACAGCAGGCCGCTGCGTCTTGGCCCCAGCCGGTTCATGCAGGCAAACAGGGCGGTGTCGCCAACGAATATGCCGATTAGCCCCGACAGTGCCAGCAGGGGCAGGGCGCTCTGGGTCAGGGTCTGCCAGCCGCCGGTGGCCAGACTGGCCGACCCCAGCATCAGGCTGACCAGCAACATGCGCCAGCGGCTGTAGGCAAATGCCCCCAAGTGGCGAGCCGGTTTGACGGAGATGAGGGCAGCTACCGCCCATAAACTGGCTGCTGCCAGTGCCAGCCACTCGTACCCCATAAAAACTCCTGAAAATGTAGCCAGATGCAGGACACAGGCGACAACCGCTCGCACCTCATAAAAAACTACGGAAAAAAATAGCCCGAGAGACTCCATCTTTTGGGCAAGCCCGATACAATACGGGGCGTCTTCGGGGATAACAAGCGCGGCATCATGCATTCGTATTCAGGCGCGCCGCCGGCCTTCCCCCTTCTTGAAATAAGTGTTTTGAACGAGGTTTATGTCATGGTTTTGTGCCCCGCTTCCCGGCCAGCCCGTCGCTGGCTCTCTCCCATGCTGCTGGGTCTGCTGCTGGCGCCGTCGCTGCAGGCGACCACGGTATCCCAGGAGCCTGCGCTGTCTGATCGCCAGACCCTGGTCAAGGGCAATGGCGCCGAACCCGAGTCCCTCGATCCGGCCCAGATCCGCTCTGGTTTTCCCGGTGAAGTGGTGTTGGTGGACTTGTTCGAGGGGCTGGTGAGCGAAGATGGGCAGGGGCGGATCGTGCCGGCCCAGGCCCAGCGCTGGGAGACCAGCGAGGACGGGCTGGTCTGGCGTTTCTTCCTGCGCCCCCAGCTCAAGTGGTCCAATGGTGACGCGCTCACCGCCGCCGATTTCGTCTATGCCTGGCGTCGTCTGCTGGATCCGGCCCAGGCCTCGCCCTCAGCCGGCCTGCTGCTGGCCACCGGCATCAACAATGCCCAGTCCATCTATGCCGGTGCGCTCGATCTCAACACCCTGGGGGTGGAGGCGGAAAGCGACCAGATCCTCAAAGTGACGCTGGAGCGGCCGGTGCCCTACTTCCTGCAGCTGATAAGCCAGCGCCCCTTCGTGCCGGTCAATCAGAAAGCGGTCAGCCAGTTTGGCAAGCAGTGGACCCAGCCCGGCAAGCTGGTGAGCAATGGCGCCTACAAGCTGGTGAACTGGGTGCCCAATGAGCGCATCGAGGCCGAGCGCAACGTCCAGTACTGGGATGATGCCCACACCCGGATCCAGCGGGTGACCTACCTGCCGCTCGCCTCCCAGCATGCCGAACGGCTGCGCTACGAGGCGGGGGAGATCCAGCTCACCAACAAGGTGGCGCTGGAGTATTACCAGAAGACCAAGGAAGCGACCCCCGAGCGGATCTGGGGACTGCCGCTATTGGGCACCTACCTTTACACCTTCAACCTGCGCCGCCCCGAGCTGCAGGACGTGCGGGTACGTCAGGCGCTGGCCATGACCATCGATCGGCACCTGTTGACCGAGAAGGTCAGCGGGCAGGGGGAGCAGGCCGCCTGGTCGCTGCTGCCCGGCATGCCGGGCTACGAGGCGCTGAGCTCCCCCCTGGCCCTGCAGGATCAGCCGACCCGGTTGGCCAAGGCGGCGGCACTGCTGGCCCAGGCGGGCTATGACAGTCAGCATCCTCTCAAGCTGACGCTCACCTACAACACCTCGGAGAATCACAAGAAGCTGGCGCTGGCGGTCGCGTCCATGTGGAAACCGCTGGGGGTCGAGGTGACACTCAACAACATGGAGTGGAATGCCTATCAGGTGGCCAAAGACAGCGGTGATTTCATGCTGGCCCGCTCCTTCCTGTTCGGGGATTACGTGGAGCCCTCTGCCATGCTCAACAGCTTCCGCTGCCAGGATCCCCAGAACGAGAGCGGTTACTGCAACCCGATCTTCGACGGCTTGCTGCAGCAGGCGGCTGATACCCTGGATGGCAATGCGCGGACCGGGCTCTACCACCAGGCCGAGCAGCTGCTGATGGACGAGATGCCGGCCATTCCCGTCTATCACTACAACCAGATGCGGCTGGTGGATCCCACCCTGCGCGGCCTGCCAGTGCAGAACCTTAAGGGGGCGATCGCCACCAAGGATCTCTACTTCAGCCAGCAGTAAGGAGCTTGCCATGAAAATTGCCATTCTGTCCGACCTGCACGGCAGCCTGAGTGCGCTGGAGCGGGTGCTGGACCAGCTTGCCCCTTGGCAGCCGGATCACTACCTGCTGCTCGGCGATCTGCTCAACCACGGCCCGCGCAACCCGGTGCCGCCGGGCTATGCCCCTGCGGCCGTGGCCGAGCGACTCAATACGCTGGCTTCCCGCATCATGGCGGTACGGGGCAATTGTGATTCGGAAGTGGATCAGATGCTGCTGGATTTCCCCATCACCGCCCCTTACAACCAGATGCTGGTGGATGGTCGGCGCTGGTTCGTCAGCCACGGCCATCTCTATCGGCCTGCAGAGGTGCCGCTGCCTGCTGGCAGCCTGTTCATCAGCGGTCACACTCATTTGCCCGTGCTGCAACGCGAAGGGGAGCTGGTGCTGATGAACCCGGGATCCATCTGCTTTCCGCGCGGCAACCTGACGGCAAGTTATGGCCGCTACGAGGATGGGGTGCTCGGTCTCCACGCCTGTGCGGACAGCGAAGTGCTGATGCGGCTGGAACTGTAAAAGAGAGGGGGTTGGGATGCTCGTGCTGCGGAGCAACCAATAGTCGTAACGGGGAGATCAGGCCTTGATGCCGATAGAGCGGGTACCGGAGCGGGTATTGCCCTTGGCGTCATAGGTCAGGGAGTTGCGATCCCGCAGCTTGCTCAGGTAGCTGGCCAGCCGGCGGTTGGAGACGATGCTGAGCTCGAGCAGGCGCCCGTTCAGATCGTTCTGTTCCTGGCAGGCATCGAGTTTCTCACGCAGGGTGCGCATCTGCTCGGGGTAGGCGTTCAGTTGCTGTTTCAGGTCTGGCAGCTGCGCCATGGCCTTGTCCAGCTCTTCAATATCGGCAAGCAGCTTCTGCTTGCGTTCTGCCAGCTCGGGCAGCGCCAGCGCCTGGTGCTGCTTGAGCAGGTTGAACTCCTCCTCCAGCAAGCCTTGCATCTGGGAGAGGTAGTCGTCTTGAGTGTGCAGCAGCGAAGGTAAATCCATTATCCCAGCAACTTGTCGAGGTTGGATTCGAAGTTGAACATCTTCTTGGCCACAGCTTCGCTGTTGACCTGATATTCACCATTGGCCACGGCTTTCTTCAGGCTCTCGACCCGGCTTTCATTGCCGGTGGAAGCTGAGTTGAGGTTCTTCTGCATCTGTTGCAATTGCTGCGCCTCGCTGGTCAAGGAGACGGAGTCGGTCTTGACGGTCGCCGCACGGTTATCGGGGGACGAGGTCGCTGGTTTGGTATTGGCACCCTGGCTGCTCCCGGTATTTTGCAACCGGTTGTTCGCCAAGTTGTTGATATTGTTAATAGCCATAGTGTTTACCTTCGTCTGCTTTGCTGTTCGCTTACCTGTTTATCGGTGGTCATCGCCATAACTTTAGAAAAAAAGTGATCTGAAAAACACTCAGAAGGTGACCACCACGGAGCCAACAGCGTTGACTTTACCCTGCACCGTTTTGCCTGAGCGGATATTGACGAGCCTGATCATGTCTCCGAAGCTGCCATCTTGCAAGGCTCGGGCCATGGTTTTGATTTGCATGCTGCTATTTTCTGCGCTGAGGGTCACCTGATCGCCCTTGCAGACCACGCAGACCTGGCTGAGCCGGATAGGCTGGCCTGGCTTGAGTTCGCGCTTGCTGCGCACGCCAATGAGCGCCGTGGTATCACTGAGATAGTCACCGCGCATCAGCGTCTGATCCTGATAGGCCTGTGTCAGCACACTTTCGCTGAGGATATCGCCCTTGGCCACCGGGGTGGAGACGGTCACATAAGGCTTCTGTATGCTGACCCGCACCGGCAGGTAGAGATCCCAGGGCTTCTCTTCCTCACATTTGAGGTAGACGGTGGTATTGCGGCGGATCTCCATCTTGGCGGGCAGCGTGATGGCAAGATGTTCGTCGCAGCGGCTCAAAGGCAGGCGTTCATCGATGGAGGCTGCCTGCACCTGTACCTGGGCATCGAGCGGGACATCGAGTTGGCCGAGCACAAAATCCTGCGCCTTTTCTTGCAAGTAACTGGTCACCTCGGATGCCGTGGCGTGAGAAATGCCGCAAAACAGCAGTAAGGTGAGGAAAAGTCTACTAATCATTTTCGCTCGCTGGCCGATAAGTTGTTCACGTATATCACCATATTTAACTATGCTTGCTTCAGAATTCGTTCGCAGTGACATCGATAGTCTGACGCAAGCCAACACGCATGCATGATTAATGCCAAGCGTTTTTAGGGAGTGTTTATGGCCAGTATCCTGGACTCGGTCAACCAACGTACCCAGCTAGTTGGGCAAAACCGGCTGGAGTTATTGTTGTTTCGTCTCAACGGACGTCAAAGATTTGGCATCAACGTATTCAAGGTACGTGAAGTGTTGCAGTGTCCTCCCTTGACTGTCATGCCCAAGCTGAACTCCTGCATTCGCGGGGTGGCCCATATTCGCGGCCAAACCATCTCGGTGATCGACCTCAGCATGGCGATGGGCAAGCGTCCGATCGAAGATCTGACCAAGTGCTTCATCATCATCTCCGAATACAACCGCTCCATTCAGGGCTTCCTGGTGCACTCGGTCGAGCGCATCATCAACATGAACTGGGAATCCATCCTGCCGCCGCCGAAAGGGGCCGGACGCATCAACTACATGACGGCAGTGACCGAGGTCGACGGTGAGTTGGTCGAGATCCTGGACGTGGAACGCATTCTCAACGAAATCTCGCCGGTATCGACCGAGGTCAGCAAAGAGCTGGTGGAAGCCAGCGTGGAGCATCCGACCCTGGGACGCCCGGTGCTGGTAGCGGATGACTCCTCCGTGGCTCGCAAGCAGGTACAGCGTGCGCTCGAAGCCATCGGCGTGCAGTGCGTATTGGCCAAGGATGGGCGTGAAGCGCTCAACATGTTGTTGGAGATGTCCAAAAACGGTCCCATCAAGGATCAGATCGCCTTGGTGATTTCGGACATCGAGATGCCGGAAATGGATGGTTATACTTTTACCGCCGAGATCCGCAACAATCCCAATCTCAAGGACTTGCATGTTATTCTGCACACATCCCTCAGTGGGGTGTTCAATCAGGCCATGGTGCAGAAAGTTGGTGCGAACAATTTCATTGCCAAATTCCAGCCGGATGAATTGGCCAAGGCCGTACAAGGCGCACTCTAATCAAGAAGAACAAACTGCATGAAGACACTTTCGGACGACTTATACAAACAATTCAGCAATTTTCTGGCGGTACAGAGCGGAATCGTGCTGGGTGACAACAAACAGTATCTGGTCAAGAGTCGGCTTTCACCCTTGATGACTCAGTTTGGTATTGAGAGTCTGTCTGATCTGGTTACTCGAGCGATGAGTGTGCGTGAGCGTGACCTGAAAATGGCAGTGGTTGATGCCATGACTACCAACGAAACCCTGTGGTTTCGCGATACTTACCCCTTCCAGCTGCTGACGGACAAGATATTTCCCGAGCTCGGCAAGAGTGGCAGACCGATAAAAATCTGGTCTGCGGCCTCCTCTTCTGGGCAGGAGCCTTACTCCATTGCCATGACGGCATTGGAACAGCAGGTCAAGAAACCGGGCACCTTGCCAGGCGGGGTGCAGATCGTCGGGACTGATATTTCCAGCACCATGCTCAATCAGTGCAAGGAAGGGGTGTACGACAGTCTGGCGCTGGCTCGCGGTCTGTCACCCGAACGCAAGAAGCTGTTCTTCGAACCTTATGGTGACAACAAGATGCGGGTGGTGGAGCGTGTCAGAAAATTGACCACCTTCCGGCCATTGAACCTGCTGGAAAGCTACAGTCTGCTTGGCAAGTTCGACATCATCTTTTGTCGCAACGTGCTCATCTATTTTGCACCGGAAGTGAAGTCGAAGATCCTCAACCAGTTTGCTGCCAGCCTCAATCCCGGCGGCTATCTGATGCTGGGGGCTTCCGAGTCGCTGGCCGGGTTGACCGACAGGTTCGAGATGATCCGGTGCAACCCCGGCATCGTCTACAAGGTTAAATGATCCCCGCTTAAATCCCTCTTTGGCACACCTCTTGCTAATAATTTCTCAAGCAGGAGGTGTGCTATGGCAATTTCATTCGACAAGGCATTTGGTATTCATCAATACACGCTGAGCGTTCGTTCCAAGCGTGCAGAGGTGTTGTCCAGCAACATTGCCAACGCGGACACGCCGGGCTTCAAGGCTCGGGATATCAACTTCTCGCAAGCATTGGAAGAGGCCCAGCAACAACAGGGCTTTGGCCTTGCCACGACCAGTGAGAAGCATTTCGCCCTGCAGATGAATGCGCCAGGCGTTACGCAATATCGCAATCCCTTGCAGCCCGATACCGGTGATGGCAACACGGTAGACGTGCAGCAGGAGCGCAGCGAGTTTTTGCGCAACAGCCTTGAATACCAGACCTCCCTTGAATTTATGAACAGCAAGATCAGCGGCCTGCTGAAGGCCTTGAAAGGAGAACAGTGATGAGTTTGTTCAAGGTCTTTGACATTGCAGGCTCGGCCATGAGTGCACAGTCTGTTCGCCTCAACACGGTAGCCAGCAACATGGCCAACGCCGACAGCGTCAGCTCCAGCGTGGAAAAAACTTACCATGCCAGGCGGCCAATTTTTGCCGCCCAGCTGGATCAGGCCATGTCGGACAAGCAGGCGTCGGCCGGGGTTGAAGTAAAGGGGATTGTCGAGAGCGAGGCACCCTTGCTCAAGGAGTACAACCCCAACCACCCCATGGCGGATAAAGACGGCTTCATCTTCAAACCCAACGTCAACATGGTGGAAGAGATGGCGGACATGATCAACGCCTCGCGCAGCTATCAAACCAATGTGCAGGTTGCAGACTCTGCCAAGAAGATGCTGCAGCAGACGCTCAACCTCGGCAAGTCCTGACAGGGGGACGCATAGATGGCAGATACAACCAGTGGCGTGAACGGCATCGGCCGCACGACCACCCAGACTACGGGCACGACGTCGACGCCCAAGAAGGAGCTGGATCAGGAGTCGTTCCTGAAGCTGCTGACCATGCAGCTCTCCTATCAGGATCCGTTCAAGCCGGTGGACAACGCCCAGATGCTTTCCCAGATGACCTCCATGTCGACGTCGCAGGGGATCAGCAGCCTCTCCAACCAGATTGGCAGCCTCAATAGCCTGATGACCTCCAGCCAGGCGCTACAAGCCTCGGCGCTGGTGGGGCAAAACGTCTTGCTGCAGAGCAATGTGGGTTACCTGGAAAAAGACGGTTCTTTGCCAGGCGTGGTCGCCGTGGGCACAGAAAACAAGTATTCGAACGTGAAGATCACCATCGAAGACGAGAGCGGGCAGGTCATCAAGGAGTTTCCGCTGGAAGGTGACCAGAAGGGCAACATCGAAATCGTCTGGGATGGCAAGGACAAGGACGGAAACCCGGCCAAAGAGGGCAAATACACCCTCAAGGCAAACGGTACCGTGGACGGGAAGTCGGAGAGTGTCCCGATCTTTGCCTATGGCAAGGTCGACAGCGTGATCCTGGGTACGGCAAGCAATCCGACTCAGCTCAATTTGAAAGGCCTCGGTACAACAAGCCTGAACAGTATCTTGCAGATTGCAGGTACGGTGAAAACACCATCAACCCCTATGCCAACAGCATCGATCTAAGGAGCTGGATATGTCATTTAACAATGCCTTGAGCGGTGTCAACGCGGCACAAAAAGATCTGAACGTTACCGCCAACAACATTGCCAACGTCAATACCACGGGCTTTAAAGAGTCTCGTGCCGAGTTTGCGGATGTATATGCCAACTCCATCTTCGTCAATGCCAAGACCCAGGTCGGCAATGGTGTGGCAACGGGGGCGGTGGCACAGCAGTTTCACCAGGGGGCGCTGCAGTTCACCAACAACGCCCTTGATTTGTCCATTCAGGGCAACGGTTTCTTCGTGACGTCGGACGGTCTGACCAACCTGGATCGTACCTTTACCCGGGCCGGCGCCTTCAAGCTGAATGAAAACAGCTATATGGTCAACAATCAGGGCAACTATCTGCAAGGTTATGAAATCAACACGGATGGGACGCCCAAGGCGGTCAGCATCAACGCCACCAAACCGATTCAAATACCGGATCGGGCGGGTGAGCCAAAAATGACCGAGCTGGTGGAAGCCAGTTTCAACCTGAGTATCGAGTCGAAAACCAAACCAACGTCACCGACTGCGTTTGATCCGACCAACTCGGCTACCTTTGCCCACTCAACCTCGGTGACGATATATGATTCGCTTGGTGCTCCCCATGTGATCACCAAATATTTTGTCCGCCATGAGGATCCGGCTGCCCCGGGAACGCCGCTGACGCCGGGTACCTGGAGCATGTACATGTATGAAGGGAACAAGCCCATTGATATCGCCGGTGGTTCACCCAGCCCAGCGACAGGCGTCCCCACAGGCGTAAAGATGGAGTTTACTTCCGGCGGCAAATTGGATCCAACTAAAACCGTTCCAGCTGATCCGATCAAAACCGTCGCCCTTGGCACGACGGCCGGGATTATTACCAACGGTGCGGATCCCGCTCAGACATTGGAGATCCGTCTCGGTGATGTGACTCAATACAGCTCACCTTTCAACGTCACCAAACTGACCCAGGATGGTGCCACTGTTGGTAATCTGACCAAGGTCGAGATTACGCCGGACGGTATTGTGTCGGCGACCTACAGCAATGCGACGACGTTGAAGGTTGCCATGGTGGCACTTGCCAAATTCGCCAACTCGCAAGGATTGACCCAGGTCGGGGATACCTCCTGGCGCCAGTCTCTGCTCTCTGGTGATGCGCTGCCCGGCACCCCCAACTCGGGCACCTTGGGTAGCATCAAGTCCTCTGCGCTGGAGCAATCCAACGTGGATTTGACCTCCCAGCTGGTCAACCTCATCACGGCGCAGCGCAACTTCCAGGCCAACTCCCGTTCGCTGGAAGTGAACAGCTCCCTGCAGCAGACCATACTGCAGATCCGCTAATCACCCTCTTGTTAACAAAGGGCGCTTCGGCGCCCTTTTTCATGGGTATTTGCCGCCTTGGTGACCCGAGGTAATGGGGATTGGCATTCAAATTGCAGTTCCTCTGTCAGAGTCATCAGTTTGACGGAGGATCCCATGGATCACCTGCTATACATCGCCATGTCGGGCGCCAAGGAGAGCATGAACAGCCTGGCTGTTCGAAGCAACAACCTGGCCAACGCCAATACCACCGGCTTCAAGTCCGACTTCGAGCAGGCGCGCAGCATGCAGGCGTTTGGCGAGGGGCTGCCCACCCGGGTATTCGCCATGGCGGAGCGGCCTGGCCAGAACCTGCAGCATGGCATGCTGATGACCACGGGTCGGGATCTTGACGTTGCCGTCGACGGCCAGGGCTGGATTGCGGTGCAAGATCCCAAGGGCGGCGAAGCCTATACCCGCATGGGCAATCTGCAGCTGAGCGCGACCGGCAACCTCCAAACCTCCACCGGGTTGAACGTGGTGGACGACGGCGGTCAGCCCATCGTGCTGCCGCTGCCGATGGAGAAAATTGAAATCAACCGGGACGGCACCATCAGTGGCCGTCCGGAAGGGGCCGCCGCCAACCTGCCGGAGAATTTCCAGCGCATCAAGCTGGTCAATCCGGCGGTGGATGCGGTGGAGAAGGGGCAGGACGGCCTGTTCCGTCGCAAGGATGGCCAGAATGAAGCGGCGTCGGCCACTGTCGGCCTGATTGCCGGCTCCCTTGAGGGGAGCAACGTCAACGTGGTTGATGAAATGACCAACCTTATTCGGTTGCAACGTCAGTTTGAAACCCAGGTCAAAATAATGAAGACCGCGGAAGAGAATGACGAGGCTCAAACCCAGCTGCTGCGTATCAGCTAACCAAGGAGTTTTACATGAACCCTGCACTCTGGATCAGCAAGACCGGCTTGGATGCACAGCAGACCAACATCTCGGTTACCTCGAACAACCTGGCGAACGCCAGCACCGTGGGTTACAAAAAATCCCGGGCCATCTTCGAGGATCTGCTCTATCAAAACATCAACCAGCCCGGTGGCCGTTCATCGGCCGACACCGAGCGCCCTTCCGGCCTGATGCTGGGGGCGGGGGCCAAGGTAGTGGCCACCCAGAAGAACCACAGCCAGGGCAACGTGCAAACCACGGACAACTCGCTGGATCTGATGATAAGCGGCCGTGGCTACTTCGAGATCCAGCTGCCCGATGGCAGCGCGGCCTATACCCGCAACGGCCAGTTCACCCTCAACAGTGAAGGGACCATCGTCACGCCGGGCAACGGTTATCCGCTGCAGCCGGAGATCCAGATCCCGGAGAACGCCCAGAGCGTGACGATTGGCGAGGATGGTCAGGTGTCGGTACAGCTCAAAGGGGATGGCGCCTCCCAGGTGGTAGGCCAGATCAACACCACCGACTTCGTCAACGCCTCTGGCCTGCAGCCCATGGGCGAAAACATGTTTGTCGAGACCCAGTCCAGCGGCGCGCCGGTGCAGGGTGTCGCCGGGACGGACGGACTGGGGGTGATCAAGCAGGGCATGCTGGAGACTTCCAACGTCAACGTGACCGAAGAGCTGGTGAACCTGATCCAGGCCCAGCGGGTGTACGAGATGAACTCCAAGGTTCTCTCGGCGGTGGATGGCATGATGTCCTTCCTGATCCAGCGCACATAAGTAGGAGGCGCATGATGAAAGCCATATGGATGCTGGGACTGCTGGCGTTGGGGGGCTGCAGCAGCACGCCCAATACCGCCAAACCCGATGATCCCGAGTTTGCCCCCGTCTACGGGGAGTCGGAGCCGGTTTCGGTCAGACCGACCGGTGCCATCTTCCAGCCCGATCAGGTCAACGGCATCTATTCGGACATCAAGGCGCACAAGGTGGGCGACATCATCACCATCGAGCTGGCCGAGTCCACTTCCGCCTCCAAGAAGGCCAATACCCAGAGTGGCAAGGATAATAAATTCACCATGAATCCGGCTGTGTTGGGCGGTGTGCCGGTGACGGCCGGCCCCTACGATCTGTCGGCCTCCCTCAGCCAGAACGGTGCCTTCAAGGGGCAGGCCAAGGCGGATCAGAGCAACAGTCTGCAGGGCAACATCTCCGTCAGCGTGGCCAAGGTACTGCCGAACGGCAACCTGCTGGTGCGCGGCGAGAAGTGGATCATGCTCAACAACGGCAACGAATATATCCGGATCACCGGCATGATCCGCCCCGAGGATGTGACTACCGACAACAGCGTCTCATCCCAGAAGGTGGCCAATGCGCGCATCCATTACGGTGGTACCGGTGATCTGGCCAATACCCAGGAACAGGGGTGGCTCACCAGCTTTTTCAATGGCCCCTGGTGGCCGCTCTAGGAGGTGTTATGAAGTCGCTCCGTCTTGTTGCCCTGTTCTGCTGCCTGTTGCCCCTGGGGATGGCCCATGCCTCTCGGATCAAGGACATCAGCTCGGTGGAAGGGGTACGTAGCAACCAGCTGATCGGCTACGGTCTCGTGGTCGGTCTGCCGGGCACGGGTGAGAAGAGCAACGCCTTCACCGAGCAGACCTTTCGTACCATGCTGAACAATTTCGGCATCAAGGTGCCGGACAACATCAAGCCCAAGATCAAGGACGTGGCACCGGTGGCCATTCATGCGGATCTGCCGCCGTTTGCCAAGCCGGGCCAGACTATCGACGTGACGGTATCGGCCATCGGCGAGGCCAAGAGCCTGCGCGGCGGCACTTTGCTGCAAAGCTTCCTCAAGGGGCTGGATGGCCGGGTCTATGCGGTGGCGCAGGGCAGTCTGGTGGTTGGCGGGCTGGGGGCCGAGGGGGCCGACGGCTCCAAGGTGGTGATCAATACCCCGACCGTGGGTCGTATCGCCAACGGGGCTACCGTGGAGCGGGAAGTCCCGAACTCCTTCAGCCAGGGGGATACCATCACCTTCAACCTGAACCGCCCCGATTTCACCACGGCGCGCCGGTTGGCGGACGTGGTCAACGATCTGGTCGGCCCCAACACGGCGCAGGCGCTTGATGCCACCTCGGTCAAGGTCTACGCACCGCGGGACCCGGGCCAGCGGGTCTCCTATCTCGCCACCATCGAGAACCTGGAGGTGGATCCGGCCAGCGAGGCAGCCAAGATCATCGTCAACTCCCGGACCGGCACCATCGTCATCGGCAGCCAAGTGCGGCTCAAGCCGGCGGCCATCAGCCATGGCGGCTTGACGGTCACCATCGCGGAAAATCAGCAGGTGTCCCAGCCCAATCCGCTCTCCGGCGGGCAGACGGCGGTCACCAACAACTCCACCATCAACGTGCAGCAGGAGCAGGGACGCATGTTCAAGCTGGATACCGGGGCCACCCTGGATGATCTGGTGCGGGCAGTGAATCAGGTCGGGGTGGCGCCCGGCGATCTGATGGCGATCCTGGAGGCGCTGCAACAGGCCGGTGCCATCGAAGGTCAGCTGGTCATACTGTAATAAAGCGGCAAGGGGTTGCCACGGGCGGCAATGAGGTAAGCAAAATGGCAGAGTTAGATACCAACAGTGGCGTGAATCTGGGCATGGTGCAGGATATCCAGAACCTGGATCGCCTGCGCCAGCTGAGCCAGAGCAAGGAGGGCAAGGCGGATGCGCTCATGGCGGCGTCTCGCCAGTTTGAGTCCATTTTTACCCAGACCCTGTTTCAAAGCATGCGCCAGGCCAACCAGGTATTGACCCAGGACAGCCCCTTCAACAGCAGCTACACCCAGTTCTATGAGGGGATGCTGGACGAACAGCGGGTCGCCGACATGTCGAGCAAGGGCGGCATCGGCCTGGCTGCCATGGTGGCCAAGCAGCTCTCGCCGGAGACCTTTACCCATCACGACGGGCGGGTGCTCAAGATGCCGCAGCGTACCGAGCGGGTCTATAAACCCTATCAACCCCCCACCTCGGCGGCCAACGATCTCATCTCAGCCTCAAAAGTTGGCAAAGATTTTGCTGACAAGGAGATGAGTGGCGATGTGCAGCCTTTGGCAATGGCTCATCGCAGTCGCCGCACCATACCGCCGATGGGGCCTGCGCAAGTAGGACACGGCATTCGCGGCGCCAAGGCGCTCGATGAAACGACCCAGGTGTTTGACACCCCTGAAGAGTTTGTCAACCGGCTGATGCCGCTGGCCAAGAAGGCGGCCGACAAGCTGGGATTGAGCCCGGCAGTGCTGGTAGCCCAGGCGGCGCTGGAAAGCGGCTGGGGCAAGCGGGTGATCAAGAACGGGGAGGGGCAGGTGACCCACAACCTGTTCGGCATCAAGGCCGATCCGCGCTGGGAAGGGCCCAAGACGGTGGTCAGCACTCTGGAATATGAGAAAGGAGTGGCATCGCGCCAGAAGGCGGCGTTTCGCTCCTACGAGTCGTTCGAGGAGAGCTTCAACGACTATGTCGATTTCCTGACCTCGGGTTCCCGCTACAAGGGAGCCCTGGCCAAGGTGGACAGTCCGGACCGTTATTTCGAAGCCTTGCAACAGGCTGGATACGCCACCGACCCGCACTATGCCAGGAAACTGAAACAGGTATTGCGCAGTGACGCCATTGCCGGCTACTCCGCGACCAACAATACAGAAATGGAGCTGTAAGTCATGGCAAGCGATCTGCTTGGAATTGGTACCTCGGGTGTGATGGCCCAGCAGCGACTGCTGCAGACCACCAGTAACAACATCGTCAACGTCAATAGCCAGGGCTATGTGCGTGAACGGACCCTGATCTATACCAATGCCAACGGACTTGGTACCGGCGACATGCTGACCGAGCGGGTCATCAACGCCTATGCCCAGGGAGAGGTCAGACGCGACACGTCCGCCTTCTATGCCTCCTCCACCCGTTATCAGCAACTCGCCAACACCGACAGCCTGCTGGGTGACACCAGCAACAGCGTCGGCGCCGCCATCAGCTCCTATTTCGAAGGGTTCCATACCGCCAACGAAGCCCCTGCCGATATCTCCGGCCGCAAGACCACCTTGAGCCAGCTCAGTGGCATGGTAAACCGCTTTCACACCCTGTCGGCCCAGCTGGACAAGCAGACCGACACCATCAATACCACCATCGGCGATGAGGCCAAGCGGGTGAACAGCCTGATCAACAGCATCAACGATCTGAACCAGGCCATCATTCGCACCCAGGGCACGCCGGAAGAGAACCTGATGCTGTTCGACCAGCGCGACGAGGCCATCCGCCAGCTCTCCGAGAAGATGGAGATCCGCACCGTGCCGCAGGACAACGGCAGCATGCTGGTCAACATGAGCACCGGCCACTCCCTGGTACTCAATGGCAGCGTTGCCCAGCTCAGCGTGGTGCCGGGCAATCCCGATGCCCGTGAGCCCGAGTTGCAGCTGAACATGGACCCCAACAAGATCACCCTGAACAACAAGGACATTGGTGGCGGTCTCGGCGGTCTCTTCTCCGCCCGCAACGATCTGGAACCGTCCAAGCGCGAGCTGGGCCAATTGGCCGCAGCCATGGCCGATGCCATGAACCAGCAGAACCGGCTGGGGATGGATCTGGACAACGAGCTGGGAGGGGATCTCTTCTCTCTTGGCTCGAGCGATGGTCTGGCCTACAGCCAGAACACCGGCAGCGGCGCCGCCAAGGTGAGCTTCGTGCCCGGCAAGGGCACGGAAGTGACCACCTTTGATTACGAAGTGCAGTTCAGCAGCGCTACCGGTTACGAGGTGTTCTCGGTGGACAAGGATGGCAACCGCATTTCGCTGACCACAGGTACCACGCCGCCCGCCACGGTGCAGGTGGCGGGTCACGGTATCCAGATCGATCTCTCCGGCACCCCGGCGGCGGGGGATAAGATCCTGCTGCAACCGACCAAGCGGGCGGCAGCCGGCTTGGGTCAGCTGGCAACCCGGGCCGAAGATCTGGCGCTGGCATCGCCGCTCAAGGCCGACAAAGGCAAGAACAACTTCGGTTCGGGAGAGATCAAGCTCAACGGCATTACCAATACCGGTGCCGGCTCAGGCTTTGGTATCAACAGTCTGAATCCGGCCTCACCTCAGATAGTGAAGATAGACGGCAGCGGCAACTATGAGGTCTATGCGGCGGACGGTACCACGTTGATTGGGGTAGCCCCCGCTTCCAGCAAGGGACAGAACCTGATGGCTGCCCTCGAGAGTCCACTGGGCGGCCCCAAGGTTTATGCCACTCCGACCCAGACTCCGGGTTACGAGTTCAGCATTACCGGCAAGGTGGAGGCCAAGGACAGCTTTACCCTCAGCTACAACACCGACGGCTTTGCCGACAACGCCAACGGGCTGGCTCTGGCGGATCTGCAGAACAAGGATCTGGTGCGCAAGAGCAGCAACGCCGGCACCAGCAACGACAAGATGACCTTCAACGAGGCTTACTCCAGTCTGGTGACCGGGGTGGGCAATACCGCCAGCCAGGCCAAGAGTCAGCTCAAG
The DNA here is from genome assembly GCF_029967615.1 of Aeromonas sp. V90_14. Taxonomy (NCBI): domain Bacteria; kingdom Pseudomonadati; phylum Pseudomonadota; class Gammaproteobacteria; order Aeromonadales; family Aeromonadaceae; genus Aeromonas; species Aeromonas sp. V90_14. The sequence continues at coordinate 163,623 of NZ_JASCAS010000001.1, read as the reverse complement.
GCAGACGAAACGAAATTGACCCAGAGCAAGGGGATTTTCGAGAGTGTCTCCGGTGTCAGCCTGGAGGAGGAGGCGGCCAACCTGATCCGTTATCAGCAGTCCTATGCCGCTTCCGCCCAGATTGTCAGCACCGCCAAGACCATCTTCGATACCCTGTTGTCATCAGTGAGGTAAATCGATGCGTATCACCACCAACATGGTCTATGACCGCAACATCTCCTCGCTGAACGGCGCCAACGAGCGGCTGAGCACTGCGTATGAGCAGCTGATGACCGGCAACAAGTTCAAGACGGCGGGGGAAGATCCCTCCGGCATGAGCCAGAAGCTGGCGCTCACCAAGGAGATCGATCTCTTCAAGCAGTACGGGGTCAACGGCAGCCTGCTGGAAAACAGCCTGGGCCACGAGGAGACGGTGCTGACCGCCCTCAACACCGCCATGACCAGTGCCCAGACCCTGATCCAGAAGGCGAACGACTCGGCCGTGGGGTACGAGGATCGCCAGGCGATTGCCAGCGAGCTGGAGGGGCTGCAAAAGCAGATGTTCGACCTGATGAACAGCAAGAACTCCCAGGGCGAATACATTTTCGGCGGCAATCAGAGCAAGACTCAACCCTTCATTCAGGATGCCAGTGGCAATTATGTCTTTCAGGGGGATACTGGCCAGCGCAACATTCAGGTGTCGCCGACGGTACAGATCCCTGCCAACGATTCCGGCTTCAACCTGTTCGAGATAGTGCCGACCCGCAGAACCAGCAGCGCGGGGAGCGCCAATATTCAGGTAGGGGTGGCCGATCAGGGCCACTTCGACAGCTTTTATCGCAACAACTACGACCCTTCGCTTGCCAGCAACCAGTATACGGTGAATACCATCGCCGGCACGCCGGATACCTATGAGATCAGGGATGGCGGCGGTGCCTTGCTGCAAAGCGGTGACTATGTGGCGGGCAACAAGATCCCCTTCAACGGGCTGGAGCTGACTCTGTCGCTGCCGGCGGGGGGCGCGGCGCAAAACTTCGTGCTGGACCCGCCCCAGAACAACAACATCCTCGATGGCATGTCCGATTTCATCACGGCGCTGCGGGATCCCAACATCACGCCGGATACCTTCCAGCTGAAGGTGGCGGATGCCACCGCCCACATGAAGAATGCCCGGCTGAACGTGGATCAGGGACTGGGGGAGATTGGCGGCAGAATGAACGGGCTGGAGCAGGTGATGGGCTCGAACGAAGGGCTGAGCACCTTGAACCAGCAGGCGAGGGCCAAGGTCTCCGAAGCGGATCTTTATGAGGTGATTGCCACCCTGTCAAAAGAGGATGCGGCACTGAGCGCCACCCAGCTCTCCTTCAGCAAGATCAGCAAGCTGACCCTGTTCGACTACATTCGTTGACCGGTCACCCATCGCTCGCGGCCCTGATGGCTGCGAGCGATGGTTACCCGCTTGGCCCCTGTTTTTCCCGCTCGTTTATCCTCATTCAACTCCCCATGTCGGCCAATTGTAACAAGCTGTTGCCACAGGCTATTTAGCGCATGGCGACGGGTTGACTCCTATTGATCATTCGATAATCATGCAGCCCGCACGACAGAGGGTTGTGCGCATATTTGCAGCATCTCGTTAGGCGAGGCTCCTGTATAAACACAGGCCACTGATCTCACGACGTCCAGAGACGCCCAAGATCAGGACAGTTTTCATCGGATTAAGGTGTAAACCCAAGTGGCTTCCGGCATGCCGGATACGTTATGCAGTGCTAAAGCTGGTACGTGGGGATGATGACACGCCGGACGGCGTCATTTCCTGCCTATTACTCGTCAATCAAATTGCTGTTTTCTTTCAGACGGCGACGGATCACCGTTCGCGCTCAGGCTTGCCTGAAATCACATGAGGTCATTTGTGATGAAGAAAACACAGACTCTACTCAATCGTCATCAACTGCTCGATCTGGCTGCCCTGCAGGGCTGGCTGGAGCACAACCTGGATCCGGTTCAGCGTGCCGACCAGCTGCTGACCTTGCGTCCGGAAGAGCTCAACTGCATCTTCGATACCCTGCCCACTGCCGATGGGGCGGCGCTGCTCAGTTCGTTGTCTGCTGACTGTGCCGGGCGCCTGCTGATGCGGCTGCATGCCAGCATCGTCAGCGTGTTGCAGGGGGCCATGCCCCGTCGCGACATGCTGGCCATTCTGCGCCGGCTGGGCAGCAGTGATCGCACCATGCTGCTTGCCCGCTTCCCGGAGCAGGTGCAGTCCACCTTCTACTCCCTGCTCGACTGGCCGACCGAATCGGTGGGCGCCAACATGCGCCACGAATTCCTGGCCATCGGCGATCAGGAGACGGTGGGCAGTGCCAAGCAGCTGATCCACGATGCCTGGGACAACGCCCAGCTGTTCCAGAACCTCTATGTGGTCAACAACGACCACCGCCTGCTTGGCAGCATCTCGCTCAAGTCCCTGCTGATTGCCGACCCGCAACTGCCGGTGAGCGAGTTGATGGACCGGGAGACGGTGCGTATCAACGCCCGGGCGGATCAGGAACTGGCCGCCCGCTTGCTGATCGACCGCGACATTTCGACCCTGCCGGTCGAGGATCAGGGCAAGTTGGTGGGTATCTTCCACGTGGACGATGCCGCCGACATCCTGGAGCTCGAATCCACCGAGGATGCGGAGATGCAGGGTGGCTCCTCGCCGCTCGACACTCCCTATCTGCAGGCGACCCCCTGGCAACTGTGGCGCAAGCGGGTGGGCTGGCTGCTGATCCTGTTCGTGGCCGAAGCCTACACCGGTACCGTGCTGCGGGCGTTTGAAGAGCAGCTGGAAGCCGCCATCGCGCTGGCTTTCTTCATTCCGCTCCTGATCGGCACCGGCGGCAACAGTGGTACCCAGATCACCACCACCATAGTGCGTGCCATGGCGGTCGGGGAGGTGAGCCTGCGCAACCTCGGCACTGTGCTGAAAAAGGAGATCTCCACCGGTCTGCTCATCTCGGCCGCCATCGCGCTGGCCGCCTGGGTACGGGCCTGGAGCCTGGGGGTTGGTCCCCAGATCGGCATGGTCGTTACCCTGACCATCATCGCCATCGTGCTGTGGAGCGCCACCGTCGCGTCTGTGATCCCCATGGTGCTGCGTCGCTTCCGCATCGACCCGGCCGTGGTATCCGCCCCCTTCATAGCCACCCTGGTGGATGGTACCGGTCTCATCATCTACTTCGAAATCGCCAAGTTGCTGCTGCCCGAGCTGCAGTAAACCGCCATCCCGAAAATGCAAAAGGCAGCCCGCGGGCTGCCTTTTTTGTTTCGCCGAGCCGGCGTCAGCCGAGCTGGAACAACAGTGGCCAGCCCTGCTCCTGACAGTAGCGGTGCTCCTTCTCCAGATTCTGCATCAGCAACTTGTTCTCGTCGCACCAGTCCAGTGGCAGGGTGACCACCAGCTGATCGCCGGCGGCCTGCACATGCCAATCGGGCAGCAGGTTGTCCTGGCGCCTGTGGTGGGCGGCAACCGCGAGGCGCAGGATGCGGATGCAGCGCAGCACCGTCTGTTCGTCGTGGTTGGGCAGGGAAGGGAGCTCGGAGAGCTTGAGCCCCTTGCGGTGAAAGCGTACCAGCGCGGCCAGCAGGGCCTGATCGTCCTGGTTGAAGCCGGGCAGGTCGGTGTGCTGCAGGATATAGGCGGAGTGGCGGTGAATGCCGCTGTAGTTGATGGCAAGGCCGATCTCGTGCAGGCGCGCCGCCCAACCGAGGATGGCGCGATAGGGTTCCTCCGGCATCTCCCAGGTGCCGCTGAGCAGATCGAACAGGGTCAGCACGCTCTGTTCGACCCGGCCAGCCTGACGCTTGTCGATGCGATAGTGGGTGGAGAGCGCCAGGGCGGTGCGCTCGCGAATGTCGTGGTGCTGCAAGCGCTCCTCGAACTCGTACAGCAGTCCCTCACGCAGGGCGCCATCGGAATAGTCCATCCGCTCGATGGGCAGCGAGGTGAAGAGCCCGAGCAGGATGGCCACCGCGGCGGCAAACACCTCCTGACGCTCCTCGGTGAGGCCGGCCAGCTTGAGATCGCCGACCCGCTTGTGTCTGATCATCTCCTGCTTGAGCCGCTCCAGCCCGGCCAGGGTGATGGCGCCATCGGTCCACTCTTCCCCCTGCAACACATCGCGCACGGTGCGGATCGAGCCGGAGCTGCCGAGGCAGCTCTGCCAGCCCAGCTTGCGGTACTGGTTGATGATGGGGGCGAGCTGGTGCTGGGCCTCCAGCACGGCATTGTTGAAGGCTTTTTCGCTCAGCTTGCCGTTGGCAAAGAAGCTCTGGGTGAAGCTGACGCAGCCCATCTTGCGGCTGGTGAGCGCCTTGTGATCGAAGCCCTCGCCGATGATGAGCTCGGTGCTGCCGCCGCCGATGTCTACCACCAGTACCTGGCCCTCGATGTGCTGGGTATGGGCGACCCCCTGATAGATGAGGCGCGCCTCCTCCTGGCCGCTGATGATCTCGATGGGGTGGTTGAGCACCTTGGCCGCCTCGCTCACGAACTCGCGGGCGTTGCTGGCTCGGCGCAGGGTATAGGTGCCAGCGATGCGGATCTGATCCGGCTTGATGTTGGTCAGCCGCTCGGCAAACAGGGCGAGGCAGTCGAGGCCCCGGGTCATGGCTTCGGCAGACATGCGGCGCTGGCCGTCCATTCCCTCTGCCAGCCGCACCCGTTCTTTTATCCGATCGACGATCTGCAGCCGTCCCTCGGTGAGGCGGGCGATGACCATGTGAAAGCTGTTCGAGCCCAAATCCACGGCGGCGTACAGGCTATTGTCCATTGTTTGACTCTATGCGTTTGAGGTAGTCGTAAATCGCGACCTGGGAACGGATCTTGCGGCGATTGCCCCGCTTCACGTATTCGTTCTTCTGGTCGGCATCGATGACCCGCGCCTTGCAGGTGTCACTCAGTTGTAGCTCGAGGATGTCGAGGATGCGCTGCTTGAGCCGCTCGTCATAGATGGGGGTGCCCACCTCGATGCGGCCGTCGATGTTGCGGCTCATCCAGTCGGCGCTGGAGATATAGAGCTGGGGATTGCCCTTGTTGTGGAACACCATCACCCGCGGATGCTCGAGGAAGCGGTCGATGATGCTGATCACCCTGATGTTGTCGCTCAAGCCCGGCACGCCCGGACGCAGGGCACACATGCCGCGGATGATCATCTGGATGGGCACCCCGGCCTGACCGGCGGCATAGAGCCGGTTGATGAGGTCTCTGTCTACCAGGTTGTTGATCTTGAGGGTGATGCCGCTCGGCTGGCCCGCCTTGGCGTTGGCCAGTTCGTTGTCGATGAGCCGGTAGAGCTGACGGCGGCTGTTGATGGGGGAGACCAGCAGGTGGTTGAACTTGTAGCGCCGATAAGGGTATTCGATGTACTCGAACACCCCCTCCACCTCGGCGGTGATGTCCGGGTGGCGGGTCAGCAGGGAGAAGTCGGTATAGATCTTCGCCGTCTTCTCGTTGAAGTTGCCGGTGCCGATGTGGGCGTAGCGCACCGCCTCACCCTGTTCGTGACGGGTGATGAGGCAGAGTTTGGAGTGGATCTTGAGGCTCGGTACCCCGAACACCACCTTGACGCCGGCATCGGTCAGGATGTTGGCCCAGTCGATGTTGGCCGCCTCGTCGAAGCGGGCGCGCAGCTCCACCACCACTGTCACCTTCTTGCCGTTGTTGGCGGCGTCGATGAGGGAGTGGATGATCCGTGACTTCTTGGCCACCCGGTAGATGTTGATGCGAATGGCGCTGACCGCCGGATCGAACGCCGCCTGGCGCACCAGCTCGGTGAAGTGGTGGAACTTGTGGTACGGGTAGTAGAGCAGTATGTCCTGCTTGGTGATGGCGTCGAAGGCGTTGACGAAGCCATCAAAATCGCGGCAATCCAGCGCCGGCAGCTTGGGGTTTTCCAGATAGTCCCGGCCCACGTTGGGGAAGCCGATGAAATCCTTGAAGTTGTGATAGCGACCGCCCGGCATGATGGCGTCGTAGGAGCTGATCTGCAGCTTGAGCTTCAAGAAGCTTATCATGGCCGCCGGCATCTCCCGCTCGTAGACGAAGCGCACCGGCATGGCGGTGAGGCGCTGCTTCAAGCCGTCACTCATCTTGTCCACCAGGCTCAAGTCCAGCTGGTCGGAGAGATCGTATTCGGCATCCCGGGTCAGCTTGACCGCGTAGGCGGCTATCTCGTCGTAGTCGAAGAAGCCCTTGAAGATCTCGTCGAGACAGAAGCGGATGACGTTATCCAGGATGATGATCTGCTTCTTGCGACGGGTGCCCTCCGGCGGCAGCTGGAAGAAGCGGGGCAGATCGTCGGTCGGCACCTCCACCAGCGCGTACTGGATCACCTGACCGTTCTTCTTCATCTCGATGGCCAGATAGGTGTACTCGTCTTTCAGGAACTTGACCGGGTTGACCTCCTTGTTGAGCAGGATCGGGATGATGTGGCGCAGCACCTTCTCCTTGAAGAAGACCCGCAGCCACTGCTGGATGGACTCGGAGAGCTGGTACTCGTTGACCAGGAAGATGTTGTGGCGGGCGAGCGCTATCAACAGCTCCTTGTAGGTGTTGTCGAACGCCTCGCCGAGCGCCATTACCTTCTGCTGGATGGCGCGCAGCAGCACCTTGGCCTCGTCGTCACCGCCGTGCACTTCGTTGATCAGGATGCGGCGCTTGACGTCCGATACCCGCACTTTAAAGAACTCGTCCTGGTTGGAGGAGAAGATCCCAAGGAAGCGGACCCGCTCGATGAGCGGGACCGTCTTGTCCATTGCCTCTTGCAACACCCGTTCATTGAATGAGAGCCAACTCAGCTCCTTCTCTTCATACTGCTTGTCGGTGCTCATGTGATGCCTCTGTGGTCAGGTCGCGTCTGCGCGGCAGTTATGGCGTGGAAATATGACAGATTGATGACCATTCGCTCAGTCGATGATGGCCTGATCGATGTCGACCACCAGATCGTCCGACAGCGACTCCAGCGCACTGATGAGATCCCCCAGTTCGAGTCGGGGCGGCAGCGCCACCAGGGCGTGGGCGTAGAAGAGTGGGGCGCCGGAGTGGGGGGCCGGCTCGCAGCCGGTGGTGAGGTCGGCCACGTTGATGTTGAGCTGACGCAGGATGCTGGCCACCTCGTGGACGATGCCGGCCCGGTCGTTGCCGGTGACGCTGACCATCACCTGCCGTTCCGGTTCCTGGCTGAGCTGGCCTTCGGCGAAGCTGACGGTGAGGCCGGGCAGCATCACCAGCGCCTCGCACAGGCTGCGGTAGTGCTCGTCAGGCACGCTGACGTGCAGGATGCCGGCAAATTGTCCCGCCAGCTCGCTCATGGAACTGGCCAGCCAGTTGCCCTGCTGGTGGGTGATGACGTCCGCCAGACTCTCGACGATACCGGGCTTGTCAGCGCCTATCACGGTCACGACCAATTGCTTTTGCATCCTGCTCTCCTTGGAAAATGGGTACTCCGTAGCATTGTGCCTGCTGTCACAGGCCATATGAAGCCCCGCCCACCGCAAATATGGCGAAAAAGCACCGCCGGGAGGGGGTTGGCGCCATTTCTGCACTGCCTGCGCCCGCTGCACTGCCTGCGCCCGCTGCACCGTGGTAGAGTGATGCCCCTGTTTTGTATTGTGAACCGGATAGCTCTTGTGAACGGGATGTGCGTGTATGAATAGCCTTGTCGTATCGGGATTGGTGTTGTTGGTGTTGCTGCTGCTGGCGATCTTCTGGAGCAGGGGCAAGAAGGGCAAGGCGCTGCCCTATGATCTGCAGGAGACTCTGTTCAGCCCCGCCGAGCGCTCCTTTCTCGGCGTGCTGGATCTGGCGGTCGGCGACCAGGCCCGGGTCTTTGCCAAGGTGCGGGTGGCCGATGTGCTGACGCCGGAGACGGGCATGGGCAAGAGCAAGTGGCAGCAGGCGTTCAACAAGATCAGCGCCAAGCACGTGGACTATCTGCTCTGCCACCCCTCCGATCTCTCCTTCATCTGCGCCATCGAGCTCGATGACAGCTCCCATCGTCACCAGAAGCGCAAGGTGCGCGACAGTTTCCTCAAGGCCGCTTTTGACAGCGCCGGTCTGCCGCTGCTGCAGATCCCGGCAAGCAGCCATTATCAGGTCGAGGAGCTGCGCGAACAGATCCTGCCGCTGCTAAGCGGCCCCCGCCGCGCCCCGGATGAGGATCTGCTGCCAGGTGATCGCCGCGAGCCCACCTTCAGCCCCCTGCAGCTGGATCGGGTCGAGGTGGAAGAGCCTCGCCATGGCGGTCGTGCCCCGGCCGTGGCCCCCATCAAGGCGATCGTATCGCCGCGCAGTGCACCGCTGCCGGCGGCCGACGCCGAGCTGGTGGAGAATCTGTTTGCCGAGGTGGAGGAGGATGAGGAAGCGTATCCCCATCAGGTGCCGCACTGCCCGCGCTGTGATGCGCCGCTGGTGGAACGGGAAGCCAAGAAGGGCCCCCATGCGGGCCGGCTGTTCCTGGCGTGCAGCCGCTTCCCTGAATGTCGCTACGCCGCTCCCCATACTCACGCCCGCCATTGATCCCCACCTCCTGTTTGCGGCCTGCTGCCGGCCGCAAGCAGGCGCACCTGCTCGTGTTCTTGCCTCTCTTGCTTGCCCGCTGTCTGCCCACCGTACCCAAAAAAAGAGGCGACAAAATTTATCTTGTTGCGCCGTTGGGTCGATAAACTTAGGTGAAATGCGACAAATTTTGACAATGCGTCGGAATTTTGGCACTTTGTGCATCCTGCATAAAGTGCGTGGCTTGACCACATAAGCACAATAAAACAATAAGTTACGTCGAGAATAGAGGGATGGATATGATGGCAATGGGAGTGTTGATTGTTGACGCCGATGCGCAGCGGCGCCAACAGTTGGGGACAGTTCTCTCGTTCATGGGGATCCCCTGGCAGGACGTTGCCGAGGGCGATCTGGATGTGGCCATCGAGTCATCCGGCCCGCTGCAGGGGGTGTTGACCGGTTCCCTCAACGGCCGCCCGCTGGGCGAGCTGCTGACCGGATTCCCCCGGGTGCCTTTCCTGTCGCTGGTGGAGGCCGACTTCCCCAACAGCAACTTCATCGGGGTGGCCGAGGCGCCTTTCACCTACGAATCCCTGACCCGCCATCTGCACTTTTGCCAGGCCTTCGTCTCCCTCCATCCCCGTCAGCAGACCCACGACAAGGGTCAGGCGCTGCTGCGGCTGCTGGTGGGCAAGGGCAAGGGGATCCAGGAGGTGCGTCGGCTCATCAGCCAAGTGGCCGAGACCGATGCCAACGTGCTGATCCTCGGCGAATCGGGTACCGGCAAGGAGGTGGTGGCCCGCGCCATCCATGAGCTGTCCGGCCGAAGCCAGGGCCCCTTCGTGCCCATCAACTGCGGCGCCATTCCGGCTGAGCTGCTCGAAAGCGAACTGTTCGGCCACGAGAAGGGAGCCTTCACCGGTGCCATCGCGGCCCGGCGCGGCCGCTTCGAGCTGGCACAGGGGGGCACCCTGTTTCTCGACGAGATCGGCGACATGCCGCTGCCGATGCAGGTCAAGCTGCTGCGGGTGCTGCAGGAGCGGTTGTTTGATCGGGTTGGCGGCGGCAAGCCCATCCAGGCGGATGTGCGCATCATCGCGGCCACCCACCGGGATCTGGAAGCCATGATCCGTACCCAGGGTTTTCGTGAAGATCTCTACTATCGCCTCAACGTCTTCCCCATCGAGACCCCGCCGTTGCGGGATCGGGCCGACGACATCCCGCTGCTGCTGCAGGAGCTGCTCAACCGCCATGCCGAGCTGCATCAGGGGATGATCCGCCTGACCCAGCGCGCCATGGAATCCCTGATGCAGTACCCCTGGCCCGGCAACGTGCGCGAGCTCTCCAACCTGCTGGAGCGGCTGCTTATCCTCTATCCGCAGCAGATCGTCGACGTGGCTGACTTGCCGAGCCGCTATCGTCTGCTGCCGTGCGAGCCGCGGGACGAGCGGCTGACCGAGATGGACGAGCGCGATGCGCTGGCCGCCGTGTTCCAGGATCCGCCCGAGCTGGATCTGCCCGCCAGCCACGCCCGCGCCATGCAGCTGCCGGAGGAGGGGGTCAACCTCAAGGAGATGCTGGCCGACCTGGAGGTGGAGCTGATCCGCCAGGCGCTGGAGTCCCAGGACGGGGTGGTGGCCCGCGCCGCCGACCTGCTCGGCATGCGCCGCACCACCTTGGTGGAGAAGATGAAAAAATACGGGATGAGCAAGGAAGCATAAGGGTCAAAGCCTTGACGCCTAGCTTCAAGGCTTTGATTTTACATGTGAATTTTAGTGGCATGGAAATTGAATAAGCTGACTCAGTCGCCAGTTTGAGGTCAGCTTTATGACAGCCCAGCCGCAGGATACCCCGCTCCAGTCTCACGAGGTGAGCCAGCTTTACGCCATCTTCACGGCGCTGCCTACCGGTGTCTTGCTGCTCGATGGCGAGGGCCGGATCACCCGCGCCAACCCGGCCGCCAAGGCGCTGCTGGGGGAGCCGCTGGAAGGCCAGGCCTGGCGCCAGATCATCGACCGCTGTTTCCAGCCCCGCGAGGATGACGGCCACGAAATTTCCCTGCGCGATGGGCGCCGGGTCCAGCTGTCGACCCAGCCGCTGCCGGATCAGCCGGGCCAGCTGGTGTTCATCAACGATCTGACCGAAACCCGCCAGCTGCAAGATCGCATCAACCACATGAAGCGGTTGTCCGCCCTTGGCAACATGGCCGCCTCGCTGGCCCACCAGATCCGCACGCCGCTCTCCGCCGCCATGCTCTATGCCGCCAACCTGGCCAACCGCACCCTCAAACCTGAATCCCGCAGCCAGTTCCAGCAAAAGCTGATGGCGCGCCTGCAGGATCTCGAGAAACAGATCAGCGACATCCTGCTGTTTGCCCGCAACGGCGACAACCAGGTGGTGACCCCGACGTCGGTGCAGGGGTTGCTGGCCGAGGTGCAGGCTGGCGCCGAGGCATTTTGCAGCCAGCAGGGCTGTGAGCTGCACATGGAGGCACCGGAGCCCGATCTCTGCCTGCTGGCCAACAGCAGCGCGCTGGCGGGGGCGGTCAACAACCTCATTGCCAATGCCCAGCAAGCCGGCGCAACGTCGCTTCTGGTGAGTGCGGTGCGCAGCGGCACCCGGGTGGAGCTGCGCATTCTCGACAATGGCAAGGGGATGCCCGCTCACCTGCTGAGCCAGATTTTCGAACCCTTCTTCACCACCCGCTCCCAGGGCACCGGCCTTGGGCTGGCGGTGGTGCAATCCGTGGTCCGTGCCCATCAGGGCGAGGTCAGCGTGGCTTCGGTACCCGGCGAGGGAACCTGTTTTACCCTGTCGTTCCCCCTGCACCAGCAAGCGGTGCAGCTGGGGGGTGTAGCATGAGCGTCAGGCTAGTGGAAATGAATATTGCAGCGGCCAGGTTGGCTGTGGTGGGAGGTGTAGCATGACTCAGGCCCGGATCCTGGTAGTGGAAGATGACAATGGCCTGCGCGAGGCGCTGGTGGATACCCTGTTGCTCGGCGGCTATGAGTGCCGCGAAGTGGACAGTGGCGAGCGGGCTTTGCTGGCCCTGTCGCGCCAGAGTTTCGACATGGTGATCTCGGATATCCAGATGGGGGGCATGGATGGCCTGACCCTGCTGGCCAACATTCGTCAGCAATATCCCCAGGTGCCGGTGCTGTTGATGACCGCCTACGCCAACATCGACGGGGCGGTGCGTGCCATGCGCGAAGGCGCCATCGATTACCTGGCCAAGCCCTTCTCGCCCGAGGTACTGCTCAACCAGGTCAGCCGCTATGTGCCGGCCCAGAAGGTGGAGAAGCGGGCCGTGGTCTACGGCGATCCCAAGACCGCCGAGCTGTTCCAGCTGGCGACCCGGGTGGCCAGAAGCGAGGCCACCGTGATGGTGACCGGCCCGAGCGGGACGGGCAAAGAGGTGCTGGCTCGCTACATCCACGACAATTCCAGCCGCGCCGAGCAGACGTTCGTCGCCATCAACTGCGCCGCCATTCCGGAAAACATGCTGGAGGCGACCCTGTTCGGCTACGAGAAGGGGGCCTTTACCGGCGCGGTACAGGGCTGCCCCGGCAAGTTCGAGCAGGCGCAGGGGGGTACTCTACTGCTCGACGAGATCACCGAGATGGATCTGGGGCTGCAGGCCAAGCTGCTGCGGGTGTTGCAGGAGAAAGAGGTGGAGCGGCTCGGCAGCCGCAAGATGATCCCGCTCGACGTGCGGGTCATCGCCACCAGCAACCGGGATCTGAAAAAAGCGGTGCAGGACGGCCTGTTTCGCGAGGATCTCTACTACCGGCTCAATGTCTTCCCGCTGCGCTGGACGGCGCTGTGGGAGCGTCCCGGCGACATACTGCCGCTGGCGGAACACCTGCTGGCGCTGCATGCCGGCCAACAGGGATTGCCGACGCCGCAGCTCACAGAACCCGCGCGCGCGCGGCTGCTGGCTCACCCCTGGCCCGGCAACGTGCGTGAACTCGACAACGTGGTGCAGCGCGCCCTTATTCTGAGCCCGGATGGCCTCATCGGCTGTGAGCACCTGATCCTGGAAGAGGTGGAGGAAGAAGAGATCCGCCTTGTCGGCAGTGAGCGCAGCAGCGGCAGCGAACACCTGGGCAGCGAGCTCAAGCAGCAGGAGCACCAGATCATTCTCGACACCCTGCAGGATTGCAACGGCAGCCGCAAGGCGGTGGCCGACCGGCTCGGCATCAGCCCGCGCACCCTGCGCTACAAGCTGGCCCAGATGCGCGAGGCGGGGATCGATCTGCCGGCCTGAAGCCATTCCAGGCCCTGCCATGGGCCGCAGTGCGGGAGGCATCATGGTCTTGGCGGCTAGCCTCGATTATCATGGGGCCTCGGCGTTATGAGCCCGATTCCTGTCTGCATCGCAGCACAGGGGTCGGCGCCTTTATAAGGGACCCCTATGATCTCTCATCGAAAACTCGAAACCGTACTCAACCATCTGCTCGAACCGCATGCCATCAAGGATTACTGCCCCAATGGCCTGCAGGTGGAGGGGCGTGAGCGCATTCGCAAGGTGGTGACCGGCGTCACCGCCAGCCAGGCCCTGATCGATGCGGCCGTGGCCGCCGATGCTGACGCCATCCTGGTTCATCACGGCTACTTCTGGAGCGGTGAACCGGCCCAGATCACCGGCATGAAACAGCGCCGCATCAAGACCCTCTTGGCCCACGACATCAACCTGTTTGCCTACCACCTGCCGCTGGACGTGCACCCCGAGGTGGGCAACAACGCCCAGCTTGCCAAGCTGCTCGACATCAAGGTGCGCCGCGGCCTCGAGCCCTGGAACAGCAAGAGCGTCGCCATGGTGGGCAAGTTGGAAGAGCCCATGAGCGGGTCTGACTTTGCCAAGCTCATTGCCGAGCGGCTCGGCCGTGAACCGCTCCATTGCGGCGACAGCGGCCCCGAGCTTATCCGCTCCGTGGCCTGGTGCACCGGCGGCGGCCAGAGCTACATCAATCTGGCGGCGGAGCAGGGCATCGATGCCTTCATCTCCGGCGAAGCCTCCGAGCAGACCATCCACACCGCCCGCGAGATGGGCATGCACTTCTACGCCGCCGGTCACCACGCCACCGAGCGTTACGGCGTCAAGGCGCTGGGGGAGTGGCTGGCGACGGTGCACGGGCTGGATGTGACCTTTATCGATATCGACAATCCGGTCTAGGGCCGATTAGCCGCGTCGCGGGGTAACCGGACGTGACTGCAGCAAGTGCGCTGGTAGATAGAAATAACAAGGGAGGCCTGGGCCTCCCTTGTTCTATTTTGCATGCTGTTGTTAGCGGTTACTCGCTGGCATAGCCTGCCGGGCCAAGCAGCTTGCCATCGAGCAAGGCAGCCCCTGCTCGCATCTGCAAGCGCCCTTCACAGAACCACTGCACCACCAGCGGGTAGATGCTGTGCTCTTGTACCTGTACTCGGGCCGCCACCTCGTCGGCACCATCCCCTTCGAAGATGGGGACGCGGGCCTGCAGGATCACCGGGCCGCCGTCGAGCTCTTCGGTGACGAAGTGGACGCTGGCGCCATGCTCGTCGTCGCCGGCCTCAATGGCACGCTGGTGGGTGTGCAACCCCTGGTACTTGGGCAGTAGGGAGGGGTGGATGTTGATCATCCGCCCGGCAAAGTGTCGCACCAGGTCGGCACTCAGGATCCGCATAAACCCGGCCAGTACCACCAGATCTGGCTGATAGTCCGCCATCAGCGCCAGCAGGGCGGCGTCATACTCCTCCCGGCTGGCAAACTGCTGCTGGGCGAGGATGGCGGTGGCCACCCCCGCCTCTTTGGCACGCACCAGACCATAGGCATCGGCCTTGTTGCTGATGACGCCGACCACCTCACCGGCAATCTTGCCACCGGCACAACTGTCGAGGATGGTCTGCAGGTTGCTGCCGTTGCCGGAGATCAGCACCAGAATGCGTTTCATGGGGGAGGCCATTTGGCTGTTGATCCGGTCATTCATTGAATGATGACCTGCTCCTCACCATCGGCCGCCTTGGCGATATGGCCGATATGCCAGGCGTTCTCGCCTTCGGCCTTGAGCAAGGTCAGCGCTTTTTCCAGCTGATCTGCCGGCAGGGCGATGATCATGCCGACGCCGCAGTTGAAGGTGCGGTACATCTCGTGGCGGGTGACGTTGCCGGCCTGCTGCAGCCAGCTGAACACCGCCGGCCATTGCCAGCTCTGCTCGTCGATCACCGCCTTGGTGTTGGCGGGCAGCACGCGCGGGATGTTCTCCCAGAAGCCGCCACCGGTGATGTGGGACAGGGCGTGGATCTCGCACTCCTTGATGAGCTTGAGCACGGGTTTCACGTAGATGCGGGTCGGCTCCAGCAGGGCATTGGCCAGGGTGGTGTCACCCAGCGGCTGCTGCACGTCGGCCTTGGAGACTTCCAGGATCTTGCGCACCAGCGAGAAGCCGTTGGAGTGGGGGCCGCTGGCGGCCAGGGCGATCAGGGCATCCCCTTCGCCGACCTTGCTGCCGTCGATGATCTCGCTCTTCTCCACCACACCGACGCAGAAACCGGCGATGTCGTAGTCTTCCCCTTCATACATGCCCGGCATCTCGGCGGTCTCGCCGCCCACCAGGGCGCAACCGGACTGCTCGCAGCCGGCACCGATGCCGGTGACCACGGCCGCGGCGGTATCGACGTCCAGTTTGCCGGTGGCATAGTAGTCGAGGAAGAAGAGGGGCTCGGCGCCCTGCACGATCAGGTCATTGACGCACATGGCCACCAGATCGATGCCGACGGTGTCGTGCTTCTTCAGGTCGATGGCGAGGCGCAGCTTGGTGCCCACCCCGTCGGTACCGGAGACCAGCACCGGCTCCTTGTAGCCCGCAGGGATTTGACACAAGGCCCCAAAGCCGCCAAGACCACCAAGGACTTCAGGACGACGAGTGCGCTTTGACACGCCCTTGATACGTTCAACCAGTGCATTGCCGGCATCGATATCCACGCCAGCATCCTTGTAGCTCAGTGAGGTTTTGTCAGTCACGCGTATTCCCCGTCATATAAAGAAGTGGAGGGTAAAATTCGGGGCGTATTCTAACAGTGGCGGTGAAAAACCAGAAAGGAAATCGTTTGCGCGTTTTTGGGCGGAAATGCTCTACAAGCGGCGGCTTTTGTTGTATGATTCCGCGATTTTTTTGCGGCAGTTAGAGGAGATAATAATGAAAGTCGTTGAAGTCAAACACCCCCTGGTCAAGCACAAGATCGGTCTGATGCGTGAAGGCGATATCAGCACCAAGCGTTTCCGTGAACTGGCCAAGGAAGTGGGCAGTTTGTTGACCTACGAAGCGACCTCTGACTTCGAAACCGAGAAGGTTACCATCGATGGCTGGAATGGGCCAGTGGAAGTTGACCAGATCAAGGGCAAGAAGGTCACCGTGGTGCCCATCCTGCGTGCCGGTCTTGGCATGATGGATGGCGTGCTGGAGCACATGCCGAGCGCCCGCGTCAGCGTGGTCGGCATCTACCGCGACGAAGAGACCCTGCAGCCGGTTCCCTACTTCGAGAAGATCGTCAGCAACATCGAAGAGCGTCTGGCGCTGGTCATCGACCCCATGCTGGCCACCGGCGGCTCCATGATCGCCACCATCGACCTGCTCAAGAAGAAGGGCTGCCAGTCCATCAAGGTACTGGTGCTGGTTGCCGCACCGGAAGGCATCAAGGCGCTGGAAGCCGCTCACCCGGACGTGGAGCTGTTCTGTGCCTCCATCGACCAGGGCCTGAACGAGAAGGGCTACATTGTCCCGGGTCTGGGCGACGCCGGCGACAAGATCTTCGGCACCAAGTAAGCCTCGATCGCCTCATCGCGCGCCAGCAGGCGCGCAAACGGAGCCGGCACCCCGCCGGCTCCGCTGTTTCTCCCGCCCCGGCTTGCTGCCATGCGCGCCTTGCCGCTACCATAAGCACCATCTCCCATTTCGAGACTCCTCTCATGCTCAAACGTGTTGTGACCGCCCTCTGCTGCGGCTTGTCATTCATGGTGTCGGCCGCCCAGGTGACCGATCTCTATCAGGGCAAGGCGCCCACCAGCGGCGACATGGCAGCGGCCCAGTCCCAGGCCCTGGGCGAGGTGCTGATCAAGGTGACCGGCAAGCGCGACATCCTGACCCAGCCGGCGGTGGTCAAGGCGCTGGCGACCCCCGGCGAGTTCGTGCAGCACTACGGTTATCAGGACGTGGGGCCGGTGAAGTTTCTCAAGGCCGATTTCGATGTGGCCAAGGTCAATGCTCTGGTGGCCGAGAGCAAGTTCGCCCTGCTGGGCCCGGCCCGGCCACAAGTGGCCATCTGGCTGGTGATCAATGAAGGGGAGCGGCGCATTCTGCCGGATCAGTCCAGCGATGGTTGGGCTGCCGCCCTGCGTACCCAGGCCCAGACCATGGGGCTGCCGGTCAGCATTCCGCTGATGGACTTGGACGACAACATGGCGGTCAACGCCACCGATGTCTGGGGCCGCTTCGCCGACCCTATCCTCAAGGCGAGCCAGCGTTATGGCGCCGAGATGGTGGTGTTGGGCAAGCTGACGCCTGATGGCAAGGAGGAGGGCAAGTGGAGCATCGACTGGGGACTCTACGGCCCCAAAGCGGGTGGTGAGCTGAGCGAACTGACCAAGGGCGAGGGCTCCGGTACTCAGGCCGAGGTGGCGCAGACGTTCGCCGATACCCTGGCAGGCTGGCTGGTGCAGAACTACGGGGCGCGTATCTCGGGTGTCGCCTCCAGCCAGACACTGGTGGTGGAGGGGTTGTCCGGCATCGATGGCATGATCACGGTGCAGAAGATGTTGCAGGGGATGGCCAGCGTCACCAAGGTGGAGATTGGCAAACTGGAGGGGGACAAGGTGACCTTCAACCTGAGCCTGCAAGGGGACAAGGCCGAGCTCATCCGCGGGCTGCAGCTGGAGAGCCGGCTGCGCCAGCTGGCGGATACCCCGGAGGGGCTGAGCTATCAATGGTCGCAGCCCTGATCCTGGCGAGGATCCTGACCGGCTGGTCGCGCACAACCAGCGTGGGCCCAGGGTGCGTTTTTTCGCGCCGGCCAAGGAGTAGCCGCTTTCGTTAGCAATGGTCGCAGCCTGGATCCTTTATGAGGATCCACACCGCCCGGCATCGTCCGGGCGGTTCTCTATCCGCCTTCGCGATGATACACTTGCCCGCAAATGTCACAGTCAAAGCCCAACGAGTGAAGCAACCGGCCCAACTGTCTTTAGCCGTACAACTACCGGATGATGAAACCTTCGTCAGTTTTTATCCCGGCAACAATGCTCATCTGATCACCGCCCTCAAAAATGCGGCCATTGGTCAGGGCTCACCTTTCCTCTATTTCTGGGGGGCCAAGGGATCGGGCCGCTCCCATCTGCTGCACGCTACCTGCGCCGAGGTCAATGCCCGCGACGCCGCAGCCGCTTATCTCTCCCTCGATCAGTTTGAACAGCTCGATCCCAGCATGCTCGATGCCCTCGAAAGCCTGCCGCTGGTCTGCCTCGACAGCCTGGAGGCGATCGCCGGCAATGCGCTGTGGGAGCGGGCCCTGTTCGATTTTTACAACCGCTGGCAGGAGAAGGGCGAGGGCACCCTGGTGGTGACCGGCTGCAGTGCGCCACGCAAACTGGGGCTTCAACTGCCGGATCTTGCCTCCCGTCTCGACTGGGGAGTGAGCTTCCACCTCGACGAGCTGGACGATGAGGGCAAGCTCAGTGCCCTGCAGCTGCGTGCCGAGCTGCGGGGCTTCAAACTGCCCATCGATGTGGGCCGCTTCCTGCTCAACCGCCTCTCGCGCGACATGCGCACCCTGCTCACCACTCTCAATCAGCTCGACAACGCCTCCTTTCGCGCCAAGCGCAAGCTGACCATTCCCTTTGTCAAAGAGATCCTCGAGCTCTGAGCCCTTCGGGTGTGCTTGAGCGCGAGCGGCGCCGAGGCAATGAATAAAAAGAAACCCCGGCCACTGGCCGGGGTTTTGCTATCTCAAGGACTCTCTCAAAGAGTTCTGCCTATCAGTGGAACTGATCTTCTTCAGTGGAACCGGTCAGCGCGGTCACCGAGGATTGGCCGCCCTGAATGACGGTGGTGACCTTGTCGAAGTAACCGGTACCCACTTCCTGCTGGTGTGCCACGAAGGTGTAACCGCGCTCGGCAGCGGCGAATTCCGGCTGCTGCACCATTTCGACATAGTGCTTCATCCCCTCGCCACGGGCGTACTGGTAGGCCAGCTCGTACATGTGGAACCACATGTTGTGGATGCCCGCCAGGGTGATGAACTGGTACTTGTAGCCCATGTCGGACAACTCCTGCTGGAAGCAGGCGATGGTGGCATCGTCCAGGTTCTTCTTCCAGTTGAAGCTCGGTGAGCAGTTGTAGGCCAGGATCTTGTCCGGGTACTGGGCCTTGATGGCCTCGGCAAACTTGCGTGCCTCGTCCAGATCCGGCTTGGCGGTTTCGCACCACACCATGTCGGCGTAAGGGGCATACGCCAGACCGCGGGAGATGGCCTGTTCGATACCGGCCTGCACCTTGTAGAAGCCTTCTGAGGTACGCTCACCGGTCAGGAAGCCAGCATCGTACGGATCGGCATCCGTGGTCAGCAGGTCGGCGGCGTTGGCGTCGGTACGGGCGATCACCAGGGTGGTGGTGCCGCAGACGTCGGCTGCCAGACGGGCTGCGATGAGCTTCTGCACCGCTTCCTGGCTCGGTACCAGCACCTTGCCGCCCATGTGGCCGCACTTCTTGACGGAAGCGAGCTGATCTTCGAAGTGCACGCCGGCGGCGCCCGCTTCAATCATCCCCTTCATCAATTCGAAGGCGTTCAGCACGCCGCCGAAGCCGGCTTCGGCATCCGCTACTATGGGCAGGAAGTAGTCGATGAAGCCCTTGTCCTGCGGGCCCACCTTGTTGGCCCACTGGATCTGGTCGGCACGGGCGAAGGAGTTGTTGATGCGCTCCACCACCGACGGCACCGAGTTGGCCGGGTAGAGGGACTGATCCGGGTACATGGTGGAGGAGAGGTTGTTGTCCGCCGCCACCTGCCAGCCGGAGAGGTAAATTGCCTCGATGCCCGCCTTGGCCTGTTGCACCGCCTGACCGCCGGTCAGCGCGCCGAGGCAGTTTACATAGCCTTTCTTGGCGCCGCCGTGGATCAGTTCCCACAGTTTGTCGGCACCGCGTTGGGCCAGGGTGTGCACCGGTTGCAGGCTGCCACGCAGGTTTACCACGTCTTCGGCGCTGTAGCCGCGCTTGATCCCTTTCCAGCGGGGGTTTTCCGCCCAGTCTTTCTCGATAGCCTGGATCTGTTGCTCACGGGTCAGTGCCATATCAGTTCCCTCTTTCATTGATTTCACGTTTCCATTGACTTGTTATTGGCGAGCCCCGCTGGGGAGGCCCGTAGTTCAGAGCCGCTCGTAACCGGGCAGCGTCAGAAAATCGATCAGAGTATCGGCGCAGGTGATCTGTTCCATCAGCTCGCTCGCCTCGGCGAAGCGGCCTGCCTGCCAGCGCTCGGCCCCCACTTCGGCTTTGACCACCTCCTGCTCCTCGGCCAGCATCTGGCGGAACAGATCCTTGGTCACCACCTTGCCGTTCGACAGGCTCTTGCCGTGGCGGATCCACTGCCAGATGGAGGTGCGGGAGATCTCGGCGGTGGCGGCATCTTCCATCAGACCGTAGATGGGTACGCAGCCGTTGCCGTTGATCCAGGCTTCCAGGTATTGCAGCGCCACCCGGATGTTGGTGCGCATGCCTGCCTCAGTGCGCTCACCCTCGCAAGGGGCCAGCAGTTCAGCGGCCGTGATGGGGGCATCCTGCTCGCGCAGCACGCCGATCTGGTTGCTGGCGCCAGCCGGGATGGCAGCGTTGAACACCGCCATGGCGGTATCGGCGAGACCGGGGTGGGCCACCCAGGTACCGTCGTGGCCGTTGTTGGCTTCACGCTCTTTATCTGCCTTCACCTTGGCAAATACCTGTTCATTCACGGCAGGATCTTTCGCCGGGATAAAGGCTGCCATGCCGCCCATGGCCAGCGCGCCGCGCTTGTGGCAGGTCTTGATCAGCAGCCGCGAATAGGCGGACAGGAACGGTTTGTCCATGGTCACTACCTGACGGTCCGGCAGGACGCGATCAGGGTGGTTCTTCAAGGTCTTGATGTAGCTAAAGATGTAATCCCAGCGGCCGCAGTTGAGGGCGACGATGTGATCCTTCATCTGATAGAGCAGCTCATCCATCTCGAACACCGCCGGCAGGGTTTCGATCAGCACGGTGGCCTTGATGGTGCCACGGGGCAGGCCGAATTTGTCCTCGGTCCAGGCGAATACCTCGCTCCACCAGCGCCCTTCCAGATGGCTCTGCAGCTTGGGTACGTAGAAGTAGGGGCCGGAGCCCTTGGCCAGCAGCGCCTGATAGTTGTGCAGGAAGTAGAGGGCGAAGTCGAACAGGCCGCCGGGAATGGGAGCGCCATCGAAGGTGACATGTTTTTCCGGCAGATGCAGACCGCGCACCCGGCAGATGAGTACGGCCGGATCGGCGCTCAGGGTATAAGCCTTCCCTTCCGGGCTGGTGTAGGAGACGGTGCCGTTGACCGCATCGCGCAGGTTGATCTGACCCTCGATCACCTTGTTCCAGGCCGGTGCCAGCGAATCCTCGAAGTCCGCCATGAATACCTTGACGTTGGCGTTGAGGGCGTTGATCACCATCTTGCGCTCGACCGGGCCGGTGATTTCCACACGGCGGTCTTGCAGGTCGGCGGGAATGCCGCGCACCGTCCAGTCTCCGGCGCGGATGTGGGCGGTTTCAGGCAGAAAATCGGGCAGCTCGCCGCCGTCGATGCGGGCCTGACGCGCCACACGTTGTTTCAACAATTCGTCCCGTTGGGGAGCAAAGCGTTCCACCAGTTCGGATACCAGGGCCACCGCATCCGGCGTCAGAATTTGCGCGTAATCGGGATGCGTCTCGCCCTGGATGCGCAGACGAGCGCTGCAGTGGGTCTGGGCCGGTGCCGACATAGGGTTCACTCCTTTGAGAATTACATTTTGAACTAATTAACTACGACTAAAGTCGATCCCTGTTTTTTCAAACTTCCCGTAACAACGGGGTAACACGATTCATAAGGTGCGAAATATTGCTCTATTCGTCAACAGGTTTTTTAAAACGCACGTTTTGGTCATGATGTTAAGTTGATGTTTATAAACAATTTATGTGATTAGCGTAAAAACTCTATGCAGATGGTTATGCTCTTGTTTTTCATCCCCTGCCGGTGGCGGATGGTGAGGGGGAATAGGGATGCATGGATGTAAGTTATTACGTAATAAAATTACAAATGCAAAAACAAATCCCGACCTAACTCCAAGCTTCTAAAAAACACATGTATGAAATGAAAGGTGTAAACCCAGCAGGCATATAACTCCTGCTGACATTAAGGAAAGAACGTTTGTTTAAAACAATCTAGGCTAAAAGGGGTCGAATGGGATCTGGTCGGCAGAAGAGGAGAAAGTGAGGCGCAATAACGTAGGTTTGTATCACTTGGGTTGATGAGGTGCCTGGGGGCGGGGAGGGGATGTAGCAGTGGATATGACTACTGTCGTTTAGTTATTTAGCATTTTATTGTTATTTGTATCAGCGGGCCATCCTGGCCCTCAAAGGAGGTAAAACGGGGCGCTATTTCCAGTGCCACTGCCATTTTCTCCCGGTAGTTCAAGAGCGGCATGTCTGCGCCGTCGGCTCAGTAATCATCGTCCGGGGCCGCCAGATCGACGACATCGAGTCGCACCACCGGGCCGTGTTCGGTGGCATACTGATTGGTTGCCGACTCGGTAGCCGGTTGGGGCAGGGGGGCGTACTCGGGCTGTGTGTCAACTGCTTTGGTCATGGGTGCTTGCCTCATTGATTGCAAGCCGGTCGGTGACTCCATCACCCGCGCTCCCACCTCCCTGTTTGAACTGCCGGCGGAAAAGTTGCGTATCCTAGCGGGACTCTTGAAAGGTTTCAAGCGGTTCTGAATGAAATTTGTACCACAACTGTGTGGTGACTCTGCGACAGGCTCACCCAGGAAGAGCATTCAGACGGCCGGCTGATGCGCTGCGACAGTGGTGGCGTAAATATAAAGCAGGCAAAAAAATAGCCCAGTCGCGAGACTGGGCTATTTTCGGGGAAATTGGTCGGTGTGAGAGGATTCGAACCTCCGACCCTCTACACCCCATGCAGATGCGCTACCTGGCTGCGCTACACACCGACGAGGTCAGTTCGAGCTGACGGAGGGAAGTCTAATGATCTGAGCAAATGGGTGCAACTCCTTTTTTATCAGGGAGATGCTGACTGCTTCTTTATTGTGCAGGCAAGATGCGACTTGGGGCTGTGGCGCAGATTTGGCATAATCGCCGCCCCGTATTGCCGGGGAGCCCGTCATCATGCTGCTTGGCTGCGCTACCCGGTTGCGGCCAATGGTCGACAGGCAATCAAGCTGCAAGTGCATCGCCGGCAACCCGTCACAGAGAGGAACCAGGGTGTGAAACCATCAGACGTCACAGAATCAGTGAGCCAGCGCGAGCAGGATGAACGCTGGATGCGCCATGCCATGGCGTTGGCCGAAAGGGCGGAGGGGATCGGCGAGATCCCGGTCGGGGCCGTGCTGGTAGTGGGTGACGAGATCGTAGGGGAGGGCTGGAACCGCTCCATCAGCGAGCACGATGCCTGTGCCCATGCCGAAGTGATGGCGATCCGAGCCGCCGGCGTTCGGCTGCAAAACTACCGTCTGCTCGATACCACCCTCTATGTCACTCTGGAGCCCTGCTGCATGTGCGCCGGTGCCCTCATCCACAGCCGGGTCAAGCGGGTAGTCTATGGCGCCAGGGATCTCAAGACCGGCGCAGCGGGTTCGGTGTTCGAGATCTTGCAGGACCCGCGCCATAACCACGGAGTCGAACTGACCGGCGGTGTGCTGGCCGATGCCTGCTCGGCCCAGCTGTCGGATTTCTTTCGGCGGCGGCGCGCGGAGAAAAAGGCCGCCAGATTGGCACTGCAACAAAGCGGTGGCCCCGCCGACTGAGAACGGCGAAGTCGGCGAGGCCGCCTTCGCGCTTTATATTTTCCTTTATCTTCTTGTAAAACAGATGGTTGGCAATGCTGTCTGCCAGCGGATCCTGGTCTGAATCCCCCTTCAAAATAACCTCTTCCCAGAGGGCCTTGATGTAACAAAACTGTCATGCAACCGCCATATAATGCCGCCAAGCCTAGCTCACATTGAGGTTTTGCATGTCATCGGAATCGATAAACTTAGGTATGGCGGGCAGCAGAAAGCGCCGTATCAAGGATAAGTTGGCCAAGTACGGGGTCACCACGGGTGGTGCTCTGGTGCTGGTTGCCCTGTTGCTCATTTTCTTCTACCTGCTCTATGTGGTGAAACCCATCTTCAATGGCGCCACGATGGAGCCGACCGCGTCATTTACCTTGCCCGTGGCGGGCAAGACCGCCTGGCTCGGGGTGGAAGAGCAGAACGAGATTGGCTATCGCTTCAGCGACAAAGGCCAGGTCAACTTCTTCGCCGTCCAGGGGGATGGCAAAGTCAAGGTGGGCCAGGTGCTGGGTCAGGGGCAGGTGAAGGGTGACATCACCGCCGTCGCCCCTCCCGCGCCAGGCCAGAAGCTCATCGCTTATGGTTTCGCCGATGGCAAGGCCCAGGTGGTGCAGCCCTATTTCAAGGTCTCCTATCCCAACGACGTGCGGGTCATCGAGCCCAGCCTGCAGTCACCCTTCGGCGAAGAGCCGGTGGTGGTGGACCCCCAGGGCAAGGCGCTGACGCTGATGGTGTTTGAGGCCACCAAGGACAAGATGGCCACCGCCGCCGTGACCGCCGATGGTCGTGGCGTGATGGCGGTGATGAGCGGCGAGGAGAACTTCCTCTCCGGTGACATCGAGTGGAGCGCCCAGAACTACAGCATCCCGTCCCTGCCGCGCCATGTGGATCAGATGCTGCTGACCCCCAACCTGCGCATTCTGTTCGTGCGTGAAGGCAACCGCCTCTCCGTCTACGACATTCACAACCTCAATGACATCTCCCTGCGCGATGTCATGGAAATCAATGCCCCCAACGCCAACGTGACCCGAGTCGAGCTGCTCTCCGGCGCCTCCTCCCTGCTGGTGGGCAACGACAACGGCGTTATCTCCCAGTGGTTCGAAGTGGCCCGGGATGGCAAGCGCCAGTTCACCCAGATCCGTGACTTCAAGGGCGATGGTGCCGTGGCGCAGCTGACCCCGGAGCACTTTCGCAAGGGCTTCATCAGTGCCGACAAAGAGGGCACCGTCAGCTTCTTCCACGCCACCGGCGAGACCAAGCTGCTGAGCGAGAAGGTGGAGGGCGGCGCCCTGTCGGCCCTGGCCATCTCCCCCCGTCACAACGTGCTGCTGATGCAGCAGGGTGATGCTTTCAAGCTGTTTGCGGTGGAGAACGAGCACCCCGAGGTGACCTGGTCGGCACTCTGGCAACAGGTGTGGTATGAAGGCTATCCCGAGCCCCAGTACGTGTGGCAGTCCACCTCCGCCAGCAACGACTTCGAAGCCAAGCTGAGCCTGGTGCCGCTGGTGTTCGGTACCCTCAAAGCCTCCTTCTATGCCATGGTGTTTGCGGTGCCGCTCGGCGTCGCCGGTGCCATCTACACCGCCTATTTCATGTCGGCGGGGCTGCGCAAATACGTCAAGCCGACGGTGGAGATCATGGCGGCGTTGCCGACCGTTATCCTCGGCTTCCTGGCCGGTCTGTGGTTGGCACCCATCATCGAGGGGGCGCTGCCCGGCGTGGTGCTGCTGTTGATCCTGCTGCCGATGGGGATGCTGCTGACCGCCTTGATCTGGAACTACCTGCCGGAGCGCGGCAAATCCTGGCTGCCGGAAGGGTGGCACGCCATCTTGCTGATCCCGGTGCTGCTGCTGATTGGCTGGGGCGCCTTCGCGGTGAGTCCGCTTATCGAGAACGCCTTCATGCACGGTGACTCGCGCATCTGGCTGACCCACGAGATGGGCATCAAGTTCGACCAGCGCAACTCGCTGGTGGTGGGCATCGCCATGGGCTTCGCGGTCATTCCGACCATCTTCTCCATCGCCGAAGACGCGGTCTTCTCGGTGCCCAAGCACCTTACCCAGGGCTCGCTGGCACTGGGGGCGACCCCCTGGCAGACCCTGAGCCGGGTGGTGATCCTCACCGCGAGCCCGGGCATCTTCTCGGCGGTGATGATGGGCCTTGGCCGCGCCGTGGGCGAGACCATGATAGTGCTGATGGCCACCGGCAACACGCCCATCATGGACTTCTCCATGTTCCAGGGGCTGCGTACCCTGGCCGCCAACATCGCGGTGGAGATGCCGGAATCGGAAGTGGGCAGCTCGCACTATCGGGTGCTGTTCCTCGCTGCCTTCGTGCTGTTCGTGTTCACCTTCTTGTTCAATACCCTGGCCGAGTTCATCCGTCAGCGGTTGCGTGAAAAATACAGCTCTCTGTGATGGGCTGCTCTGAAAGGACCGAGGAATCGACAATGGGTAAGTGGTTTAAATCGGGGGCCCCCTGGATCTGGATGACCGGCGGCGCCGTCAGCCTGAGTCTGGTAGCGGTACTGGGTCTGCTGCTGCTGATCGGCTGGCGTGGTCTGGTCTACTTCTGGCCCCATCCCATCTATGAGTGGCAACTGGAAGACGTTCAGGGCAACAAGAGCGTGCTGATCGGCGAAATCAACGACCGCGAGCTGGTGCCGGTAGAGCGGCTGCGGGCCGCCGGCCTGCCGCTGGAGGGGGAAGAGCGCGAGCTGCTGACCCGCTATCTGGTCAAGACCGGCAACCGCGAGTTCGTCGACCTGGACTTCCGTTGGGTACTGGAGACCGACATCAAGTCCCAGAGCCTGCCGACCGAGCTGGCCATGGTGGAGCGTGCCACCAACGGCAACTTCTACGGCTACATCGTCGGGGTGAAAGAGGATGGCAAGGCGCTGACCGAGAACCTGCATCCTGCCCTGCAGCGAGTGCTGGCGCGGGCCAATGGTCTCTCGGAGCAGGCCGACGATCTGCAAAAAGGGGACATCGGCAGCATCAACTATCAGCTGGAGCGGCTGCGTCTGAAAGAGCGCAAGGCCGAGCTGGACGACAAGCTGACCGATCAGCTTAAAGCCCAGCTGGCGAGCGAGCGTCAGGCCCTCAACGACCGTTATCAGGTGCTGGAAAAAGAGCTGTTCTCCCTGCGTGCCCAGGCGGACAGAGACAGCATCACGGTCAAGGACATGCGTGGCGAACTGGTGACCATGCCCATGTCCAAGGTGCTGGACGTGGTGTGGCCCAACGACATGAGTCTGCTGGCCAAGGTGGGCTACTGGTTCCACCAGATCGGCAAGTTCGTCTCCGACGATCCGCGCGAGGCCAACACCGAGGGCGGGGTGTTCCCGGCCATCTTCGGCACCGTGTTCATGGTGTTCCTGATGGCGATCATCGTGACCCCGCTCGGCGTGGTGGCGGCGGTCTATCTGCATGAATACGCGGGCAAGAACAGCCTGACCAAGATCATCCGCATCGCGGTGATCAACCTGGCTGGCGTGCCCTCCATCGTGTACGGCGTGTTCGGTCTGGGCTTCTTCGTCTACACCCTCGGTGGTTCGCTGGACCAGCTGTTCTATCCGGAAGCGCTGCCGAGCCCGACCTTTGGCTCCCCCGGCGTCATCTGGTCGGCGCTGACCCTGGCCATTCTGACTCTGCCGGTGGTGATCGTCTCCACCGAGGAGGGGCTGGCCCGGATCCCGAGCACCATCCGCCAGGGCTCGCTGGCACTGGGGGCCACCCAGGCCGAGACCCTGTGGCGCATCGTGCTGCCGATGGCGAGCCCGGCCATCATGACCGGCCTCATCCTGGCCATCGCCCGTGCGGCCGGTGAAGTGGCGCCGCTGATGCTGGTGGGGGTGGTGAAACTGGCACCGACCCTGCCGATGGACGGCAACTTCCCGTACCTGCACGTGGAGCGCAAGTTCATGCACCTGGGCTTCCACATCTATGACGTCGGCTTCCAGAGCCCCAACGTCGAGGCGGCGCGTCCGCTGGTGTACGCCACCTCCTTCCTGCTGGTGACGGTGATCGTCGGCCTCAACCTGACGGCCATCGGCATCCGCAACCATCTGCGGGAGAAGTTCCGTTCTTTGGAACATTGATGACGATGAGCCTGATGGGCATCCGCAACCACTTGCGCGAGAAATTCCGGTCGCTGGAACATTGATAGACCAGCACCACAGAGACGGGCAGGGAACGGGGTTCCCTGCCAGCCAAGCGTTCCGGCCGCGGGCAATGAGAGTGCCCGCCGCCACCGACAGATTTTGAGGTAACAGATGATCAACGTAACGACCGCATCCAGCCAGCATACCGCGACCGACCTGCTCAACCTGAGCCCGGAGCAGACCGCGCTGGAAGTGAAGGATCTCAACCTGTACTACGGCAACAAGCAGGCGCTGTTCAACGTCAACATGAAGATCCCCAAGGGTCAGGTCACCGCCTTCATCGGCCCCTCCGGCTGCGGCAAGTCCACTCTGCTGCGCTGCATCAACCGGATGAACGACCTGGTGGAGATCTGCCGCATCGAGGGGGAAATCCAGCTGCATGGCCACAACATCTACGACAAGAGCGTGGATGTCTCCGCCCTGCGTCGTCAGGTGGGCATGGTGTTCCAGCGCCCCAACCCCTTCCCCAAGTCCATCTACGAGAACGTGGTCTATGGCCTGCGCCTGCAGGGCATCAACGACCGCCGCACCCTGGACGAGGCGGCCGAGCGCTCCCTGCGCGGCGCGGCCCTGTGGGACGAGGTGAAGGATCGTCTGCACGACAACGCCTTCGGTCTCTCCGGCGGTCAGCAGCAGCGACTGGTGATTGCCCGTGCCATCGCCATCGAGCCGGAAGTGCTGCTGCTGGATGAACCGACCTCGGCGCTCGACCCCATCTCCACCCTCACCATCGAGGAGCTGATCAACGAGCTCAAGAGCCAGTTCACCGTGGTGATCGTGACCCACAACATGCAGCAGGCGGCGCGGGTGTCGGATCAGACCGCCTTCATGTACATGGGCGAGCTCATCGAGTACTCGGACACCAACACCATCTTCACCACCCCGGCCAAGAAGAAGACCGAAGACTACATCACCGGTCGTTACGGCTAAGGAATGCTGGTGATGGAGATGAGCAAGATGAGCATCAACAAACAGATTACCGGTCAGTTCAACGACTAAGGCATACTCGGAGCATCAAGGATTATTTGTATGGACAATATGAACCTCAACAAACACATCTCCGGTCAGTTCAATGCCGAACTCGAGAGCGTGCGCAACCAGGTGCTGGTGATGGGCGGGCTGGTGGAGCAGCAGCTGACCGACGCCATCGCGGCGATCCACGATCAGGATCTGGACGCGGCGCGCAAGATCGTCGCCAACGACCACAAGGTCAACGCCATGGAAGTGGCGATCGACGAGGAGTGCACCCGCATCATCGCCAAACGCCAGCCCACCGCCTCCGACCTGCGGCTGGTGATGGCCATCATCAAGACCATCACCGATCTCGAGCGCATCGGCGATGTGGCGGACAAGATAGCCCGCATGCTGACCGACAACGCCAACAAGCCGCAGCCGCCGCTGGTGTCGCTAGAGAACATGGGGCGCCGCACCATCAAGATGCTGCACGACGTGTTGGACGCCTTCGCCCGCATGGATCTGGACGCGGCGCTGGCGGTCTACAAGGAAGATGACAAGGTGGACCGCGAATACGAGTCCATCATTCGCGAGCTGATGACCTACATGATGGAAGATCCGCGCACCATACCGCAGGTACTCAACGTGCTGTGGGCGGCGCGGGCCATCGAGCGGGTGGGGGATCGCTGCCAGCACATCTGCGAGTACATCGTCTATTACGTCAAGGGCAAGGACGTGCGCCACACCAAGGCGGATGATCTGGGCACCCTGCTGGGGAAAGGGTGAGTCTGAGATGCATAAAAAGGCGCTTTGAGCGCCTTTTTTGTTGCCTTTTCAGTCAGTGCAAGATATCGCCACCCGCTTGGCGCTTTTCTGCTAGAATATGCCCCCTGTGTGAGTCCCGGATTGACTCACGGTCCGGTCCCCCGGACCCAGTTTGCCGTCTTGTGCTAAGGCGGCTGTTGCAATAGGTTAATCATGAGTTTTGCCGATAGTTTATTTTTCCTGATGCTGCTGGTCGCCGGCAGCGTGTTCTTCTCTCTCTCCGAGATCTCCCTCGCCGCCTCCCGCAAGATCAAGTTGCAGGTGATGGCCGATGAGGGCAACCGCCATGCCGAAAAGGTACTGGCACTGCAGGCCCAGCCGGGCAACTTCTTTACCGTGGTGCAGATCGGGCTGAACACCGTCGCCATCCTGGGCGGTATCCTGGGCGAGTCTGCCCTGAACCCGGCCATCAAGGAGTTCATCTCCGAGTTCTATCAGGGGCCCTGGCTTGGCGAGATCAGCTCGGCTGCCTCCTTCGTGTTCGTCACCGGCATGTTCATCCTGATCGCCGATCTGATGCCCAAGCGCCTCGCCATGACCATGCCGGAGCGGATCGCCGTGGTGGTGGTGCGCCCCATGTTGCTGTGCGTCACCCTGCTGATGCCGCTGGTGTGGCTGTTCAACGGCATGGCCAACGGCCTGTTCCGCCTGCTGCGCATCTCCATGGTGCGCAACGACGAGATCACCTCCGACGATATCTATGCGGTGATGGATGCGGGCGCCGAAGCGGGCGTCATCCAGCGCGAGGAGCACCAGCTCATCGAGAACGTGTTCGAGCTGCAGTCCCTCGGCGTCACCTCCGCCATGACCGCGCGCGAGAGCCTCATCTACTTCACCCTGCAAGAGGGCGAGGAGAGCATCAAGGCCAAGATTGCCGAACACCCCCACAACAAGTTCCTGGTGTGTGACCACAACCTCGACAGCATCAAGGGCTTCGTCGACTCCAAGGAGCTGCTGATCCGGGTCATCAGCGGCCAGAGCATCGACCTCAACAGCGGCTCGCTGGTGCAGAACGTCATCATCATCCCCGACACCCTCAACCTCTACGAGGCGATGGAGTACTTCAAGAACCACAGGGGCGACTTTGCCGTGGTGATGAACGAGTACGCCCTGGTGGTGGGGATCGTCACCATGAACGACCTGATGAGTACCGTGATGGGTGAGTGGGCCACCCACGTGGTGGAAGAGCAGATCGTGCAGCGGGACGAGAACTCCTGGCTGGTGGACGGGGTGACCCCCATCTCCGACGTGATGCGCGCCTTCGACATCGAGGAGTTCCCGGAAAACCAGAATTATGAAACCATCGCCGGCTTCATCATGTACATGCTGCGCAAGATCCCCAAGCGAACCGATTCGGTCAAATACGCCGGTTACAAGTTCGAAGTGGTGGACATCGACAGCTACAAGATTGACCAGCTGCTGGTCACCCGGGTCGAGCCCACGCCGGCCGAGAAACCCGCTCAGGAATCGTAAAAGGAGCTAGTTAGCAATCATGAAGATGCAGTCTCATTCCCGTGCGCTGGCCTGTGTGGCGCTCGCCCTGGCACTCGGTGCCTGCAGCCAGAGCGCTCCGCGCAAGGCCACCACAGTCGCCAAACCGGTTGCCCCCAAGGCGGCCGTGGTCGTGCCGCAGCAGGACCCGGATGCGGTGGTGCAAAGCGCCGTGGTGGAGCCGAGTCCGGTATTCGACGAGGAGTATCACGGCCCGGATCAAGGATCGCTCGAGTCGGTGACCGCCCTGTTTGCCCGCGGCTACATCGAGTCGGCCATGCGCGAGACCATGCTGGCGGCGGTGCACAGCGACTACCCGCTGCTCGGCATGCGGGACGTGCGCCTGACCGATCCGGTGGCCAAGTTCCTCACCTCCGCCCAGGCACGCACCACGGCTCACGACTACCTCTATGCCGGGGTGCAGCGCCGACTGGGCCGCCCGCTCAGCCCCGCCCAGTGGGAGCAGATCTGGCAGGGGTATCCCCAGCAGGGTCGGGTGTCCGACTGGGTCAAGCAGACCAAGCGGGTACTGGCCGGGCGTTGAGCCGCCAGATCAACTGTTGCCACAAGAGGCCACCTTCGGGTGGCCTCTTGTCGTTTCTCATCCTGGTGTTGAGCCTTCAACAGCCATACCTCCCTTCCTTTGCCGTTATCTCCCTGAGCTTGTTCAGATTTGTTCGTAGCACCCGATTGCCTCTTGTTCTACTTTGGGTCATGATGAAAAGGCATTCTAGCCGTCTAGATGTTTTGATGGCTCATTTTGACTCAACACAATAAATACCCGTCACGACGGGGACACGCAGAGAGACAGAGATGGATACAAAGGATTTGTGGGTACTGGATGGTGGCATGGGACGCGAGCTGGCACGGCGGGGGGCGCCGTTTCGCCAGCCGGAGTGGTCGGCGCTGGCCCTGATGGAGGCCCCCGAGACGGTGCGCGAGGTGCATCAGGCCTATGTGGCGAGCGGGGCCCGGGTCATCACCACCAACAGCTATGCGCTGGTGCCGTTTCATATCGGTGACGCGCGTTTTGTGGCAGAGGGGGAGGGGCTGGCGGCACTGGCTGGCCAGCTGGCCCGCGAGGTGGCCGACGAGCAGCCGGGGCGCGTGCAGGTGGCCGGCTCCTTGCCGCCGCTGTTTGGTTCCTACCGCGCCGACCTGTTCGACGCGGGTAGGGTGAGCGAGCTGGCGACCCCGCTTATTCGGGCGCTCTCCCCCCACGTGGATCTCTGGCTGGCGGAGACCATGAGCCTCATCGCCGAGCCGCTGGCCATCCGGGCCCTGCTGCCCGAGGATGGCAAACCGTTCTGGGTCTCCTTCACCCTGGAGGACGAGGCGCCGGGCGGCGAGCCAACCCTGCGCTCCGGCGAGCGAGTGGCCGATGCGGTTACCGCGCTGGCATCGGCCGGGGTGGACGCCATCCTGTTCAACTGCTGTCAGCCCGAGGTGATCGAAGGGGCGCTCAAGGTGGCCGGTGCCGCTTTGCAAGAGCAGGGTCGCAGCGACATCCGGCTCGGCGCCTATGCCAACGCCTTCCCGCCCCAGCCCAAGGAGGCCACCGCCAACGACGGGCTGGACGAGATCCGCACCGATCTGGGGCCGCTGGATTACCTTGGCTGGGCCGAGCGCTGGCGCGGGGTCGGAGCCTCCCTTATCGGCGGTTGCTGCGGCATCGGGCCGGAGCACATTCAGGCGCTGAGCCGCCGGCTGCGCTAAGGAGAGCCCATGAAAGAGAGCAAGATCGGGCTCTGGTCCCTCACCGCGCTGGTGTTCAGCTCCATGGTAGGGGCGGGGATCTTCAGCCTGCCGCAGAACATGGCCGAGGTGGCTGGCGCGCGCGCCGTGCTGATCGGCTGGGGCGTCACCGGGGTGGGCATACTGGCGCTGGCTATGAGTTTTCTGTATCTGTCGCGATTAAGGCCGGATCTCGATGGCGGCATCTACAGCTATGCCCGCGCCGGTTTCGGCGATCTGGTGGGTTTTTTCTCCGCCTGGGGCTATTGGCTCTGCGCCACCATCGGCGTGGTGGGCTATCTGGTGATCGCCTTCGCGGCGCTGGGCAGCTTCGTCGACACCCCGCAGCAGGTCTGGTTTGGCGAGGGCAACACCCTGGCCGCCTTCATCGGCGAATCTTGCATCCTCTGGGCCGTGCATCTGCTGGTGGCCCGTGGCGTGCAGCAGGCCGCCCTGTTCAATCTGGTGGCGACCCTGGCCAAGAGCCTGCCGCTGCTGCTGTTCATCCTGTTCGCCTGCTACTGGTTCGACCCTGTCACCTTCGCGGCGGATCAGGGGGGCAGCACCCTGGCTGTGCCGGTCTCCGAGCAGGTGCGCAACACCATGCTGATCACCCTCTGGGTCTTTACCGGCATCGAAGGGGCGGCCGTGCTGTCGGCCCGTGCCAGAAACAAGCGGGATGTGGGCACGGCCACCGTGCTGGGGGTGGTGCTGGCGCTGCTGCTCTATGTGCTCATCTCTGTGCTGGCGCTCGGGATCCTGAGCCGCCCCGAGCTCGCGGCCCTGCCCAACCCCTCCATGGCGGGGTTGATGGCCCAGATGACCGGCTCCTGGGGCAAGCTGCTCATCAGCGTCGGTCTTATCGTCTCGGTGCTGGCCTCCTACGTGAGCTGGACCCTGTTCTCGGCCGAGGTGCCGTTCAGCGCGGCGCGCCACGGCGCCTTCCCGGCCATCTTCCGGCGCCAGAACCGCAACGGCACCCCCATCGCATCGCTGTGGCTCACCAGCCTGACGGTGCAGGGCTGTCTGCTGCTGGTGTGGCTGCTCGGCAAGGGTTACACCAACCTGCTGCTCATCTCCACCTCGATGATCCTGGTGCCCTACCTGTTGATCGGTCTGTTCCTGCTCAAGCTCTCCTTGCGTGGGGAGGGTAATGGCCTGATGCGGGCGGTAGCGCTGGTATCGAGCGGTTACGGCCTCTGGCTGCTCTACGCCGCCGGGGGGGAGTACCTGCTGCTCTCCTTGCTGCTCTACGGGCCGGGTCTGCTGCTGTTTCTCTACAGCCGCCGCCAGCTGGGGGCCGAGCTGCGACTCAGCGGGCGCGAGCGGCTGCTGGCCGGGGTGACGCTGCTGAGCCTGATCCCCGCCATCTGGTCTTTTGCCCACGTCTGAGTGAGGTGGTGATCCAATGCAAGAGAGCGCCCAAGGGGGCACTCTCATTTTGGCTGCAATGCGGATTTGTTTTACTGCGGCAAGGACTTAGCGGCTGGCGGGGCCGGCGGGTTTGCCAAACAGCACCGCGAGCTTTTGCCGCCAGGGCAGGCCGCGGGCCTCTTGCAGCATGTCGCGCCACTCGTGGAAGGTGAGGGTGAGCGGGTTGAAGCTGTGGATGGGCTTGGTGATGCCGAAGCGACACGGTTCGGCGGGGTCCTCTTCCACGAAGGTGCCAAACAGCCTGTCCCAGATAATGAGCACCCCGGCGAAGTTGCGGTCTATGTATTTGGCGTTGCTGGCGTGGTGCACCCTGTGGTGGGAGGGGGTGTTGAAAACCCACTCCAGCCTGCCGAGCTTGCCCACCACCTGGGTGTGAACGAAGAACTGAAAACCCAGGCTGAGCAGCACGGTGGCGACCACCGCCTCGGGCGGGAAGCCGATGAGGATCATCGGGATCCAGAACAGCCACATGCCGGAGACCGGGTACATCAGGCTCTGGCGAAAGGCGGTGGAGAGGTTGAGCCGCTCCGAGCTGTGGTGCACCACGTGGGAGGCCCAGAGCCAACGCACGTGGTGGCTGGCGAAGTGGAACAGCCAGTAGCAGAGATCCTGCAACAAAAAGAGCAGCAACAGGCTCCAGAAGTTGAGATCGATATCCAGCAGCCGCCAGCCCCAGAGGGCGTCGTAGAGGTAGGCGATGGCGATGGCCGTCAGCGCGTCACCCCCCTGATGCATCAGCGCCAGGGTGGCGTTGGCGAAGAGATCCTTCCACTGGTAGCCGGCGGTGGGATAGGCGGCGCCATGTTTGCGCAGGTAGAGCATCTCCCAGCCGATGAAGGCCAGAAAGAGCGGCGAGAGGTAGAGCAGGATCAGTTGCACATCCATGTCGGGTATCCAGTCAGAGCAATTGCTCTCCAGCATAAAGGATGAATTTAATCTTTCATTAACAATTTTCACCCGATGGCCGTCGTCATCTGACGCTGGCGGCGGGAGTCCGCAAACGCATGGCCATGAAAGGGCGTGATGGCCCTCTGAACCATGGCGCAGTGACTATGCTTGATGAGGTTTTCTACCCCTGGAGTGGCAGATGATGCGGCTGTGGTGTTGTTTGTTGATGGGAGTTTGCCTGCTGGCGCAGGCCAAGACCCGGGTCGAGATCCTGGCCGATGCCAACTATCCACCCTACTCCTGGCAGGAAGGGGAGGAGGTGAAGGGGATCTATGCCGACATAGTGCGCAGCGTGACGGCCTCCATGGATGAGTACGAGGTGGTGCTCAAGGCCATGCCCTGGCGACGGGGTCTCAGCATGGTGGAACAGGGCAGTGCCTTCGCCATCTTCCCGCCCTATTACCAGCCCGACAGCCGCCCCTGGATGTGGCCCTATTCCCAACCCCTGCTCGACGAGGATGCGGCGCCGGGGTGGCGGTCAATACCCCGCAGGCGCAATTCCCGGCCGACTACTACGGGCTGCGCTTTGGCATGAATGCCGGTTTCACCATAGGTGGTGCCTCCTTCTGGCAGGCCGTCCAGCAGCAGAAGATCGGGTTGGAGGAGGTGAAGAGCAACCGGGAGAACCTGCTCAAGATAGTGCGCGGCCGGGTGGACTGTACCGTCAACGATCGCCTCTCCCTGCTCTATGAGCTGCTCAACATGATCAAGGGCAATCAGCTGGCGGTGGCCGACATGTCCCAGCTCAAGCAGGGGCCGGTGCTCAGCAAGGAGCAGGGGTTTCTCGGCTACAGCCGCAAGGGGGAGTTCGACTTCAAGGAGGACTTTGCCGAGCAGTTCGACAAGCGGCTCTACGAGCTCAAGAAGCGGGACGGGATCCGGCTCATCGTGGAGCGTTATCTGGGAAAGTCCCCGCGCTGAACTGATCAGGGAGCCAGTCAGATTCAGCCGATAAACACAGGGTTTCGGCCAATAGCAGAGGGACTGAGAGTCCCTCTGCTGTTTTTGATGGGTCACCGGTGACGGCGGCGGGAAAGGCGGCACCACAGGGTGTCCCCGGCACAGATCCGGGCGACCATCACAGACCTTGCATGCATCACCACCATCTGGCGACTGGTCTGTTTGATGAATCAATGTAACCTGTTGTTTTTATATGATTAGTGAGGTGGTTATGCAGTGGGTGAAAAGAGGGGTTGTCATCGCCCTGGTGTGGAGTGGCAGTGTGTGGGCCGATCCTGCTCAGGAACTGGTCAACCTGCTCAACAGCGAGCAGCAGGCGGAGCAGCTGCAGGCCCAGATGCAGGCACAGATGATCCCGCTGATCATCCGGGGCGCCGGTGAACATGCACAGGAGTTGGCCCAGCACCGCGATGTACTGGAGGCCTGGGTGAGCCGTTACCTCTCCTGGGGGGCAATGAGTAGCGAAGTGGCCGCTATCTACCGCAAGCATTTCACCGAGGCTGAGCTCAAGGCGCTGATCGCCTTTTATCAGAGTCCGGTCGGGAAGAAATCCCTGGATACCATGCCGGCCATCTTTCAGGAGAGCTCGCTGGTGGGCCAATCTCTGGCCGAGCGCAACATGCCGGCGCTGCAAACCATGCTGGATGAAGCAAAACGCAAAGCGAAAAAATAGATATGGTCGGCAGGGCATCAACGAAAAGAGGGAGCCATGGGCTCCCTCTGCTGCTTTTTATCGCCGGCGCTATTACAGCACCTGGCTCAGGAACTGGCGCAGGCGCGGGGAGGGGGGATTGTCGAAAAAGTCCGTCGGCTTCTCGTCTACCAGCAGCTCGCCGCTCTCCATAAAGAGCACGCGATCTGCCACCTCGCGGGCAAAGCCCATCTCGTGGGTCACCACCACCATGGTCATCCCCTCGCGGGCCAGCCCCTTCATCACGTCCAGCACCTCGCCCACCATCTCGGGGTCGAGCGCACTGGTGGGCTCGTCAAACAGCATGATGCGCGGCTGCATGGCGAGTGCCCGGGCAATGGCCACCCGCTGCTGCTGGCCGCCGGAGAGCTGGGAGGGGTAGCTCTCGGCCTTGGCTGACAGACCGACTTTGAGCAACAGGGCTTTGGCTCTGTCTTCGGCATCGCGACGCGACAGCCCGCGCACCTTCTGCGGGGCGAGGCAGATGTTGTCCAGCACGTTCAGATGGGGGAAGAGGTTGAAAGACTGGAACACCATGCCCACCTCCTCCCGCAATTTGTTGACGTTCCCCGGCTCGGTCAGACTGATGCCATCCACCACGATATTGCCGTCGTTGATGGTCTCCAACTGGTTGAGGGTGCGCAGGAAGGTGGACTTGCCGGAGCCACTGGGGCCGACGATCACCACCACTTCCCCCTCGGCGACCTGGGTGCTGACGTTTTTGAGGGCGTGCACTTCGGTGCCGTAGAACTTCTCTACACCACTGGCTTTGATAATGGGATCAGTTGCTGCGCGCATATTTCACCTCCAGACGACGCACCAGGAAGGAGAGAGTGCCAGTCAGCACCAGATAGAGCAGGGCCACGGTGAACCACACCTCGAACGGGCTGAAGGTGGAGCTCACCACCTCGCGCCCCGCCTTGGTGAGATCGGTGATGGAGATGACAGAGACCAGCGAGGAGTCCTTGATAAGGTTGATGAACTGGCCCGCCAGCGGGGGCAGCACCCGCTTGAACGCCTGCGGCAGGATGACGTAGCGCATGGTCTGGGCCGAGGTCATGCCGAGGCTTCTGCCCGCTTCCATCTGCCCCTTGTGGATGGAGCTGATGCCGGCACGGACGATTTCCGCCACGTAGGCGCCGGTAAAGACCGCCAGTGCCGCCACCCCGGCGGTGAATCGGTCGAGGTTCAGCACGGTACCGATGAAGAAGTAGACGATGAAGATCTGCACCAGCAGCGGGGTGCCACGGATGAGCTCCACGTAGGTAACCGCCAGGTTGCGCAGGGCGGGGTTGGGGGAGAGTCGGGCCAGCCCGGCCAGGGTGCCGAGCAGGATGGCGAAGATGCCTGCCACCAGCGAGAGTTTGACCGTGACCCAGACGCCCCAGGCGATGGGGCCGGCAGTCCAGCTCAGCTGGGTGTCGAGGGTGTCGCCACGAAAGACGGTGTCCCCTTCTGCTACCTGGCCGCCGCTGATGGCGATGGCTTGGCGCTGGTTGGGATCGAGATCGTTTTGCAAAAACAGCTTGCCCTTGTCGGCTTCGGTGGTGCCGGCGACCACGGTACCGTCAAATTCGGCGTAGTTTTTCTGTTCCGCCTGATAGGCGATGTACTGGGGGATCCGCTCCCAGCGCCAGGTGTAATCCACCGATTGCACGGCCTTGTAGATGCCAAAGATGGCGGCCAGCACGACCAGCAGGAAGATCCCGTGCCAGAGCAGTTGATTGGGTTGTTTTTCCATCTGTCTTGTTGGGTTGTGCACTGTCGCAACCTCGTTGTAGTTATTGTGTGGGGAACTGCGTGAAGGGGCGGCGGGCCGCCCCTTGCGAGGTTACTTGAGCTGGTTCAGCCAGGCGGTGGACTCGAACCACTTCTGGTAGAGGCGGTCGTAGCTGCCGTCGCCCTTGATTTGGCGCAGGTAGTTGTTGAACCAGTTGAGGGTGTCTTGGTCGCCCTTGCGGATGGCCCAGGCCAGCGGTTCGAAGGTGAACGGCTTGTCGAGGTGCACCACGGCACCCTTGTTCTGGGTGGCGAAGATGGCGTTGTAGGGCAGGTCGTAGACGAAGGCGTCGACCTTGCCGTTGAGCACTTCCAGCTTGGCGTCATCCTGGGTTTCAAATTGCAGCAGGGTGGCTTTCGGGATCAGACGCTTGACTGCCTGCTCGCCGGTGGTGCCGAGCTTGACCGCGATCTTGTACTTGGGATCGTTGAGGTCGGTGAAGGATTTGATCTCGCCGGCCTTGTCCTTGCGCAGGACGATGGTCTGCCCGACCACGATGTAGGGGTCGGCAAAGTTGACGCGCAGGTTGCGCTGGGGAGTGACGGTCATGCCGCCCATGATGACGTCGAACTTGTCGGTCAAGAGGGCCGGAATGATGCCATCCCAGGCGGTGTTGACGAACTCGACCTTCACGCCCATCTCCTTGGCGACCATCTTGGCCAGATCCACGTCAAAGCCGATGTACTGGCCCTGCTTGTTGGTCATTTCGAAGGGTTGATAGCCGGCGTCGAAACCGACCCGCAGCACGCCGCGCTCCAGCACGGCATCCAGGGTGGAAGTGGGCGCGGCGTTGGCCAGCCCGCACAGCAGCAGGGTAGAAAGAATGAGTTTTTTGATCATAAGTGACGTCTCTGTCAAAAGTGTGTTCGGCCTTGAACCTGATCCCGTGCGACTCCGTGGCACAAGAGACTGCTGCATCCGGCAACAGGGCAAGACAGGATTATTGTCTTGATTGAGGCAAAAGCCCCATATGAGATTCTATTTGCTGCCGACTGAGTGAAAAATGTACCAAATTCCGATTGTGCCAGATGACTCAATAGGTTAGTGGCGCTTTTTCCCCGTGGCGGCACTCATAAAATCACACGAAAACAACATATCTATCTAATGAGGCGGGTTCAAGCCAAAAATGTATTCAGCACATTTTGTTACAAGCCAGCCCGCCATCAGTAGTGTCAATTGTTGCTCATCTGGCCGCCAAGCGCCAAAAAACAGATTCGAATGAATTTAGTGTGTACGATTGCCGCCCACTAAATGGTTTTTAATTGAGGATTTAGTCAGACACCACTGGGTCTTGTTTTGCGCTTCCAATATACTCAGTTACCTTCGTTTAGTGACACTGGTATGGACGCCTCAATACTGCTCAAGCTGGATGTATTCACTCTGATGATCATGGCACTGGGTGGCTACAGCCTCGGCTTCATCACTCTCTCCATCATCTGGTCGACCCACAGGGAGATCCCCGGACTCGGATACTGGTGGTGGTCCAGTCTGTTCGCACTGGCGGCCCAGAGCCTCTTTACCCTGCAGGCCTTCATGCCGAGTCTGGCGGGGATCTGGCTGGCCAATCTGCTGATCACCGTCTGCATCGCCCTGATGCCGCTGGCGCTGCAGCGTTTCTTCGGCCAGCCCCTCAGCTGGCATGCCAGCGGCTGGTTCATGCTGATCTATGTGCTGATCCTGAGCTGGAGCATTGCCTTCAACGATCAGATGGCCCCCCGGGTGCTGCTGGCTTGCCTGAGCTACATGGTGCTGGGGGCGGTGATCGTCTTTCTCATCTGGCGGCACGGCTATCCCGCCTATCTGCCCGCCGTACTGGTGTTCACCGTGGTCAACATCCTGCTCTATGGCTTCAACCTGCTGCGCATGGCATTTCTGCTGCAGGGGGATGCCAGAGTCTTGATGGATCAGAGCGGTGTCAACGTGCTGCCCTTCCTCTCCATGCTGATGGGCAGTTACCTCTCCACCTTCGGGGTGTTGCTGCTCTGCACCCAGTACCGGGCACTGGCCCTGCGCCAGCAGGCGAGCCACGATCCGCTCACCGGTCTGCTCAACCGGCGCGGCTTCATGGAGCTGATGGCCCGGCGCCGGATGACCGAATTCGGTGCCCTGGCGGTGCTGGATCTCGATGACTTCAAGCAGATCAACGATCGCCATGGTCATGAGATGGGGGACAAGGTGCTGGCGGCGGTGGGGGCCTATCTCGGCGCTCAGCAAGAGCTGGTGGCCAGTCGCTTTGGCGGCGAGGAGTTCGTGTTGCTGCTGCCGCAGGAGGATGAAACGGCGCAGCAGCAGCGCTGCGAGCAGATCATCCGCTCTCTGGCGGCGCAGGACATGCACGGGATCGGCATCACCGTCAGCATGGGGCTGGTGCGCTGCCAGCACAGCTGGCACTTCGACCCCCTGTTCAGCCAGGCGGATCGCGCCCTCTATCAGGCCAAGCGGGAGGGCAAGAATCGGGTCTGCCGGCTGGCGCAAGCCTAGCCGGTCAATCGGCGTCGCGGGGACGCGGCGCCTGCGCCTTGAGGAAGGGGAGCAGCAGCAGGGCGGAGACGCCGGCGGCCACCGAGATCACCACGAAGAAGCCCTGCCAGTGCCAGATCTCCAGCACCCTGGCGAGCGGATAGCCAGAGAGCGCCGCTCCCATGTAGGCAAACAGGCCGACGAAGCCGGTGGCGGCCCCCGCCGAATTCTTGTGGGAGCACTCGGCCGCCGCCATGCCGATCAGCATCTGGGGGCCGAACACGAAGAAGCCGATGGTGAAGAAACAGGCCGCCTGCATCACATAGCTGAAGAAGGGCATCAGCCAGAGCGATCCCACCGCCAGCAATATGCCCACCGCGAAGATGAGATTCATGGGCCCGCGGTTGCCGTTGAACAGCTTGTCCGATCCCCAGCCCGCCACCAGGGCACCGATAAAACCGCCCACTTCGAACATGGAGATGGCCGAGTTGGCGCTCATCAGATTGAAGCCGCGCTGCTCGGTCATGTAGAGATTGCCCCAGTCGTTGATGGCGGTGCGCACCACGTAGACCAGCACGTAGCAGCAGGCCAGCAGCCAGATATAGGGGTTGCCGAGCACGTATTTGCGCAGGATCTGGCTATGGGAGAGGCCGGCATCCTGGGTCTGCTGGGCCAGCTCCATGGCATCGTTTCGCCACTCGCCCACCGTGGGCAGTCCCATGGCGGCCGGGGTATCGCGCAGCCGCCAGCAGAGGAACAACCCCGCCAGGATGGCGATAAGGCCGGGCACTATCATGCCGTAGCGCCAGCCGTGCTGCAGGGCCAGGGTGCTGACGATGAGGGGAATGAGCGCGCCGCCCACGTTGTGGGCCGTGTTCCAGGCTGACCACCAGAAGCCGCGCTCGCTGCGCGAGTACCAGCTGGTGAGCAGCTTGGAGCAGGGGGGCCAGCCCCAGCCCTGGAAGAAGGCGTTGGCCACCCAGAGGGCGGCGAACAGCCACAGCGACGACGAGAGCCCGAACAGTATGTTGATGACCCCGGTCGCCATCAGCCCGAGGCCCATGAAGTAGCGCGGGTTGGCGCGGTCGCTGATGATGCCGGAGAAGAACTTGGAGCAGCCGTAGGTGATGTAGAACAGGGTCCACAGCATGCCGATGTCGGCCTTGTTCAGCATGCCGCTGGCCAACATGTCCGGCATGGCGAAGTTGAAGCTCTTGCGGGTGAAGTAGAACACCGCGTAGCCCAGATACATGGTCAGCAGGATGTGCAGCCGCCAGTGGCGATAACAGGCGTCGATCTCGGCCTGATCGCGGATGAGGGGTTGAGGCGGTGCGCTTCTCATGAAGCTGAGCATTAGACGCTCCTCCCTTGCAGCAGGGTGTCAGTCATGACTCTCCTCCCGTTTGCGGCCGGGCAGGGTCACGGTCAGCTGGGTGCCGTGCACGCAGGAGAGCTGCAATGTGCCTCCCAGCGCCTGCACCCGCTCGCGGATGCCGAGCAGGCCGTAGCCCTGGGGCGTGCGGTGTTCGGGCAGGCCGCAGCCATCGTCTTCCAGCAGCAGAGTCAGTCGCTCGCCCTGGCGGTGGGCCCGGATGGTGACCGAGCTGGCATTGGCGTGTTTCACCACGTTGTTGAGCCCCTCCTGACAGACCCGAAACAGGGTGACTCGCTGGGCATCGGAGAGGCCGGCGTCCGCCAGCTGCCACTCGAGCCGGGTGACGATGCCGCGGCGCTCCAGCTCCAGCTCCCGCAGCAGGCCGCGTACCGCCTGCTCCAGGCTCATGTCGTCGAGCTGGCGGGGGCGCAGCCGGCCGAGCAGGCCGCGCACCGCGTCGTAGATGCCCAGCGACAGCGTCTCGATGAGGGCGCTGCTCTGGCCGACCCCGGCATTGTCGGGGGCGAGGCGGCGCACTATGCCGGCCTGGGTGCGGATGGCGGTGATGGTCTGGCCGATGTCGTCGTGCAGCTCGCGCGCCACCTCCTTGCGGATGCTCTCTTCGGTCTCCAGCAGCCGTTCGGTGAGCTGGCGATTGTGGGCAAGCTGGCGGCTCAGCGCCTGGTTGAGCTCGCGCTGGCGCTGGATGCCGGCGCCGAGCAGCAGGCCGGTGAGGCTCTGGGCCAGCAGGGAGAGCAGCAGATCGAGCGGATGATCATGCCAGGCCTGGCTGGCCATCAGCGCCACCGTGTTCATCAGAGTGGCGAGCAGGGCCCCCTGCCAGCCGTAGCGCCAGGCCATGGCCATGATGGGGATGGCCAGACAAAACGGGGTGAAGCGCACCAGCGAGTCCGGCAGGCCGAGCTGCAGCCAGAGGCTCAGCACGAACAGCAGCAGATACCAGACCAGATGGCGAAAACGCCAGTCCACCGGTTGATCCACCAGGGTCGGGCCGAGCGGCACCCAGGTGGCGCGGGTGAGGTAGTGCCAGATCAGCATGCAGGTGGAGGTCAGCGTCAGCCCGCCGGTGAGGGTGAGCAGCAGCGCGGTGAGGCCATCCTCGCCAGCAAGATGCCAGAGCAGGGATTGCAGCCCCGCCGCCACCGTGACGGTAGCCAGCAGCACCAGCAGCTGCTGCCAGTCGTTGCGCACCGGCTGGCGGCGGGCGATGAGCAGCGGCAGCAGGGTCAGCAGGCTGCCCGTTTGAATGAGCGGCCACAGCGGCAGCCCCACTTCCTGATTGAGCCAGTAGAGCAGCAGGGATTCGCACAGCAGCAGCGGCGGCCAGTAGGCGATCGGGCTTTGCAGCAGCAGCCCCAGACGCAGGCCGAAGGGGAACAGCAGGGCCGCCAGCATGGGCGATCCCGCCAGGTGCAGGCCGATGCTCCACAGGCAGAACCAGCCGGCAGCAAAGATGAAACAGGCCGCCAGCGAGATGGCGACATAGCTGGCAAGACGGGGGATCACCAGCTGTCCAGCATGCGGTGGGCCAGCTCCACGTTGTTGCTGACCTTGAGTTTGTCCATCAGGTTGGCGCGGTGCACGTGCACCGTCTTGGGAGAGAGACCAAGCTGCTCGGCGATGGCCTTCACCTCCAGTCCCCGCGCCAGCAGCTGGGCCACTTCCCGTTCCCGGTTGGTGAGCGGATCCTGGCTGTTGCAGGCCAGCTTGTGGGCAATGTCCGGGGTGAGGTAGCAGCCGCCGTGGGCGGCAGTGCGCACTGCGGCGATCAGTTCGTCCGGGCTGCAGCGCTTGGAGAGGAACCCCTTGGCGCCGGCCT
The DNA here is from genome assembly GCF_029967615.1 of Aeromonas sp. V90_14. Lineage (NCBI taxonomy): Bacteria > Pseudomonadati > Pseudomonadota > Gammaproteobacteria > Aeromonadales > Aeromonadaceae > Aeromonas > Aeromonas sp. V90_14. The sequence goes on along the minus strand of NZ_JASCAS010000001.1, from coordinate 119,385 downwards.
GCAATGCCTGCTCGATCAACGCCGGGCTGTCGTGCACCGACAGCATCACCACGGCGAGGCCGGAAGGGAGGCGCTTGAGCAGATCCAGCCCGGACTGGTCCGGCATGGAGATGTCGCACACGCACAGTTGCACGCCGCTGCCGGGCAGTCCCGCCAGCGCCTCGGCGGCGGAGCCAAATTCGGCCACCACCCGCAGGTCGGGTTCGAGATTGAGCAGTTGAGCAAAGCCGGAGCGGACGATCTGGTGATCGTCGATGAGGGCAATCTTTATCATGATGTCAGCCTGAAATCTGCGGCCAGGGTGCTGGCGCGGCCAACAAGATACCTGCCGCCTCGCCCGGGCTCAAGAGAAAGCAGGGCATGTGAGCGGGATTGGCGGCGCTTCTGTGGCAAAGCTTGATCGGGATCAGGGGCGGGCACGTGCGCAGGCCTGCGCCAGCGGCTTGGCACGTACCCGGGAGGATTAGCGGTGCAGCTCGCCGGCACGCTCCGGCTGATAGACCACTTCCAGGATCTCCACCTCGATGGTGCGACCGGCCGGGCCGGGCCAGGCGATGCTGTCGCCTACCTTCAGGCCGAGCAGGGCGCTGCCGACCGGGGCCAGCACGGAGATCTTCGACTCGTCACCCTGCACGTCCTTGGGGTAGACCAGGGTCAGGCAGAACTCGTTGCCGCTGCTCGGCATCTTGAAGCGCACCGTGCTGTTCATGGTGACCACGTCCGGCGGCATGTCGGCCGGCTCGCGCATCTCGGCGCGATCCAGCTCCTCCTGCAGGGCCAGGTGCTGGGGATGGTTGCCGAGCAGTTGCTCGATGCGGTCGAGATCCAGGCTGGAGATCACGAGATGAGGCTGTTTCATAAGATATTCCTTATCAATGGGTTAAAGGACCAGGATGACGGGCAAGCTGGTCGAAAAAGAGTGTGCGATACGAAAAAACAGATCGGGAATGCGATGCCCCCGAACGACTCGCTGTCGGAGGCGAGGGCGGGGGCTCAACGGGGTGTGAGCTGGCTTGATAAAATAATGAGCGCTTTCATGGGGATACCATAACCATTCTGGACTGCTTTGGCAATTATCCTGACAAGCTTGTCAGGGGGCCTGGTAATCGTACTGCTTGATGATGCGCGCCAGGCTGCCATCGTCGCGCATGGTGGCGATGATCTTGCGCCAGCGGGTTGCCTCGGCGGCCGGGAAACGGGGGCTGGCGGCCAGATAGAGCGAAGCCCGCTGCAGGGTGTCGCCGCGCACCAGATCCGCCAGCGGCAGGCCGGCCTGCTGCTGGTTGTAGCGGGCGCTGTTCCAGGCCACCGCCCAGCCCTGGATACGGCCCAGCGCCAGCTTGCTGGCGTTGTGGATCTCCTCGGCCACCAGCGCCTGTTTCACTTGCGGGTAGGGCTGCAGCAGGCTCTGGCCATAGGAGCCGCGCATCACGCCGACCGTGAGGCCGGGCAGCTCTTTGCTGGTGATGGGGACAGGATGGTAGTGGCGATGGCTGACCAGCACGAAGGCCTCGTCCAGCAGCGGTGCAATCCACAGAAACTGCGGCTCGCGCTGGGGGCTGCGCACCGGCGGCACCAGCAGCACGTCCTGGCGGTGGCGAGTCTGGCTGAGGGCGCGGGCCAGCGGCATCAGCTCGATGGTCAGCGGCTCCTTCAGGCGGCGGGCCGCCTCCTCCAGCACCTCGATGGCCATGCCGCTCGGGGCGCCCTGATAGGAGCGAATGACATAGGGGGGGATCTCGGCGGCGATGACCACCACGGCCTTGGCCTGGGCGGCGGGGAAGAGCAGGGTGCAAAGCAGCAAGAGCAGGGAAGTACGCATGGCAGGCCGGATCCGGGATGAGTACACAGAGTGTAACATCCCGTCAGCACAAATCAGCTCACCCCATTCAGGGCGTCCCGTCAGTCGAAGAAGTCCCGCAGATCCAGGGTCTGGTAGCCTTCCAGCTGCTGCCAGGGCAGGCTCTTTGGCAGGGGCTTGAGGGTCACCTCCATCCGGTAGCTGCGATAACCGTCGAGGCTCGCCGACTCCACCACCAGCGGCAGCTGCCAGCGGTTCGACCAGAGGATGCGGGTGCGCTGCCTGCCCTCGCGTTTTTCATACCAGCGCGCCTGTTCGGGGGCCGCCTCGTCGAGGGGGGTCATCTCCTGCAACAGGGCCGGGTTGATGAGGTGGCGGATCCGCGGCCAGTCGGGTTTGAAAGCCACCTGACCGTACTCCTCCTCCGGCACCTCCACCAGCTGGTTGTGCCAGTTGTCGGCGTAGCGCAGTTGCAGCATCCCCTGCTGGTCGCGGGTCACCCAGCGCGCCGCCATCTGGTGGGTAAAGTGCTTGTGGCCCGGGGTGGCATCGTGGGTGGCGTGATAGGCGCGGGCAAGCGGCAGCGGGATGAGCCGCTGGCTCCACACCTGATCGCCAACCCGCAGCCACTTCTCCTGCCACTGGCTTTCCTTGCTGACGCCGTCGCTGCTGGTGACCCTGTCCTGATAACGGATGCGGGCGGCCAGATCGGGGACTTCATCGGCCAGGAGGGGAAAAGCGAGGCTGCTGGCGAGCAGCCACAACGGAAGTAACAGTCGCATATGGGTGATCGCTCGAACGAGCAGAGCCCGGCACCCTGCCGGGCCCTGTCGTTTACAGGCCGAGCGCCTCCTTCAGCTTGCCGAACACCTTGGTGTTATCCAGCGTCCCCTTGAAGCGGCTGCTGCCGGCACCGTCGGCAAACAGCATCACATCGCCGCCGCCGTGGGTCTCGGAGCCGAGCTTGACCCCGGTCTCCTGCAGGTAGTCGTCCGCCATCACCTGATCGCTGGTGAGGGTGGGGCGCACGTCGGGGCGGTTGGGGCCGTTGCCGAACACCAGGGTGGTGAACGGCTTGCCATCCACGTCGTTCTGGGTCGAGCCATCGCCATTTTTTACCAGATCCAGCACCTTGTTGCCCTTGGCTGAGTAGCCGTTAATGGTCATGGTGTGGTCATGGTCGGCGGTGACCACGATCAGGGTATCTTTCAAGTCCACCTTGCCGAGCGCCGTCTTGACCGCGTCGTCCAGCGCCACCGCGTCGGTGAGCGAGCGCTTGGCATTGGTACCGTGCAGGGCGTGGTCGATCCGGCCCCCTTCCACCATCAGGAAGTAGCCCTGGCTGTTCTGGCTGAGCAGATCGATTGCCTTGGCGGTCATCTCGGAGAGCGACGGCTGGGTATTGGCCGCCCCTTTGGCGACGCGGTCCAGCTCGTAGTCGAGGTGGGATTTGGCGCTGAACAGCCCAAGCACCTTGCCCGAGGTGACGCCAGCCAGACCATCTTTGGTGGTGACATAGCGATAGCCCTGGGCCGTCAGCTCGGCGGTGAGATCCCGCCCGTCGGCGCGGCCACCCTTGTTGCTGGTGCTGTTGTAGGGTGTCCAGTGGTTGGCGCCGCCCCCCATCAGCACGTCGACCCCGTCCCCCAGCGCCTGGTTGAAGCCGGCACCGCCCGGTACCGCCTGCTCGGCGATGGCGTAGGCGGCATCCCGGTGGCAGATGTGGGAGTAGGTGGCGGCCGGGGTGGCATGGGTCAGCTCGGTGGTGGTGACGGCGCCCACCGACTTGCCCGCCGCCTTGGCCAGCTCGAGAAGGGTGGGCACCGGCTTGCCGTTGTCGCTGGTGCAGTTGTTGACGCCCTTGTTGCCGTTGGCGTCCTTGCCGGGCGCGACGGCCCTGGTGTCGCTGCTCATGGCGATCACCTCGTTGTTCATCTTGACCCCGGTGGTGTAGGCCGCCATGGAGGGGGCCGAGTCGGTGGTCTGGGCATCGTTGGAGAAGGTCTTGATGCGGGCGCTGCGGGCCAGCTTCATCATCTCCAGATTGCCCTCTTCTCCCACCTTGTAGAGGCGGGTGGCGGTGAGCACGGTGGGGCCCATGCCGTCGCCGATGAACAGGATGACGTTCTTGGCATCGCTGGCCTGTGCCTGGGCCGCGCCGCCGAGGGCGGCCAGCAGGGCCGTGCTGACCAGGGTTTTATGCAGGTTCTGCTTTATGGATTGGTTGATGGCTCTTTTCATGGGAATGCTCCTTACAGCCCGGCCGCAGCCTTGACCTTGCCGAACACGGCGGTGTTGTCGAGTGAGCCGTGGAAGCTGTCCGCTCCCTGGCCGATGGCACCGAGGAAGACGTCGGTGCCGCCGTGGGTCTCGTTGCCTATTTCGCCCACCTTGACCACCACCTCCTGGTGATAGTCGTTGGCGGAGACGGTGGCGTCGTCCAGCGGCGCCACGCTGCTGCGCGGCCCGTCCACCCGGTTGTAGCCGTTGCCAAAGCCGATGATGGTGTAGGGCATGCCATCGGCATCCTTGCTCGGCTCGCCGGTTTCGTAGTTCTTCACCAGCCCGAGCACGCCGGGGTTGTCGGCGGTGGTCTTGCCGGTACGCTTGGCGTAACCATTCAGGACTAGCGTGTGGTCATGGTCGGCGGTGACCACGATCAGGGTGTTTTTCAGCTCGGGATCGGTTTTCTTCACCTCGTCGAGGGTCGCCTTGATGGCGTTGTCGAAGGCGAGGGTGTCCTGCAGGGCACGCTTGGCGTTGGTGTCGTGCAGGGCGTGGTCGATGCGGCCCCCTTCCACCATCAGGAAGTAGCCCTGTTTCTGGTCTTTGAGCTGCTTGATGGCAGCCAGGGTCATCTGGGCCAGGGAAGGCTCGCTGGCGGGCCGGTCCAGGTCATATTTCATGTGGCTTGAGCCAAACAGCCCCAGCAGCGGCTTGCCCGCCTCGGCCTTGTTCAACTCCTCCAGATTGCCGGCAAACTGGTAGCCCTTGGCCTTCATTTCATCGATGAGGTTGCGGCCATCCTCGCGCTTGCCCTTGTCTGCCTTCGGCAGGAAGAAGCTGCTGCCACCGCCAAGCACCACGTCCACCCCTTCTTTGAGGGCTCTGTTGTAACCGGCGCCGCCGGGCACCAGCTGGGCGGCGATGTCGGCTTCCAGATCCCGGTTGCAGAGGTGGGCATAGGTAGCGGCCGGAGTAGCGTGAGTCACCCGGGTGGTGGTGACCACGCCGGTGCCGCGGCCGGCGGCCTTGGCCAGCTCCAGCAAGGTGGTGACCGGCTTGCCGCCGCTCTTGCTGCAGTTGCTCTCCTGGGTGGCGTCGCTATCCATGCTGATGACGCCGTTGTTGCTCTTGACCCCGGTCATGTAGGCGGACATGGAGGGGGCCGAGTCGGTCACCTGGGCGTCGTGGGAGAAGGTCTTGATGAAGGCCGTCTCCGGCAGGGTATCGATGGTGAGGCTGCCCTCTTCACCGACGCCGTAGATACGGGCGGCGGTCAGGGTATTGAGACCCATGCCGTCGCCGAGGAAGAAGATCACGTTCTTGGCGCCGGGGGCGGGCGCACTGCTGTCGTTGTTGGAGTTGCAGCCGGCAGCCAGGGCGGCGCCGATCATCAATGCAAGTCCTGCCATCTTTCTCATTGGGGTTCGCTCCTTGTAAAACCTGAGCGCAGCCTAGAGGTCGCAGATGACACTTTTAGTGAAACGGGATGACAATCCGATGAAGGTGTTACGTGAATGTTATGTTGTATCAATGGCTTATATTAATGCAGCCGGAGCACGGGATGCCGGTGGGCGAGGGGGCCGGGTGGGGGAGAATCTGGCTGGATTGCGGGCTGGCGGCTAGAATGGCCTGTCAAATCAGGGCGTGTGCAGGTAAAATGCGCCCCCTTGCGACGCCCTGCGTCCGCCACCGCTCGCCGCTCGCACCACCGCAAGCCAGCGCCCGCAGTCCCTAGATGAGAGTAACGGATATGTCCATCAACTGGTTCCCCGGCCACATGCACAAGGCCCGCAAAGAGATTGCCGAGGTCATGCCCCAGGTCGATGTCATCATCGAGATGCTCGACGCCCGCATCCCCTTCTCCAGCGAAAACCCGCTGGTGCCCGAGCTGCGCGGCGATACTCCGGTGATCAAGGTGCTCAACAAGGCGGATCTTGCCGACCCCGAGATCACCGAGCTGTGGGTGGCCCACATGGAGCAGGAGAAGGGGATCAAGGCATTGCCCCTGACCCAGCAGGAGCCGGAGAAGATCAAGCAGCTGCTGACCCTCTGCCACGAGATGCTGCCGGAGCGCAATCTGGAGCTGCGCGGCGTGCGCGCCATGATCATGGGCATTCCCAACGTGGGCAAATCCACCCTGATCAACACCCTGGCCGGGCGCATCATCGCCCGCACCGGCAACGAGGCGGGGGTGACCAAGTCCCAGCAACGGATCAAGCTCGACAACAACGTCATCCTGACCGATACCCCGGGTTTCTTGTGGCCCAAGCTCAATCCGCCCTCCTGTGGCTACCGCTTGGCGATCACCGCCGCCATCAAGGACACGGTATTTGACTACGCCGACATCGCCATGTTTGCCGCCGATTACTTCATCAAGGCCTACCCGGAGCGGATCCAGGCGCGCTATCAGCTGAGCGAGCTGCCGGAAACCGAGATCGAGCTGCTGGAGCTCATCGCCCGCCAGCGCGGCTTCATGCGCAAGGGCGGCCTGGCCGATCTGCACAAGGCCTCCGAGATCCTGGTCAACGAGTTCCGCTCAGGCCTGTTGGGTCGCATCTCGCTGGAGACCCCGGCGATGGTGAGCGTCGAGATTGTGGAAGCCGAGGCCGAGGCCGAACAGAAGGCCAAGGAGAAGGCGGAGCGGGAAGAGGAGCGTCAGGCGCGGGCACGTCGCAAGTACGCCAAGAAGCGTCAGCGCTAACCGGCGTTATGCCTGGTTCTCACGAAGAGGCGACCCTGGGGTCGCCTCTTTGTTGTTGGGCTGATTGAGCATCAGTGACGGGGCGGCTTGGCCACTGCGGTCGCGTACTCTTGTGTGCCGCTGCCCGCCGCCCGCCATCATGTTCATGGCGCCGCGCAAGGTCGATGGGGATGATCGACCGGTCATGCCCCATCAAGACCGCCAAACTACCCGTTAATCAAGGGGATGAGCCGGGCTGCCGAGCAAGCGCTGAGCGGTGCCAAATGAGGTTTTACTGCCGGCGTGAAAAAACATCCCCTGCGCCAATTAACGCCGATTGACAATGGCATTGGCGGTGGCATGATGCGCTCGCATTTTGACTCTTCTCACGGTATTACCCATGACCACCTACACCCGGCCAGTGCTGTTGTTGCTCTGCGGCCTGCTGCTGCTCACGCTGGCCATCGCGGTGTTGAACACCCTGGTGCCGCTCTGGCTGGCCCATGACAATCTGCCGACCTGGCAGGTGGGCATGGTCAGCTCCTCCTATTTCAGCGGCAACCTGCTGGGCACCCTGCTGGCGGGGGCGCTGATCAAACGCTACGGGTTCAACCGCAGCTACTACCTGGTCTCCGCCCTCTTTGCCATTGGTTGTGTCGGGCTCGGCATTACCCTCGGTTTCTGGAGCTGGCTCGGCTGGCGGTTCCTCGCCGGCATCGGCTGCGCCATGATCTGGGTGGTGGTGGAGAGCGCGCTGATGTGCAGTGGCAACGCGCGCAATCGGGGGCGGCTGCTGGCCGCTTACATGATGGTCTATTACCTGGGGACCGTGCTTGGGCAACTGCTGGTCAGCAAGCTGCCGACCGGCCTGATGGAGGTACTGCCCTGGGCGACCGGGCTGATATTGGCGGCTATCCTGCCGCTGTTGTTCACCCGCATCGTCAGTGAGCGCAATGAGCAGCAAGGGAGCACCCGGGTCTGGCCGATGCTGCGGCTGCGGCAGGCGCGGCTCGGGGTCGATGGTTGCATCATCTCCGGCATGGTATTGGGGTCGCTGTACGGCCTGATGCCGCTTTATCTGAACCACCGCGGGGTGAGCGATGCCGGCATTGGCTACTGGATGGCGGTGATGGTGAGCGCGGGCATCCTGGGGCAGTGGCCGGTGGGCCGTCTGGCGGATCGGTTCGGGCGCTTGCCGGTGCTGCGGGTACAGGTACTGGTGGTGATCCTGGGGTGTTGCGCCATGCTCGGCGGCGTGGCGATGGGCCCGGCGCTGTTTGTGCTGGGCGCCGCCGGTTTCACCCTCTACCCGGTGGCCATGGCGTGGGCCTGCGAGAAGGTCGAGCACCATCAGCTGGTGGCGATGAACCAGGCGCTGCTGCTGAGCTACACCATCGGCAGCCTGCTGGGCCCGGCCTGTACCGCGCTGTTGATGCAGCACTACTCGGACAATCAGCTGTTCATCGTGATCGCTGGCGTGTCGTGCGTGTATCTGCTGATGTTGCTGCGCAAGCTGGGTGAACACCCGACGCCGGTGGCCCACGCCTGAACGGGGCGGCAGGACGCCAGTCTCGCTTCCCGAGAAGGGGTGCAAGACGGTGGTGCTATGGTTTCCGGTATCAATAGGGTACCCGGTATAAAGAAGAGGCGGCCCCAGGGCCGCCTTGTTGTTTGCAACGGTTGTCAGGCAGAGATTGACGAAGAGATAAACGGCTAGCCGTAGCGCTTTTTGGCCTCTTCAAACAAGGACATATGCAGCGGGATCAGCTGCTGCCAGTCACGCCGGTAGCCGCCGCCCGGCACGGCGGCGATGGGCAGCCCGTGCCGCAGTGCGCAGTCAAAGACCATGGCATCGCGCTGGCGGACCCCTTCATCGCTCAAGGTGAGATAGCCAAGTTCGTCGTCCTTATGCACATCGACCCCGGCCTGATAGAGGATGAGGTCGGGGGTGTAGAGTCGCAGCGCCAGGTTGAGCGCCTCTGCCAGCGTGGTGAGATAGGCATCGTCCGTCATGCCGCTTGGCAGGGGAAAATCCATGTGGGAGGCGGGCTTGTGGCGGGGGAAGTTGTGCTCCCCGTGCAGGGAGAGGGTGATGATGTCGCGCCGCCCCTGGCACAGTGCAGCACTGCCATCCCCTTGATGGACATCGAGATCGACGATCAATACCTGCTCACAGCGCCCTTCGTCCAGGCACATCTGGGCGGCGATCACCAGATCGTTGAAGAGGCAAAAGCCGCTGCCAACATCCCGGTGGGCGTGGTGATAGCCGCCGGAGATCTGCAGGCCGCAACCCTGCTCGAGGGCATGGCGGCTGGCGGCCAGGGTAGCCCCCACCGAGCGCAGGGTGCGCTCCATCAACAGGGGAGACCAGGGAAAACCGAGCTGGCGGATGGCGCCGGCATCAAGGGTGCCGGCGAGGGCGGCCTCCACATAGGCGGCATCGTGCACCCGTTTGATCTGCTCAGGGCTGGCGGGGGCGGCTTCTGCCAGCGGATAGCCGAGGCTGCCGAGCCGCTCGAACAGTGCCTGGTACTTGGCCAGCGGGAAGCGATGGCGCGCTGGCAGGGCCAGGGCGGAGTAGAGGGGGTGATAGAAGATGCGCAGTGACATGACGGCAGGGCCTTGCTGGAGAGGCAGATATGAAAAAGGGGAGCCAGGCTCCCCTTGTCGCACGAAACGAGTGCTCGCGCGCCATTACTGCTGCTGGATCACCCAGATCTGGAAGGCTTTGCGAGTTTCCGCATCGGCCTTGTTGTACCAGTTTTGCAGCTGGGTCAGGGCTTCCGGGTTGCTCTGAGCCTTGCTGGGGGCCACTTGCACCGGGGCGCTGTTGGCGGCCATGACGGCGGCGGTGGAGACGGCAACAGTGGCCGGCTGGTTGAAGGCCTTGCCCATGTTCAGCAGCTCTTGCTGATAGTCACGGGTCAGCTGGAAGCCTTCGACTTTCGGCAGTACGAACTGCTCGCTGGCGACGACCTGGTTGCTGCTCTTGTCTTTCAGCGCGACTTTCTGCTCTTTGACGAACAGCTTGGCTTCAGCTTCGTTGCGCGGCTTCTTGTAGTCCAGCACCAGCTTCTGATTGTCGGCGGCGGTGAAGTTGATCACCAGCGGCTCGGCGGTCACCAGCTTGATGTCACTGCGGCTGGAGAAGTTGCCTTCGAAGGCGACGACCAGCTGGTGCTTGCCGGCCTTGAGGGGAAAGGTGTTGGTCTTGTCGAGCAGCTTGGGATTGATGGATTGGCCATCGATCAGCTGTACGACGTAGGGGTTGGTCACTTCCAATTGGGCATCGGCCAGGGCACTACCTGCCCACAACAGACCAGCCAGGGCCGGCACCAGAACAGTCAGTTTCATTTCATCTCCTTGAACAGTCGGCGAGTGCCCACTGAAAAACAGGGGCTCATTTTTACAGGTTTGCCCAAGGGCAGCAATAGGCGTTTATGGCGCCTGGGTTGCCTCTCGGCCCCGATGTTTAAAGCGAACGCAAGCCACGGCACGGGTTCTGACCGAGCCAATCGACCCTTGCCTTACTCAATCCGACGGCTGAAGGGGGGCAGCGCGTCGAGCAGCCCCTTGCCATAACGCTTGGTCAATAGACGTCGGTCGAGGATGGTGACCCGGCCCCTGTCCGCCTCCTTGCGGATGAGACGACCGCAGGCCTGAATGAGCTTGCGGGAGGCCTCCGGCACCGTCAGCTGCAGGAAGGGGTTGCCGCCTCGCTTCTCGACCCACTCGGCGGTGGCCTCTTCCACCGGCGAGTTGGGCACCGCGAATGGCAGCTTGGTGATCACCAGGTTGGTGAGGTAGTGGCCGGGCAGATCCAGCCCTTCCGAAAAGCTGCCGGTGCCGAACAGGATGCTGGCCTGGCCGCCATCGCACTTTTGCTTGTGCAGGGTGAGCAGGGCATTGCGGGAGGCTTCGCCCTGCACCAGCAGGGAGAGCCCCTTGGCCCGCAGCCCCACCGCCACCTCGTTCATCTGCCGGTAAGAGGAGAACAGCACCAGGCTCGCCTCCTTGCCTGCCAGCAGGCGGGGCAAGGTGCTGATGAGCTCCTGGGTGAAGGCGGGGGCGCTGGGCTCGTGTTCCATTTTGGGCAGATAGAGCTCGGCCTTCTGGTAATCGAAGGGGGAGCGCAGCCGCAGATAGCGGGTGCCGTCGTGCTCTTTGAGCCCCACCTGATGGCGAAAATAGCTGAACGAGGAGAGGGCGGTCAGGGTCGCCGACACCAGCACGGCGCCCAGACACCTGGACCAGAGCCACTCTTCCAGCAGATAGCCGACCTCGATGGGGGAGGCATGCAGCCAGATGTCGCCGTCATCGCTCTTGACCATCCAGCGGGCCAACGGCGTCTTGCCTTGTGCCACGTGCCGCCCCAGCATCTCCCACAGGGCGCAGAACCCCTCCAGCCGCTGCAGATAGAAGCCGCTCTCCGCCAGCAGGGGTTCGGCCTCCTTGCGGCGGATCTCGCCATCCTTCAACGCCTCGCCAATGGCGCCCTGCATTCTGTCCAGCGCCCGCAGTGCCTTCTTGCTCGCCTCCTTCAGGTTCTCCGCCAGCATCGGCAGAGGGTCGGGCAAGACGCCATCGGCGAAGCGATAGTGTTTTTCCTCATTGAACAGCCGGTCGTTGGCGGCGAGCCACTGCTCCAGCGCCTTCAGATCCGGCTGCAGGGAGGCCAGCGCATCTTGCAGCTTGAGCTGGGGATCGAGCAGGCTCTCCTTGTTGAGGGTTCTGGCCAGCTTGCCGGCACCCTGCGCCAGCTTCTCCAGCCAGCGCCGCGAACCCTTGACGCTGGCCGAGGCGGCGCCATGATCGCGGGCGATGGTGGGCAGGTGGTGGGCCTCGTCCAGCACATAGATACACTCGTCCGGCGGCGGCAGTATGATGCCGCCCCCCATGGTGAGGTCGGAGAGCAGCAGGGCGTGGTTGACCACCAGCACATCGGCCGCATCCATGTCGTTGCGAGCGCGGTGGAAGGGGCAGTGCTGATGATGACTGAGTGCCTTGTTGCAGGTGTGGCGGTCGGCGGCAATGCGATCCCAGCAGAGATCGGTGATGGGTTTGGGCCAGTTGTCCCGATCGCCATCCCATTTGCCGTCGGTGTAGGCTTGCCACAGCGCCTGATAGCAGCTCTTGTCGGATTCTGATGGCTTGTGCTTGCTGAGGCTGCCGAAGTCGAACTCAAAGTTGGCCATCTCGCTGCCGCTTGCGGCCTGTTCCAGCAGGTGCTCGCAGCAGTAGCGCTGGCGCCCCTTGACCAGCATGAAGCGAAACGGCAGTTCGCTGTGGCGGTGGTAGAAGGGGAGGTCCTTGTGGATCAGCTGCTCCTGCAGCGCCACGGTGGCGGTGGAGATCACCAGCTTCTTCTGGGTGAGCCGTGCCACCGGGATGGCCCCCTGGGCATAGGAGAGAGACTTGCCGATGCCGGTGCCGGCTTCGGCCACCAGGATGCGACGCTGTTTGTCATATTCCCCGGTCAGTGTCTTGGCTATCTCGGCCACCAGAAAATTCTGCTCCTTGCGCGGCACAAAACCGGGTAAGCCATCGGCAATTTGTCGATAGGTATTGCGAATGGTGGTTTTGAGACGGGTAGACAGCATGAAAAAAATGACCGTTGCACAGGGTGAAGGGGAACAGGATACCTGCAACTGGCAACCCGGGTCGAGGCATGTGGCAACGCACAGATCCGACCTCCTCTTCTTTATATAGGGCGTGGCACCGATATTGTGTGATAAATCACCAATCTGACCGAATAATACCAGCGGTTATCACTGTAAACGTTTTCCCATGACGTGCAAACAATGTGGGATTCAGGTCACAATTTTTCCGCTATGACTATGCTTTTCGTAAAAAGTTCCAAGTTTTTTCATTGCGGATTGGAAAACCCGGTGCTAGTCTCGGCGCCATAGTGATGCAAAGTACATCGCTAACACAGGGAATAACAACGACTTAGTGTTTAATTACAGTAGGCATTGGAAACTATGAAAAAGACAATTCTGGCTATTGCTATCCCGGCTCTGTTCGCATCTGCCGCTAACGCTGCAGTGGTTTATGACAAAGACGGTACCACTTTTGACGTATACGGCCGTGTTCAGGCTAACTACTACGGTGACACCAACGAAGCTGACTCTACCGCTGCTTCCGGTTACAAAGATGTTGATGGTGAGCTGAAAGGTTCCTCCCGTCTGGGCTGGTCCGGCAAGATTGCTCTGAACAACACTTGGTCCGGTATCGCCAAGACCGAGTGGCAAGTTTCTGCTGAAAACTCCGCCAACAAGTTTGACTCCCGTCACATCTACGTTGGTTTCGACGGCACCCAGTACGGCAAGATCATTTTCGGTCAGACCGATACCGCGTTCTACGACGTACTGGAACCGACCGATATCTTCAACGAGTGGGGCAGCGAAGGTAACTTCTATGACGGTCGTCAAGAAGGTCAGGTGATCTACTCCAACGCCATCGGTGGCTTCAAGGGCAAAGTGTCCTACCAGACCAACGATGACCAAGCTGTGAAAGTGGCTGACGTTGCTGGTGGCATCAAGACTACCGTTTTCCCGGACGTGAAGCGTAAGTATGCCTACGCTGCTGCCGTTGGTTATGACTTCGACTTCGGTCTGGGCTTCAACGGTGGTTATGCTTACTCCGACCTGGAAGGCAAAACCACTGACGCTACCGGTAAGAAATCCGAGTGGGCTCTGGGCGCACACTACGCTATCAACGGCTTCAACTTCGCCGGTGTTTACACCCAGGCTGACGTGAAGAACGACACCACTGGCTACAAAGATGAAGGCCGTGGTTACGAACTGGCTGCTACCTACAACGTTGATGCCTGGACCTTCCTGGCCGGCTACAACTTCAAAGAAGGTAAAGAGAATGCCAACCTGAGCGGTTCTTCCTACAAGGACCTGATGGATGCCACTCTGCTGGGCGTGCAGTACTCCTTCACCTCCAAGCTGAAAGCCTACACCGAGTACAAGATCAACGGTGTTAGCGGCAAGGACGACGACTTCACTGTTGCCCTGCAATACAACTTCTAATCCAGCCCCTGCGCTGATTTAGTTGATAAACGGCCAAGCTTGCTTGGCCGTTTTGTTTTATCTGCTTCCCACCTGATTGTCTCTCTTCTCCTCTGTTGATCATCCTCTCCTTCTCCTGTTTGGCTTGCGCCAGTTCACGTTGTCTCTTTTCTGTACTTGGCTCCCGGTCAGCGAATCGCTAGATTATTCAGCTCGTTGCAGGATGTTCGGCAGACAGGGAAGGATGACGCTTGATTGACTTTAGTCACCCGCAGTGGCGGGAACTGGCCCGCCAGCTGCTGGACAACCCCACTTCGGTGGTCCGCGCCCGCCAGTGGCAACCCCTGCTGGGCCTGCTCAAGGACAACCAGCTGCTGCTGGCGCTGGGCAACCACCACTATGAGCTGACACCCGCCGGCCGCCGCTACCTGACCCGTGAACTGACGCTGGCCGAGATCGCCACGGCACCACCGACCCCGGAGGAGTGGCTGCATGGGCAGGGGTGGCAGCTGGCGGAACAGGTCAACGAGCGGGTGCTCGCCGCTCTCTATCGCAAGAGCGAGGTGAGCTTTTCCCCCAACGAGCAGATCGATTTTGAAGACAAGGGGATCCGGCTCTGTGCCGATCAGCTGCTGCGCCTGCGCGCCTCTGAGCCGTTCAGCCTCTTTTTCAGCGGCGGCACCCTGCTCGATGCCGCCCCCTGGTTGCAGGCGCTCGGCGAGGTGGCGCTGCCCGAGCGCAACCTGGCCAGCCTTGGCAAGATCCTGTGGGGGGAGGGGGAGCTGCTGCGGGTGATCACCACCGACAGCGTCGGTGCCTTTGCCGAGCTGATGCTGCCAGCGGGGACCCTGCTGGTCTGGGCTCCCGCCTCGGCGCAGCAGGCGCTGCAGCAAGTGATCGCCGCTCTGCCGCCCCAGGTGCAGTGGAGTCATCTTACCTCCCTCGACCCGAGCGGGGTGGATCGGGTGCTGACCCTAGCCCAACGGCTGGGGCGTCCGGCCAGCTGGTGGCTGCCCACTGCGCTGGCTCCCATCATGGCGGCTTATGCCCTGCCGCTGATCGATTCCCGTCCTTGGGAGCCGAGCCGGATCCCCAAGTCATTGTTAGCAGTTTGTAGCGGTTTGGTTGAGTCCAATGGTGGCTTGTCTGCCGAGGTGTGCGCGTTGGCGCCGCAGTGGCATGCCATCGGTTGAGATTGCCGCAGATCCGGCCGAAAAAGCGGTTTTCCCCCACTCTGCACGGTGATATAAAGAGTTGACGAAGCGCTCGCCAGATGGGCGCTTTTGTTTGCCACGTGTTTTGCGTGTCACGGACGGTGTGCCAACACGCTTTGCCAGCCAACGAACTCAACGGAATACAGGGAATACCATGTTTGAAAAGGTTGTTGCCGCCCCAGCGGATCCGATCCTGGGCCTGACCGAAGCCTTCCGTGCTGACTCTCGCAGCCACAAGATCAACCTGGGAGTCGGGATCTACAAGGATGAGACCGGTGCCACCCCCATTCTCCACTGCGTCAAGAAAGCCGAGCAGAAGCTCTTGACCGACGAGAAGACCAAGAATTACCTCGGTATCGAAGGCAATATCGAATATGGCCGCATCGTGCAGCAACTGCTGTTCGGGCAAGATTCTGCGCTGGTCGCCAGCGGCCGGGCCAAGACTGCTCAGGCGCCGGGCGGTACCGGTGCCCTGCGCATCGCCGCCGAGTTCGTGGTGCGCAACGGGCTGGCCAAGACTGTCTGGATCTCCGATCCCACCTGGGCCAACCACGTCAGCGTGTTCCAGGCTGCCGGCCTTTCCGTCAAGTGGTACAAGTACTACGATGCGGCCAGCAAGGGCCTCGATTTTGCCGCCATGCAGGCCTCGCTGGCTGAAGTGCAGGCAGGCGACCTGGTGCTGCTGCACGGCTGCTGCCACAACCCGACTGGTATCGACCCCACAGCTGATCAGTGGCGTGCACTGGCCAAGCAGAGTACTGCCGCCGGCTGGCTGCCGCTGTTTGACTTTGCCTATCAGGGCTTTGCCCGTGGTATCGAAGAGGATGCCGAAGGTCTGCGCATCTTCGCCGAGTGCCACGACGAGCTGCTGGTGGCGAGCTCCTTCTCCAAGAACTTCGGCCTCTACAACGAGCGGGTCGGCGCCTTCACCCTGGTCAGTGCGACCAAGGAGATTGCCGATGTGGCCTTTACTCAGGTCAAGACCGTCATTCGTGCCAACTACTCCAACCCGCCGTCACACGGCGCTGCCGTCGTCACCGCCGTGGTGAGCGATCCGGTCCTCTATGCCGAGTGGGTGGAAGAGGTTGCGGCCATGCGGGTGCGCATTCGCGAGATGCGTGAGCTGCTGGTGGAAAAACTGGCGGCGCGCGGCGTGAACCAGGACTTCAGCTTTATCCGCGAGCAGAACGGCATGTTCTCCTTCTCCGGTCTCTCCAAGGATCAGGTGGAGCGCCTCAAGAGCGACTTTGCCATCTACATCGTCGGCTCGGGTCGGATCAGCGTGGCCGGTATCACCCGTGCCAACATAGATCCCCTGTGCGATGCGATCGCCAAGGTGTTGTAAGCACCACCATCGGCATCCGTTCAGTAAAAAGCCCGCCGGGGAGACCCGGCGGGCTTTTTGATTTCCTGGTGCTGGTCTCAGCGACGGCGCTTGCCGCCCCCCAGCAGAGAGCCAAGGACGCCGCGTACCAGCTGGCGACCCACCTCGCTGCCGATGGTGCGGGCTACGCTCTTGGCGGCGGTCTGCACCACGCCGTCGTGCTGGCCGCCACGGGGGCCGGTGCGGCCAAACAGGATGCCATTGAGGGCATCGAGCAGGCCGCCTTCCCCGCTGGATGACTGTTCGCGGCCTTGCTCGCCAGTGGTTGTCACCTTGCCGCCGTTGAGCCGCTCGAAAGCAGACTCGCGATCCTCCGGCGTCTCGTAGCGGCCGTGCAGCAGGGAGCCCTGAATGAGCGCCTGCCGCTCGGCGTCGCTTAAGGGGCCGATGCGGCTGGCCGGCGGGGCGATGAAGGCGCGCTCCACCATGCTGGGCCGCCCCTTCTCGTCGAGCAGAGAGACCAGCGCTTCGCCGACACCGAGTTCGGTTATGACGCCGGCGGCATCGAAGGCGGGGTTGGCGCGCAGGGTGTTGGCGGCGATCCGCACCGCCTTCTGGTCACTCGGGGTAAAGGCGCGCAGGGCGTGCTGCACCCGGTTGCCAAGCTGCCCCAGCACGCTGTCGGGGATGTCGGCCGGGCTCTGGGTCACGAAGTAGGCGCCCACCCCTTTTGAGCGGATGAGCCGCACCACCAGTTCGATCTTCTCCAGCAGCGCCTTGGGGGCGTCGTTGAACAGCAGGTGCGCCTCGTCGAAGAAGAACACCAGCACCGGCTTGTCCGGATCCCCCACCTCCGGCAACTGCTCGAACAGCTCGGAGAGCAGCCAGAGCAGGAAGCAGGCATAGAGCCGGCTGGATTGGGTCAGCTTGCTGGCGGCCAGCACATTGATATGACCGTGGCCAGCCTCATCGGTCTGCAACAGGTCTTGAATGTCCAGCATGGGTTCGCCGAAGAAGTGATCGCCGCCCGCACTCTCCAGGGTGAGCAGGTTGCGCAGGATGGCGCCGATGGAGGCGGTGGAGACGTTGCCGTAACGGGTGGTGAGCGACTTGGCGTTGTCACCGGCAAACTGCACCATGGCGCGCAGGTCTTTGAGATCGAGCAGCAGCAGCCCCTCGTCGTCCGCCACCTTGAACACCAGCTCCAGTACCCCGCTCTGGGTATCGTTGAGGCCGAGCAGGCGGGCGAGCAGCAGGGGGCCCATGTCGGAGACGGTGGCTCGCACCGGGTGGCCCTGTTCGGCAAACAGATCCCAGAACAGGGTGGGGCTGGCGGCAAAGGCGGGGGCCGGGATGCCGAGCTGGGCCAGCCTAGCGTCCAGCTTGGCCGAGCCCGCCCCGGCGGCGCCCAGTCCGCTCAGATCCCCCTTCACGTCGGCCAGAAAGACTGGCACGCCGAGGCGGGAGAACCCCTCCGCCAGCACCTGCAGGGTGACGGTCTTGCCGGTCCCGGTGGCGCCGGTGATGAGGCCATGGCGATTGGCCATGGCTGGCAGCAGGGAGAGGGGATGACCATTGGCATGGGCCAGCGTGAGCGGTTCGGCCATGGTGGGCTCCTTGTGGCAAATGGGGGACGAAAAACAACGGGTTACAAGGAGTGTGGTGGCAGGATCTGGGGATGGCAAGGCAGTGCCTCGTCAGCGCGCCAGAGGCTGACGAGGCGGGGGGGATCAGCGGGGGCGGACCAGCTTGCCGAGGCGCAACAGCAGCAGGGTGAGGAGGCCGCCGGTGGCGGCGGTCAGCACCGACAGCAGCAGGCTGCCGAGCAGGAAGGGGGGCACCAGGGTGGCCGCCTCGTGCTCCAGCCAGTGCAGGGTCCAGCTGAGGTGGAACGGCTCCGGCGTCTTGTGCAGCACCAGACAACCGGTGCGATAGGCGTAGAGGTACATGAAGGGCAGGGTCAGCGGGTTGTTGAACCAGACCGCCAGCAGCGCCAGCGGCAGGTTGAGGCTGAACGCCAGCGCCAGCCCGACCGCGATGAGTGAATGCATGGGGATGGGAAACCAGCAGGCGAAGATGCCGGCCGCCACCGCCCCGCTCAGGGCGCGCGGCCCCCCTTGCCAGAGGGCGGGTGCGAGCAGGCGCTCGCCAAACAGCGAGAACCATTTCTGCTGGCGCAGGGTATCGGGGTCAATCTTGAAGCGGGCGAACCAGCGATTCAGCATGCGCGGGCCACCTTGCGTTTCTGCCACTGGCGCACGGTGCTGATGCGCCAGCAGGTACGAATGAGGGCGTAGCCGATGAGGGCGCTGAGCAGGGCGAGCACCAGCGAACCCAGCAGCAGTGGCGGGGCCACGGTCTCGAACACCGACACCAGCCAGGCCCAGGTGAACTCGATCTCGATGTGCTGGGAGGATTGCCCCAGCAGCTGGCAGCCGGTCAGATAGGCGCCGTAGAACAGCGGCGGCATGGTGAAGGGGTTGGAGAGCCAGACCAGGGCCACCGAGAGCGGCAGGTTGACCCGGCAGGCGATGGCGCCGCCGGCCGCCAGCAACATCTGGCAGGGGAGCGGCACCCAGGCCATGAACAGCCCCACCGCGAAGGCACCGGCCGCCGAGCGCCGATTGAGGTGCCACAGGTTGGCATCCAGCAGCAGCTTGCCAAACAGCCGCAAGTGCTTGTGTTCCTTGAGTGTCGCCGGATCAGGCAGCCAGCGTTGTATGAGTCGTTTGGGCATATTGAAACCTTGCTAAATACTTGCACCATGGATCTGCGTCTGTTGTCGTTTGCCCTCGGGGCAAGCTCCTCACTGCTTTGGCCATGGTTGCCTTCATGGGAATGGGGTGGCCTGATGCTGCTGCTCGCGTTCCCCCTGGCCGGTTACCGCTGCTGGCGGCTGCTGTTTCTGCTATGCGGCATCCTCTGGATGCAGGGGAGTTTGCACTACCGGCTTGCCTGGCTGGATCAGCTCGGCAAAAAAACGAGCCACATCATAACCGCACAGCTGCAAAGTGCAGAACCCGAGGGCGATAAATTTATCCGACTGGTGCTGCGAGTGAACAGGCTCGACGAGCAGGCGCTCACTCCGGCGCCGCTGGTGCGCATCAATGTCTACCAGGCGTTGCCCGCCATGACGGCAGGCAGCCGCCTCACTCTGGTGGTCTCTCTCAAACCGGCCCACGGCCTGGCCAACGAGGCGGGAATGGATGGGCGGCGCCTGCTGCTCGGCAAGGGGATCACCGCCACCGGCAACCTGCGCCGGGTGATCCAGATTGAGCCGGCGCAGACGGGGCTGCGCGAGCGCTGGCTGGCTCGGGCTGCCGCCAGCTGGCAGGATCTGAGTCAGGGCCCGCTACTGGCGGCGCTCACCTTCGGTGAGCAGGGCGGCATCACGGATGAGCAGTGGAGCCTGTTTCGCGGCAGCGGGCTGACCCACATCATCGCCATCTCGGGACAGCACATCGCGCTGGTGGCGGTGCTCGGCTGGTGGCTGGGACGGCTGTTCGGGCTGCGGGGGGCGATTCTGGTCGCCCTGTTGTTTGCCGCCCTCTACAGCTGGCTGGCCGGTTTCGCAGTGGCCACCGAACGGGCCCTTATCATGGTGCTGGTGTGGAGTCTGCTGCGCTGGCGACGGCGGGAGTGGCCGGCCCATCGCATCTGGCTGTGGGCCTTCGTGGTGCTCACGCTGTGGGATCCCTTTGCCCTCTATTCGGCCGGATTCTGGCTCTCCTTCCTGGCGGTGGCTCTGCTGCTGGTGGCGAGCCTGCTGGAGGCCAAACCCGGGCTCATTCGCCTGCAGGGCTTGTTGCTGCTGGGGTTGCTGCCACTGCAACTGGCGCTGTTCGAGGGGATTGCCCCGCTGTCGCTGCTGCTCAATCTGCTGGCATTGCCGCTCTTTTGCATCGGCATCATACCGCTGGCACTCATCGGGGTGCTGCTGGCGCCGCTTTCGGGGGAGCTGGCCCACCTGCTGTTCTGGCTGGCCGATGTCGGCTTGCAGTGGGTGTTGTGGGCATTGGCCCGGCTGGCCAGCCAGTGGCAGCTCTGGTGGCCGGTGCCGGGTTGGGTACTGCCGCTCACGGCGCTGCTGACCCTGCTCTGGTGCGCCTGGCATGTGCCGGGCGGTCGTCCGCTGTTGTTGCCGGGGGGTGTGGCCCTGCTGCTGGCGGCCTGGCCGGCGCCGACCCACTGGCAACTGAGGGTGCTGGACGTGGGGCAGGGGCTGGCGGTACTGATCACCCGGGGTGAGCGTGGCATCCTCTTCGACACCGGCGATCGCTACCCGGGCGGCTACAACATGGCGGATGCCGTGATCCTGCCGCTGCTCAACCGGCTCGATGTGCGGGTGCTGGATTATTTGATCATCAGTCACAAGGACCGGGATCACGCCGGCAATCGGCGCGCCATCCTGCAGGCTCTGCCGGTGCGCCACGAGCTCTCGTCATTCGACTTCAGCCGCTTCACGGCCCTGTGCCGGCGTGGCCAGCAGTGGCGCTGGCAGGGGCTCGAGATGGCGGTGCTCTGGCCGCAGCAACCGGGGCGCGGCCACAACAACGACGGCTGTGTGCTGCAGATCCGCGACGGGGAGCGGCGCATCCTGCTCAGTGCCGACATCGAGCGGCAGGCAGAGCAGCGGTTGCTGGCGCTGGAAGGGGAGGGGCTTGCCAGCACCCTGCTGGTGAGCCCTCACCACGGCAGCCGCACCTCCTCCACGGCGCCCTTCGTGGCGGCGGTGGCCCCCCGCTATGTGGTGCACAGCGCCGGCTTCATGAACCAGTGGGGATTTCCCCGCCCCGAGGTGGTGGCCCGCTACCAGGAGGCGCAGCAATGGGTCACCGGACTGGATGGGGAGATCCTGGTCGAGCCTGCGCCGGGTGGGCTGCGGATCCGGGCCGAACGGGAGCAGGGCCCCTGGTTTCGCCGCCATGGTGACTGGTGGCGGCCTGCATTCTGGCCTGATCGCTGAGCGTAAACCCGGCTTTGGCTGGGATAACGGCCGTGATTTCCCGCCTTGGTGATGGGCACTGCTTGGTGTAATCCTGCGCTTTGGCTAGAATAGCCCGTCATTTCCCTTATTAACGGCTATTCATGCAACAAGAAACCTCACAAGACAGCTGGCCTGTCTTCAAGCGTCTGCTCGGCTATGTCCGTGACCGCAAGCTTGGCCTGATCGGCGGCATCATCGGCATGCTGGGCTACGCCGCCGTGGATACCACCTTCGTCTATTCCATCAAGCCGCTGATCGATCAGGGGATCAACGGCAACGATCCGACCGTGCTCAAGTGGATGCCTTTCTTCGTTCTGGGTATCGTGGCCTTGCGCGGCGTCGCCAACTTCCTCTCCAACTACTGCATGGCCTGGGTCGGCAACCACGTGGTGATGCGCCTGCAGCAGCAGGTGTTCAATCACATGGTGGCGATGCCGATGAGCTTCTTCGACCGCCAGAATACCGGTCACCTGCTCTCCAAGGTGACCTATGACGCCAGCCAGGTCTCCTCGGCTGCCAGTACCACTCTGGTCACCCTGGTGCGGGAAGGGGCGACCGTGATCGGCCTGCTCGGCCTGATGTTCTGGCACTCCTGGCAGCTGTCGGTGATCTTCCTGGTGGTGGGGCCCGTGGTGGGCATCATCATCGGCCTCATCAGCCGCCGTTTCCGTCAGATCAGTCGCCACATCCAGCAGGCGGTGGGTGACATCACCACCTCCACCGAGCAGATGCTCAAGGGGCACAAAGAGGTGCTGATGTTCGGTGGCCAGAAGGTGGAGGAGAAGCGCTTCTTCAAGGTCAGCAACAACATGCGCCAGCAGACCATGAAGATGGTCGCCGCCGATGCCATCGGCAGCCCGGTGGTGCAGATGGTTGCCTCCATCGCGCTGGCGGCCTTCCTCTATGTGGCCACCATCGACAGCGTGCGCAGCGAGCTGACTGCCGGTACCTTCACCGTCATGATCACCTCCATGATGATGCTGCTCAAGCCGCTGAAAAGCCTGACCGACGTCAACAACCAGTTCCAGCGCGCCATCACCGCCTGCCACAGCCTGTTCGGCCTGCTCGACACCGAGCCGGAGCAGGATACCGGGACCCGTACCCTGGAGCGCGCCCGCGGCGAGATCGAGTTTCGCAACGTCACCTTCACCTACCCGACCAAGGACACCCCGGCGCTGCACAACGTCAGCTTCAAGGTGGAGGCGGGCAAATCGGTGGCGTTGGTGGGGCGTTCCGGCTCCGGCAAGAGCACCATCGCCAGCCTGTTGACCCGCTTCTACGACATCGAGCAGGGGGAGATCCTGCTGGATGGCGTCAATATCCGCGATTACCGCCTGAGCGAGCTGCGCAAGCAGTACGCCCTGGTCTCACAGCATGTCCACCTGTTCAACGACACGGTGGCGAGCAACATCGCCTACGCCGCGGAAGAGAAATACAGCCTCGACGAGATCAAGCAGGCGGCTCGCATCGCCCACGCCGACGAGTTCGTCAGCAAGATGAGCAACGGTTATGACACAGTGGTCGGCGAGAACGGTGCGTCGCTCTCCGGCGGTCAGCGCCAGCGCATCGCCATCGCCCGCGCCCTGCTGCGCGATGCTCCCGTGCTGCTGCTGGATGAAGCTACCTCGGCGCTGGATACCGAGTCTGAGCGCCACATCCAGGCGGCCATCGACGAGCTGTGCAAGGCGCGCACCTCGCTGGTGATCGCTCACCGCCTCTCCACCATCGAGAAGGCGGACGAGATCCTGGTGATCGATGAAGGCCATATCGTCGAGCGCGGCAACCACGCGGCGCTGATGGCCCAGCAGGGCACCTATGCCCAGCTGCGCGCCATCCAGTTCGGCCATGCCACCGCAGGTGGCAACGCCTGATGCTGGAGCGGCTCTGGTATGCAAAGAGTGGCTGGCGCTGGTTGCTGGCCCCCTTTGCCCTGCTGTTTGCCGTCATCAGCGGTACCCGCCGTTACGCCTATCGTCATGGCTGGCGCAAGGGCTATCGTGCCTCTTTGCCGGTCATAGTCGTGGGCAATATCTCGGTGGGCGGCAATGGCAAGACCCCGGTAGTGGTCTGGCTGGTGGAGCAGTTGCAGGCCCGCGGCTATCGTCCCGGCGTGGTGAGCCGCGGCTATGGCGGCAAGGCGCCCCATTACCCGTACCGGCTCGATGCCGCCAGCACCACGGCGCAGGCGGGGGATGAACCGGTACTGATTGCCCGGCGCTGTGGCTGCCCGGTAGTGGTGGCGCCCAGGCGGGCCGATGCGGTGCGTCTGCTGGAGCAGAGCGGCGAAGTGGACATCATCATCACCGACGATGGCCTGCAGCACTATGCGCTGGCCCGCGACATCGAGCTGGTGGTGGTGGACGGCGCGCGCCGTTTCGGCAACGCTTGCCTGCTGCCCATGGGGCCGCTGCGCGAACCGGTCACCCGGCTCAAGCGGGTGGACGCCATCATCTGCAACGGCGGCGAGCCGGGGCGGGGAGAGTATCCCATGAGGCTGGTGGCCGACGCTCCCCGTCGGGTATGCGACGAGGCCCCGCTGGCCACGCCGCTGGCGGGCCCGGTCGACGCGCTGGCGGGAATTGGTCATCCGCCCCGTTTCTTCGCCACTCTCGAGGGGCTCGGTTACCAGCTGGATCAGCGGGTGGCCTACGGCGATCACCACCCCTTCGATCGGGACGAGCTGGTGGGCCGCTTTGCCGGCAAGCCGCTGCTGATGACCGAGAAGGATGCGGTCAAGTGCCGCTCTTTTGCCCTCGACAACTGGTGGTATCTGCCGGTCAGCGCCGAGTTGCCCGCCTCCCTGCTCGATACCCTGCTGCACAAGCTGGGCGGGAGCTGGAAGGGGCAAGGCGCAACCAAGGCACAAGGTTAATCTCTCTCGCCCGCGTGGGGGAGCAGGGGCTTATCATGCCCCGCATGCAATATCTGGTTGTTCGACATCCATCGCCGGCGTGATGAAACCGCCGGCGCGACATCGTTGAAGGAGTATCGTTTTGGCTTTGGACATCAAGTTGCTCGACATCATTGCCTGCCCGGTCTGCAAGGGCAAGCTGCACTACAACAAGGCCGTGCATGAGCTGGTCTGCCGCTTCGACAAGCTGGCCTATCCGCTGGAGGAGGGGATCCCGGTGCTGCTGGAGAACCGCGCCCGTCCGCTCAGCAGCGACGAGCTGTCGTCATGAGCTTCGTCGTCGTCATTCCGGCCCGCTACGCCTCCACCCGGCTGCCGGGCAAGCCGCTGGCCGACATCCACGGCAAGCCCATGGTGCAGCACGTGGTGGAAAAGGCTCTGCAGTCGGGCGCCGATCGGGTGATCGTCGCCACTGATGACGAGCGGGTGCAGCAGGCGCTGGCCGCCTGCGCCGGGCAGGCCGGTTTCGAGGTGTGCATGACCTCGAAGGATCATCAGTCCGGTACCGAGCGGCTGGCCGAGGTGTGCCGTCACTACGGCTTTGCCGCCGACACCATAGTGGTCAACGTGCAGGGGGACGAGCCGCTCATTCCGCCGGTCATCATCCGCCAGGTGGCGGACAACCTGGCCGCCGCCACGGCGCCCATGGCGACTCTGTCGGTGCCGATCCAGGACGCCGAAGAGGTGTTCAACCCGAATGCCGTCAAGGTGGTGACCGACCAGGAGGGCTACGCGCTCTACTTCAGTCGCGCCTCCATTCCCTGGGATCGGGATCGCTTTGCCGCGAGTCGCGAGCAGATTGGCGATCACTACCAGCGCCACATCGGCATCTATGCCTATCGCGCCGGCTTCATCCAGCGTTATGTGGACTGGGCGCCGAGCCTGCTCGAGCAGATCGAGGCACTGGAGCAGCTGCGGGTGCTCTGGTACGGGGAGAAGATCCACGTGGCCCAGGCGCTCGAGGCACCGCCGGTCGGGGTGGATACCCAGGCCGATCTGGACAAGGTGCGCGCGCTGCTGGCGAACTGATGCCGACAACAGCAAAAATGACTCTGAACGGTGCCTGCGGGCGCCGTTTTTTGTGTTTAATCTTTATATAATTATTTGATTCAAAACACCATTTATGAGCACTTTCAAACTTTTCCCGGCCATGGTTTGCCAAATCAGCGAGTTTGGTTATGATGCAAGACGCCGTGTTAACCCTAACTGGCATATAACGAGATAAAAAACGGGGTGTTTGGGTGATTAATGTATTCCTGGTCGATGATCATGAGTTGGTGCGTACAGGGATAAGACGCATTCTGGAAGATGTCCGCGGGATCAAGGTGGTGGGCGAGGCGCAGAGCGGGGAAACCGCAGTCACTTTCTGTCGTCAGCACCATCCCGACGTGATCCTGATGGACATGAACATGCCGGGCATCGGCGGCCTGGAGGCGACCCGCAAGATCCTGCGGATCCGGCCCGATGTGCGCATCATAGTGCTGACCATTCATTCAGAAAATCCGTTCCCGACCAAGGTGATGCAGGCGGGTGCCGCCGGCTATCTCACCAAGGGGGCCGCGCCGGACGAGATGATCCACGCCATTCGCCTGGTCCACTCCGGTCAGCGTTACATCTCCCCGGAGATCGCCCAGCAGATGGCCCTGAGCCAGTTTGCCTCGGCCGACGAGAACCCCTTCAAGTCCCTCTCCGAGCGCGAGCTGCAGATCATGATGATGATCACCAAGGGGCAGAAGGTGACCGATATTTCCGAGCAGCTCAACCTGAGCCCGAAGACGGTCAACAGCTACCGCTACCGGCTGTTCAGCAAGCTCAACATCAATGGCGATGTGGAGCTGACCCATCTGGCCATTCGCTATGGCATGCTGGATGCCGATACCCTGTAACGGGCGGCGTGTAGCCATCAAAGGCGGCCTGTGCCGCCTTTTTGCTTTTTGCCGGTCTGGCGCAGTATGCTCTGTGCCGTCTTCTGCTTTTATCCGTTGAGCTAGGTTGCCGATGAGCCTCTCTTTCGATCTTCCGTTTGCCGCGATCCCCCAGATCCAGCACCTCGATCCCCGTTGCCGGAGCCAGCATGACCTCGTCTGAACCTCTCTTCGACAGCAAGGCGTTTCTCAGTGCCGTCACCCACCAGAGCGGCGTCTACCGCATGTATGACAGCGGCGGCACCGTCATCTACGTGGGCAAGGCCAAGGATCTGAAAAAACGGCTCGCCTCCTACTTTCGGGCCAACGTCGACAGCATCAAGACCCGCACCCTGGTGCGCCAGATCGCCGACGTGCAGGTGACGGTCACCCACACCGAGACCGAGGCGCTGATCCTCGAGCACAACCTCATCAAGCAGTACCAGCCTCGCTACAACGTGCTGCTGCGCGACGACAAATCCTACCCCTGGATCATCATTACCGCGCACCAGCATCCGCGCATCGGCGTTCATCGCGGTGCCCGCAAGGTAAAGGGGGAGTACTTCGGCCCGTATCCCTCTGGCGGTGCGGTGCGCGAGAGCCTGCACCTGATGCAGAAGATCTTCCCGGTGCGCCAGTGCGAGGATGCGGTCTATGCCAACCGCAGCCGCCCGTGCCTGCTCTACCAGCTCAAGCGCTGTGCCGGCCCCTGCGTGGCCGGGCTGGTGAGCGAGGCCGAGTATGCCCAGCAGGTGGAGCTGGCCAAGCTGTTTCTGGCGGGCAAGAACCAGCAGGTGATAGGCGAGCTGGTGGGCAAGATGGAGTCCGCCAGCGGCGATCTGCGCTTCGAGGAGGCGGCCCGCTACCGGGATCAGATCCAGGCTCTGCGCCGGGTGACCGAGCAGCAGTCGGTGAGCGGCAACGTGCTGGACGAGCTCGACGTGGTGGGGGTGGCCTTCGAGCAGGGGACCGCCTGCATCCACGTGCTCTTCATCCGCCAGGGCAAGGTGCTGGGCTCGCGCAGCTACTTCCCGAAAGTGCCGGCCGATACCCAGCTCGACGAGGTGGTGCAATCCTTCCTGCTGCAGTTCTATCTGTCGGGGCAGGGGGGACGGCAGATCCCGAGCGAGGTGTTGCTCGACGTGGCGCTCGAAGACGAGAACGTCATCGCCGAGACCCTGAGCCAGACCGCCGGCTACAAGGTGCGGGTGGTGAGTCGTACCCGCGCCGAACGGGCCCGCTTCATCAAGCTCGCCTCCATCAACGCCCAGACCGCGCTGCGCTCGCGGCTCGCCCACAAGAGCACCACCACCGCCCGCTATGACCAGCTGGAGGAGCTGCTGGAGCTGGAGCGCCCCATCGCCCGCATGGAGTGCTTCGATATCTCCCACACCATGGGGGAGCGCACCGTGGCCTCCTGCGTGGTGTTCAACCGGGAGGGGCCGCTCTCATCAGAATATCGTCGCTTCAACATTGACGGCATCACCGGTGGCGACGACTACGCCGCCATGGAGCAGGCGCTGGAGCGGCGTTTTGGCAAGCAGCAGGAGCCGGACAAGGTGCCTGACGTGCTGTTTATCGATGGCGGCCTTGGCCAGCTGCGCCGTGCCGAGGAGATCCTGGCCCGCCAGCTGGAGTTTCTGGGGGGCAAATATCCGCTCCTGGTGGGCATCGCCAAGGGGGTGACCCGCAAGGCGGGGCTGGAGACCCTGATCCTGGGGGAGAGTCACGAAGAGCTGCATTTGCCGGCAGATATGCCCGCCTTGCACCTGATTCAGCACATTCGCGATGAATCCCACCGTTTTGCCATCACCGGCCACCGCGCAAGACGGGCGAAAGCCCGCACCACCAGCACCCTGGAGGACATTCCGGGGGTGGGGCCGAAACGGCGGCAGGCGCTGCTCAAGTACCTGGGCGGGCTGCAGGAGGTGAAAAAAGCCGGGGTGGAGGAGCTCGCCAAGGTGCCCGGCATCAGCCAGGAGCTGGCCCAGTCCATCCACGACGCCCTGCACTCGCTCTAGCCATTGGTTGCCGAGAAGGGGTGAATGCGCCCTATGTTGCCCCTGTTTGCCCTGATGGCGAACAGGGGATGTCGCCCCAGGTATCGGCAAGGGGCGAGTTGAGTCACATCATTCACCCTGGGTTCATTCACTTCGGGGATCCCGGCACACAAGAGCCGTGACGCAGGGGGGCCGTAAATGCCATAATGGCCCGCATCCTGAGGTTGTTGATGGATTCATAGACCAAGGCGGGCGCCTGTCCGGTTGCATCCGTGATCGGCTTGGGGCTACCATGTAGCGGCATACAAGAAGTGGCTGAAAATAATGACAAATATTCCTAATCTGCTGACGTTTTTTCGGATCTTGCTCATCCCCGTCTTCGTCATCCTGTTCTACCTTCCCTATCAGTGGTCCTATCTGGCGGCGGCCATCGTCTTCATCCTGGCGGCGGCGACCGACTGGTTTGACGGCTACCTTGCCCGCAAGCTGAACCAGTCCACTGCCTTCGGCGCTTTCCTCGATCCGGTGGCCGACAAGATCATGGTGGCGGCGGCGCTGGTGGTGATCGTCGAGCACTACAACACCATCTGGGTGACCATTCCTGCCATGACCATGATTGGCCGCGAGATCATCATCTCCGCCCTGCGCGAGTGGATGGCCGAGCTGGGCAAGCGCTCCTCGGTGGCGGTCAGCTGGATTGGCAAATGGAAGACCATGATCCAGATGGTGTCGCTCACCGGTCTCATCTGGCAGTACGACATCTGGATGGTATGGCTGGCCTATGTGCTGCTCTATGTGGCCACCGTGCTCACCTTCTGGTCCATGTTCCAGTACATGAAGGCCGCCTGGGGCGATCTGACCTACCACTCCCGCTTCTAGTCTGCGTTGGTACTAAGCACCTTTTCCCCGCACTTGGGGCAGGGAAACGGCCGTGAACGTTGAAAATGCAGGAAAAGGGCAAAAAACACCCGAACGATCAGGGTATTAAACATTTTTGGTTGACTGGGCGAGGAACATCGCTAGAATGCGTCCTCGTAGTCAGGCAGTCAGCCAGACCATTGCGGGAATAGCTCAGTTGGTAGAGCACGACCTTGCCAAGGTCGGGGTCGCGAGTTCGAGTCTCGTTTCCCGCTCCAAATTCAGACAATAGAGAGTTTCTCTCTTTTGCATGGCGCGTTAGCAAAGCGGTTATGCAGCGGATTGCAAATCCGTTTAGTCCGGTTCGACTCCGGAACGTGCCTCCATATTGACAAGCCCGCGGCGCGAGCTTGATACCGATTACGGTGCCCGAGTGGTGAAATCGGTAGACACAAGGGATTTAAAATCCCTCGACGTTCGCGTCGTGCCGGTTCGATTCCGGCCTCGGGCACCATTAAAATTGAAGACAAAAGCCTTACAGATTAAACAGATACGACGCTTTATTGCGTCGTTTTTGTTTCTGCTCCCCAGCGTTTCCCCTCTCTCACTTTTCCTTTCTTGTCCATTTCTTGTCTAAGCGACTTACTACTTCCTGCTACTCGTTGCGAACAACCTGCGCTTCGTCCCAACTGTAGTGGTCTAATCATCCCGGACACCATTTTAGGTGGTACAGTCGCCACCATGATCAGAGGTGTTCAATGACAAGACTACGTCGCTCATTTACTGCTGAATTCAAACTCGAAGCCGCATCCTTGGTGCTCGACCAAGGCTATTCCGTCTCCGAAGCCAGCCGTTCACTGGATGTTGGCGAAACCGTGCTTCGTCGATGGGTTCAGCAGCTTCAATCCGAACGAATTGGCACCACTCCTATCAGCAAGGCTCTGACCCCAGAGCAGTAGAAAATCCAGGAACTGGAAGCCCGCATCAACCGACTTGAACGTGAAAAAGCCATTCTAAAAAAGGCTACAGCTCTCTTGATGGCGGACGAGTTCACACGTACGCGCTGATAGATCGATTAAGGGAGCAAGCCCCCATCACCCTGGTCTGCTGCGCTTTTGATGTTCCCAAGTCCTGTTTTTACGGCTATTTAGCCCGCAAGCGGACGATTAACCGTGAGCGGATGAAACAACGAAGCGAGTTGCGCCGTTTGTTCAAAGAGAGCCGGGATTCCGCAGGCAGCCGTGCCTTGATGTCGATGATGCAAGAGCTGGGGTATCAGATTGGCCGATTCAAAGTCCGTAACCTGATGAAGGAAGCCGGGCTGGCATCCAAACAGCCGGGCGCACACCGTTATAAGGTTGCATGCTCTGAACGACCGGATATTCCGAATCTGCTGGCCCGCGAATTTGATGTTCCGCAACCCAATCAGGTGTGGTGTAGCGATATCACCTACGTCTGGACAAGTGCTCGTTGGCATTACTTAGCAGTGGTGCTTGACCTTCATACCCGGCGAGTCGTGGGCTGGGCGATGTCTGACAAGCCTGATGCAGAGCTGGCAATCAAAGCACTGGAGATGGCCTATCAGCAGCGGGGTTGCGCATCCGGTGTGCTGTTTCACTCCGACCAGGGCAGCCAATATGGCAGCCGGGCATTTCGGCAACGACTGTGGCGCTATGGCATGACCCAGCGTGGAAACTGCTGGGATAACGCCCGGATAGAGCGGTTGTTCAGAAGCCTGAAGTCAGAGTGGCTTCCTGCGACGGGATCCGTGAGCCTGCGGGAAGCGGAGCGGGATAGCAGTTATTACCTGATGGATTACTACAACTGGCGGCGTCCACATCAACACAATGACGGGATACCGCCAGCAGAGGCCGAGGATCGGCTTAATCAAGTGTCCGGATTTAGTTGACCACTACAGGCTGAATCCTTTGAGTGTCTGTGGCCTCAGCTGATTTTGATTGTTATGAGGCTTTCTTCTGTACTTCTGGGTAGAAGGATTAGATCATATGTCGCTAAATGAGTCAGTAAACGACTGAGCCACACAAGATAAGCTGTCACAATCTGCAGTCTGTTGGGCATCAAGGGGGCTCATATAGATTTCTCATTTTTTACATATTTGTTATTTTAAGGGGGAGGAATTGAAATTATCTGAACTGTTAAGGAAAGAAAACAATAACATAGATATCTTTAGAGTTATTGCCGCAAGTATGGTTATCTATGGCCATGCTTATGCTATATCTCCTGAACTAGGAAAGTCCGATATTATAGGTCGCCTAATGCAGGTTGACTATTCTGGTTCAATAGCAGTGAAAGTTTTTTTCTTTCTTAGTGGCTTGGTAGTTACTAACTCACTATTAAATAATGGTGATTTACTTCGTTTTGTTATATCTCGTTTTTTCAGAATTTGGCCAGCTCTAATCCTGTCAAGTATAGTGACAGCCTTTGTGATAGGTCCGATGCTTACCTCTTTATCACTTGTGGATTACTTCCACCAGAAAGAGGTATATGATTATGTATTAAAAATTGCTGGAATGAATATTCAGTTTACTCTTCCAGGTGTTTTTGTGGATAATCCATATCCGAATACGGTAAATGGATCGTTGTGGACAATACCCTATGAAGTGTTTGCATATATCTTGTTGTTTGCGCTGTATGCAGTTGGGGTTCTGAGCTCAAAGAAACTTAGTGTAGCCATATTCTTGGTTATTTTGATTGAGCCATTCTTGAGCTCAAGAATGTTGTTTCCTTGGGTTGTGCCAAATCATGAGGTGGATTTTTTAGCGCCATGCTTTGCATTCGGCGCAATGCTTGCTCTTAATAAAGAGCTGATAGCAATACGCTTTGCACCTTGTCTTGGATTCGCAGTGCTTTATATTGTGCTGCGAGGTACTATTTACTCATCATATTTTGCATATGCATCTATTTTCTTGTTTATACTTTATGCTTCATCAAGAGATTTTATCTTGAAATTAAAACCAAAAGCTGATATTTCTTATGGTGTTTACCTGTGGGGTTTTCCAGTTCAACAAGTGATGGCCCACTATTTTAGTGCCCATGGTGTTTGGTTTAATCAAATATCATCACTGTTTGTGTCTATTGCTCTTGGATATTTATCTTGGCATTTATGTGAGAAGCATTTTATTAAATATGGTTCGAACGTGTCCATTTTCATTAGGGGGAAATATCAAAGCCTGTCAACTGCTTTGATAAAGTGATTGTTAATGGTGATTGCTCTCAACCGTTTATTTATACATTCTGTTAATGTGGTATGTGTAAAGAGGCGGTTGAGACTCGGCACGATAGGCGTGAATCTTGCCCCATGCTTTTAGCATGAGAAAAAGTGGCGACAGAGTGGTGAAATAATTTTAAATAGGTGGTCATTTTTGGTCATCACTGGTTCACTAACTCTTTGATTTTTATGTAGGTGATATGTTTTCTCATAGGGCCAAATCAGATTTAAAATCCCTCTAAGTTCGCGTCGTGCCGGTTCGATTCCGGCCTCGGGCACCATTAAAATAAAAGACTTACTAAGGCCGCTAGCAATAGCGGCCTTTTTGTTTTCTCCCAGTGTCCACATTTGACCCACACAGATTTATTCCGGTAGCTCGTCGAGTTTCACCTCGAGCTGGAGGCGGTTGGTGTAACCCTGGTTGGTGAGGTCGTGCACCACCTGGGTGAGCAGCCTGTTTCTCGTTTACTAGAGGGTTGAGCTCCTAAGGTGACCCTCGCTGCTTTCTCTAGAGTTCCGAGATGATGGTCGACACTTCTTCGGCGCCATTCCTTATCTCTTGCATCACTTTCGCGACGTCATCGATCTGCCTTTGTCCATGGATGGCACCATCTGCTGCGGACTGGATCTGTTCGCTGACCTGATGGGTAAGCTGCTGGTTCTGGCTGACCACGCTCGCTATCTCGTTGGTGGATTGAGAGGTTCTTGCCGCCAGCTGACGAACTTCATCAGCCACGACGGCAAAGCCTCTGCCTTGTTCACCGGCTCGCGCGGCTTCGATGGCGGCGTTGAGTGCCAGCAGGTTGGTCTGATCTGCAATGCTGCTGATGGTTGAAACGATGGCGGTGATATTTTGGGATTGGGCATGCAGCTTGTTCATCAGCGTACTGGCATTTTCCATCTGGGTGACGATGTTGTCCGAGGTGGAGACGACGGTGGTCAGCATGTCCTCACCCTTGATGGCGGAAGCCTTGGTGGTGACGGAGGTTTCGTTGGCCACTTTGGCTACATTTTGCACGGCCTGATCTTTTTTGATTTGCGAGGTGATGTTGGAGGCAAACTTGATGACCTTGATCACCTTGCCATGGCTACCCCGCACTGCGTTGTAGGTCGCTTCCAGCCAGATTTCATGACCTTGCTTGTCAAAGCGCTGAAAGCGCCCCGATTTGAAGGTTCCCTGAGCCAGTTCCTGCCAGAAATCGGGGTGTTCCCGATAAAACAACTCATCACAGAACATACGATGCTGACGACCTTTTATTTCATCGAGTCGATAGCCCATGGTGTCGAGAAAATTGCGGTTGGCGTTGATGATGACGCCAGTTGGCTCAAACTCGATGACCGCAAGGGAGCGATCCAGCGCTTCGAATATCGCTTTCTGCGTCATGAGCAGGTCATGTTGCAAGGTCACGTCGGAGGCGATTTTAACGACTTTGTTGACCTTGCCATCCTGGCTGACCGGGAAGTAGGTTGCTTCCAGCCAGATTTCCTGGCCGTGTTTGCCGACTCGCTGGAAGGTGCCCTGCTGGCTGTGGCCATTGGCCAGCTTCCTCCAGAATTCCCGATAGGAGGGGGAGCCAGAGTCCTCTTTTCGACAGAAGATGGCATGGTGCTGCCCCACGATC
Source organism: Aeromonas sp. V90_14 (assembly GCF_029967615.1). Classification (NCBI taxonomy): domain Bacteria; kingdom Pseudomonadati; phylum Pseudomonadota; class Gammaproteobacteria; order Aeromonadales; family Aeromonadaceae; genus Aeromonas; species Aeromonas sp. V90_14. The sequence continues at coordinate 85,613 of NZ_JASCAS010000001.1, read as the reverse complement.
TCCTTGAGGCTGTAGCCGACGGTGCTGAGAAACAGCGGGCTGGCATCGAGGATATGGCCCTCGGGGGTGAATTCGATCATCGGCAGGTGACCATGCATGGCGTGGTTCAGCGCCTCGCTCTGCAAGGCCCTTGCTCTTTCTGCTGCCAGCTCGTTCTTGAGTTTTGCGTTGAACATAGAAACTCCCCAACCAGGTCAAATCATTCAATGAGCCTTCAATCCACCTCTTACACCTTGCAGGCATAAGGCTCCGCTTGTGAGTGCAACACCCGCCGACCACTGACTCGGGCTACTCCATACAAAAACCAGGCCTAATACGCCATGGTGCGCCAACGGATGGTGTTGACCCCTGAGCTGAGTACCTGGCAATAGTGTGCTGATCGTCAATATGGCCGGGCGTTGGCGGCGGCTCACCCCAGGCCGGGAGGCCGTGTCTGTGAGCCGGGCATGATAAAGGGGGGATGGGTCGATCAGGGCAAGGCGTGGTGGTCCGAGGGGGCTGCTCGAGCAGAAAATACCGCTTTTATTGCAGTTTGCATCGCGTTTTGCTCGCCTTGGGCGGGCCTTGTGGCAAGTTGCCCGCATTGGGGGCGGAAGAGGGGGAAAACCAGGCCATTTTTTCTGGCTTGGGTTTTGCTTGAGTCGACAAAACGGATCGGCTCTTTGCAGCTGAATGCCTTGCTGCGATGGCCCAATGACGCTCTGCTACCAGGATGAGGTGATGCCATGGCTACTGCACAAGGACTCTTGCAGGACACCGCCTTCGACCAGACCGAGGCACATGCAGTGTCGCATGCGCCCCGAGGAAGGCATTCGGTCAAACGGATGATGATCCTGGGGGGGATCCTGGTGGCGGTGCCGCTGATCGTGGCATCCATCGTCTCCTTGTGGAGCAGCCAGGCCCAGCTGCGCGCACAGGAGAAGGTCGAGCGTTTCAATCAGGCTCACCTCATCTTCAAGGAGACGCGCTATGACCTGGTGCAGATCCAGCAGTTCATCACAGATGCGGCGGTGACCGGCAACACGGAAGAGGGCCTCGCCGAGGCGGCCACGTTTCGCGATACCGCCTTGCAGAATCTCAATACCCTGATGCGCAGCCTGCCGGACTTGAGCGACGAGCTGCTGCCGATGCAGGAGACGGTCAAGGGGCTGTATGAGAAAGGGGTTGTCATGGTGGATACCTACAGTCGCCAGGGTCAGGCGGCGGGCAACCTGATGATGAGCAGCCAGGGTGGCTTTGATCACATGGTGATAAACATCAACGAGCGGCTTGAGCGCATCAATCATCAGCTGGACAGCCGGATCACCCGTGCCGTGGCCAGCCGTGACGAGGCCAAGGCGCTGGCCCTGCTGATGGGGTTGGTGGCCGGGCTGGTCTCCCTGTTGTTCGTGGCGCTGGCCTATTTTATTCAGTACCGTCACCTGATGCGCACCCTGGGCGGTGAGCCGGATTATGCCGCGCGGGTGGCCGCCGAGATTGCGGCGGGCAACCTCACCGTCGCCATCCAGACCCGTTCGGCAGACAATCACAGCGTGCTCGGGGCCATGCGGCTGATGGCGGCGCAGCTCAGTCGCCACATGCGCCAGATAGACCTGCGGACCCGGCAGCTGGCCCAGTCCTCCTATCAGATCTCCGATATCTCGAGAACCATCACCGACGCATCCCAGCTGGAGCAGCACCACTCGACGGAAGTGACCCGCGCCAGCAATGACCTCTCCTGCGCGGCCGAGGCGGTTTCCGGCCTGGCAAGCCAGGTGGGGCAGCAGGCGGAGCTGGCCTATCAGAGCGCCCATCGCAGCACCCGGGTGATGAGTGAAAACATCGAAGAGATGCGCCACGCCGTGACCGAGGCGCAGCAGGCGGAACAGAAGACCCGTCAGCTGAGCGAGGCGAGCCAGCGCATTCAGGTGATCACCCAGTCCATCACCGCCATCACCGAGCAGACCAACCTGCTGGCCCTCAACGCCGCCATCGAGGCGGCCAGGGCCGGGGAGTATGGCCGCGGCTTTGCGGTGGTGGCCGACGAGGTGCGCAAGCTGGCCAACAATGCCGGTCAGGCCACCAAGGAGATCAACGAGATCGTCACGACCCTGAGCCGGCTCATCGGCGAGAACGAGACCTCGGTGAAGAGCGTCATCGCCCGCACTCACCTGACCATGGACAAAGCGCACGAGGCGAGCCAGTCCATCAACGGCCTGATGACAGAGATCGAGCGCAGCGTCGGCGCGGCGGATCAGATCCGCGGCACCAGCGACGAGCAGATGGGCAAGCTCTCCTCGCTCAATGCCCACCTGCACGACCTGCTGCATGCGCTCGCGGAGAACACCGAGAAGGTGCAGACCACCGGGATCATCAGCCGCACCCTCTATCAGGAGTCGAGCCAGCTGCGCGACATCATGGAGCAGTTCCGCTTCGAGGCCGAGAGCGGGGCGGATCGCAGCGATCATGAGCTGCGGCGGGCGCCGCGCATGTACCAGCACATGATGGTGAAGGTACAGGCCGGGGGTGGGTTCCATGAGTCGATCACCGAGGATTTCAGCGTCACCGGCCTGCGACTGCGCACGGTACAGCCCCTGGCTCTGGACAAGCGCGCCGAGGTGGAGCTCAAGATCTACACCCCCAAGCCCTCCATCGATCTGTATCGCAACCAGACGCCGCTGACGATCAAGGCCAGGGTGATGTGGTCCCGTCAGGCGGAAGAGGGCGAGGTATACGGGCTGGAGTTCATCGAGGTGGCACCGCAGGCGCGCAGCCAGCTGGAGGCCTGCTTCAAGCACTATGCGCTGGAGCCGACTTATACCGGCTGATGCCATGTCGAGCCCGACAGAGTGAAGGGGCAATCAAGAGAACAAAGACGAGATGATGAAAGAGGGGAGTCTGGGCTCCCCTCTTTATGCTTGGGCTGACAACACAGGGTGTCTGCCCTTGTACGGCGCGCAATCGCGCCTTTAGAACTTGTAGAGCCAGGAGACGGCGGTGAAGTAGCCGTTGTAGTCCTGGTTCAGGTTGCCGAGGTTGCGCTCTTCGCCGGTGTAGAGGTAATCCACGTCCTGGAAGTATTCGTAGCGCACATCCCAGCGCAGCGAATGCTGCTTGGTCAGCTGATAGAGGGCGTAGCCTTCCAGCCGGTGCTGCTTGCTGGTCAGATCCGGGTAGTCATAGCCCTTGCTGGCGTCGGTCTTGCCGCGGCCATAGGCGAAGCTGTAATCGAGCCCGAGCTCGAGATCCCGGTCAAACGCCTTCTTCTGGGTGAGCCCGAGCCCGAGGGTGGTGATCTCGTCGCGCACCGCCGTGCTGTAGGGATCCCAGTCCGGTGCGCCTGTGTAGGCATGGTTCTGGCTGGAGGTGATCCACTGCAGGTTGCTGAACAGGTGGCCGCTCAGGTTGTCGTCGAACTGCTGGTTGAGGGTCAGGTCGATGCCATAATCCTTGCCCTCGCTGCGCCCTATGTCCGGCTCCTTGTAGTCATCCCTGGCCCACCACCCTTCGAGGCGGGCATCCATCCCCTCGCTGAACTGATAGCCGAGATCCCCCCTGAGTTCGACCCTGTCCCTGTCCGCCAGATAGAACTGGCGCAGGGTCGGGCTGCCGTTGCCACCGGCACTGTCGTGGCGCCAGTCCGAGCCGTCGCGGGTGCTCCAGGCGAGCTTGCCGCCCAGTTGCAGCGCCCCGGCCGGGCGGTAGCGCCCCTTGAGGAACAGGGTGTGCTCATCGGTATCCTGCCGGTCGGCCTGTTCGCGCTGATCGGCCTTGTACTGATAGCCGGTGGTGAGCTTGACCGAGCGGCTGAGTCGGTAGTCGGCCGCCAGATCCGCCTTGCTGCGGGTGCGATCGCTCTTGCCGCGCTGCTTGCCGACCACCGCGTATTCATCGGACTTGTCCTTGCGGTCCCGATACTCGCCGCCGGCGCGCAGGGTGAGATCCCGGCCAAAACGGCCTACCCACTTGGCATCGGCCTGCAGGGTGCTGACCTCGCCGTGGAAGTCATCCTGGGTGATGGGGGCGTTGCGAAACGCGGTCAGGCTGCCGTTGGAGGTGGCCTGGCTGGTGAGCACGCGGCCGGTCAGGCTCTGCCGATCCCAGTTGTACTGGCCGGATAGGCTCAGCTGGTGGAAGTTGTTGTCCGGCTCGTAGGCGCGCTCGTTGGCGTAAGGGTCGGCGACGCTGCCATAGTAGAGCGCCGTGTCATCGGTACGGTAGAGGGAGCCGTTGTAGGCGAGATCGACCAGCCAGCCTTCTCCCAGGTAGCTGACGCCGCTCTTGACCAGGGTGGTCGAGCTGCCGTCGACGGGCTTGGGCAAGAGGCCTGGCCCGCTGCCGATGCCAGGCACGCTCGACTGGTAGTAGGCGAGGGTGGCCTCTTTTTTCTCATGAGAAAAGTCGGCGTAGGGGCGCCACGGGCTCTTCGGGGTGTAGGCGAGCCCGGCGGTCAGCTTCTTGCGCACCACCTCCTTGTCGAACTCGGCCAGCGACCCCTGGGTCAGCGGGCTCTCGCCCGGCTGATAGACGCTGCGGCCGTGGCTGCTCCAGTAGAAGGGGGATTCCGAGTAGCCCAGTCGGGCGCGCATGCCGTCGTAGTGGCCCTGTTCGGTCGCCAGGCTGAAGCGCTCCATGCCGAGGTTTTTCACCTCCAGGCTGCCGTAGCGGGAACCTTCTCCCCGATATTGCAGGTCGGCGTTGAAGATGCCGAGCATGCCGCTGTCCTGCTGGCTGGGAACCCAGTTGCGAAAGCGGGTGGCGCCATCGTCGTTGGCATAGCCGGCACCCAGCCCCACCTCGCCAAACCAGCCCTCATCGCGCTCGCAGGACTTGCAGCTCCAGCGTTCGGTCTTGGCCGGTTTGCTCTGCTGCAGGGCGTAATCCCCGACTGCCAGCGGCTCTTCGGCCGCCTGGGCCGAGCAGACCGCCAGCAGGGAGAGCCAAAGTGTTGAGTATTTCATGACTTCTCTCCTCAGCGCCGCAGTGATTGACCGTTGGGATGGTTGGTCCCGTGGATCTGGTTATGACAGTTCAGGCAACTGCCGCCACGCACCTTGAGATCCCCCTCGGGGATGGAGACGTTGGCATGGGGCACGCTGTGGCACTCTTGACACAGCTGGGGCACCCGCTTGTTGAGCAGCGCCTGGTTGATGGAGCCGTGCGGGCTGTGGCAGAGGGAGCAATCCTCGGTCACCGGCTCGTGTTCCCACAGGAAGGGGCCCCGTTTCTCGGCGTGGCACTCGTAGCAGCTCTCGTTGAGGCTGGGCTGCTTGAGACTGGCCTCGTTCTGCGACTGGTGCGGGTTGTGACAACTGGAGCAGGGCAGCTCGCCATTGAGAATGGGGTGGCTGGTGCGCTTGTGCAGATCGGCTTTTTGCTGGGCGTGGCAGTTGGTACAGGTCTCCACCTGCAGCTTGCTGTCCATCACCGGATCCTTGGCCTGGTGCAGGCTGTGGCAGCTGGTACAGGAGATATCCTCCACCGCGTGAGCGCTGGCATGCCAGCCCATCCGCTGGGTATCGGTGTGGCAGGAGAGGCAGACGCTGTTCTGCTTCTCCACCGGGACCGGCGAATCGGGGCCGAAGGTGATCATGGGTTCACGCTTCTGCCCCTTGCGGGGATTGCGCGGGTGGTTGCCGGCGGGGCCGTGGCAGGCTTCACACTGCTTGTCGGCCATCGGCCCGTTCTGGTTGCCGAGGTTGCCGTGCACATTGTGGAAGATGCCGGTGGCGGGCTTGCGCGAGTCGGCATCGTGGCACTTGAGGCAGGTATCGGCCCCCTTGGGGGAGTATTTGCCCTGGTCGAATTTCTGGTCGAGGGTGGCCTCGACCTGCAGGCGCGGATCGGCATCGGCCGCCGGCTGGGCATCGCTCTTGGCCCAGACCGGCAGGCAACCGAGTGCCAGCAAACCCGCCAGGAGCCACTGCGGGGTGATTCTTTTCATATCGTGTCCTTCAACGGCAAAGGGCCGGGGGGAGGCATCCCCCTGGCCTGGTGGTCTCAACGGAAGTCATACACCTTGTGAACCTTGTCGACGCCCTGCTCCTGCCCGACGGCATGGCAGGACGCGCACTGTTCAACTCCGGTGGCGGCCTCTATCGTCTCTGCACCAAAGATGGCGCCGTTGTTCTTCATGTGGGTGGCCCACTCATCCCCGGCGACCGGGTTGTCCGGCTTGACCAGTCCCAGTGGTGACTTGAGGTGGCAGCTGGCGCAGACCACCAGGGTCGGACTGAAGAACTTGGGCTGCTTGTTGTCCGCCGTGGTCGCCACCAGCGAGGGTCGTTCGTTCTGCTGGTTGGGCAGGTTGTACTGACCCTTGGTGTGGCAGGACTCGCAGTTGTTCAGCTTGCCCGGGAAGGTGGCATCACCGCTGCGATGGGAGCCGAAGGCGTGGAAGGAGTGCACGTGGTACTTCAGATCCCCCGGCACACCCGCATAGAAGGAGGTGCGGGTGGCGTTGTGACAGCTGGTGCACTGGGCGAAGTCCTTGGAGGCGTGGGCCGAGCCCGCGTTGCCCTCGGTGTGGACAGCCAGATCCTTGTGACAGCCGTTGCAGGAGGCCAGATCCGCGCCTGCCTTGAGCACATAGCTGCCGTCGACCCCGCCTTCGACCCGGAAGTAGGCCTTGACCGGGTTGATGGCCACGTAGGAGAGGGCGCTGGCGGTGCTGCTGCAGGGGAGCAGATCCCCGGCGGCGAAGGCACCGTTGCGATCCGCCTTGCGGGCCACGCACACCTGCAGCTCGGCGACCGTGGCCGCCAGGGTGCCGGTCACCTCGTTACCCACCTCTTTGCGACACAGGAAGCTGCCGCCGCCCTGGCTTTCACACTTGGTGAAGTCGATCTTGTTGCCGGCGACGAAGGTCTGCGGGTTGGTGTAGCCCAGCTCGAAGCCGCTGCCCTGATCCCAGTTGACCAGCACGTAGGGAGCCTTGGCCAGATCGCCGTACTTGATGTACTTGAGCACCCCGTCCATGGTCTCGACCGGCGTGCCGTTGGCGGTCACGGTCAGCTCGACCTCGATGTTGGGCGCGGCGTAGCGCACGTCGTCAAACTTGAACACCAGCTTGTCGCGACCGGCTGCCTCGTTGGCGAGGTAGCCCATGTGCACGCTGCTGGGAGACTTGGTGTTGCCGGGGGTCTCGGCGTGGCACTGGGTACAGAGGGTGCCGCTGTTGATCTTGCCGTTGATGTGGCTGACGTAGCCGGTCGCCGTGGTGGAGTCCGCGTGGCAGGCACCGCAGGGTTTCTCCTGGGCGTGTTGCCAGTTGTTGGCATCCGGGGTGGTCGGGGTGACGCCCTTGTGGCAGGTGTCGCAGTTGCGCGGATCCTGCGGGAAGTGGCTCACCAGCTTGGTGGCGGTGGCATCCAGGTTGCCGTGCAGCTTGTGCACCAGGGTGGTCAGATCGCCCCGTCCGCTGCCGGGCACGCTCTCGTTGTGGCAGGTGACGCAGAGCTTGGGATCGGCCCGGTTGCTGTGGTGGATCGGCTGCTTCATGTGGCAGCTGTCGCAGCTCTGCTGCTCCAGGATGTCGCGGGTCAGCAGTGGCGGCGTGCCGGCCGGTACCCAGTCCAGCACGTAGTCGGTGACCGGAATGCCGTTGCTGCCGCCAAAGTAGATGCCGAGGCGGTGGGTCGCTGCCTCATCCCAGCGGATCAAGCCGTTGTTGTCCTGCGAATCGCTCGGATAAGGGTCGCGCACCGTGGTGGCATTGAAGGAGAAGGTATAGCGGTACTGGCCATTGCCAAGGGCTTCCAGCTTGCCGCCGTTCTCGCCGGTGGGCCGGTTGTTCTTGGTGCTGTAGATGAAGCTCTTCCAGATGACAGGGTCTTCCCGTTTGGCGTCGCGGCCGGGGATCACCTTGGCCAGGGTGAAGGAGGGAAGGGTGGTTCCCAGCTCATAACCCTTGCCTTGCTTGTCGGTTACCTTGAATTGCACCGAGAGCTGACCGCTCTCGCCAAGTTGTGGGGTGGAGGCCGAGATCACCAGTGAATCTGGGGTTCCCGGAGGAGGGGGAGGTGGCTCCGTCTGGTCATTGCCATCACCGCCGCCCCCACAGGAGGAGAGGGTGAACACCATTGCTGCAGCCACCAATACTTTCCAGTATTTCATTGTTTTATCCTTTTTTATCGGACTTATTGTTCCATATATGAGCCAGCTCAAAAAATTCCCAAAAAGATACCACTTAAGGGTCAAAAGAGGACTAAATACGGTATAAATCATTTCCATCTTAATTGTAAGGTTTATATATTAGATGGCGTTGATCTAAGTCTCAAAAACGGATCGAAAATCAACCTTGAGTATAAAAATGTCTGTTTTTACTGGGGTTTATAGACCTTTTCTGGAAGAGGGATAAGAAATGAAACGCAGTGTGAAGCTGGAAATACTGGGACTGTCGTTGCTTTTGGGCTCTATTGGCACTGCACATGCCAGCCTGGACTCATTGGTGGATACATGTAACTCATGTCATGGAAATCAGGGGATCAGTACCCAGAACGATATTCCGACTATTGCAGGGCTGGCAGAATCAAATCTTGCCGAGCAGATGCGCACCTACCTGGACGGCCGGCCGGCCAAGACCGTTAATCATGTCACCGGTGATACCAGCAAGAAGGGGAACATGACCGACATTGTTAAGGGCCTTAGCGACGAGCAGATCGACGAGTTGGCGGCGCACTATGCCGAGCTGCCCTACAAGCCGATGAAGCAGCCGTTCGATGCGGCGCTGGCCAAGGCGGGTCAGAAACTGCACGACGATTCCGGCTGCAAGAAGTGCCACTCCGAAGGCGGCTCGGTGGCCGAAGACGAGGCCTCCATCCTCGCCGGTCAGCCCAAGGGCTACCTGCTGACCTCCCTGCAGGAGTTCAAGGCCGGCAAGCGCAGCAACGACGAGAAGATGAACAAGGCCATCATCGCCATGAGCGATGCCGACCTCAAGGCGCTGGCCGAGTACTACGCAAGTCAGCAGTAACGTCGCTGCCCCTCCCGTTGACGCAGCCACCCCGCTTCTGACGGGGTGTGGTCTCGTGTTCATGACCGTCAAAGGAGCTGTCACCAGCTCCTTTTGGTTGCCAGGCGGGCAGACGGCACCCTTCGGGTGCCACCGTTTCGGAGTTTCCTATGAAAAAGATCATCAAGTGGCTGCTGCTCGCCTCCTTCGCCCTGGGGGCGGGTCAGCTGGCGCTGGCCAGCGCGCAGGCAGCCGATGTCACGCCAGCGGCGCCGAGTGCCACATCCAGTGCCGAGCAGGCAGAGCAACCCACCCTGGCTGAACGGCAGGCCAAGGCGGAAAAGAAGAAAGCCGCCGCCAAGAAGGCCGCGGCCCGTTTCGCCAAGTGCGAGAAGTGCCACGACGGGGAGGAGGGGATGCACGGCAAGCATGGTCAGGTCACCAACCCCAACACGGGGGAGCAGGTCACCTGCACCAACTGCCACGGCAATGCGTCGGCCGATCACCGTAAACAGCGCGGCGGCATGGTCGATGTGATGCGCTTTGGCAATGACGCCTTCCCGCTGAGCCAGCAGAACGGCGTCTGCATGAGCTGCCATGAGCCGGACGATTTGCGCAAGGCCCTGTGGGCCCACGACGTGCATGCCACCCGGATCAGCTGCACCAGCTGTCACCAGCTGCACCCGGCCAAGGAGCCCATGGTGGGGATCCCCGAGAAGTCGCGCATCAAGCTGTGCGTCGACTGTCACCGCAAGCAGCACGAGGCCGATCTGGGCGGCGCCGTCAAGGAGGGCTCATGAACACGACCCGCCGCGACTTCATGGTGGGCATGAGCGCCGGCGCCCTGATCCTGCTGACGGGGGCCCCGCGCGCCCTGGCCAACAGCATGACCATCAAGGGCGTGCGCTACGGCATGATCCACGACGAGACGGCCTGCATCGGCTGCACCGCCTGCATGGACGCCTGCCGCGAGGTGAATCAGGTGCCGGCAGGAGTGGCCCGCCTGCAGATCCTGCGCAGCGGCCCGGTGGGGGAGTATCCGGCGCAGGAGTACCGCTTCTTTCGCAAATCCTGCCAGCACTGCGACAACGCCCCCTGCGTGCACGTCTGCCCGACCGGCGCCTCTCACATCCGGGCGGAGGATGGCATCGTCGACATCAACCCCGACCTCTGCGTCGGCTGTCGCTATTGCCTGGCCGCCTGCCCCTATCAGGTGCGCTTCATCAACCCGGTCACCCGGGTTGCCGACAAGTGCGACTTCTGCCGCAAGACCAATCTGGCGGCGGGCAAGCAGCCGGCCTGTGTCGAAGCCTGCCCGACCAAGGCGCTGGTGTTCGGCAATCTGGACGATCCCAACAGCCCCATCAGCCGGCGGCTGGTGCAGGAGACCACCTATCGCTACAAGCAGTTCCTCGGTACTTCGCCCAAGATGTACCGGGTGCCGAAAGGGGAGGTGAAGTCATGATCCCATCTCATCCGTATGACGCAGACCGGCTGACAGGAGGGAGGCACCATGTGGCATGATGCGTTTCACTTCGACTCGCTGGTGTGGGATGGCCCCATCGCCATCTACCTGTTCCTGCTCGGCATCTCGGCAGGCTCGGCCACCCTCTCGGTGCTGCTGCGCCGACAGGGAGCCGGCAGCGAGAGCGGCATCATCAAGGCGACTGCCATTCTGGCGCCGGTCTCGGTGATCCTGGGGCTGCTCATCCTCATCTTCCACCTGGCCCGCCCCTGGACCTTCTGGAAGCTGATGTTCCACTACCAGTTCGACTCCGTGATGTCGATGGGGGTCATGCTGTTCCAGATCTACATGGCGGTGCTGTTCGCCTGGCTGGCGGTGGTGTTCAGAGCCGAGATCGAGGCCCTGCGCCGACGGCTGCTGGCCGACAAGCTCGCCTTTGTGGATGGCCTGATAGGCTGGCTCGCCCGTATCGAGCGGCTGCTGGCGCCGCTGTTGTTGCTGCTGGCCGTGCTGCTGGGTGCCTACACCGGCTTTTTGCTTTCAGCCCTCAAGACCTACCCCATGCTCAACAACCCGATCCTGCCGGCGCTGTTTCTGGTCTCCGGCATCAGCTCGGGGGTGGCTTCCACTATCCTGCTGGCAGTCACCCTGTTTCGGGAGAATGGCCACAGCCGTGGGGTGAGCTTCGTGCACCGCTTCGAGCGGCCCATCGTCGCCATCGAGCTGTTCCTGCTGCTCTGCTTCTTCACCGGCCTCTATTTTGGTGGCGGCCAGCGGGAAGCGGCGATGTGGGCGGCCATTGGCGGCGGCTTCTGGTCCCAGGTGTTCTGGTTCGGGGTCATCGGGCTGGGGATCCTGCTGCCCCAGCTGCTGGGGCTGGTGGGCAGTCCGGCCAAGGCTCATCAACCGGCCCGGCTGGCGCTTATCTGCAGCCTGAGCCTGGTGGGGATATTGCTGCTGCGCTACTTCATCCTCTACGCGGGGCAGATGACGGTGATGTAGCCGTTATAGAGGTAGATCGCAGGCAAACAAAAGGCGGGATCTTCCCGCCTTTTTTATTGCCGCCAGCCAGCCGGCTAATTCAGATCAGCGCGCGTTGCTCGAGGCGCTGCTCGCCGGGGCGGCAGATCAGCACCGAGCCCTGCTCGAACCAGTCCCCCAGCACTATGCGCCGAGCAGGCGCGCCGTCGAGGTTGAAGTCGTGGATGGCGGGCCTGTGGGTGTGGCCGTGGATCATCATCCGGCAGTCGTGCTGGCGCAGCATCTCGTCCACCGCCGCCGGGGTCACGTCCATGATGGTCTGGCTCTTGTGGGCATTTTCCATCTGGCTCTGGCCACGCATCTTGTGGGCGATGGCCTGGCGGCGCGCGAGCGGCAGGCGCAGGAACAGCCAGCGCAGCCACTTGAGCTGGGTGATGCGGCGAAACTTCTGGTAGCCCTCATCCAGGGTGCAGAGCAGATCGCCGTGGCTCAGCACCACCCGCTCGCCGTAGAGCTCGATGACGCAGGGATCCCCCAGCAGGGTCATGCCGGCGCGCTTGGCAAAGGTCTGGCCCAGCAAGAAGTCGCGGTTGCCGTGAATGAAGTAGAGCGGCACCCCCTGCTGGCTCAGGGCCGCAAAGGCGTCGGCCACCTCGCCGTGGAGGGGATTGGGATCGTCGTCGCCAATCCAGAATTCAAACAGATCGCCCAACACGTAGAGGGCATCGGCACCGGGGGCGTCGTGCGCCAGAAAGCGCACCAGGGCGGCGGTCATGTCGGGCCGCTGGGCACACAGGTGAATGTCGCTGATAAAAAGGGTGCTCATGAGAAAGTGCGCTGGGCCCTGTCGAGGTGGCTGGAAGTGGAACTGGTATTGGTATTGGAGTTAGCAGTGAAGTGGGTGCCCGTCGCCCTCGGCTGCCACGCCAGTGAGGCAAGCTCGCCGCCCTCCAGGGTGAGCAGCGCGGCATACGGGTCGCCGGCAAGGCCCAGCAAGTGGCAGATGGCCGCTTCCCCTTTGAGCCCTTCATCAAGGCGCAGGCGCAGCACTTGGTGATAAAACGCCGCGCCGAACTGCTCAAGCAGCGCAGCCATCAGGCTGAGGTGGCGCCAGCCGTTGAGGCGCTCGAGGGGTTCTGGGGTGAGGTAGAGCTCAAGGGGCCAAGGGTGGGCATCGGCGCCGGTGAGGGTCTGCTCGGCGAGCCAGATGTCAGCGCCCTTTTGCGCAACCCGCCAGCCTTGGCTTGCCAGCGCCGCGGCAAACGTGGCCGGCTCCGGATGCTGGCAGACGATGTCGAGATCGCTGCCGGGGCGGTCGAGCCCGATGGCGACCGTGCTCACCAGCGCCAGATCGCTGCACTGCGCTGCCAGCGCATTCCGCACCCCGGCCGTGAGCAGGGCATGGGCCGAGCGTTGGCGCGGGTTGCCGTGGGCCAGGTAATCGAGACGGCGCCAGTCGATGGGGCCGGCCTTCGCAGATGGAAAAACTGCGGCCGGGGCCGCAGTCAGTTCATCTCGCAGAAGGCAGAGATCACTCGGCAAGGGTCACCTTGGTGATCACCACGTCTTCGGTCGGCACGTCCTGGTGGATGCGGCCGTAGTTGCCGGTCTTGACGCCCTTGATCTTGTTGACCACGTCCATGCCGGCGGTCACTTCACCGAACACGCAGTAGCCGAAGCCCTGGGTGGTGGCGGATTTGAAGTCGAGGAAGTCGTTGTTGTTCACGTTGATGAAGAACTGGGCGCTGGCAGAGTGCGGCTCCATGGTGCGGGCCATGGCGATGGTGCCGACCTTGTTGGACAGGCCGTTGGCCGCTTCGTTCTTGATGGGGGCGCGGGTGTCTTTCTCTTCGAAGCCAGGGGCATAGCCGCCGCCCTGGATCATGAAGCCGTCGATGACGCGGTGGAAGATGGTGTTGTCGTAGTGACCGTCACGGCAGTATTGCAGGAAGTTGGCCACGGTTTCCGGGGCTTTTTCAGCGTTCAGGGTGAGGGTGATGTCGCCGTGATTGGTGTGCAGAGTGACCATGATATGTCCTTTCATTTGGTGCGGGCGACGAGGTGCCCGCAGGTGTATGGCATAAAGTGGTGGCAATTCTAGCCCATCAGGGCCCTGCGGCATAGATGGTGCGCCTGATCCGGCACGTTTTCTGCCTCGTTTTCTACGCGCGATGCGGGTAGAATGGCAGGCCATTTTACTCACAGGCAGTGGTCATAAGATGCTGAAGATATACAACACACTCACTCGTCAAAAAGAAGAATTCAAACCTATCCACCCGGGCAAGGTGGGCATGTATGTGTGTGGCGTCACTATCTACGATCACTGTCATATCGGCCACGGCCGCACCTTCGTCGCCTTCGACGTCGTCGCCCGTTACCTGCGCTACAGCGGCTATCAGCTCAACTACGTGCGCAACGTCACCGACGTGGACGACAAGATCATCAAGCGCGCCGCCGAAACCGGCGTCACCTGTGACGATCTGACCGAGCGCCTGATCGGCGACATGCACGCCGACTTCGATGCCCTCGGCATGGTGCGCCCGGACGTCGAGCCGCGTGCCACCCAGCACATCGGCGAGATCATCGAGCTGGTGCAATCCCTGCTGGATAAAGAGCACGCCTACGTGGCCGACAACGGCGATGTGATGTTCATCGTCGACTCCTACGCCGACTACGGCAAGCTCTCCGGCCAGGATCTGGAGCAACTGCAGGCCGGCGCTCGCGTTGATGTGGTGGATGCCAAGCGCAACCCGCTCGACTTCGTGCTGTGGAAGATGTCCAAGCCGGGTGAGCCGACCTGGGACAGCCCCTGGGGCCCGGGCCGTCCTGGCTGGCACATCGAGTGCTCCGCCATGAACTCCAAGCACCTTGGCAACCACTTCGACATCCACGGCGGCGGCTCCGATCTGCAGTTCCCGCACCACGAGAACGAGATAGCCCAGTCCTGCTGCGCCCACGGTGGCGACTACGTCAACACCTGGATGCACAGCGGCATGGTGATGGTGGACAAAGAGAAGATGTCCAAGTCCCTTGGCAACTTCTTCACCATCCGTGACGTCTTGGCCCACTACGACGCCGAAACCGTCCGTTACTTCCTGATGTCTGGCCACTACCGCAGCCAGCTCAACTATTCGGAAGACAACCTGAAGCAGGCCCGCGCCGCGCTGGAGCGGATGTATACCGCCCTGCGCGATCTGCCGGCGGCCGCCGCTGCCGGTGGCGACGAGCAGGTGGCCCGCTTCAAGGAGGCGATGGACGACGACTTCAACACCCCGGAAGCCTACTCAGCCCTGTTTGACCTGGTGCGCGAGATCAACCGCCAGAAGGGTGAAGACATGGCCGTTGCTGCCGCGTTGGGCGCCCGCCTGCGCGAGCTGGGCGCCGTGCTCGGCATCCTGCAGCAGGATCCGGACGCTTTCCTCAAGGGTGATGAAGCAGATGAAGAGGTTGCCGAAATCGAGCAACTGATCGCCCAGCGCAATCAGGCCCGTGCCGACAAGAACTGGGCCGCGGCCGATGCCGCTAGAGCCCGTCTCACCGAGATGGGCATCGTGCTGGAAGACAGCGCCGGCAAGACCAGCTGGCGCCGTGCCTAAGGCCGGTGGCCTTGTTGGCGCCTAGGCCAACAGGTTGAGCCAATAAAAAAACCGCAGCCCAAGGGCTGCGGTTTTTGTTTGTGCATTTTCCCTCGACACCTCTTAAGCCTCGGTGGCTTGCGCTCTGATCCTCTCTCCCCTTGCGGGAGAGGGTTAGGGTGAGGGGGCTAACCTCTTTGGCTCGCCTGTCTGGCGGGCAAGCCGAGGGTTTGGCTTTCAGCCTAAAAGAGGCGAGGGCTCTGCTCTCGAAGGGGTTTCGCCGCCGCTGCGCGGCTTGGCGAGTGACTTTTGAAAGACCCGCTCTCTTTGGCAAATAACACCAAAAGTCTTCCCCTCGGCAAACCGCCCGCTTCGCGGGTTCCCTCCTCTCATCCAACGGGTCGGACGGAGCGCCGCAGACGGCACATCCCTGTGCCGGCTGCGGCTGCGCCATCATCCATGATGGCGCTCCTGACCAGTTGAACTCGACTCGGCGGTTTGCAGGGGGAACCAAATACTGTGCCCGCCCGTGGCTTTATCTTTCTGGTCGACTGTTTATTACGCCGTAGGGGGAGAGCAGTGCCAAGGAACGACCTAAAATGGAATATCATCTAAATCTAAAGTGAGCATTTCCTCTATAATCGGAGTGTTTGTTTTTTTATTGAACAGCAATTTATTTATCTTTTTATGGTTTCCTGTTAAGTCCCATGTTCCTTGATGTAAGCCAACAATAATATTTATTGGATAGACATTTTGTAGGGACGTTATCATTCTTAGGTGTAATGCACTGGCTGCACCGCCAACAAACATTGTTGGTGCTAAATGAACTCCATCATGATGTAGTGGTGATTCTCCGTCATTTAAATGGCTAGCCCATTGATGGGCAATTATGAACATACCAATGAATGAAACAAGAAGTTCTGGAAATGGTATCATAGACTTACATTCATGAGCCGCTATAACATCTTCGCTGCATACAGAGTAAAAAGGTCTTTTACCTGAAGCATAATCAATATCTTTTGATTTGGATATTAAAGTGTTTTTATTGAGAACGACAATGTCTGGTGAAAATGCAATATCACTGTCTAAATGAGACTTGATTCTTACTTGTTGTCGTATTTCATAATCCCCATCTGTACCTCTGGCTGAGATGTAAGAAAAGTTACTTGGGTTTCCATTTGGAGTAGTAAGATATCTATATTCATTGTTAACCAAATTCTCTATGTGAAGGGAAAAGCCTTGAGACTCATAGAAGCGTAGTAACGCGTGGAAACAACCTATTTCGAATGATGCAGAAATCTCTCTTTTCTTTTTATTGTATGTTGTCGTGTGTTTTTTTGAAAAGTCAGTAATGATTTTCTCTGTAGTTGTAAGCCAATCATTAGTTGAGTTCTTCATCTCTCAAGTCCTTCGCGACGCTAAAAACAATATCACTTGCTTTATTTTTATTTAACAAAAAATAATTGAAGCCTAATTTATTTATGATGTGATGAAAGTCTGTAGCCATTTCATTTATGATTAGATTCCGGTTAGAGTTGAACTTTATAGTTTTACCATATGCTATTGTAATTTTGCTTCCTAGGCCCAAGTTGGAAATCCCCTGCGCAGAACTAGTTAATGGGCCAATAACACTTTGGAAAAAAGAGTTTAATGAAAGCAAAATATGGTACTTTTCAGGAAACCATCCTTTGTTAAAGGAATACATAAGGTGTTCATTTTGGGTCGCAATTAAATAATTGAATTGGCTTAACAATGTTTGGTATCTTCTTTCGCATTGCTCTTTTATTTCCCAGTCCATGTCTTTTGTAAGAATTTTAAGTATATTGTTCATGATATTATGTGGGGTGTTTATTGAAAGTTAGTCTATTAATGTAATGGTGTGCTTTTATATTAAGTATTAGATATATTTGTCTGAATGCATAAAAATAAACTACAGCATTGTAAATAGTGTTATTTACTGCTATTGGCTGTGCTAATACCAATAGCAGTAATTCATGGGTATTAATAATGCTGTGTTATTTAAAGTTTATCAAAAATAGAACCGTTACTAGGTGTAAATAATTTATGATATAGTTTTGTGGCATAATTATCAGTCATGCCTGAAATATAATCGCAAATCACACGTTCTTTATTTTTAGCGATTATATACTTGTCAAATGTACTTCTAGGTAGAAGTCTTTCTGGATTGGAACTAAGCACTTCAAAAAGTCTGAGAACAATTTGTTGTCCTTTGTATTCTAACACTTGTACTTCGGGGGTTTTTATTACTCTGCTCATAACTAATGACTTTAGTGACTCTAGAATCTTTTGGCTGTCATCTGGGAGTGTTACACCTAAATCTAGAAGTTCTGTTTCAAATAAGTTTTTCTTCTTTACTGATATAGATGAGATAAAATAACCAATCAGTTTGCTTATCGCGTGTTTTCTATCTTTATTTGAGCTTGAAAATAATTTTTCTGTATAAAAGTTGAGCTCATCTATTATTTTGTTTTCTTTGAAACCTTCTATTTCGGATACAACCTGATTAACCCACATGTCTTTAGTTATTAACCCTAGAGTAATTCCATCTTCCAGGTCATGAACGCCATATGATATATCGTCGGCTAATTCCATTATACTGGTATCAAATGATTTATATTTTGTCTTGTGATGCTTATTTTCGTTATGCTGAATTTCGGTGAAAATTTGTATGTCATTTGGTGGGATTGAGTGCAACACCCAATCAATATCATTAATTTCATCGTCTAGATAACATTTTGGTGGGTGGTAGTTATCTAAGTTCACAGGTGGAATCTGTACGTTAGATGGAGACTTTTTATAATTATGCATTTTACTATATGGTGAAGGATACTTTAATATACCTAGAATACTTCTCCTTGTCAGATCCATCCCATTGAGTGGTGAATATTCCCCCAGTTTTGTTATGATTCTTAATGTCTGCCCATTACCCTCAAAGCCTCCTTTATTTATCATTGCATAATTTAATGCAACTTCGCCACCGTGGCCGAAGGGAGGGTGCCCTAAATCATGACTTAATCCAATAGTTTCTATTAAGCTAAGTGATGGCAGCCATCTCTTTATATCTTCATTGGAATCATATTTCTCATGAAGGAATTCACTGATCCCAGATCCTATTTGAGCAACTTCTAGTGAATGGGTTAATCTAGTTCTGTAAAAATCACTCTCCCCAATACCAAGGATCTGAGTCTTTGCTTGCAATCGTCTGAATGCTGCAGAATGTATAATTCTGGCTCTATCTCTTTGATATTGAGAGTCACTATTGTCAGAGTTGAATCTTTTTGATGGATATCCCTCGTCATCTTGCCTTTTTCGTCCAATCCAATATTCTGGTTCGTTGTGAATGATACTTGTCATGAATAACCTCTAAATTTATCTATAATACCAACTGATTGGTCAGATTACGATTGGTAAAAAGTAATCGAATATATCGAGAAATAATTTGTTGTCTGCGTTAAATGTTTACCTTTATTCTCTTTAACTCCCCTAATATACAGGATGTTATTAACAGTCCTCGAGATTACGGGTTAGGTTGTGCCCCCTGTTGTTCGCCGAGGTGAGGGTACAGGGTCAGGAGCGCCGTCATGGACGACGGCGCAGACGCAGGCGTACAAGGATGTACCGTCTGCGTCGTTCCGCCAGACCTTTTGCCTGAACCGAGGAAACCCGACGCAGGAGGGCGAACAAGCGGGGGTGGCCTTTCTTTTGGTGACTTTTCTTTGGCCACGCAAAGAAAAGTCACTCGCCAAGCCGCGCAGCGGCGGCGAAACCCCGTCGAGGACGGAGTCCTCGTGTCCTGCATGGCGAAGCCATGCCAATACCTTGTTGCAGGGCAGAGACGTTACCCAACCCCTCACCCTAACCCTAACCCTCTCCCACAGGGGGAGAGGGGACGGTTACCGCAGACGATTACGCTCCGCTAATCGACCCCACCCATTGATCCCAAGCCCTCTCCCCCAAGGGGCGAGGAGATCATTTACCCCGGTGCAATGCGCTTCGCTTATTGGCACCCTACCTCTCTCCCGCAAGGGGAGAGGGGATGGTTACCGCGGACGATTACGCTTCGCTAATCGACCCTACAGGCTTATTGCACCCTGCGCCTCATCTCGTGGTGGGAGAGGTGCACTCCCGCTGCTTGGTGCCCCATCCTCTGGAATGCTAGGATGCCCAACCGTCCTTTATCCAACCCTTATCAGTTATGGCAAACCGGCTCGTTGGCAGTAAAAACAGGATCACTCGGGCAGGGCGCTGGCTGGCAACTCGTGGCGCCGCGCTCTTTGCCGAACTCTCGGAGTTTCAGCAGCGCATCTGGGTGGTCAGCATAGTGAACGACACCTACACGGATACCTTTATCGTCAACGAAGGCAGCTTCGAGGAGCCCATGCAGTGGATGCGGCGCAAGCAGTACAGCGCCGACATGCTGCAGCGAGTCGATGCCATGCAGCGTTCCCAGGTGATCCAGGTCGAGCTGGGTGATATCCGCCATCGCCTGATGAGGGTCAAATAACCCGGATAGTGCCGAGTCGTATTGGGTGTTGGGCCAAACAGGGCGGCGGGCTCACAGTCCGCGCGCTATCTGCCAAATACGCTGCCGCCCCTGACTGTCGCCGCCACCTTGCGCCCTTGACCATCCATGAATACTCGGGGCCAACAGGGGCCGATGGTCATCTTACGGAACCCGCCTCGGCGGGGCCATCCAAATCCATGAAATTAGTGATGCAACTATCAGAATTAAATGGTTTTTCTCCTTTGCTGCAAAGTGGCAACCGGCGGTTGACCTGCGGCCGGGGTGTGATGGAAGATGAGCGCCGCGTCTGGCTGATAAGCAAAATAAGCAGAGCACCGGACAGAGTGAGGGGCAGAGCGGGACCGCGCCACCGACAAAGGCAATGAGCGCCAGGGGCCCCCAGCCCTCGACGGCATTCACAGCCAAGCCGCCGCATCCAATAATGCCGCACGACAGGTGCCGCTGCCCTCAATAGGGGCGCTCACCATGGCTCAGGTCTGGCCGACTTCGTGTTGGCTGCAAACGGAGCGCGTTGCCGGACAATCGAGGGTCGTTCGACGACAAAGGACGCCAAAACCGCAAAATTTGTGCCACGGCGGGCGGGCGCGGCTTGTGAAGGGCCCCCGAGGTTGGCTATCGTTTCAGCAATAGACATGCAAGCAGGGAGGTGTGCATGGACAGAATATTGCAGGCGTTGTCGCTGCAAGTGACCGGGGCGCGGGATCTGGAGAGCCTGACCCGCCCGCTGCTGGAGATGCTCGAAACGGTCACCGGGCTTGAATCCACCTATCTGACCGAAATCGACCTTGGTCACGACACCCAACATATCCGCTTTGCCCGCAACGCCGCCGACCTGCAGATCCCCGAAGGGGCCTCGGTGGCCTGGGGCGATACCCTCTGCCGACGGGCCCTCGACGAGGGGCGTTTCTACACCGACGATGTGGCGAGCTGCTGGGGAGATTCCCAGGCGGCGCAGGCGCTCGGCATTCGCACCTACCTGAGCTGCCCGGTACGCACCCCTTCGGGCTCCCTCTATGGCACCCTGTGCGCCGCCAGTGCCAAACACAAGCCGCTGACGGCGGGATCGGATCACCTGATCGCCTTCTTTGCCCGGCTTATCGCCGAGCAGGTAGAGCGCGAACAGCTGCTGCAGCAGTTGCAGCAGGCCAACCACGAGCTGTCGCGCCAGGCGCTGAGCGACCCGCTGACCGGGCTGCCCAACCGGCGGGCGCTGATGCACGAGCTCAACCGGCTGTTTTCACTGGCGGAGCGGGTCGAGCATCCGCTGCTGCTCGGCTTCATCGATCTCGACGGCTTCAAGGCCATCAACGATACCCACGGCCACGACACCGGCGACCTGTTGCTGCAACGGGTCGCCGCGGCGCTGTCAACCGTGCTGCGCGGCAGCGATCTGCTGGCGCGGGTGGGGGGCGACGAGTTCGTGGCGGTGGGGATGGGGCCGCAGTGCGGCGAAGAGACGCGGGAGGCGGCGGTGCAGGGCTTTCAGCGCCGCCTGTTCGAGGCGAGCCTGGTGCAGCTCGAGGTGCCCGCCGGCCTGCTGCACTATCCCGGCGCCAGCGTGGGGGTGGTGGCCATCGATCCGGCCAGCAGCACGGTGGATGAGGCGCTGAGGCTGGCCGATGCCTGCATGTACGAGGTCAAGCGCCAGCGCCGTCGGCCGAGCTGACTGCGCAGGCGAAAACAGGCAAACAAAAGGGGCCCCGGCGGGCCCCTTTTTCATGCCGCCCCTCAGCGGGCGGGGAAGTACTTGGCCTGGATCTGCTGGAACTCGCTGCTGGCCAGCACCTGGGTCAGGCCGCTCTGGAACTCCTTGACCAGCTCGTCGCTCACCGGGTGGCTGAAGGCGAAGCAGAACTGCTCCGAGCTCAGCATCCAGAACACCTTGAACTGGGCGGGATCCAGCTGCTGGGAGGCGATCAGATCCAGCATGGTGGTCTTGTTGGTGGAGATGAGATCGACCCGGCCCGAGGTGAGCATCTTGAGCGCCTGGGGCAGGCGATTGGCAGTCATGATCTTCTGTTCGTCAAAGCCGTTGTTGAGCAGCAGCTGCTCCCCCACGTCGGCCCGCACCGCCCCTATGTTGTACTTTTCGGCATCTTCCAGCTTGGCGATGTTGACCGGGCTCTTGGCCAGCCCCATCAGCACGATTTCGGCATAGCCGATGGGGCAGGCCCACTTGAACAGCGGATCCCGCGCCTCGGTGCGGGCGGTGGAGAAGAGCACTACGTTGGGTTTCTGGGTCAGCAAGTAATAACCCCGCGCCCAGGGCATGATGGTGATGGGTTGCTGCGGGGTGTTGGTCTTCTGCCAGACCTGCTGCAGCAGCTCGACGGCGAGCCCGGTGGGGGCGCCGGATTCGTTGGAGAAGTTGTAGGGTTTGTACTCTTCGGTGAGGTAGTGCAGCTTGCCAAGCTCGGGACTGGCCTGGGCCAGGGTGGCAAACACGAGTGCGGCGAATCCGGTCCATTTTTTCATTTTGGCCATCCTGGTGGGGTGTTGCGTCACTCTCAAGTGTTATCAAAGCCCGCCAAATCGCCACTCGCCGCGCACTGGCGGCGAGAGGTATAGGGTCTTGCTCAGGGGGCGGGCAGGTATTTGAGCCGCAGTCCTTGATATTCCGAAGAAGCGAGCGCCTGGGTGAGGGCACGCTGGAACTGCTTGATGACGCCGTCATCCACCTGGCGACTGAAGGCGTAGCAGAGCTCCTCGGCATCCAGCACGAAGGCCACCGTGAAGTCATTGGCATCGAGCTGCAGCGCCTTGATGGCGTCATAGCCAGCCAGCTTGCCGGTGGCCAGCAGATCGGCGCGGCCCGACACCAGCATCTTCAGCGCCTGGCTCAGCCGGTTGGCGGAAATGATGCGACTCTCGTCCATGCCGCGGTTGAGCAGCAGCTGTTCGGAGGCATCGGCGCGCACGGCGCTGATGCGGTAGTCGTTGATCTGCTCGACGGCGCTGAGGGTGAGGGGGCGGCGCTTGTGGGCCAGCAGCACGTACTCGGAGTAACCGATGGGGCACACCCACTTGAACAGGGGATCGCGGGTGTCGGTGCGGGCGGTGGAGAAGAGCACCACGTTGGGTTTCTGGGTCAGCAGGTAGTAACCCCGCGCCCAGGGCAGGATGCGAATGGGCTGGGCGGGGGTCTGGGTACGCTGCCAGATCAGTTGCAGCAGCTCTACCGCCAGCCCGCTGGGCTGACCGGCCTGGTCGGCAAAGTTGTAGGGGGGATACTCCTCGGTCAGGTACTCCAGCTTGCCGAGCTCGGCCTGCGCCGTGCCAAGGCATGACAACAGCAGCAGGCAACCGCAAAACCTTATCCTCATGGGCATTCCTTGGCGTAGCGCGGGCGATCATCTTGCCCTAGTGTGGGCAAAAAAGCCTGATATTGCCAGTAGTTACCAGCGCGCTCTGGTATTTCCCACCGGTTTCAACTGCTCGTCGCGCAGCCCCACCAGCAGCGCCTTGCCGCTCTCCTGCAGGCGAAATTCGCCGTAGCGCGCCGCCTCGTACTGCTCGCCGGAGCCCTCTTCGAAGAAGTAGGCGTCGGGGCCGATGAGCCACTGGCCGTCGCTGCGGCGCACCTGCAGCCGCCGCTCATCGCGGGCCAGCTGATCCGGCTTGCCCCCTTCCACCCAGCTGGCGACCTGCTGCTCGTCGAGGCGGATCACCAGGGTGTCGGCGGGGGCCTCATCCTGTTGCCGGTTGCCAAGCTGGCGAGCCAGCTCGTAGTTGAGGCGCATGTAATCCCCCTGCATCAGGGAGCGCGGGTCGACCGGGGCGAGGCGCAACAGCACCACCTCGCCGCTGCTCATGGCGCGCTCGTAGCGCCAGACGGTGACATTGATGGCCGCCAGGATGGCGAGGCCGGTCAGCAGCAGGGCGAGTCGTCTCATGAGGGGCTCCGCAGGCTCAGCCGTTTGAGCAGCTGACGGGCGCCGAGCAGCAGGGCGCCCGAGCCCAGCAGCAGCCAGGATTTGGTCATCAGGGTCAGCCCCAGATCGTAGTAATAGAGGGAGCCAAAGCCGACCAGCAGCAGGCCGGCCAGGGTCATCAGGCCGACGCTGCCGGCATAGAAGCCGAGCACCAGCACCAGGGCGCCGGCCCCCATGCCGGGGATGAGGGCGCTGATCATCACCAGCGGCAGCCCGTACAGCAGCGGCAGTTTCAGCCGGACCATCAGCCCCAGCAGCAGGGCGGCGCAGAGCAGCGGGTTGAGCCAGAGCGGCAGGCGGGAGTGGCCCAGCTCGTCGAGCATGCTGGCGCCGCCGTCCCACAGCGGGTGGTGCAGGCGCCCCAGCACCAGCAGGGAGAGCGCCAGCCCCAGGGTGAGGGATTCATAGAGCTGATGGCGCAGTGGATCGCGCTCGGCCTGCAGCCAGCAGAGCGCCACCGCCGTCATCACCAGCGGCAGGGCCAGCAGTTGCAGGCCGAGGCAGGCGAGGGCAAGGGTGAGCAGTATGGCGGCGGCGAAGCTGTGAAACAGCCGGATCAGCCAGTGCTCGAACAGGGCGGCGATGGCCAGCGACAGCAGGGCGAGGGCGAACCAGAGCGGGGCCGAGTGCAGATCCAGCCGATCGAGCAGGCCGTAGAGCAGCCAGGCATCGCCGGCCAGTGCCAGTGCCAGCACGAACTGATCCCACAGATCGCTGCGGGTGGCGAAGCGGTTGAGGCAAAAGGCGATGACCATCAGCACGACGCCCATCAGCAGGGCGCTGTCGGCATCCCGGGTGAGCTGGGAAAACGACATGAACAGGAAGAACAGCAGGAACAGGGCGGCAATCCAGCCCACCATGCCGAGCAGAAAGCGGCTCGACCAGTGGGGCTGGTCGTCACGGGGGGCATCCCCCTCCACCAGCTGGGCCCGTTGCAGTCGCTGCCAGGGGGTCAGATCACTCATGGGGCCTCCGTTGTTGTTGCAGCCAGCGGCTGGCAGCCACCGACAGGCCGATGGCGATGAGGCAGAGCAGCAGGAAGCCGTCCACGTCCGGCTCCATCCATTTGCCGAGCGCCGTCAGCACCACCACGATGACGCTCAGGCAGCCCATGGCGAGCCCGGCGATGAATCTGTGGTGCCAGCGCAGGTAGGCGGCCGCCAGCCAACCGAGCCAGGCCGGCCAGACCCAGGGGGAGGCGACATCGAACAGCGCCAGCAGGGTCAGCAGGGTAACGCCGAACCCGGCGGCCAGCCCCGCCAGCCAGGAGGGCATCAGCCGGTAGTGAGCGGGCACCAGCAGCAATATGCCCCAGAGGGCGGCGTTGAACAGGGTCAGGCACCAGCCGAGGGCCTCCTCGTTGAAGGCGAAGAAGAAGTTGAACAGGCCGAGCCGCCAGTAGAGCACCAGCGCCAGCTGGCCGAGCAGCCAGCTCAAGGTCCACAGCAGCGGGCTCTGGCCGAACGCCGCCAGCGGCAGCAGCATCAGCGCCCAGGTGGCGAACAGCTGCCAGGGATCGGCGCCGGTCTGGTAGGTCTGCCCCACCAACGCCAGCAGGGCGCCTATGTTGAGGGCGATGGCGAGCAGCAGCGCCTGGCGCTGACTGTCGGCGAGGGGCTTGCGCCACAGCAACAGCAGCATGGCGAGCAGCGGCAGCTCCAGCAGCGCGAGGCGTGAGAGGCGGCCCAGCTCCTGCCAGTTGAAGGCAACGAAGAACACCAGACCGGCGCCGAGGCACAGGCTGCCAAGCCAGAGCAGCAGCCGATCGAACAGCCACTGCCAGCGGGCAGGGCCGGGGGGCAGCTCGCACAGGGCGAGGGCGGCGGGCAGACTGGCCCGCGCGAGGCGTCCACGCCTGACCCAGTCGAGCAGCGTCTGTCTTGAAGTGAAGTGCATGGGATGCTCCATCAGGTTTGCCGCATTATGCCACGGCCATGGCGCCGATTGGCAGCCCCCGTCTGCGGGCGCGACCAGCCCGGCAAGCGGATGCAAAAAGCCCCGCCAAAGGGCGGGGCTTGCAAGGACACGACATGGGCGCGGGAGTGGCGTCGGCAAGTGCTCACCCTTGCCTCGCCACCTTCTGACCCGGCCGGGTCAGGCGAACAGCAGGGTGCTCACCCCGAGGCCCACAAACAGGATGGCGCAGGCGATGCGGATCCCCTTGAGCGGCAGGCGATCGGCCCCCAGCTTGCCGAGCAGCACCACCGGCACGTTGGCCAGCATCATGCCGAGGGTGGTGCCGGTGATGACCTGGGTCAGCGAGTCGTATTTGGCCGCCAGCAGCACGGTGGCGATCTGGGTCTTGTCGCCGATCTCGGCGATGAAGAACAGCACGAAGGTGGCCATGAAGGGGCCGTATTTGTCGAGCGGGCTCTCCTCGTCGTCCATCTTGTCCGGCACCAGGATCCAGGCGGCCATGGCAATGAAGGCACCGGCCACCAGGTAGGTCATCACCTTGGGATCGAGCCAGCGGCTGATGAACTCACCAAGCCAGGCGGCGCCGGCGTGGTTGAGCAGGGTGGCTGCCAGCATGCCGGCGATGATGGGCCAGGGCTTGCGAAAACGACAGATGAGCAACAGCGCCAGCAGCTGGGTCTTGTCGCCGATTTCGGCGATGGCCACGCTGAGGGTTGAGGTTAACAAGGCTTCCATAAAAATGACCGGGGGACGGAATTGTTATACCTGAGACAAGCCTGCGCCATCCGTCCCCGGTATTGGCACTGGCCCGTCAAAGGTCTTGTCAAATCCGCGGCTGGCGTGGATCACCCTGACCATGGTGAGTTGGCACCAAGTATGTTGATCAGGGTCGCGAACCGGTTTGGGGCCGGCTGGCGAGACTACTCCCCCTCGATGGGAGCGGGCATTCTAGGGAAAAAGCGAAAGTGACGCAAGCCGGGCGGCGCGGGGATCAGCCGCCCACCAGCTTGACGCTGAAACCGGCCTTCTCGAGCTCGGCCTTGATCAGATCCCGTTTGTCTCCCTGGATCTCGATCACCCCCTCTTTCAGGCCGCCGCCGGTGCCGCACTTTTTCTTGAGCAGGGTGGCGATGCTCTTTTGCTGTTCGGCCGGGACGCCGTGGATGGTGATGACCCCGGCGCCCTTGCGCCCCTTGGTTTCGCGGCGGATGCGCACCACCCCGTCGGTGGGGAAGGGGGAGGCGGATTGCGGCTGGCTCTGTTCTTTGATGATGCCGCCGTCCGTGCTGTAAACCAGGCGGCTGTTGCTGTCGTGACTCATGGCAGTTATTTGTGGGTTAGCTAAGCGGAGTTTGATTTTACTCAAATAAGCGTTGAAAACACGGATTATAATGCCCCAAGTAAAAGAGAATTATTATTGTTTAACTTCAGGAGTCAGTCATGGTACTCGCGCAGTTGTCACCGGGACAGAGTGCTCGCATCAAGAACATGAATCAATTGACCCGTCCCCTGCGGCGCAAGCTGATGGTGATGGGCTTGTTGCCCCAGACTGAAGTCATCTATTTGCGCGCGGCCCCGCTCGGGGATCCGCTGCAGATCCAGTGTCAGGGGATCTGCCTCTCCATGCAAAAAAGCCTTGCCCAGCAAATCGAGGTCGAGCCGGTATGAAATACACCTCACAAAACAATCGTCTTGGTCAAAGCACTATCGAGGTTGAACCGGTATGAACTACTCCCTGGTAACCGTCGGCAACCCCAATAGCGGCAAGACCTCCCTGTTCAACGCCCTGACCGGGGCCCGCCAGCAGGTGGGCAACTGGAGCGGCGTCACCGTCGACAAGAAGATGGGCGAATTCAGCGCCCAGGGCCACGACTACAAACTGATGGACCTGCCCGGCATCTACAGCCTGGCCAACCAGGAGGGGAGCCTGGACGAGCAGATCGCCAGCCGCTTCGTGGAGGGCCAGCAGCCGGATCTGCTGCTCAACGTCATCGATGCCGCCAACCTGGAGCGCTCCCTCTACCTCACGCTGCAACTGCGCGAGCTGGGGCTGCCCATGGTGGTGGTGCTCAACAAGATGGACATCCTGCAAAAGCGGCGCATCACCATCGACGAGAGCAAGCTCGCCAGCACCCTCGGCTGCCCGGTGGTGGCCCTCTCGGCCCACAACCGCCAGCAGGTCGCCGTCTTCAAGAACCAGATCCAGCAGTTTATCGGCCAGCCGCAGCCGGCGCTGCTGTTGGACTACGGTAGCGAGCTTGAAAAAGATCTGGCGGAGCTGGAGACCCTGCTCGCCCCGCACCACCTCACCACCCGTGGCCGCGCCCTGCGCCTGCTGGAAGAGGATGCGGTGATGCAGGAGACCCTGCTGCCCGGCCAGCAGGCCGCCGCCGCCAACGTGGTGGCCCGCGCCCACCACGGGCAGGATGTGGACCTGCAACTGGCGGACATCCGTTACGGCCACATTCACCAGTGGGCCGCCCAGGCGTGCCAGCAGAAGGGCAAGCTCACTGCGGCCCAGAGCGAGCGGCTCGATCGGGTGCTGCTCAACCGCTGGTTTGGCATCCCCTTCTTCCTGCTGGTGATGTACCTGATGTTCATGTTCGCCATCAAGGTGGGCAGCGCCTTCATCGACTTCTTCGACATCATGGGCGGCGCCCTGTTTGTCGACGGGGTGCACCACCTGCTGGGGCTGATCCATGCGCCGGACTGGCTGGGGGCCATCCTGGCGGACGGCTTCGGGGTGGGCTTGCAGACCGTTGCCACCTTCATCCCGGTGATCGGCTGCCTCTACCTGTTCCTGGCGGTGCTGGAGAGCTCCGGCTACCTGGCCCGCGCCGCCTTCGTGGTGGATGCCCTGATGCGCCGCCTCGGCCTGCCGGGCAAGGCGTTCGTCCCCATGCTGATGGGCTTTGGCTGCACCGTGCCCTCGGTGATGGCGACCCGCACCCTCAACTCCGAGCGTGAGCGGCTGATGACCTCGGCCATGGCCCCCTTCATGTCGTGCGGTGCCCGCCTGCCGGTCTACGCCCTGTTCGCGGTGGCCTTCTTCCCCGAGTCGGGCCAGAACCTGGTGTTCGGTCTCTACCTCATCGGCATCCTGGTGGCGGTGCTCACCGGCCTGTTGCTGCGCAGCACCCTGCTGCCGGGCAAGAGCGACTCCATGCTGATGGAGATGCCGGACTACGAGTGGCCGCGCCCGGTCAACGTCGGCATCAAGACCTGGCAGAAGCTCAAATCCTTCGTGTTCGGCGCCGGTAAAACCATAGTTCTGGTGGTCGCCGTGCTGAGCGTGCTCAACTCGCTCGGCACCGATGGCAGCTTCGGCCACCAGGAGCAGGAGAGCTCGGTGCTGAGCAAAATCAGCCAGGCGGTGACCCCGGTGCTGCACCCCATCGGCGTGCGCGATGACAACTGGCAGGCCACGGTCGGCATCGTCACCGGCATCTTCGCCAAAGAGGCGGTGGTCGGTACCCTCAACAGCCTCTACGCCGGCAGCGGCGACGGGGAAGAGGAGGCGAGCGAGTTCTCCCTGGTGAACAGCTTCCAGGAGGCGATCGCCGCGGTCGCCACCAATCTGGCCGACATCGACCCGACCGACCCCATGGGGCTGGCGGTGGGCAACCTGGATGACCAGAAGGCTGCCGCCGAGGCGCAGGAGGTGGACGTCTCCACCTACGGCAACATGCAGAGCCACTTCGATGGCGCGGCCGGTGCCTTTGCCTACCTGTTGTTCGTGCTGCTCTACATGCCCTGCGCCGCCGCCATGGGCGCCCTGGTGCGGGAGACCGGCCGCCAGTGGGCCCTGCTGACCGCCGCCTGGTGCAACTACATGGCCTTCATGTGTGCCACCGTCTTCTATCAGCTGGCCACCTTTGCCGCGCACCCCGAGCAGAGCCTGTTCTGGGTGGCGAGCTACGGCGGCTCCCTGCTGCTGCTCTGGTGGGCCGGTCGTCGCCACGGCGACATCGTCGCCCGCAAGGTGGTGACCCTATGATCCTGCGCGAGCTGGGGGAGTACCTCGCCGCGCAGCAGAAGGTGAGCCGGCGCGAGCTGGCCCGCCACTTCCACACCTCGGAAGATGCGGTGGAGGCCATGCTCGGCGTCTGGATGCGCAAGGGGCGGGTCGCCAAGCGAGAGACCCAGGTGTGTGGCGGCTCCTGCTGCGGCAAGAGCCAGGAGGTGATGTTCGAATGGTGCGAGCCGGGCCAGATTGGTCTGGTGCAAAAGGGCTGAGCTCACGCCCGAACCCCCGCATTCAGATATAAAAAGACCCGCCGCTGGCGGGTCTTTTTATTGGCGCGTGTTCGCCGTGTTGGCAGTGTTCGCGTAAGGGTGGGGGGCAGATCAGCGCCCCGGCCAGCGCTGGCCCACCTCGGCATGGCGATACCAGGCCATCAGCGCCTGCTGGCCGGCGAAGTCGTCCACCGCCGGTGACCAGGGGGCGAAGTCCTCTTCCCGAAAGGGGGCGTAGGGGCCGTGCTTGACCTCGAAGATGACGGCGCCGGGATCCAGAGAGAGCACCGCATGCCAGCTGGCGACGGGGGTCTCCAGCACCGAGGTCTCTTCCCCCAGCACGGCACGAGCAATGACGGTGCCCTCGTCGTCGAAGTTGAGCACCACGAAGCGGCCTTGCAGCGAGGTGAGCAGCTCCCAGGTCTGCAGGTGGCGATGGGGGCGGATATAGGTGCCCGGCTCCATGGCGATGGCCAGGCGCTGGATGGGGTCGGCCAGCTCCTGATGCAGGTTGTGGTTCATGCGCAGGCGCGGGGAGTGGGCGGCCTCATCGGCGAGGCTGGCAAGGCGGGCAACATCCAGTTTTTTCATATGCGATTCCATGGTGAGACGAAGGCAGGGCCGAGCGCAGAGTAGCATGCCCGGCAACCTGTCAGGCAAGGGGCGAGCGGTAAGCAAATGTAAAAAGGGAGCCATTTTGACTCCCTCTGCTATGACTGTTCGGCATCACAATCTGGCCAGCATCTCCTTGGTGACCAGCACTATGCCCTGCTCGGAGCGGTAGAAGCGGCGGGCATCCTCGCAGGCGTTTTCCCCCACCACCAGCCCTTCCGGCAGCTTGCAGCCCTTGTCGATCACCACCCGGCGCAGCCGGCAGCCCGGGCCTATCTCGACCCCGGGGAAGATCACCGCCTGATCCAGGGTGCAGAAGGAGTCGACCCGCACATTGGTAAACAGAACCGAGCTGACGATGAAGGAGCCGCTGACAATGGTGCCGCCGGCAAACATGGAGTTGATGGTCATGCCGTGCTGGCCGTTTCTGTCCTGCACGAACTTGGCGGGCGGGGTCATGTTCTGGCTGGTCCAGATGGGCCAGTCCTGATCGTAGATGTCGAGCTCCGGGGTGACGGAGGCGAGATCCATGTTGGCTTCCCAGAACGAATCCACCGTGCCCACGTCGCGCCAGTAGGGGCGCTTTTGTGGGCAGCAGCCGACGCAGGACATGCTGAACGGGTGGGCGTAGGCGGTGCCCTCTTGCACCACCCGCGGGATCACGTCCATGCCGAAATCGTGGTGGGAGGCCGGGTTGGCGAGATCCTCTTCCAGCAACTGGTAGAGGTAGTCGGCCTCGAAGATGTAGACCCCCATGGAGGCCAGCGCGGTGTCCGGTTTGCCCGGCATGGCGGGTGGGTTGGCGGGTTTCTCGACGAAGGCGTTGATCTTGCGATCCCCATCCACCGCCATCACCCCGAAGGCGCTCGCCTCATCCCGCGGCACCTCGATGCAGGCCACCGTGACCCTGGCCCCCATGTTGACATGATCGAGCAGCATGGCGGCGTAATCCATCTTGTAGATGTGATCCCCCGCCAGCACCACCACATACTTGGGGCCGTGATCGCGAATGATGTCCAGATTCTGGTAGACCGCATCGGCGGTGCCGCGATACCAGTTGACCTCGTCCACCCGTTGCTGGGCGGGCAGCAGGTCGATGAACTCGTTCATCTGGTAGCGCAGAAAGGACCAGCCGGACTGCAGGTGGCGCAGCAGGCTGTGGGATTTGTATTGGGTCACCACCCCGACCCGGCGAATGCCGGAGTTGATGCAGTTGGAGAGTACGAAGTCGATGATGCGGAACTTGCCGCCGAAATGCACTGCCGGTTTCGCCCTGTTGTCCGTCAACTGTTTGAGGCGACTGCCCCGCCCTCCTGCGAGAACCAAGGCCATGGTCTCGTTCAGCAACTGTCTGGACTGTGCTGTATTGGCAGGTTGTAACAACATTGAATACCCCTTTATTGATAGAACTCCTTGATACTGCCTCCTTTGAAGCCAGTATGAAAGTGCTTTCACTCACACTTCTCACACGCCTTTTCGGTGAAGTGATGGTTTTGTCATTTGTGATGACAAAATCTGTCGCAGATGGCGCGATAGTTCACCAGATGTCACGGCGGCGCTGGGCTGGCGGGGAAGGCGGTGGCCTTGAAGGGCGGCCAGATGCGGGCGTTTCTTGTGCAAACACCCACCGAAGCGGGTGTTTGCAGGTACTGTCAGAGGCGGGCGAGGTCAGAACAGATCGTCTTTCTCGTCCTTGGTGGGCTCGAGGCTCCAGCCGGTGGCATCGCTGCTGCTCGCGATCTGGCCCTTTTCCTTCCACAGCTTGATCTTGAGGCGCAGGTTGTTGGCCGAGTCGGCGTTCTTCACCGCCTCCTCCTCGTCGATCACCCCCTCTACCACCAGATCGAACAGGGCGCTGTCGAAGGTGACCATGCCGAGGGCCTTGGACTTCTCCATCACCTCCTTGAGGCCGCCAAATTCGCCGCGTTTGATCATGTCGCGAATGGTGTGGGTGCCCAGCATGATCTCCACCGCTGCCCGGCGACCACCGTCGCTGGTTTTGACCAGCCGCTGGGAGACAAAGGCCTTGAGGTTGTTGCCCAGATCGTTGAGCAGCTGGGGCCGGCGCTCTTCCGGGAAGAAGTTGATGATGCGGTCCAGCGCCTGGTTGGCGTTGTTGGCGTGCAGGGTTGAAATCGCTAGGTGGCCGGTCTCGGAGAAGGCCAGCGCGTGCTCCATGGTCTCGCGATCGCGAATCTCACCGATGAGGATCACGTCCGGCGCCTGGCGCAGGGTGTTCTTCAGGGCGGCGTGGAAGCTGCGGGTGTCCACCCCCACCTCGCGCTGGTTGATGATGCTCTTGCGGTGGCGGTGCACGAATTCAACCGGATCCTCGATGGTGATGATGTGGCCGCCGCTGTTGCGGTTGCGATGGTCGATGAGGGCCGCCAGCGAGGTGGACTTGCCCGAGCCGGTACCGCCGACGAACAGCACCAGGCCGCGCTTCTCCATGATGGTGTCGAGCAGCACGGGGGGCAGTTTCAGATCCTCGAAGCGGGGGATTTCGGTCTTGATGTTGCGCGCCACCAGCGACACTTCGTTGCGCTGCTTGAAGATGTTGATCCGAAAGCGGCCGATCTGGGGCAGCGAGATGGCGAGGTTCATCTCCAGCTCCCGCTCGAACTGCTGCTTTTGCTCGCCGTCCATGATGGCGTCGGCTATTCTGGCCACCTCGCCGGGCTCGAGCGGCGTCTCACTGAGCGGACGCAGGCCGCCGTTGAACTTGGCGCAAGGGGGGGCGCCGGTCGACAGATAGAGGTCGGAGCCATCCTGCTTGGCCAGGATCTGTAGCATGTCTCGCAATTCCATTGGTTTTGCCTCGTCTATCAAGCAGATGCAATTACATCGAATGTCATTGAGTGTACAGCGTCAGGCGCCGGTGAGTTTCTCGCGAAAAACAAAAAACACCGCGCCCAGGATGCACAGGCCGGCCCATAGGTAATCCCATTTCAGATCCTCTTTCAGATAGAAGATGGAGAAGGGGACGAACACGGTGAGGGTGATCACCTCCTGTAGGATCTTGAGCTGGCCGACGGAGAGCACGGTGTGGCCGATGCGGTTGGCCGGCACCTGCAACAGGTATTCGAACAGCGCTATGCCCCAGCTCACCAGGGCGGCGATGATCCAGGGTTTGTGATTCATGCTCTTGAGGTGGGCATACCAGGCGAAGGTCATGAAGACGTTGCTGCACAGCAGCAGGCCGATGCTGGTAAAGATAGGGTTCATTAGGTTCTCCTTTAAAATCAATCGCATTTTATCTCCGAACCACGGGTTTTCATAAGTGGGGCGGCAGGGTATTTTTAATCCATCAAGGATGAAGTCACAGAGGGTTGTACGGGATGGGCAAGACAAGCTGGGGTGTGCTTGGTCTGCTGTTTGCCTGCCTGGTGCATGGGGCGCCGACCCTGACGGTGGCCACCGATGTCTGGCCGCCGTTTCGGATCGTGCAGCCGGACGGCCGCTTCGGCGGGCTGGACATGGACATCTTGCAGCAGTTGCAGCGCCGCAGCGGCATCCGCTTCGAGGTGAAACGGGTGCCCTGGGGGCGGGCGCTCAAGCAGATGCAGACCGGCCAGGTGGACCTGATGATCGGGCTGGCGATGACGGCGGAGCGGGCAGCCTTCATCGATTATCTGCAGCCGGCCTACTATCAGTGCCGGCCGGCCTTCTACGGCAAGGCGGCGGCGGTATCGACCCTGCGCACCTACGCCGACCTGCAGGGCAAGAAGGTGGGCTATGTGCTCAATTCGGCCTATTTTGCCCCCTTTGATGCCGACAACCGGCTCGACAAGCACGGGGTGCCCACCGAGGATCAGCTGCTGCGCATGGTGCAGCGCGGCCACCTGCCGCTGATGATCGGCACCGACTGCCAGGTGGACTACGCCCTGAGCCAGGACAACGAGGCCGGCCTGCTCAAGGCGGCCTATCAGCCGCCGCAACCTGTGGTGCTCTATCTGGGCATGAGCAAGCACTCCCCCCATCAGGCGCTGCAGCAACCGCTGGCACTGGCGCTGCAGGAGCTGGTGGCAAGCGGCGAGATCGCCGCCCTCGCGAAGCCTTACCAGCCTTGACCTCGGGTAGTAACACGCTGTTATCATGCGTTTTTCATGACTCGCGCCAGCTGCTCGACAAGCTCTGGCGCTGGCTCGTTCTCACCTTCGGAGAGCCTCTGTGTATCTCTCTTTGCTCGCCCGCCAGCAGCGCTGGCAGCGGCGCTGGTTGCTCGGTCTGCTGCTGCTGACCCTGGCGCTGTTTCTCTGCTCCCTCGCCTGGGGCGAATTCGTCTTGCTGCCCTGGCAGCCGCTGGGGGATCTCGAGCAGCGCATCCTGCTGGAGCTGCGTCTGCCGCGCGCCCTGCTGGCCCTGTTGGCGGGGGCGGCGCTCGCCTGTGGCGGCGCCGTGCTGCAGGTGATGCTGCACAACCCGGTGGCCGAACCCGGCCTGCTCGGCGTCTCGAGCGGGGCGGGATTGGCCGCCATGGTGGCGATGGCGGTGGCCAAGGCCCTTGGTGTCTATCTGCCGGGCTGGGGGTTGTCGCTGGCGGCCTTTGGCGGCGCCCTACTGGTGACCATGCTGCTCATTCGGCTGGCGCGCCGGGCCCGGCTCGGCCACGCCCGGTTGCTGCTGTTCGGGGTCGCCATCGGCATCCTCACCAATGCCGCCATGACCTGGTTGATGTACTTTGCCGATGACGGCTCCCTGCGTGAATTCATGTTCTGGATGATGGGTAGCCTGGCCTACGGCAGCCAGCAACTGGCCTGGTGGTGGCTGCTGTTCCCGCTCGCCCTCGGCTGGCTCGGCTGGCAGGGCAAGGCGCTGCAGCAACTGCTGCTGGGAGAGACCCAGGCCCGCCTGATGGGGCTCGATGTGGACAAGATGCGGGTGCGGCTGGTGCTGGCGGTGTGCCTGCTCACCGGCATGGCGGTGGCGCTGTGTGGTGTCATCGGCTTCGTCGGGCTGGTGGTGCCCCATCTGCTGCGGCTCTGTGGCGGCAGCGATCAGCGCTTCCTGCTGCCCGCCTCGGCGCTGGGGGGCGGCGCCTTGCTGCTGGCGGCCGATCTCATCGCCCGCTCCGCCCTGCAGGCGGGGGAGCTGCCCATCGGGGTCATCACCGCCTCGGTCGGCGCCCCGCTCTTCATCTATCTGTTGTTGAGGCAAGATGCCCATGCCAGCACCTGATCTCCTCGGGGGCCAGCCCCCCTTGCTGGCGGCCCGCGCCCTGGCCGTCGCCAACCGGCTCGCACCCCTCGACCTTGCCTGGCAGGGGGGCCAGCTGGTAGCCCTGCTCGGCCCCAACGGCAGCGGCAAGTCGACCCTGCTCGGCGCCCTGGCCGGCCTCTTGCCGGGGCAAGGGGAGGTGCGCATCGGCGGGGCGTCGCTGGCGGACTTGAGCTGGCCGGCGCTGGCACAGCGGCGGGCCATGCTGCCCCAGCGCCAGCCCCAGCTGTTCCATATTCCGGTGTTCCAGGTGCTGAGCCTGGGGCTCGATGAGGCTCAACCTGCGGCCAGACAGAACGAGGCCATTCAGGCGCTGTGCCAGGCGCTGGAGCTGGAAGCCTTGCTGGCGCGGGACTTCAGCCGCCTGTCGGGCGGGGAGCAGCAGCGGGTGCTGATCGCCCGCACCCTGCTGCAGGTGTGGCCGAGCCTCAATCCGGGCGGGCGCGTATTGCTGCTGGACGAACCGCTGGCGGGGCTGGATCTGCACCATCAGCTGGCGCTGCTGCGGCTGCTCAAGCAGCTGGCCGGGCAGGGGTTGCTGGTGGTGCTCGCCATCCACGACATCAACCTGGCCATCGACTGGGCCGATCGCCTGCTCTGTCTGCAACAGGGACGGGTGGTGCGGGAGGGGGGCGTCGAGCTGGTGGACGAGGCGCTGCTGGCGCAGGTGTTTCAGATAAAGACCGATCGCATCGAGGCGGGCGGCCGGGTCTGGTTTATGCCGAGCCTGTGAGAGACAAGCAAGGCCCTGGCGTCAGCCGAGGGCCTTTTTGAAGAAGACGACCCGCTCCGTTTCGGCAAAGCCGAGTCGCTGGTGCAACTGCTGGGAGGCGAGGTTGTCGATGGCAGCGTCGGAGGCCAGCTCGCGACAACCGAGCTCGCGGCCCCACTGGGCCACCCGGGCGATCAAGGCCTGGGCCAACCCGCGCCGGCGTGAAGCCGGCTGCACATAGACCCCTTCCAGATAGACCACCGGGCTGCTCTCGCAGCCGTTCACGTAATCGTGGCGCAGGGCCGCATCGGCAAAGGCTACCGCCTGGTTCTGCGCATCCAGCACCAGAAAGGCGTTGAGATGGGCTGCGGCCAGCAGTTCGGCCCCGTCCTGCAGATGGGCCGCCATTTCGTGGTGCGGCCACAGCTGCTGGCGCAGGGTTGCCCACTGTGCCAGCAGCGTCTCATCGAGAGGCACTATCCGCCAGTCGGCGTTCGTCATCCGCACTCAACCCTGCTGCTTGGCAAGGCGCACCAGGGCGGCCTCGGCCAGCATGGCCAGCAGGGTTTCTGTGTCGCTCCAGGAGAGGCAGGCATCGGTGATGCTCTGGCCGAAGGTGACGGCGCAGCCGTTCTCCACATCCTGCCGCCCTTCCACCAGGAAGCTCTCGGCCATGATGCCGGCGATGCCGGTGCGGCCGCGGCGCAGCTGATCACAGATGTCCTGCGCCACCAGCAGCTGGCGACGGTGATCCTTCATGCTGTTGCCGTGGCTGAAATCCACTACCAGCCGCTCGGGCAGGCCCACGTCGGCCAGCGCTTCGCAGGCTTCATCGATGCTGGCGGTGTCGTAGTTGGGGCGGTGACCGCCGCGCAGGATCACGTGGCCATAGGGGTTGCCGGCGGTGCGGTAGATGGTCATCTTGCCGTCCTTGTCCGGGGAATAGAAGATGTGGCTGTGACGGGCGGCGCGCACCGCGTCGATGGCGATGCGGGTGTTGCCGTCGGTGCCGTTCTTGAAGCCGACCGGGCAGGAGAGGGCGGAAGCCATCTCGCGGTGCACCTGGGATTCGGTGGTGCGCGCGCCGATGGCACCCCAGGTGATGAGGTCGCTGATGTACTGGCCGGTCACCATGTCGAGGAACTCGGTGGCGGTGGGCATGCCGAGGGCGTTGATGTCCACCAGCAGCTTGCGGGCCAGTTTCAGCCCCTCGTTGACGTCGAAGCTGCCATCGAGGCGCGGATCATTGATGAGGCCTTTCCAGCCGACGATGGTGCGCGGCTTCTCGAAATAGGTGCGCATCACGATGCACAGGCTCTCTTTATACTGCTCGCGCAGGGCATTGAGGCGCAGGGCGTACTCGTGGGCGGCGGCCGGATCGTGAATGGAGCAGGGACCGACGATGACCAGCAGGCGCTGATCCTCACCGGCCAGGATCGCTTCCACTTCGCGGCGGGCATCCAGCAGATTCTGGGCAACGGTGTCGCTTAACGGGAAGGCGTGCGCCAGTTCGCTGGGAGTGATCAGGGACTCCAGGCGACGGGTGCGCAATTCATCGGTGTGAATGGACATACGACTCGATTCTCGAAATGGGTGGCGTGGGCAGTAGCAATGACTGAGTGCCGAAGAGGCAAAGGGATAAAATAAAGCAAAAAACCCCTGATGGAAACCTCGAGGGGCTCTGATAGGATGTGAGCCCCAAAACGATTCCAAATGAGGTAGATAGCGTGGCAAAGCCAGGGGCAACCGGGGTCACCCGCATCATCAATGCAACCGGTTACAGCATGAAGGGGCTCAAGTCAGCCTGGATCAACGAGGCCGCTTTCCGGCAGGAGCTGATGCTGATCCTGCTGTTGATGCCGCTGGCGTTCTGGATCGGCGATACCCTCGAACAAATCTTGCTGCTGGTCTGCATCAGCTGGCTGGTGGTGATCGTCGAGGTGCTCAACTCCGCGGTCGAGGCGGTGGTGGATCGCATCGGCTCCGAACATCACGAGCTCTCCGGTCGCGCCAAGGATCTGGGCTCCGCCGCCGTCTTTATCGCGCTGGCCCTGAACGCCCTGGTGTGGGGCGCCCTGGTGGGACGCAACCTGCTGGGTTGGTGGTAAGTCAGGCCGCATTTTCTCTCGCGTCATTGCTCTTTCCTTTGGGAGATGACTGGGTGAGGGAGGTCTCTTCTCCCCTCATCCCAACCCCTTCTCCCGCGAGGGGAGCTGGGGGCGAACAGGATTCAGGCGCTGCAGCATAAAAAAGCCCGTCATCACGACGGGCTTTTTGCTGGACGGCTCTGCAGGCCAATCAGTGCAGGATCCGGGCACGGATGGTGCCGCCGATCTCCTTGAGCTTGGCCAGCGCCTTCTCGCTGTGCTCGGTCTCCACGTCGATCACCACGTAGCCGATGTGGCTGCTGGTCTGCAGGTATTGACCGGCGATGTTGATCCCCTCGTCGGCGAAGATCTGGTTGATCTGGTTCATCACGCCGGGCTGGTTGCGGTGAATGTGCAGCAGGCGGCTGGAGCCCTTGTGGCCGGGCAGGGAGACCTCGGGGAAGTTGACGGCGGAGAGGGTGGAGCCGTTGTCCGAGTATTTGACCAGCTTGTTGGCCACTTCCAGCCCGATGTTCTCCTGGGCCTCCTGGGTGGAGCCGCCGATGTGGGGGGTCAGGATCACGTTGTCCAGCCCGCGCAGCGGGGTGAGGAACTCCTCGTCATTGGACTTGGGCTCGCTTGGGAAGACGTCGATGGCGGCGCCGGAGATGTGACCGCTCTTGATGACATCGGCCAGGGCATCGATATCCACCACAGTGCCGCGGGAGGCGTTGATGAAGATGGCGCCCGGTTTCATCATGCGCAGTTGCTCGGCACCGATCAGATCCTTGGTGGAGGCGGTCTCAGGCACGTGCAGGCTGATGACGTCGGACATGTTGAGCAGCTCGACCATGCTCGGCACCTGGATGGCGTTGCCGAGCGAGAGCTTGTTCTCGATGTCGTAGTAGTAGACCTTCATGCCGATGCTCTCGGCGATGATGCCGAGCTGGGTGCCGATGTGGCCGTAGCCGATGATGCCGAGCTTCTTGCCACGGGCTTCCACCGAGCGGTTGGCCAGCTTTTCCCACACACCGCGATGGCACTTGGCGTTCTTCTCCGGGATGCCGCGCAGCAGCAGCAGGATCTCGCCCAGCACCAGTTCGGCCACCGAGCGGGTGTTGGAGAAGGGGGCGTTGAACACCGGGATGCCGCGCAGATGGGCGGCGTCGAGCTCGACCTGGTTGGTGCCGATGCAGAAGCAGCCGATGGCCACCAGCTTGTTGGCGGCATCCAGCACCTTCTCGGTGATCTGGGT
The DNA here is from genome assembly GCF_029967615.1 of Aeromonas sp. V90_14. Taxonomy (NCBI): domain Bacteria; kingdom Pseudomonadati; phylum Pseudomonadota; class Gammaproteobacteria; order Aeromonadales; family Aeromonadaceae; genus Aeromonas; species Aeromonas sp. V90_14. The sequence goes on along the minus strand of NZ_JASCAS010000001.1, from coordinate 46,146 downwards.
GCGCGAGCGCAGCCCCACGAAATGCACGTCACGAATGCGCTCGATCAGATCTTCTTCGGAGAGAGAGGTCTTCAGATACTCCACACTGGTGTAACCTGCGGCACGAAAGGTTTCCACCGTGTTGGGGTGAACCCCCTCCAGCAGCAGTACCTTGATTTTATCCTTGTCCAATGAAAACTTGGCGGTCATGACGATCCCTCTATGTTTGCAAAAGTGAGTGCAGATATGGTGTGTGAAGAAAACCGTAAAGTAGCAAAAACGTTTGGGAGAGGGAATATTTGTGACGAAAGTCAAATTCTTTGAAGTTTTCAACGATAGTTGTAAACGAGGGTTTGCAACTCATTGAGCAACCAATAAAAACGGCGCCATGGGGCGCCGTCTTTCATTGGGGTGTCTTGGCAGGCACCTTATTGGGTGATGACCCCGTCGGGAGTACCAATCAGCACCACGTCTGCCCCACGGTGGGCGAACAGGCCGTTGGTGACGGTGCCGACCATGATGCCGTTGAGCTGCCTCTTGGCAGGCAACTTTATTGGGTGATGACCCCGTCGGGAGTACCAATCAGCACCACGTCTGCACCGCGGTGGGCGAACAGGCCGTTGGTGACGGTGCCGACAATGGCATTGAGCTGTACTTCCAGCCCCTTGGCGTCGGTGATGGCCATGCCTTTCACGTCCAGGATGTGGTTGCCGTTGTCGGTGACCACCCCTTCACGCCAGACCGGGTTGCCGCCCAGCTTTCTGATCTCGCGGGCCACGTATTCGCGGGCCATGGGGATCACTTCCACCGGCAGCGGGAAGGTGCCGAGCACGTCGACCGTCTTGGTGTTGTCGATGATGCAGATGAACTTGTCGGCCACGGCGGCGACGATCTTCTCGCGGGTGAGGGCTGCGCCGCCGCCCTTGATCATGTCGCGGGTGCCGTTGATCTCGTCGGCACCGTCCACGTAGACGGAGAGGGCGTCGATCTCGTTGAGGTCATACACTGTGATGCCGAAGCCCTTGAGGCGTTCGGTGGAGGCCACGGAGCTGGATACTGCCCCCTTGATCTCGTCCTTCATGGTCGCCAGTGCATCGATGAAGTGGTTGACGGTAGAGCCGGTGCCTACCCCGACGATGGTGCCGGGAACCACATACTTGAGCGCAGCCCAACCGGCCGCCTTCTTCATTTCATCTTGAGTCATGATCGATCCTTTGGAAAAAAGCGGCCGCATTATATCCAAGCCGCCCCCCCAGAGCGACCACCCAGCTCACGTTCCGGGCCAAAAACTCGCAAGATGTAAATCGTTTGCCTGTTTATTGCGCCATGTCATTGCACCATGGCTGCGTCAGCAGGGAGCGACGAGTGCGGCAGACGGGGCGGATGGTCCTAGCCGGGAAAGTGCCAGCAGCGGCTGGGGGTGATGATCTGGGGCAGCGGTACATCCCACTCTTCCTGCGGTACCGCGTCCACCTGCTGGCAGTCGTGGGCGAGCCCCAGCGGCTTGGGGCCGAGCCGATGTTCATGCCAGCAGGCGAGGGTGCGATCGTAGTAGCCGCCGCCCATGCCGAGCCGGTTGCCCGCCGCATCGAACGCCACCAGCGGCGTGCAAATCAGATCGAGGATGCTGTGGGGCACCACCTGCTGCATGTCGAGCTCCGGCTCGGCGATGCCATAACGGTTGCGGGTCATGGGGCTGGTGGCGGTGTAGCGCAAGAAGAGCAGGTGGCCCGGGGTGAAGGGGTGCAGCACCGGCAGGTAGACCTCTTTTTGCTGGGCCCACAGCCAGTGGATGGCGGGCAGGGGATTGAGCTCGCCGTCGTTGGCCAGATAGAGGGCGATGCGTCTGGCCGCCAGGATCTCGGGATGCTGCTTGAACTGGGCAACCAGCTGCTGGGCCGCCTGCTGCTGCTCGGCCTGGGTCAGGCTCTTTCTGCGCTGGCGGATGAGCTGGCGCAGGGATTGTCTTTCAGGCTGGGTATCCGGCATGGGGGCTCCTCTGATGAACGGGCGGGGCAACGAGCGGATCGCGCTGACAGGCGATCACCTTAACAAGGCCGCGCCGGGTTGAACAGCGCGGCTCGGCCGCCAGATCCTCGGGGGACCCGGCGACCGCACCATCAGGCGTGGGCGGCTTTGCGCATCTGGTGCTTGACGAACACCGCCACTAGGGCGGCCAGCGCCAGCGCCATGGGGTAGAAGCTCATGCTTACCACCGCCAGCGGCGAGAGGGCGAAGATGGAGCCCAGCAGCAGTGCCTGGGCGCCCCAGGGGATGAGCCCCTGCACCACGCAGGAGAAGATGTCGAGCATGGAGGCGGCGCGGCGCGGGGTGACCCCGTGGTGATCCGCCAGCTCCTTGGCCACCTTGCTGGCGACTATGATGGCCACCGTGTTGTTGGCGGTGCAGAGGTTGGTGAGGCTCACCACCCCGGCGATGCCGAGCTCGGCCGCCTTCTCGTTCTGCTCGCCGTCATGCTGACGGGTGAAACGGGCGATGAGGGCGCTGATGCGGCAGCTTATCCAGGCCAGCCCCCCCTGGCGCTCCATCAGGGCGCCGAGGCCGCCGATCAGCATGGAGAGCAGGAAGATCTCCTGCATGCCGGTGAAGCCCTGATAGATGTCCTTGCTGAACTGGCCGAGGGGGTAATCCCCCAGCAGACCGACCCCGCCGGCTGCCAGAATGCCGAGCCCCAGCACCATGAAGACGTTCATGCCAGAGAGGGCCAGCACCAGGATCAGCAGGTAGGGCATCACCTTGAGCAGCTCGACATGGGCCTCGGTGGCAGGGGCATCCCCGACCGACCCCAGGGTCAGATAGAGCAGGATCACCCCGATGGCGGCCGGGGCGGCAATCTTGAAGTTCTCGCGAAACTTGTCCTTCATCTCGCAGCCCTGGCTGCGGGTGGCCGCAATGGTGGTGTCGGAGATGATGGAGAGGTTGTCGCCAAACATGGCGCCGGAGAGGATGGTGCCCGCCATCAGCACCGGATCGATGCCGGCGGCCTGGGCCACACCGAGCGCCACCGGTGCCACGGCGCCAATGGTCCCCATGGAGGTACCCATGGCGGTGGCGATGAAGGCGGAGATGAGGAACAGCCCCGGCAGCAGGAACCAGCCGGGGATGAGGGAGAGGCCGAGCGCGACCGTGGCATCCACCCCGCCGGTGGCCTTGGCCACGGTGGCGAAGGCACCCGCCAGCAGATAGATGAGGCACATCGCCATGATGTTGCTGTCACCGACCCCCTTGAAGAAGGTCTCGAGGTTCTTGTTGAACCCCTCCTTGCCCAGCACCAGCGCCAGCATGACGGCGGGGAGAGCGGCGACGGGGGCGGGCAGCTGATAGAAGGCGAACTCGACCCCCTGCAGGGTCAGCCAGGTGCCGGTACCGATAAAGAGAGCAAGAAAGACCAGCAGAGGCAGCAGGGCTCTGGCGCTGGGTTGAGTCTGGATCATGTGTTCCTCGATGGTTGAACATGACCTCCCTGTCTCAGCCAGCCCGCAGTGGGGTGAGCGTGGCGGGCATCCTGCCGCTATGGGGCGTCTACAGTAGTGAGTCGTGCCCGCCCGGTCAAGATAGCCGTCCAGATGGATGCTGCTTTTTGTCTGGTGATTTTGCTTAATTGATTAAATCCGTCAAATATTCGGATTTAAAGAGATATGTCGTTGAATTTTCGGGTGACTAACGGCGGCCACGGCGGGCTTTTCAAAGCGGGCGCAGGCTGGTAAAACGGTCTCTTTCCTTAATAGAGATGAGAGGGTGGAGATGGACAATCCGATCCGTGTGGCCGTGATGGGCTGTAATGGTCGTATGGGCAAGGTGCTGCTGGAGGCGATCAGCCATGCCGAGGGCGTGGTGGTCGGGGCGGCGCTGGAGCGACCGGGCTCCGCCGTGATCGGGCTGGATGCCGGCGAACTCAACGGGCTGGGTCGGCTCGGCGTCATCATCAGCGACAGCCCGGACAAGGTACGGGACGAGTTTGATCTCATCATCGACTTCACCCGCCCCGAGGTGACCCTGGCCAACCTGGCCTTCGCCCGGGCCCACCACAAGCAGATGGTGATCGGTACCACCGGCTTTGACGACGCGGGCAAGGCGGCGCTCAAGGCCGCCGCCGGCGAGATTGGCATCGTCTTCGCCTCCAACTACTCGGTCGGCGTCAACCTGGTGTTCAAGCTGCTGGAGCAGGCCGCCAAAGTGATGGGGGATTACACCGACATCGAGATCATCGAGGGGCACCACAGACACAAGGTGGATGCCCCGTCCGGTACCGCGCTCTCCATGGGCGAGGTGGTGGCCAAGACGCTCGGACGTGACTTGAAAGAGTGCGCTGTCTACGGCCGCGAGGGGATCACCGGCGAGCGGGATCGCAACACCATCGGCTTTGCCACCATTCGCGCCGGCGATCTGGTGGGGGAACACACCGTCATGTTCGCCGACATCGGCGAACGGGTGGAGATCAGCCACAAGGCCTCCAGCCGCCTCACCTTCGCCAACGGTGCGGTACGCGCCGGCAAATGGCTCAAGGGGCAGGGCGCCGGCCTCTATGACATGCAGGACGTGCTCGGCCTCAAGTAACCACATCCACTGACACCCAGGTCCCCGTGGTGCGCCCGAAGGGGCTGCCCGGCCCGTTCGTCTGCTAAAAACCCCGCTCATGCGGGGTTTTTTATTGGTGATTTTGTATAAATGGCGATTACGCAGCGATTTTAATGCGAAGTGGCCTAAACCCTTCTTCTCTGCTGCTGCGCCGGATCTGCCATTGCACAAATGTCATCGGCTGGTAACGAAATTGGGCCTCAATAGCCCCTGCAAGGGCATTTTTTTACATCCATCAAAACAGACTAAAAATTCAAACACAGAAAAACGTTTTACATTTTTCAAGGCCACTCATCCTCCCTAAAAAAGCTGCTTGCAGGCGTTGAGATTTTTTATATGAAACTTCATTGCATTGTTTTTTAAGGATTAAAAATTGGTTTTTGTATCAATGCTGGCCTCTTGGTCTGGATTGGCAGCAACTTTTGCCTTTTCTTTTCAGGGTGGGGGTTGCAAAGCGATTGAGTGCATAGATAATGGGTAATGTTGCTTGTTTATTGAATTTAGATGCATTTCAGATGAGAAAAGACGTTGAAATGCGATCGTTTTTAAGTAGAATGCGCCCAATTTGCCAGAAATCTGCCGGGTTCGAGTCCTGTCCAAGGCCGGAACCGAGCCCGCAACACCCAGGTAAATTGCTGAATTTAAAGCTAAATAACTGGAGGTTGTCTTGAATCACACTGCATTGCTAGTGCTGGAAGATGGAACTGTGTTCAAAGGCGTGTCGATAGGCGCCGAGGGATGTTCCGTTGGTGAAGTGGTTTTCAATACGTCGATGACGGGCTATCAGGAAATCCTTACCGATCCCTCTTATTCCCGTCAGATAGTCACCCTCACTTACCCCCATATAGGCAACACCGGCACCAACAGCGAAGATGAAGAGTCCAGTCAAATCCACGCGCAGGGATTGATCATCCGGGACCTTCCGATACTTGCCTCCAATTTCCGCAATCAGCAATCCCTCTCCGAATACCTCAAGTCTCACAACATCGTTGGCATCGCCGACATCGACACCCGCAAACTGACCCGCATCCTGCGCGAGAAAGGCGCCCAGGCTGGCTGCATTCTGGCCGGGAAACAGGTTGATGAAGCCTATGCCCTCGAACAGGCCCGCGCCTTCCCCGGCCTGAAGGGGATGGATCTGGCCAAAGAGGTGACGGTTGGCGAGGCGTACAACTGGACCGAGGGCAGCTGGCAGCTTGGCAAGGGGCACGTCACCCCGGCTGCCGACCAGCTCAAATACCACGTGGTGGCCTATGACTTTGGCGTCAAGCGCAACATCCTGCGCATGCTGGTGGACCGCGGCTGCCGCCTGACCGTGGTGCCGGCCAAGACCCCGGCTGCCGAGGTACTGGCGCTGAACCCCGATGGCATCTTCCTCTCCAACGGCCCCGGTGACCCCGAGCCGTGCGACTACGCCATCGAGGCCATCGAGGCCTTCCTCAAGACCAATATCCCGGTGTTCGGCATCTGCCTGGGTCACCAGCTGCTGGGTCTGGCCTCCGGCGCCAAGACCATCAAAATGAAGTTTGGCCACCACGGTGCCAACCATCCGGTGAAGAGCCTGGACGACAACACCGTCATGATCACCGCCCAGAACCACGGTTTTGCGGTGGACGAGCAGACCCTGCCGGATTGCCTGCGCGCGACCCACGTCTCCCTGTTCGACGGGTCACTGCAGGGCATCCATCGCACCGACCGTCCGGCCTTCAGCTTCCAGGGTCACCCCGAAGCGAGCCCGGGCCCGCACGACTGTGCCGGTCTGTTCGACCACTTTATTGAATTGATCAAGCAGTATCGCGCTTAAGAGGAAAAGAGAAGCCATGCCAAAACGTAACGACCTACAGAGCATCCTGATCCTCGGCGCCGGCCCCATCGTCATCGGCCAGGCCTGCGAATTCGACTACTCCGGCGCCCAGGCCTGCAAGGCCCTGCGCGAGGAGGGCTACCGCGTCATTCTGGTCAACTCCAACCCGGCCACCATCATGACCGACCCGGAAATGGCCGACGCCACCTACATCGAGCCCATCACCTGGGAAGTGGTGCGCGAGATCATCAAGAAAGAGCGCCCGGACGCCATCCTGCCCACCATGGGTGGCCAGACCGCACTCAACTGCGCGCTGGATCTGGAAAAGCACGGCGTGCTGGCCGAGTTCGGCGTGGAGATGATCGGCGCCACCGCCGATGCCATCGACAAGGCAGAAGATCGCTCCCGCTTTGACAAGGCGATGCGCAGCATTGGCCTGGAGTGCCCGCGTGCCGGCATCGCCCACAACATGGAAGAGGCCTGGGGCGTGCAACAGATGGTGGGTTTCCCCTGCATCATCCGTCCCTCCTTTACCATGGGCGGCTCCGGTGGTGGCATCGCCTACAACCCGGAAGAGTTCGTCGAGATCTGCGAGCGCGGTCTGGACCTGTCGCCGACCAAGGAGCTGCTCATCGACGAGTCGCTGATCGGCTGGAAAGAGTACGAGATGGAGGTGGTACGGGATCGCAACGACAACTGCATCATCGTCTGCGCCATCGAGAACTTCGACCCCATGGGCATTCACACCGGTGACTCCATCACGGTCGCGCCAGCCCAGACGCTGACCGACAAGGAGTACCAGCTAATGCGCAACGCCTCCATGGCGGTGCTGCGCGAGATCGGCGTCGAGACCGGTGGCTCCAACGTCCAGTTCGGCATCAACCCGAAAGATGGCCGTATGGTCATCATCGAGATGAACCCGCGGGTGTCGCGCTCCTCTGCGCTCGCCTCCAAGGCGACCGGCTTCCCCATCGCCAAGATCGCCGCCAAGCTTGCCATCGGTTACACCCTGGACGAGCTGATGAACGACATCACCGGCGGCCGCACCCCGGCTTCCTTCGAGCCGGCCATCGACTACGTGGTCACCAAGGTGCCGCGCTTCAACTTCGAGAAGTTCGCCGGCGCCAACGACCGCCTGACCACCCAGATGAAGTCCGTCGGCGAAGTGATGGCCATCGGCCGCAACTTCCAGGAGTCCCTGCACAAGGCGCTGCGCGGCCTCGAGACCGGCAAGACCGGCTTCGACCCCATGGTGGATCTCAACGCCCCTGACTCCCTGACCCGCATCCGCCACGAGCTGCAGGATGCCGGCGCCGAGCGTATTTTCTACATCGCCGACGCCTTCCGCGCCGGTCTCTCCATGGACGGCGTGTTCAAGCTGACCAAGATTGACCCCTGGTTCCTGGTGCAGATTGAAGAGCTGGTCAAACTCGAAGAGCAGGTAAAAGAGCGCGGCATGGCCGGTCTTGATGCCGACTTCCTGCGCGCCCTCAAGCGCAAGGGCTTTGCCGACGCCCGCCTAGCCAAGATCCTCGGCGTGGCCGAAGGGGAAGTGCGCAAGCTGCGTGCCCGCCACAACATCTTCCCGGTCTACAAGCGGGTCGATACCTGCGCCGCCGAGTTCGCCACCAACACCGCCTACATGTACTCCAGCTATGACGAAGAGTGCGAGGCCAACCCCACCAACCGTGACAAGATCATGGTCATCGGTGGCGGCCCGAACCGCATCGGGCAGGGCATCGAGTTTGACTACTGCTGCGTACACGCGGCGCTGGCCCTGCGCGAAGACGGTTACGAGACCATCATGGTCAACTGCAACCCGGAAACCGTCTCCACCGACTACGACACCTCCGACCGTCTCTACTTCGAACCGGTGACTCTGGAAGACGTGCTGGAAATCGTGCGGGTCGAGCAGCCCAAGGGCGTCATCGTCCAGTACGGCGGTCAGACTCCGCTCAAGCTGGCTCGCGCCCTGGAAGCGAACGGCGTGCCGGTCATCGGCACCAGCCCGGATGCCATCGACCGCGCGGAAGATCGCGAGCGCTTCCAGTCTGCCGTCGAGCGCCTCGGCCTCAAGCAGCCGGAGAACGGCACCGTCACCGCGCTGGAGCAGGCGGTGTTGACCGCCGAGCGCATCACCTACCCGCTGGTGGTTCGCCCCTCCTACGTGCTGGGTGGCCGCGCCATGGAGATCGTCTATGACGAGCAGGACCTGCGCCGCTACTTCGCCGAAGCGGTGAGCGTCTCCAACGAGTCGCCGGTACTGCTGGACCGCTTCCTGGACGACGCCACCGAGGTGGACGTGGACGCCATCTGCGATGGCACCGATGTGGTCATCGGCGGCATCATGGAGCACATCGAACAGGCCGGCATTCACTCCGGTGACTCCGCCTGCTCCCTGCCGCCCTACACCTTGTCCAAGGCCATTCAGGACGAGATGCGCGAGCAGGTGCGCAAACTGGCGCTGGAGCTTGGCGTGGTCGGTCTGATGAACGTGCAGTTCGCGGTGAAAGACAACGAAATTTACCTCATCGAGGTGAACCCGCGCGCCGCCCGTACCGTACCGTTCGTCTCCAAGGCCACCGGTGCCCCGCTGGCCAAGATTGCCGCCCGCGTGATGGCCGGTCAGAGCCTGAAGGAACAGGGCTTTACCACTGAAATCATCCCGCCCTACTACTCGGTGAAGGAAGTGGTACTGCCGTTCGCCAAGTTCCCGGGCGTGGATCCGCTGCTGGGGCCGGAGATGCGCTCCACCGGCGAAGTGATGGGCGTGGGCAGCAGCTTTGCCGAGGCCTATGCCAAGGCGCAGCTGGGGGCCGGTCACCAGGTGCCGCGCGAAGGGCGTGCCCTGCTCTCCGTTCGCCACAGCGACAAGGAGCGGGTGGTGAACCTGGCCGCCAAGCTGCTGGAGCTGGGCTATGACCTCGACGCCACCCACGGCACCGCCGTGACCCTGGGGGAGGCGAGCATCAACCCGCGCCTGGTCAACAAGGTGCACGAGGGCCGTCCGCACATTCTGGATCGCATCAAGAATGGCGAGTACACCTACATCGTCAACACCGCCGAGGGTCGTCAGGCCATCCAGGATTCCAAGCAGCTGCGTCGCGGTGCTTTGCAGCACAAGGTGGCCTACACCACCACGCTGCACGCCGCCTTTGCCACCTGCATGGCCATCAGCGTGGATGCCACCGCCAACGTCAACTCGGTGCAGGAGCTGCACCAGAAGGTCGAAAGCCAGCTGAAAAGCCGCTAAGACCGCGTGATGAAGGAGGGACGCCTCCTTCGTGGCTCGATAAAACCCCGCCAGCGATGGCGGGGTTTTTTATTGGCAAAGAGATTGGGCTGTGATGGCAACGGACATCACCGAGCAACAGGCTCAGGGTGATATTCACCACTGTGCAGCAGAAAGTGTCGCAATGATTGCGCAATAGATGTATTTGACAGCGTTCTTTGCAATCTCTCGCCCGCGTCGCCTCTCTATACTGGTTTCTCGTCACAGGATTTATCGACCCAGGTCGTCTGCGCCTGCCAACGCAGGGCGAGCAGATCGGGCCCGCAGCCTTATCGGGTTGTGCGGCCGGCCCCCACTTACCGGAAGGGGCCACAGGAAACCGGGCGTGGGGCTACCGCCGCACGACCGGCCAGGGCCAGCGTTACCGCGCCAACCCGCTTCCCCTCCTTGTCCCCGTCAATCAGCCCAGCCGTACCGCCAGGACATCTGCCAAGGGAATCAGAATATGAGCTTCGATCATCGCAAATACCGCCGTGCCCCCGTCATCAATCTGGCGGATCGCCAGTGGCCCAACCGGGTGCTGGAGCGGGCCCCGCTCTGGTGCGCGGTGGATCTGCGCGACGGCAACCAGGCGCTGGTCGAGCCGATGACGGTGGCCCAGAAGCTGCAGATGTGGGCGCTGATGGTGCACATCGGCTTCAAGCACATCGAGGTGGGCTTTCCGGCCGCCTCCCAGCCCGATTTCGACTTCGTGCGCGAACTTATCGATCGCAATCTCATTCCGGACGACGTCACCATCCAGGTGCTGGTGCAGGCGCGCGAAGATCTGATTGCCCGTACCTTCGAGGCCCTCAAGGGGGCGAAGCGGGCCATCGTTCATGTCTACAACTCGGTCAACCCGACCCAGCGCAACTATGTGTTCAACTCCGGGCGCGAAGGGGTCAAGGCCATCGCCGTGCAGGGGGCGCGCTGGGTGCGGGAGTATGCGGCCCGCAATCCGGGTACCGAGTGGAGCTTTCAGTACTCGCCGGAGAGCTTCAGCAGCACCGAGGTGGAGTTTGCCGTCGAGGTGTGCGACGTCGTGATTGACGAGTGGCGCCCGGCTGCCCGCCCGATGATCCTGAACCTGCCGGCGACGGTGGAGGTGAGCACCCCCAACGTGTTTGCCGATCAGGTGGAGTGGTTCTGCCGCCACCTCAAGGCGCGCCCGGAGGTGAGCATCTCCATTCACACCCACAACGATCGGGGCTGCGGGGTGGCCGCCGCCGAGCTGGCGGTGCTGGCGGGGGCGGATCGCATCGAGGGCACCCTGCTCGGCAACGGCGAGCGCACCGGCAACATGGACATCGTCACCATGGCCATGAACCTCTACAGCCAGGGGATCGACCCTGAACTCAACCTGGCGGACATGGATGCCATCGTTGCCACCGTGGGGGCCTGCACCCAGATTGCCCTGCACCCGCGCCACCCCTATGCCGGCGAGCTGGTCTACACGGCGTTTTCCGGCAGCCACCAGGACGCCATCCGCAAATCCCTGGCGGCGGAGAAGCCGGATCACTACTGGGACGTGGCTTACCTGCCCATCGACCCTGCCGATCTCGGTCGCAGCTACGAGGCGGTGATCCGCATCAACAGCCAGTCCGGCAAGGGCGGCGTCACCTACCTGCTGGAGCGCGACCTTGGTCTGCAACTGCCGCGCTGGCTGCAAATCGACTTCAGCCGCCGGGTACAGGCACAGGCTGAGGCTTGCAGCAGCGAGATAAGCCCGGAGCAGATCCGCACCCTGTTCGAGCGCCACTATTTCGAGCCCGCCCACGGCTATCGCATCGGTCGCTTCCAACTCGGTCGCGACAGCCAGGAGAGCCTGCGCCTCGAGCTGCAGACCCCGACCGGCTCGCTGCAATTGAGTGGTGAAGGGGAGGGGGCCATCACGGCGCTGGTCAACGGCTGGCAGCGCCAGACCGGGATGCATATCGACGTGCTGGATTACTCCGAGCATGCCTTAAGCGCCGGCACCGAGTCCCGCGCCGCCGCCTACGTGCTGCTGAGTGTCGACGGGACCCGCACCTGCGGGGTGGCCATCGGCCGCGACGTGGTCAGTGCCTCCCTGCAGGCGGTGATCAATGGCGCCGCCCAGATAGAGGCGCTGCGCCAGAGCGCCTGATCCCGGCGCCGTCTCGACCCTTGGGGGCCCTCGCCACGCAGGCGGGGGCCCTTGTCATTGATGGCTTCTGCTCCCCGTCTCAATCCTCTACAATGCCCTGCCTGTCTGCGTCCGGATACCCTTTGCGGGTGCCGGGACGCCTCATCCACCGGGAAGCATTCATGTCTCATCTCATCGTCTGTCGTCATTATCTGGCCCCGCTGCTGGCCACCTTGCTGCTGGCCGCCTGTGCCAGTGAACCCGTCAGTCAGGGCGATGCCAGCAAGCCTGGCAGCGCCGCCGTCACCGGGCCGGCCATCGCCAAGCCCACCCCGCTGCCCAAGGCCCCCCGGGCGCCCGCCAGCATGCAGTCGCGCATCGTGCGGCTGCTGCCGGCCCGCACCGTGGATCGCAACGGCTGGGCCCAGGATATCGTCACCGCTCTCGCCAAACAGGATCTGGCGGTGACCGACGAGAACGTCTGCTCCGTGCTGGCGGTGGCGGAGCAGGAGTCCACCTTTCAGGCCGACCCCGTGGTGCCGGGCCTTGGCAAGATCGCCTGGAAGGAGATCAACGCCCGCGCCAGCAAGCTGCTGATCCCCGAGTTCGTGGTGCGCACCGCGCTCTCCATCAACTCGCCCACCGGCAAAACTTACGCCGAGCGTATCGACAAGTTGCGCACCGAGCGGGAGATGAGCGAGATCTTCGAGGACATGATAGGGGAGGTGCCCATGGGCAAGACCCTGTTTGGCAACATGAACCCGGTACGCACCGGCGGCCCCATGCAGGTGAGCATCGCCTTTGCCGAGGCCAATACCGATGGCTATCCCTACCCGATCAAGGAGTCCATTCGCCACGAGGTGTTCAGTCGCCGTGGTGGCATCTGGTTCGGCACCCGCCACCTGCTCAACTACCCGGCCCAGTATCCGGATCACCTCTACCGCTATGCCGACTTCAATGCCGGCTGGTACGCCAGCCGCAACGCAGCCTTCCAGGCGGCGGTGAGCCGGTTGAGCGGCAAGCCGCTGGCGCTGGATGGGGATCTCATTCGCTACGACTCCGAGCTGCCGGGCAAGACCGAGCTGGCGGTACATACCATCGCCGGCCAGCTCAGCATGAGCCAGCAGGCCATCCACCAGAGCCTGAAGCTCGGCGACACCAGCGATTTTGCCCAAAGCGATCTCTATCACAGGGTCTTCGTGCTGGCCGATCGCAAGGCGGGCAGCCGGCTGCCCCGCGCCGTGCTGCCGGGCATCTCTCTCAAGAGCCCCAAGATCACCCGCAACCTCACCACCGCCTGGTTTGCCAAGCGGGTGCAGTGGCGCCAGCAAACCTGCCTGAAGCGACTGGGGTCGCTGTAACTGCAATAACAAAGGCGGCCAATGGGCCGCCTTTGTTTTATGTAGATATCATGGCGTCAAGTTAACTGTTTAACCGCAACCAGTATCTTGTAATTGTTTTTCCACTCTCCTTCGACAGGAAGATCAGAAAACTCCAGTGTTTTACTATATAGAAATGGACCGCTATTTAGGCAGGCTGGCCAAGTATCAAAGATATCCTGCTTGCCTTTAGTTTCTGTCCAGACATCAGCCAGCACTACGGCATAATGCTGGCGCTGTATTGGGTTAATTAGCCCCTTTTCAAGCAACAGGAGTGCTTCATTGGACTGCATTCGTTCAATATCATTCCTGACGCTATTGGTTTTTGATTGAGGTGCCGTAAAGCGCTTAGCCTCAATAAGAAATAGCTCCGTTTCCGTGAAAACTACGGCGTCCATATGTTTCTTTTCCGTGAGGCTTATTGGAGCTTCAAACCATGAGAAGCATGAGCCGGGATAGAGGCTTTCAAGCGCAGAAACAAAGTTGTTGGTGAGATTCCGTTCGGTGAAGCCGGTAGATCCATGTGCAGGGTAGTAGTGAGAAAAAATAGTTGTATATCGGCTGTGCAAACGAGCCATTAATTTATCTAGAAATACTTGCATGTTATTGCTCCATAAATGTGCTGATGTATCTAGACCAAGGGGTTTTAAAGCGGCGATAGGGTGTAAATATAAAATAAATCCCCTGCACAGCTTCAATGACTCTGGTCCGTTTAATGATTCGAGATAGTGTTCTCTGATTAAGGGGACTGACTGTGTAACAGAGTCACGCCCCTGCATTTTGGGAATCCGCTGCACCCCCAGAACTGATTGCCCTTGTTCTCCCCCCGAGTTGCGGTGCGCAATACCATGGTGCTGCCACATCTGGGGCAGATCGGGGGTGGATTGTCCGGTGGCGATACGCTTTGTGAGGGTGGGTTTGCAACGGATTGCCTGACAGGTGCGCGGGTGGAAACATGGTTGGCGGATGGGTCGGCATGACGCACCTTGAGCTGGGTGACATGCTGCCGATGGGTTTTCCAACTGGCGGCCAAGCGGCCTTGCTGAATGGTGTCGACAATCCGAACGACGTCGGCGGTGCTCAAGACGGGAGTGGTCTTGTTCTTGATATAGCTGACCAGTCCGCGACGCATGACGTTCTCCGGCATGGGGGTCTTGAAGGTGCAGTCGCCAATAAAATAGACGATGGAATGCAACTGGTGATCCGCCAGCCCCAGCAGGGATTTGAGGGTCATCAGGTGCAGATAGTTTTGATGCAGCGGATTTTGAAAGCCGTGCCGGCGTCGAAACAGCTGCTGGGTCCAGCGCTTGTGTCTGGGATTGCCGAAGATCCACCCTTTCATGTTCTTGGTTTCTATCACGAATACGCCGAAGCGGGAGACGAGCACCTGATCGATCTGGGTGCTGCCCTGCTCGAGCGGCAAGGTGACATTGCTCAGCAGATGATATTCCTGCCGATCGAGAAAGAGCCGGATGCTGAGATTGAGCAGCCACTCCCCGATCATGCCCTTGAACCAGGGGCTCTTGGCGATGGTGGCCAGCAACAACAGTGGCAGCAGAAACCAGAGCTGGTTCAGCAGAACGGCCATCAGGGCGGTAACGTCCATGTCATCTCTCCTCGCTCCCGATACCTCTCCCTGGTGACGGGGCACTCTTATGGTGTGAGCCTGGTTTGGCACCAGAGGATTGGCGCCATCCGGAAAATGGGGTGCCGAAGTGAACTACTGTAGCGAGTTGACCAGAGGGAATGTGTGACGGCTTGCACCAACTGAGCGGCGCATCACTCTTTTTGTGCCAACGCCAGAGAGGGAAGCAGCCGCAGGGAGTGGCCTAGAAGCTCATCGCCAGCCCGACGCCGTAGCCGCTGGTGTTGTGGCTGAACATATAGCGGGCCACCAGCCGGGTGCGGGTGACGAAGATATCGTACTTGCTGCTGTCGAGCTCCACCCCGAGGCCGAGGGAGTTGAGGGAGTTGAAGCCGAGCAGGCCGCGCTGCTCGCCCAGGTATTCGGTGCGGGCCCCCTCCATCACGTAGCGCACGGGTTTGCCCAGCAGCGTCAGACTGCCGATGGGGGCGCGGCGGCGCAGATAGAGGCCGAGGTTTTCGGCGTTGGCCTGGCCGGTCACGCTGGCGGCAGTGCCGCCAAAGCTCTGCAGGTGCTGATAGGAGTAACGCAGCTCGGCGTCGATGTCCTGGCCGGGGGAAAACAGCTCGTAGTCCAGCATCATGGCCCCACCGAGGCCGTAGACGTCGAGCCGGCCACCGTCGAGAAAATCGAGGTTCTTGCCGGTGTACTGGCCCAGCAGCCAGTTGCCGATGCGCAGATCGCTCGCCACCGTGCCGAGGGTGACGTTGCCGATGGGGCGCAGCACCCAGTTGCCGCCGTGGCTGTCCCGGTGCAGCCCTATGTCCCAGCCGATCCCGCCGGTGGCCGTCAGGCTGTTCCACTTGGTGGGAACGGTGCGGCTCTCGCTGCCGTTGCTGACCACGAACTGGGGATCGTAGCGGCTGAACCCCAGGGTCCCTTCCAGATAAATCGGCACGCTCTCGCTCATGGTGGCGCCACCGCCGACCTGGGTCATGTTGAGCGCCGCCGACTGGTTGGTGCCGCTGCCGATGTTGATGTTGCTGGCGGTGATGTCGGGTACCACGGTAAAGGTCATCAGCGACACCACGGCGTTGGCGCGCTGCTGCACCAGCGAGTCGTCGTCGGCCATGGCCTGACAGCTGCACAGCAGGCCGAGCAGCAGGGCGGGGCGAAGCGGAAGGGTGAGAGGTGTGAACATGCCGGGATCCCGTGAAGCCTCTTCCGATGAGGCACGGTTACACTGTAGCGATTTTTTGTTCGCTTGGCAGCCCCAACCGTGAGCCGGATGACGCCATTTGTGCCCATTCACGCCATGGCGCCGCAGGCTGGTCGCTCTGGCGAGCTTTTTCGCGCAAGGGACAGGCGTAGAGGCAAAATCCATTAAACTCAATGGGTCACTTGTCCGGGAGTGTGGGTAAAGATGAAGATCAGCCGCAAGATTACGCTGACCATAGTGCTGACGCTGCTGCTGTTGCTGGGGGTCGGCTATGTCGGCCTTCATTATGTGGTCGGCAACAAGTTCGGCGAGCTGGAGCGCATGAGCGTGGAGCGCAACCGCGAGCGGGTCCGGGCCGTGGTGCAGGCCGAGCTTGGCCAGCTCACCATGCTGGGGCAGGACTGGTCCGAGTGGGACGAGACCTATGCCTACATGGTGAGCCGCGATCCCGCCTATCTGGCGGCGAATCTCAATGTGCGCACCTTCGAGACCCTGGGGGTGGATCTGGTGGCGCTCTATGATGCCGACAAGCAGCCGCAGGCGGCGTTTGCCTATCATGGTGGCCAGCTGGTGACGCAGACGCCGGCCCAGCTGGCGCCTCTGACCGATTATCTGGTGCGTTACGGCAGCCTCAAGCCCAACGCCGGCATCTGGTTTGACGGCGAGCGTTACTACCTGCTGGCCGCCACCCAGATCCTGACCAGCGAGGGGGAGGGGCCGAGTCGCGGCACCCTGCTGCTGCTCAAGGCCTTCACCACCCGGCTGGTCCATCAGCTGCAAAAGCGCACCAATCTCTCGCTCTCCTTTTTGAGCCCGCAGCAGCTGGCCACCAGTCTGGGGGTCACCACCCTGGCCCGGCTCAGGGCCAACGACAGCCTGATCCTGCCGCAGGAGGAGCGACTGCTCACCCTGGCCCAGATTGATACCCTGCAGGAGGACTCCCCTCTTATCTTTCGCTTCACCCTGCCACGGGATCTGATGCTGGAGGGCAAGGCCATCGAGCGCCACATCTTCTGGCTGCTGAGCCTGGGGACCTTGCTGTTCGGGGCTCTGGTGCTGCTGATCCTCAACGGCTATATCGCCGCCCGTTTGCAGCGGCTGAGCGCCAATCTGCGGCTCATCGGCGACGACGGCGCGGTGCGCCGGCTGCTGGTGGAGGGCAATGACGAGATCTCCCAAGTGGCCATCGACTGCAATCGGATGCTCGATCATCTGGACAGCCTGCGTCAGCGCCAGCTCGACAGCGAAGCCCGCCAGAAACTGCAGCACGGCGCCCTCATTCATCTGGCCAAGAGCGATCTGCTGAGTGGCGAGGATCCGGGCCAGGCGGCGCGCCACATCAACGAGGCGATCTGCTCCGGCACCGGCGCGGCGCGGTCCAGCGTCTGGTTCAGTGCCGAAGACAAGCAGAGCATGTACTGCCAGGATCTGTTCTTTTTGCCCAAGCTCCATCACCAGCAGGGCTTTCACCTTCCTTATGCCTTGATCCAGGGGCGCTACGAGGTCTCCAAGCCCGAGCATGAACCCTGCCTCATCCTGCGCGAGCCCTACGATCTGACGCGCTTTGGCGCCATGCTGGCCCAGCTCGGGCTGGAGGGACTCTCCGGCACCATCCTGATGGCCCCCCTCAAGCAGGGGGATGAGCTGCTCGGCTTCATCATTGCCGAGCGGGCCAGGCTGAGCGAGATATGGCATCCCGATGAACTCGCCTTCGTGCTGTCGGTGTGCGATCTCTCGGCTCAGACCCTGCTCACTCTCACCAAGCTGCAGCGCCTCAAGCGCAGTTGACGCCATTTTGCTGTCTGGGCCCCTCCAGCCGGAGCTGGCCCGATTTTTTTGATGGCCCTGGCCGATTATCTCCCCTATCCATGACCTGTATTAATTTCTTGTTCACTTGGCCGGGTGTATAACGGGCCACCCTCAGGGAGAAAAGGGGTTGGCGACAGGGAGGGTCTGCCGCACCGGAGGCCGTCAGGCCGTCCAGGATGGATGCTCACGAAGTTGATGGGAGTCACCAGATGCAGGACATGCTGCTTGCCATATGGCAACAGGACTTTGACCAATTGATCCAGATGCAGGCGGTGGGCCTGCTCGTCACCTGCCTGGTGGTGATCCTTTTTCTTGAATCGAGTTTCGTGTTTCTGCCTCTGCCCGGCGACAGCCTGGTGCTGCTGGCCGGCGGGCTGGTGGGGATGGGGGTGCTCGGCCCCGAGGTGACGCTGCTCTACATGCCGCTGGCGGCGGGGCTTGGCAGCCTGATCGCCTATGTGCAGGGGCAAGCGCTGCACGGCACCGCCTTCATGGGGCACGTGGAGCGGATGATCCCGGATGGCAGCCTGCCACGGGCCTCCCGCCTGCTGCACAACTACGGCTTCTGGGCCATGTTCTCCTCCCGTTTCGTGCCCTTCGTGCGGGTGCTGACACCCATGCTGATGGGGGTCTCGCGGCTGCACCTGCCGCGGGTGATGATCGCCAGTTTTGCCAGCGCCTTCCTCTGGGCCCTGGTGCTGAGCCTGGTGGGCAAGGCGGTGATGGCGGCCCCGGTGTTTGCCCAGTATCACGAGCTGCTGACCAAGTGCCTGTTGGTGACCTCCCTCGGTCTGTTCGTCATCGCCATGGCCGCCATTGCCATCCGGCTGCTCAAACGCCCGACCAACCGCATTCGCTGACCGGCCGGGGCAGGGGCCCTGCCATCTGTTGCTCTCATTCTTCATGGCGCCGCCGCCCCTGGCTGGCCGGCGTCCCTTCACTCTGCAAGCAGGTACTCTATGTCATCCCATGACACCTTGACCCTTCGCCCCCTCGAGCGCGAGGATCTCAAGTTCGTCCATCAACTCAACAACAACGCCAGCATCATGCGCTACTGGTTCGAGGAGCCTTACGAGGCGTACATGGAACTGGCCCAGCTCTATGACAAGCACATCCACGACCAGCACGAGCGCCGCTTCATCCTCGAGGTGGCGGGGGACAACGTGGGGCTGGTGGAGCTGGTGGACATCCGCAGCATCCATCGCCGCGCCGAATTCCAGATCATCATCGCCCCTGCCCATCAGGGGAAGGGCTATGCCAAGACCGCCACCTTGAAGGCGATGAAGTACGGCTTCAACGTGCTCAACCTGCACAAGCTCTATCTCATCGTCGATCGGGACAACGCCCGGGCGATCCACATCTATCAGGAGCTGGGTTTCGAGCCGGAAGGGGAGCTCAAAGAGGAGTTCTTCATCGATGGTCAATATCGCACCGCCATTCGCATGTGCCTGTTCCAAAGAGACTTCCTGGCCCAGAATGGTCGAGGTGGCTGAACTCCCGCACGGGCATGAAGGGCTGCTGGCGGGGCGTGTTCGCCTTGCCAGCCAGGCGGCCCTGGCTCCATGAAAAGGGCGCGTATTTGAGGCAGAATTTGCGCCATCTATCTGTTACACTTCGCGCCCGCCATTTTCCGGCCACTCTCTGACTTGATGTCAGGCACAGCCGTCGGTGGTCTGCACCGACTTTTCGCTCATGCCGAGCTAACCAAGCCAGCCACAGTCCAGCTGGAACACAGGAACCCATTATGAGATTTGAATCGTTCGATTTTGCCCCAGAGATTTTGCGCGCCATCTCAGAGTGCGGTTATCAGGAGATGACCCCTGTGCAGCAGCAGGCGATCCCGGCCATTCGCCGCGGTCGTGACGTGCTGGCCAGCGCCCAGACCGGCACCGGCAAGACCGCTGCCTTTGCCCTGCCCATCCTGCAGCGGCTGGTGGACAATCCGGCGCCGGTGCAGCCTTCCAACGCCCGGGTGCTGATCCTGACCCCGACCCGCGAGCTGGCTGCCCAGATCGCTGGTAATATCAATGACTTCGCCAAATATCTGGACATCAGCGTGCTGACCCTGGTGGGCGGCGGCAAGCAAGACGTGCAGGCGCGCAAGCTGAAAGCGGGCGCTCACATCATAGTGGCGACCCCGGGTCGGCTGCTGGAGCACCTCACCGCCTGCAACCTGAGCCTCTCCGGTGTCGAGTGCCTGGTGCTGGACGAAGCGGACCGCATCCTCGACATGGGCTTCAGTGCCGATGTGCAGCAGATCCTGCAGGCGGTCAACAAGACCCGTCAGAACCTGCTGTTCTCCGCCACCTTCTCCGAGGCGGTGAAAAAACTGGCCAACCTGATGCTGGACAAGCCCCAGATAGTGAGCGTCAACAAGCAGAACTCCACCGCCGATACCGTCAGCCACACTGTCTATCCGGTAGAGCAGAAGCGCAAGCGCGAGCTGCTCTCCGAGCTCATCGGCAAGCAGAACTGGCCGCAGGTGCTGGTGTTTGCCAGTACCCGCGAGAGCTGCGACGAGCTGGTGGCCGAGCTGAACCTCGACGGCATCAAGTCGGCCGTGGTGCACGGCGACAAGGCTCAGGGCAGCCGTCGCCGCGCCCTGCGCGAGTTCACCGAGGGCAAGCTGCGGGTGCTGGTGGCCACCGAAGTGGCCGCCCGTGGCCTGGACATCCCGGATCTCGAATACGTGGTCAACTATGATCTGCCGTTCCTGGCGGAAGACTACGTGCACCGCATCGGCCGTACCGGCCGCGCCGGCAAGAGCGGCATGGCCATCTCCTTCGTCAGCCGCGAGGAAGAGCGCACCCTGCTGGAGATCGAGGCGCTGATCGGCCAGAAGATCCGCCGCATCATGGTGCCGGGCTACGAGGTGAGCAGCCGCGACGAGCTGATCAAGCAGCTACAGGAGCGTCGCCGCTTCGGCAAGCGCCCGCAGCGGGAAGACAACGCCGCCGCCCAGGCCATGGCCGAGGCCAAGCTGCAGGGCCAGCGCCTCAAGCGCCTGGCTGCCGCCAAGAAGCCGCGCCAGCCGAAATAAGGCGCGCAGGCCGCTCTATTGAACCGCAAAGGCGCCACTGGCGCCTTTGCCATCTCTGTCATCGGTGTTGACCCCTGGTGGTCGACTCAAGGATTGCTTATGACCGCTCCTACCTACAATCAGGCCCTGTTCGAGATGGCCAGCCAGAGTCTGGCCGAACTGGCCCGTACCGCCGAGCAGAAGGCTGGCAAGCGTACCCCGGCGCAAGAGAGCCACTTTCTCTGCACCTGGATGGCCGACTCCCTCAAGGAGAAACGCTTCTCCCGGCTGGTGATGGAGGATTTGAAGGATTGGGTGCAGCTTGGCCGCACCCTGGGGGCCGGCGCCGATCTCAAGGGACTGCTTGAGCGGATCATGGGCCAGTATGAGCGGGCCATGGCCGAGCCGACCGGGCTTGGCAGCCGGCTGGCCGCCCTGTTGGCCGAGCTCGCGGCCGAGGGTTGGTTAGTGATTACCGACAGCGAGGTGAGCGCCAAGCTGCGTCTGCAATCGGGCGGTCAGCCGAGCCTCATCATCAGCGCCAGTGAGTATCAGGGCCACATCGAGGCGGGCGAGCTTATCAAGCCGCTCACCCTCTATGTGCGCGGCGACGAGGCCCGGCTGGCACGGGCGGCCTTTGCCCACCGCCTGCTGCTGAGCCAGGGCAACAAGAAGACCACCCTGGTCAAGCACCACAAGGCTTACCGGCTGGTGCCGGGCAACGCGCAGCCAGCGCTGGCGCTGCTGGTGGGCCCCTGAACAGGGAGTGCTCCATCTGTCTGAGACCCCGGCCCGGTGCCGGGGTTTTTTATGAGCGCGGGGTGGGGTGGCAGGCAGGGGAAAGGGGAGGGGGCCGCGACTCTTGTCGCAGCAAGCGGGGACATTGGGCATTCCCCCCTATCCTGGGGGGCGTCCCCCATATGGTGGGATGGTCGCGGAAAAAAACTGCTCTAGGGTGAGTGGGCCCCAAAGAGGGCCTTGAAGGAAGCAAACCGCCTGACAAGGCGACACTCAATGAATGAGGAAACATGATGAAAGCGACTCCCATTGCCCTGTTGCTGGCCGGCGTGCTGGCCTCCCCGCTCTGCGCCGCAGGGCTCGATGCCCAGCTCACCCTGGTGGATGGCAACAGTGACGACGTGCGCGTCAACCTGACCCTGACCAACAGCGGGGACAAGCCGGTCCGCCTGCTCAAATGGCAATTGCCGGGCAGCGAAGATGCCCCCCTGTTCCTGGTGGAGCGGGACGGCCAGCCGGTCAGCTACGAGGGGGCCCTGATCAAGCGGGCAGCCCCGACCGACAAGGACTTCCAGCTGCTCAAGGCCGGCCAGAGCCTGACGGTGCAGGCCGAGGTCTCCGGTCTCTACGACATGAGCGCCCAGGGCCAGTACAGCATCCGCTACCTGCTGCCGACGTTGCCGCAAGAGGCGAAAGTCGCCAAGGCCAAGCAGGCCCAGGCGAGCGAATCCAATGCGGTGACCCTGTGGGTGGACGGAGTGAGTGACGAGCGGGTGCTGGCCAAGGCGGCCCCCCTGGCCGAGCCGCAGGCGGTGACCGCCTCGGTCAGCTTCAGCGGTCGCTGCACCAACACCCAGAAGAGCGATATCCTGGCAGCGCTTGATGCCGCCAGCGGCATCACCAACAACTCCAGCAGCTACCTGGCGGTGGACAAGCCGGAAGGCCAGCGTTATCGCAGCTGGTTTGGTGCCTATGATGCATCGCGCTGGGATCAGGCCGAGACCCACTTCAGCAAGATCAAGGATGCCATCGACAACAAGCCGCTCACCTTCGACTGCGGTTGCAAGCAGAGCTACTTTGCCTATGTCTATCCGGATCAGCCCTACAAGGTTTACCTGTGCAAGAGCTTCTGGACCGCACCGGTCAGCGGGACCGATTCCCGTGCCGGCACCATCGTCCACGAGCTGAGCCACTTCAACGTGGTGGCGGGCACCGACGATCTGGGTTACGGTCAGGCCAATGCCCGCAACCTGGCGAAGACGGATCCGGTCAAGGCGCTCAACAACGCCGACAACCACGAGTACTTCGCCGAGAATACGCCGAGCGAAAACTGATTTGCCGACCGGGGGCCGCAAGGCCCCTTCTTGTCCATGCCGTTTGTCACAGGAAGGAGCGACCATGATGACACTCTTGCTGACCACCCTGGCGCTGGCCCCCCTGCAGTGCGATCTGTCGGTCAAGGCACAAAGCCGGGTCAACGAGCCGCTGCCGCTGGTGATGACCCTGACCAATCGGGGGGAGGGGCCGCTCGAGGTGCTGAGCTGGTTCACACCGTTCGAAGGCTGGTTTGCCGATGCCATCGATCTCACCCTCGATGATAGGCCGATACCCTACAAGGGCCCGCTGGCCAAGCGGGGCAACCCGGGCGGCGAGGATTTCTTCTTGCTGGGAGCCGGTCAGCAGAGCCAGGCCGACGCGGATCTGACCCTGGTCTACGATCTCTCCCGCCCCGGCCGCTACCAACTGAGCTACCGCGCCCAGCCGCTGACCCTGACCCGGGGCGTGGCTCCCCGCTGCCCCGTCATTCACTTCACCCGGCTGCCCGCCTCCTAGGGCGGCCCCTGCGTACTACCTAGATGGCATCCGGCCCGGTGAGCGGCGCCAGCAGCCCTGCCGCGCGGGCGGCCACCGCCAGATAACGGTCTGCCAGCAAAGGCCTGGCGAGCCCCTCTCGCCAGCAGCAATGCACCAGCTTGATCACATGGTCGTCGAGACTCGCCACTGCCCGGGCCAGCACCTTTTGCCACGACAACTTGCCGGTATCGGGCCAGACCGGCACCTGCAGTGACGGCGCACCGACCGTGACATAGGCGGCCGCCACCGCCTGCCACATCAGGGTTTGCCAGCACCCTTGCCATGGCGCGGGCAGGTGGCTGGCGACGATGGCGGCGGCGCGGCTGCCGGTCACCATGTGCAGCACGGTAAAATTGCCGGTCTGCCAGTAGAGGGCGAGGGCCGCGTCGGCCAGCTGCACCAGCAGATCCGATGATGATACCCCGCTCGGCAACCCGCTCGCCCAGGTCGGCGCATCCGTCACCTGCCGCAGTCGCTCGGTGATCCACTCGCCCTGCCAGCGTGCGCCTTCCCATTGCCGGGCCAGCGCGCTTAGCAGAGCGTCGATATCCGGCACCGGCGCCCGCTGCCCGGCCGGCACCTGCAAGGGTCGGCACTGCCAGGCGGCCAATGCGGCGGCCTGCTCTCCCTGATGGCCATTTTCCAGCGCGCAGGCAAAGCGGATCAGCGGATGGAAGGCGCCGCCGGCCGGCGAGAGACCCTGCTCCAGCAGGGTGGCAAAGGTGGGCAGCCACCCCTCGTCGGCCAGCCGTGTTGCCAACTGCTGACGCAGCCGGACAAACTGCAGCTCCTCCTCATCCCCCTGCTGTTGTTCACCCCCCGGCAGGGCATAGTTGGCCTGCCAGTGTGCGAAGAACTGCTGCAGCTGGCGGGGATTGGCGCCCATCTCGTGCAGGGCGTGCAATGCCATCGGGCAGTGGTTGGTGGTGCCGCGTCCGTTGAGGGCAAAGGCTCGATTGGCATCGAGCAGATGATGAAGATGATGCATAATCATTTGACTCCTTTCATAAGGGGAGACAGGATTGTGCAAGTTAAAGCTAACTTGAGGTCAAGCGTGGCGATGGAACGCAAATGGCTGGCCATCGGCCAGATAGCCAAACGCTCGGGCGTCAAGGCCAGCGCCCTGCGTTTCTACGAGCAGAAGGGGCTGATTGGCAGCGTGCGCAGCGAAGGGGGCCAGCGGCTCTATCCGCAGGATGTGCTGCGCCGCATCGCCTTCATCCGGGTGGCGCAGGGCATGGGGCTGAGTCTGGGCGAGATAGGGGAGGCCCTGGCCGGTCTGCCCGAGGGGCGCACCCCGGATCGCCGCGACTGGGACGGCATTGCCGGCCAGTGGCAGAGCCTGCTCGATCGGCGCATCACGGCTCTGCAGCAGCTCAAGGAGAAGCTCGGCGCCTGCATTGGCTGCGGTTGCCTCTCGCTGGAGCACTGCGCACTTTACAATCCGGATGATCAGGCCGCCGGGCAGGGCGAGGGTCCCCGCTACCTGCTGGGGGATACGCCACCGAGCGGGCCGGCAGCAAAATGATGAACATGAGGGGCGGTCCAGCCATGCCATGCACCGGGCCGACTCGTTTACACCGTCAAGGAGGAGACATGGCACTGGAACAACTGAAACGGGAGTTGGAGCTGTTTGGCGAGCAGAATGACGGCGCGCAACAGTCCCGTGGCAGCAAGATGCTCAACATTACCCGCGATACCGGCGAGCTGCTGGCGGTGCTGGTACAAACTAGGGGGGCCGATGCGGTGCTGGAGATCGGCACCTCCAACGGTTACTCCACCCTCTGGCTGGCCGAGGCAGTCAAACGGCTGGGAGGCCGGGTCACCACCATCGAGCTGGACGAGGGCAAACGGGCCATGGCGGCCGCCAACTTTCAGCGGGCCGGGCTCGAACCCTGGATTGAGCAGTTGGCAGGGGAAGCCGGTACGCTGTTGCCCACCCTGCCGACGGCCGCTTACCCGCTCATCTTCCTCGACTCCGATCGCCAGCACTACCAGGCCTGGTGGCCCGAGATCCAGCGCCTGCTGGCCCCCCGCGGGTTACTGGTGGTGGACAATGCCATCTCCCATCGGGAGGAGCTGGCCGAGTGGATGGCAGAGGTGGAGCAGGAGCCGGCCTTCGCGACCTCGCTGGTGCCGGTGGGCAAGGGGGAGTGGCTGGTGGTGCGGTTGTAGGGGAGAGGCATGGAAAAGAAGACCATGGAACCAAAAGCAGTGGTGGAGGCCTATTGGCAGGCCATGCAGAGCAACGATTTCGTCAAGGCCTCCAGGTGGCTGAGCGATGACTTCCTCTGTGACTGGCCCCAGTCGGGGGAGCGGATCGAGGGGCGGGCCAACTTCGTCGAGATCAATCGACGCTACCCGGCGGCCGGGCCCTGGAATTTCGACGTCGTCCGCCTGCTGGAGCAGGGGCGGGAGGTGGTGACCGAAGTGGTGATCACCGACGGTGAAGTCGAGGCGCGTGCCATCACCTTCCACACGGTGCGTGGCAATACCATCTGCCATCAGACCGAATTCTGGCCCGATCTCTACGAGGCGCCGCACTGGCGTCGTCACTGGGTCACCGCCATCCCACGGGAGTCGCAACCCGCCTGATATGGTTTCCGCTGGCGGAGCGCCGCCAGCGGGCTATTCCTCGGCCAGTCCGGCCATTATTTTCCGTTATCCATTATTTCGCTAAATATCCCCGTATTTCATGGTTGGGTCATGCCATGAGCCACGTTATGTTTCATCCATACCGCCAGCAAGCATTATGCAAGTTATCTCTGCCGATAATTAATTTACACATGATAACCGGCTGGTTTTATTTTGTGGTGGTTGGCAAGCGTTCTGGATGTTCATAAATATAACGAGGTGAATAATGAAAAAACGACACTCCCTGTTTTTAATGGCGGCACTTCCGCTGGCACTGATGACCTCGGTACAGGCACAGTCAAGCCTTGCCGAGATCCAGCGGGCCGGGGTAATCAAGATCGGCACCGAAGGGGCCTATCCTCCCTTCACCTATCACGACAAGAGCGGCAAGCTGGTGGGCTTTGACGTGGAGATCGGCGAGCTGATTGCAAGCGGTCTCGGCGTGAAGCCGCAGTTCGTCGAGGGCAAGTGGGACGGGCTCATCGCCGGGGTGGACGCCAAGCGCTACGACCTGGTGCTCAACGAAGTAGCCATCACCCCTGTGCGGCTGAAAAAATATGATTTTTCAGACCCCTACATCACTTCCAAGGCGGTGATCGTGGTGCACAGCGACAACCACAGCATCAAGAGTTTTGCCGATCTGAAGGGCAAGAAATCCTCCCAGTCGCTGACCAGCAACTTTGCCCAGCTGGCGAAGTCATCGGGCGCCGAGGTGGTGGCCACCGAGGGATTCAACCAGTCCCTTGAACTGGTGCTGACCGGGCGGGTAGATGCCACCATCAACGACAGTCTCTCCTTCCTCGACTTCAAGAAACAGAAGCCGGACGCCAAGCTGAAGGTGGCGGCCACCGAGGCCAAGGGGGATCAATCTGCCGCCCTGCTCGCCAAGGGACAACCCGAGTTGCTGGCCGCCATCAATCAGGCGCTGCGCAATGCCAAGCAGGATGGCGAATATCAGAAAATATCGCAGAAATATTTCGGTACCGACGTCTCGCAATAATATCGCGGCAACATAATAACAACTGAGGATATTAACGTGCCGGCCTGGTTGCAGTTAATGATCGACTCTTTTTGGCCCCTGCTCAGTGCGGGGCTTATTTTTACCGTGCCACTCACCCTGATCACCTTCGTGCTGGGAATCGTGCTCGGCTTGTCGGTGGCGCTGGCCAGATTATATGGTCCGGCCCCGCTGATGATGCTGGTCCGCTTCTATGTCTGGCTTATTCGGGGCACCCCGCTGCTGGTGCAGCTGTTTCTGATCTTTTACGGTCTGCCGAGCGCCGGCATAGTGCTGGATGCCTTCACCGCCGCGGTGATCGGCTTCACCCTCAACATCGGTGCCTACAGCTCGGAGATCATCCGTGCCACCCTGGCGGCGATCCCGAAAGGGCAGTGGGAGGCGGCCTATTCCATTGGGATGAACTGGCCCCAGGTGATGTGGCGGGTGATCCTGCCGCAGGCGGCGCGCATCGCGGTGCCGCCGCTCTCCAACACCTTCATCTCCTTGGTCAAGGACACTTCACTGGCGGCGGCGGTGACCGTGCCCGAGCTGTTTCAGGCGGCTCAGCGGCTCGCCTCCGTCACCTATGAACCGCTCATCCTCTATGTCGAGACGGCCCTCATCTACCTGTTGTTCAGCTCGGTGCTCTCCACCCTGCAAGACAAGCTGGAGCAGCGACTGGCATATAAAGAGACCCGGGAGGTCACCCTATGATCCGCTTGAGTGGCATCGAGAAACAGTTTGCGGGGCAGCGAGTGTTGAAAGGGGTGGGGCTGGCGATGGCCGCGGGCAGCGTCACCGCCCTGATCGGCCCCTCCGGCAGCGGCAAGAGTACCTTGCTGCGCTGCGTGAACCTGCTGGAGCGACCCGACGCGGGCCAGCTGGTGCTGGGGGGCAGCGAGCTCGACTTTACCCGGCATCTGTCACGGCAAAGCGTGCTGGCCCTGCGCCAGCAGACCGGCATGGTGTTCCAGAACTTCCAGCTGTTCCCGCACATGACGGTGCTGGAGAACGTGATGGAAGGGTTGGTGACCGTGTTGCAGTGGCCCAGGGAGAGGGCGGCGGCGCGCGGCCTGCAACTGCTCGACAAGGTGGGGCTCAGGCACAAGGCCCAGGCGGTGCCTGCCACCCTCTCCGGCGGTCAGCAGCAGCGGGTGGCCATTGCCCGGGCACTGGCACCGGCCCCCAAGGTGCTGCTCTGTGACGAACCCACCTCGGCGCTGGATCCCGAGCTTGCCCAGGAGGTGGTGGCCGTGCTGCGCCAGCTGGCCAGTGAGGGCACCACCATGCTGATCGCCACCCATGACTTGCGCTTGGCGGCCCAGATCGCCCAGCAGGTGATCTTTCTGGAGGCGGGTGAGGTGGTGGAGGCGGGCAGTGCGCGCCAGATGTTCACCACCCCCAAGCGGGCACGTACCTTCGAATACATCTCCACCCTCACCGAGCGGCTGCCGGAGAGCTGGAGCATCTAGCCGGTACTGCCTGATCGAGAGCGACATAAAAAACAGCCCCGCACGAGCGGGGCTGTTTGCATGATGGCTTGGTTGCGACGGCAGATCACACGGCCAGGTAGTCCATGATCCCTTCGGCCGCCTTGCGGCCCTCATAGATGGCGGTGACCACCAGATCGGAGCCACGCACCGCGTCGCCACCGGCGAACACCTTGGGGTTGCTGGTCTGGAAGGCATGCTCGGCCTGCTCCGAGGCCTTGATGCGATCCCGGCCATCAAGCTCGATGCCGTGCTCTGCCATCCAGGGCTGGGGGTTGGGCTGAAAGCCGAACGCCATCACCACCGCATCGGCAGCCAGCACCTGCTCGGAGCCGGCGATCACCACCGGGTTGCGGCGGCCATTGGCATCGGGGGCGCCGAGCTCGGTGCTCACCACCTTGATGCCGCAGGTGCGGCCCTGGGCGTCCAGCTCGACGCCGACCGGCTGCAGGTTGAACATGAATTCAACCCCCTCTTCGCGGGCATTCTTCACCTCCCGCTTGGAGCCCGGCATGTTCTCCTCGTCGCGGCGATAGGCGCAGATCACCTTGTCGGCCCCCTGACGGATGGCGGTACGCACGCAGTCCATAGCGGTATCACCACCGCCGAGCACCACGACCTGCTTGCCGGCGAAGTCGATGTAATCGGCTTGCGCCTTCTCAAAGCCCAGCAGCCGGTTGGCGTTGGCGATGAGGTAGGGCAGGGCGTCATAGACTCCCGGTGCCTCTTCATTGGCAAAGCCGCCCTTCATGTACTTGTAGGTGCCGACCCCGAGGAAGACTGCATCGAACTCGCCGAGCAGGTCGGCGAAGGTGACATCGCGGCCCACTTCGGTCTCGAGGCGAAACTCTACGCCCATCCCCTCGAAGATCTCGCGCCGACGCTGCATCACCTCTTTTTCCAGCTTGAAGGAGGGGATGCCGAAGGTGAGCAGACCGCCGATCTCCGGATATTTGTCGAACACCACCGGGGTGACGCCGCCCCGTGCCAGCACGTCGGCACAGGCGAGGCCGGCCGGGCCGGCGCCGATGACGGCGACTCGCTTGCCGGTCTTGACCACCTTGGAGAGATCGGGTTTCCAGCCCATCTCGAACGCCTTGTCGGTGATGTATTTTTCGATGTTGCCGATGGTGACGGCGCCGAAGCGATCGTTGAGGGTGCAGGCCCCCTCACACAGTCTGTCTTGCGGGCAGACCCGGCCACACACCTCCGGCAGGCTGTTGGTCTGGTGGGAGAGCTCCACCGCCTCCAGAATGCGACCCTCGTTGGCCAGCTTCAGCCAGTTGGGGATGTAGTTGTGCACCGGGCACTTCCACTCGCAGTAAGGGTTGCCGCAGTCGAGGCAACGATCCGCCTGCATGCCGACCTGGGCCTGGTTGAAGGACTCGTAGATCTCCACGAACTGGATCTTGCGGATCTTGAGCGGCTTCTTGGGCGGGTCGACCCGCTGCACGTCGATAAACTGAAATACGTTCTGGCTCATAGGGTTCCCTCCTTATTGCGCCTGGATTCTGAGTTCTGCACTGGAACGGCTGGTGTGGCCAAGCAGCGATTTGACGTCGCTGGACTTGGGTTTGATCAGCCTGAACTTGGGCACATAGGAGTCGAAGTTGGCCAGGATCTCCTCGGCGCGCGAGCTGCCGGTTTCGTTGAGGTGCGCCGTGATGATGCCGCGCAGGTGTTCCTGATGGATGGCGAGGTCCGCCACGTCCAGCAGTTCTACCAGCTCGGGGTTGGTGCGCTTGGCGAAGTTACCGCACTCGTCGAGCACGTAGGCGAAGCCGCCGGTCATGCCCGCCGCGAAGTTGACGCCCGTGGTACCGAGCACGGTGACGATGCCGCCGGTCATGTATTCACAACCGTTGTCGCCAATTCCCTCGACTACCGCCAGCGCGCCGGAGTTGCGCACCGCGAAGCGCTCGCCGGCGGTACCCGCAGCGTAAAGTTTGCCGCCGGTGGCGCCGTAGAGGCAGGTGTTGCCGATGATGGCCGCCTCGTGGGATTTGAACGCCACGCCGACGTGGGGCTTGATCACCAGCTTGCCGCCGGTCATCCCCTTGCCCACGTAGTCGTTGGCATCACCCGTGAGGATCATCTCGAGGCCGCCAGCGTTCCAGACGCCGAAGCTCTGGCCTGCGGTACCGTTGAAGTGAACCTTCACCGGATCGGCTGCCATCCCCTGGTTGCCGTGCCGCTTGACGATCTCGCCGGACAGGCGCGCCCCCACCGAGCGGTCGGTGTTGCGGATGTCGTAGCGAAACTCGCCGCCGCTCATGTTTTCCACCGCCTCCAGTAGATCTTCCACCATCTTGAGGTTCAAAGGTCCCTTGTCGAAGGTGGGGTTGTGCTGCTGGCTGAACAGGCTGGAGCCTGCCGGTGCCACCGGGCTGGCCAGAATGCCGGAGAGATCCAGCTTGGCCTGACGGGCGGTGAGGCCGGGCAGCGCTTCCAGCAGGTCGGTGCGACCGATGAGGTCGGTCAGCTGGGTGACGCCGAGCTGGGCCATCAGCTCGCGGGTCTCCTCGGCGATGAACTTGAAGTAGTTCATCACCATCTCCGGCAGGCCGGTGAAGTGCTCGCGGCGCAGCTTCTCATCCTGAGTGGCGACGCCGGTGGCGCAGTTGTTCAGGTGGCAGATACGCAGGTATTTGCAGCCAAGCGCCACCATGGGGCCGGTACCGAAACCGAAGCTCTCGGCGCCGAGGATGGCCGCCTTGATGATGTCGAGACCCGTTTTGAGACCGCCATCCACCTGCAGCCGCACCTTGTGACGCAGGCCGTTGGCGACCAGCGCCTGCTGGGTCTCGGCCAGGCCCAGCTCCCAGGGGGAGCCGGCGTATTTGACCGAGGTGAGCGGGCTCGCGCCGGTGCCGCCGTCGTAGCCGGAGACGGTGATGAAGTCCGCATAGGCCTTGGCTACGCCGCAGGCGATGGTGCCAACGCCGGGCTCGGACACCAGTTTCACCGACACCAGGCAGTTCGGGTTGATCTGCTTGATGTCGAAGATGAGCTGGGCCAGATCCTCGATGGAGTAGATATCGTGGTGAGGCGGCGGCGAGATCAGGGTCACGCCGGGCACCGAGTAACGCAGCTTGGCGATCTGGGCCGTCACCTTGTCACCGGGCAGCTGGCCCCCTTCGCCGGGCTTGGCGCCCTGGGCCACCTTGATCTGCACCACGTCGGCGTTCATCAGGTAGTGGGGGGTGACGCCAAAGCGCCCCGAGGCCACCTGCTTGATGCGCGAATTCTTCTCGGTGCCGAAGCGCTTGGGATCCTCGCCGCCTTCACCCGAGTTGCTCTGACCGCCCAAACGGTTCATGGCCACCGCCAGCGCCTCGTGGGCTTCCGGGCCCAGCGCGCCGATGGACATGGCGGCGGAGTCGAAGCGGGGGAACAGCTTGGCTGCCGGCTCCACCTGCTCCAGTGCCACCGGGTTGTCGACCTTCTTCAGGGTGAGCAGATCGCGCAGGGTGGCGACGGGCCGCTCGTTCACCAGACGGGCGTACTCCTTGTAATCGGCGTAGTTGCCGGAGCGCACCGCCACTTGCAGGGTCTGCACCACGTCCGGGTTGTAGGTGTGGTACTCGCCACCGTGGACGAATTTGAGCAGGCCGCCCTGAGTGAGGGCCTTGCGAGCCAGCCAGGCCTGACGGGCCAGATTGAACTGATCCTGCTGGATGTCGGCAAAATCGGCGCCCTGGATGCGGCTCGATACGCCGCGAAAACACATCTCGACCACAGTTTTGGCCAGACCCACCGCTTCAAACAGCTGGGAGCAGCGGTAGCTGGCCACCGTGCTGATGCCCATCTTGGACATCACCTTGTAGAGCCCCTTGTTGATGCCGTTGCGGTAGTTGAGCATGGCCTGGCGCAGGCTCATCTTGAGCACGCCCTCTTCTACCTGCTTGGCGAGCGTCTCGTAGGCGAGGTAGGGGTAGATGGCGGTGGCGCCAAAGCCCAGCAACACCGAGAAGTGGTGCGGGTCGCGCACGCTGGCGGTCTCCACCAGGATGTTGGCGTCGCAGCGCAGGTTGTTGTCCACCAGGGTGCGCTGCACCGCCCCCACCGCCATGGCGGCCGGGATGGGCAGGGTGTCGGCACTGACGTCCCGATCCGAGAGGATCAACAGCACGGTACCGGCCTTGGCGGCAGCCTTGGCCTCTTCACAGATGCGCAGGATGGCCGCTTCCAATCCCTCTTCGGGTTTGAAGTTGAGGCTGATCACCTGATGGCGATAGTGCTCCCCTTCCAGTGCCAGCAACTGGTGGAAGTCGGAGTAGAGCAGGATCGGCGACTGGAACAGCACCCGGTGGGCGTGGCCGAAGGTCTCGTTGAACACGTTCTGCTCGCGGCCGATACAGGTGGCCAGCGACATCACGTGGTTTTCCCGCAGCGGATCGATGGGCGGGTTGGTGACCTGGGCGAACATCTGGCGGAAGTAGTCGTACAGGGTGCGCTGGCTGGAGGAGAGCACCGCCATCGGGGTGTCATCCCCCATGGAGCCCACCGCTTCCTGGCCGTTTTCACCCAGTACCCGGATGATCTGATCCAGCTCCTCATAGGAGTAGCCGAACAGCTTCTGATAGGTTTTCAGCTGATCGTCGGAGAACTCGCGGGCGCCGGTGCTGGCGTCATCCATCTGCTCGAACGGCACCAGCCGCTTGCAGTGCTTGTCCATCCACTGCTTGTAGGTGTGACGGCTCTTGAGATCGTCATCGATCTCGAAGCTGGTCCAGATCTTGCCGTTGCTGGTATCCACCACGAACAGCTCGCCCGGGCCGACCCGGCCCTTCTCCAGCACTTCGTCCGGGGTGTAATCCCAGGTGCCCACTTCGGAGGCCAGCGTGATGAACTTGTCCTTGGTGATGACGTAGCGGGCCGGACGCAGGCCGTTGCGATCGAGCGCGCAGGTGGCGTAGCGACCGTCGGTCATGACGATGCCGGCCGGGCCATCCCAGGGTTCCATGTGCATGGAGTTGAAGTCGTAGAAGGCGCGCAGGTCGTCATCCATGTTCGGGTGCTTCTGCCACGCAGGCGGGATCAACAGGCGCATGGCACGGAACAGATCCATGCCGCCGGCCAGGAACAGATCCAGCATGTTGTCGAGGCTGGAGGAGTCCGACCCCGTGGTGTTGACGAAGGGGGCGGCCTCTTGCAGATCGGGGATCAGCGGGGTGGCGAACTTGTAGCTGCGCGCCTTGGCCCACTGGCGGTTGCCGGCGATGGTGTTGATCTCGCCGTTGTGGGCCAGATAGCGGAACGGCTGCGCCAGCGGCCAGCGCGGGCTGGTGTTGGTGGAGAAACGCTGGTGGAACACGCAGATGGCCGCCTGCATGCGAATGTCGGCCAAATCCAGATAAAAACGTGGCAAGTCCACCGGCATGCACAGTCCTTTATAGACGGTGACCAGATTGGAAAGGCTGACCACATAGAAGTAGTCGTCGCTGATGCGTTTCTCGATGCGGCGGCGCACGATATAAAGGCGGCGCTCGAGATCCTTGTCGACCCAGCCGGGCGGGGCGTTGACAAAGACCTGTTCGATACTGGGCAGGGAGGCCTTGGCGATGGGGCCGAGTACATTGGTATCGATAGGCACCTTGCGCCAACCGACCAGACTCAGGGTTTCCTTTTCCAGCTCTTCGTCGATGATGTCGCGAGTGGCTTGCGCCAAGACGGGATCGGGGTTGAGAAACAGCATGCCGACCGCGTAGTTGCGGCCCAGGTGCCATCCCTTCTCTTCGGCGACAGCTCTGAAGAAGCTGTCGGGTTTTTGCAGCAACAGACCGCAGCCGTCGCCGGTCTTGCCGTCGGCGGAGATACCGCCACGGTGCTGCATGCGAGCCAATGCTGACATCGCGAGACGGACAAGCTTGTGGCTGGCTTCACCTTCCATGTGGGCCAACAGGCCGAAGCCACAGTTATCCCTCTCCAGCTTTGGATCATATAGTGACATTGCATTTCTCCCTTGCTCGGCCTTGCATCGCACTGTCATCAACAGACTGCATAAATTGCGATTGGCTCTTGTGGTTCCGTCCGCCTGAGGTGGCGAATCTCCAAACTAATGGGATTTTTCGGCAAGGTCAATTGGACATCCCGGCTGTTTTCATTATCACAAACTCATAACAAAATGTCGGGGTGCGGGTCTATATGGGGTATTAACTGGCGATTGCTCTGGTTATTTTTGTTTTTGTGGAATTTTGTATTGTCATATTGGACTTTGCTGGTTGACTCAATGGGGGCAAGGATTTGTAGTAATTTTACCAATCCACTCGACAAGTGAATGGCCGAGATCACAATAACGAAGCAGGTGACTTGCATTTGCCAAACCACCGTCTATGAGGAAATTTTCATTATTCAACAAACTGTTAGAAGATGGTTTTGTGGTGGTGTTGAGCCTTCGTCAAATTGGGGATGAGTCTCGAAAGCGTCGATAACTACCCATTTGCTGATATTTATCCGGTTATTGGTGAATATTTATATGTTTTCCCGACCCTCTCCTCCCTTGATCCAGCGCAGCGCTGCGCGCGGCCAAGCTCGTACAATGACGCCCCTTTACTGGAGGTGTCATGCAGTTACACGAACTCGTCAATACATTCGGCCAGGATCTCAAGCAACGCCATGGCCAGAAGATCCACAAGCTCTCCATTCACGGTGCCTTCACCTGCCCGAATCGGGACGGTACGCTGGGCCGTGGCGGCTGCACCTTCTGCAATGTCTCCTCCTTTGCCGACGAGTCGGCCCAGCAGCTTTCGGTGGTGCAGCAACTGCTGGCTCGCCGGGATGAAGTGACCCGGGCCAAACGTTATCTCGCCTACTTTCAGGCCTATACCAGCACCTATGCCGAGGTGGAGTACCTGCAGCGCATGTATGAAGAGGCGCTGTCGGTGAGCGACATGGTGGGCTTGTGCGTGGGGACGCGCCCAGATTGCGTGCCGGATGCGGTACTGGACCTGCTGGCCGGTTATCAGGCCCGGGGTTACGAGGTGTGGCTGGAGCTGGGGCTGCAGAGTGCCAACGACAAGACGCTGCAGCGCATCAACCGGGGCCATGGCTATGCTGCCTATGTTGATGCTGTGACCAGGGCCCATCAACGGAGCATCAAGGTGTGCGCCCACCTGATCGTCGGTCTGCCCGGTGAAGTCGCCATGGACAGCCTGAATACGCTGCAGCGCATCGTGGAGACGGGCGTGGAGGGGATAAAAATGCACCCGCTGCACGTGGTAGCGGGAAGTACCCTTGGCAAGGCGTGGCAGGCGGGTCGACTGGAGGTGCCGAGCCTGGCGCAGTATGTGGAAGCGGCGGTTGCCATGATCCAGCACACGCCGCCCGAGGTGGTGTACCACCGGATCTCGGCGTCGGCACGCCGTCCGACTCTGTTGGCGCCGGCTTGGTGCGAGAATCGCTGGACAGCCATGGCTGACATTGCTAGTGAACTGGCCCGCTCCGGCGCCCAGGGTCATGCGCTGGGGCGCCCTTTTTCGATTTCCGGCAATATCGACTAGGTAATCAGATTTCATCAAAAAAACAGTGAGTTATTAGATGAAATTCAGTCTTTGCGGTATAGTTTCGGTAAAATTGTCTTGATATAGTACTTGGCTTGAAAAAGATATCATTATCAATAAGCTTGTATTATTTCCAATTTGGACGGGATATATCGGATATGGCGCCATCTTGTGTCGCGATCCGCAACCAAACTGCCCGTCTCGCCTTTGGGTGTAATGCCTATCAGGTCTGCCAATGACATTCAGTGTCATGTACCTGTGCTTAATGTGTATCAGGCTGTTGATCCCTTCTCGGGGAGCTCTGTTCTTTATGTCACGGGATCGTCTGCGCCAAACTGCGCCCGTGAAGCTTGAATATCGGTGTGGCGATAGAGCCGGCCCAATCATGCAGTGACAGGATGCTATGCAAGCAGAAACTAACCGTATTGACGAGTTGTTGGAGTGCCTGGTCTTTCTGACCCGCTTTTATGGGGTGCCCAACAGCAAGGATGCCCTGACGACCGGTTTGCCACTGGTGTCCGGCCTGCTGACGCCCAACCTGTTTAGCCGTGCCGCCGAGCGGGGCGGGCTGTCGGCCCGGGAAGTGATCCAGCCGCTTGCCGAAATCTCCCCCTTGTTGCTGCCTTGCGTGTTGCAGATGCGCAATGGCGGCGCCTGCATTCTGCTGGAGTGGAATGAAGACAGGAGTCAAGGCAAGGTCATCTTTCCTCAGGCGGGAGATGCAGCCCAGTGGCTCAGTGCGGCCCAGCTGGGTGATGAGTATCTGGGTCGACTGTTTTTTGTCAAAAAGCAGTTCAAATTTGATGAGCGCTCCCCCAAGGTACTGGAGACCCGTGACGGGCACTGGTTCTGGAGCACTCTGTTTGAATCCCGTGGCATCTATCGGGACGTACTGATCGCGTCCATCCTGATCAACCTGTTTGCCATCGCCAGCCCGCTGTTCACCATGAACGTCTACGACAAGATAGTGCCCAATCTGGCATTTGATTCCCTTTGGGTGCTCGCCGTCGGGGCCATGGTAGTGTTCACCTTCGATTTCGTGATGCGCCAGCTGCGCAGCTATTTCATCGACATCGCCGGTAAAAAATCGGATGTGCTGTTGTCGGCCAAGATCTTCGCCAAGGTGATGGGAATGCGGATGGAGTCGCGGCCGGCCTCCACCGGTGCGTTTGCCAAACATCTGCAGGAGTTTGAATCGGTACGGGAATTTTTTACCTCCGCCACCGTCTCTACCCTCATTGACCTGCCGTTCGCTGTCTTCTTCCTGTTCATCATCTGGATTTTCGCCGGGGTCATGGTCGTGGTACCGATCGTCGCCATGCTGATCCTCATTATTTACAGCTTCTATATTCAAGCGCCGCTCAAGCAGTCCATCGAAGAGGGATCGCGGCTTGCCTCCCAGAAGAATGCCAATCTGATCGAGAGCATTTCAGGCCTTGAGACCGTCAAGATTTTCGGGGCCGAGAGCATGTTCCAGCATCGCTGGGAGCAGGCCGTCTCCCATATCTCGACTTGGGGCGTACAGACCCGCCGCATCACCAACTCCATGTCTTCGCTGGCCAGTTACATCCAGCAGGTGGTGACGGTGGCACTGGTGATTGTCGGCGTTTATCAGATCTCGGAAGGGTTGGTCACCATGGGGGGCATGATTGCTGCCGTCATGTTGTCAAGCCGTGCCATTGCGCCCATGGTGCAGTTGTCGGTGCTCTCCACCCGCTACAACCAAGCCAAGTCCGCACTGGAAATCCTGGAAAAGATCATGGTGACGCCGGGTGAGCAGGAAGAGGGCAAACAGTACATCCACCATCCCGTGATCTCCGGTCGGATCGAGTTTGACAATGTATCGTTCAAGTACCCGGGGATGGAAACCAGCACCCTGCACAACATCAATCTGCGGATCGAGCCGGGCGAGAAGGTGGCCATCATAGGCCGGATCGGGGCGGGCAAAACCACGCTCGAGAAGATCTTGATGGGCTTGTATCGGCCCACCGATGGCTCGGTACGACTCGATGGGTTTGAACTGGATCAGCTGCCGGCCTCGGTGATCCGGCGCAACATAGGTTGTGTCCCGCAGGACGTGACCCTGTTTTTTGGCTCGGTACGCGACAATATCATGCTGGGCAATCCGCTAGTGGACGATGTGCGGGTTATGCGGGCCGCCAAACGGGCCGGCGTTACCAATTTTACCAATCGGGATCCCAACGGGCTGGATCGGCAGATCGGCGAGGGGGGCCGCCAGCTCTCGGGTGGTCAGCGTCAGGCCATCCTGCTGGCGCGAGCCTTGCTCAACGACCCCCCCATTCTGGTGATGGACGAACCCACCTCCAACATGGATAACCAGTCCGAGATGCAGGTCAAGCATGAGTTGGCACGATTGGGGCCGGAAACGACCCTGATCCTGATCACTCACAAAACCTCCATGCTCGATGTCGCTTCACGGGTCATCGTGGTTGAACAGGGGCAGGTGGTGGCCGATGGGCCCAAAGAGGCTGTGCTGCAACAGTTGAAAGAGGGCAAGGTGCGTGTGCAGGAGGCGTCCAATGGCTAAATTTGGACTGTTCAAGAAGGCGCCATCCGATACCGTACTGCCGGCGCCGGAGCACCTCGAATTCGTCGATGACGGTGCGGCTGCGGTACTGCTGAGTACCCCGACTCGAGCCAGGGCATTGCTGTGGGCCTGCTTCCTGTTTTTCATGAGCGCCATCGTCTGGGCCGCCTGGGCCGAGCTCGATGAGGTCACCGTTGGACAGGGCAAGGTCATCCCTTCCCGTCAGTTGCAGGTGATCCAGAATCTGGAGGGGGGGATCGTCAAGGAGATCTTCGTCAAAGAGGGTGACATCGTTGAAAAAGGGCAGCCGCTCTTGCGCATCGATGACACCCGCTTCCGCTCCGATTTTCGTGAACGGGAGCAGGAGCTGGTGACCCTCAAGGGGGATATTGCCAGGCTGCGCTCCGAAATCCAGAGCGTGGTGGTCAAGACCGGCCCCAATCTGGGGTGGCGCGAACAGGTCGTGGTCGACAAGCAGCCCATCGATTTCCCTGATGGTTTCGAAAACGTCTTTGCCGAATATGCGGCTCGAGAAAAATCAGTTCAGGATGAGCGTCTCAACAATTTGAACAACCAGCTCTATATTCTGGGGCAACAGATTGAACAGAAAGAGCAGGAGACCATAGAGCTCAACGCCAAGATCAGGACGGTGGCGCGTAGCGTGGATCTGGCGCGGCAGGAGCTCAATATCAGCCGCCCCTTGGCCAAGGAGGGGAT
Source organism: Aeromonas sp. V90_14 (assembly GCF_029967615.1). Classification (NCBI taxonomy): domain Bacteria; kingdom Pseudomonadati; phylum Pseudomonadota; class Gammaproteobacteria; order Aeromonadales; family Aeromonadaceae; genus Aeromonas; species Aeromonas sp. V90_14. Next base: position 6,895 of record NZ_JASCAS010000001.1, on the reverse strand, counting down.
AGTACCTCAGGTCGAGCTCATCAAGCTGGAACGTCAGGTCAACGAAATGCAGGGGGAATTGGAGAGCAACCGGCTGCTTATTCCCAAGCTCGATTCCGTGTTGCGGGAGACCATCTCCAAGCGCAACGACATTGCCTTGAAATTCCGGGCCGATTCACAGACCGAGCTCAATGAACGGCAAGGCAAATTGAGCCAGCTGTCCGAAGGCCAGGTTGGGCTGCGGGATCGAGTGGATCGCACCAGCGTCATTGCGCCGCTCAAGGGCACCATCAAGAAGCTCAAGATCAACACGCTGGGTGGTGTGGTGCAACCCGGTATGGATCTGATGGAAATTGTTCCACTGGAAGACACTCTGCTGGTCGAGGCCAAAGTGTCGCCCAAAGATATCGCGTTCTTGCGGCCAGGGCTGGAGGCCGTGGTCAAGATTACTGCCTATGACTTCACAATTTATGGAGGATTACATGGCAAGGTTGAACAGATAAGTGCTGACTCGATCCAGGATGAAGATGGCAACTCCTTTTACCTGGTACGAGTACGCACCGAGAAAAGTTACTTGGGCGATGAGCTTAACGCACTTCCCATCATCCCCGGTATGTTAGCCAGTGCAGATATTATTACTGGTAAAAAAAGTGTCCTAGACTATTTGCTTAAGCCGATTTTACGGGCAAAGCAGTCGGCACTGAGAGAACGATAAGCCAACAATCTAAAAACAACATGACTGGAGATACCATGAAGAAGACGATTGTTGCCATGTTAGTAAGTGGCGCCGTGCTGTTCCCGGGCCTTACCCAGGCCCAAACACTGGAACAGTCAGTGGCACAGTCACTGGCTACCCATCCCAAAATCAAGGAAGCTTTTGATCTCTATCAGGCGCGACTGTATCAGCATGATGGGGCCAAAGGTGGTTACTATCCCACCATCGATCTGCGCGGCGGTGTCGGCTATGAGAAGACTGACAGCCCGTCAACTCGTGCAGCCGGTGCGAATTCGACCACCATCGATGATTCCATGACCCGTAAAGAGGCCGGCATCAGTCTGCGCCAGATGCTGTTTGATGGTTTCAACGTCAGCAGCAACGTGGCTCGTACCGATGCTGAAGCCAATGCCCAGCGTCTGGCCATGATCTCCGAGGCGGAGAATACAGCCCTGCGCGTGGCTGAGGTTTACCTCAACATGCTGCGTCAGCAGGAGATTTTGGAGCTGTCCAAACAGAACCTGGAAACTCACGAGCAGATCCGCAGCGACATCAGCAAGCGAACCGATTCTGGCTTGGGATCCACGGCAGACCAGACTCAGATTGATGGTCGTGTTGCCAGAGCCTATGCCAATCAGGCTGCTGCCGAAAACAACTACCGGGATGCCGAGAGCGAGTTCATCCGGGTAGTCAACGAGATGCCAAAAGATTTGGTACAGCCGGTGCCGGATGCTCAGCTCATTCCGAGCAGCCTGGATGCCGCATTGAAGACGGCGACCGAGGTGCATCCGACCTTGCTGTCATCCTTGCAGGATATCGAAGCCGCCAAGTATCAGCATGAAGGCTCCAAGTCCGGTTTTTATCCCAACGTCACGTTTGAAGTGGATCAGAACTGGAACGAGGACATTGATGCAGTCAAGGGACGCAATGACGATCTGACCGCCATGGTGCGCATGCGTTACAACCTGTTCCGTGGTGGTTCCGATCTGGCGCAAAGCAAGGCGACGTCCGCTCTCTATTCTCAGGCGAAAGATATTCATATGAATGCTTTCCGTCAGGTTGAAGAGGGAACCCGCCTCGCTTGGAACGCCAAAGAGTCTTTGACCAAACAGAAGACCTTCCTGAAAGAGCACGTGGATGCCAGCTATGACACCGTACAGGCATACAAGAAGCAGTTCGGATTGGGCCAGCGTACCTTGCTGGACGTACTGAACACCGAGAACGAACTGTTTGAGGCCCGTCGCAGCTACATCACGGCAGAGTACGACTCCTTGCTGGCGGATTATCGGATCCTCAATGCCACTGGCAGTCTGCTCAATGCGTTTAATGTGAAGCAGCCGGCCGATTGGCAAGCTAAACAGTAATGGAGTGCGCATCAGGTTTGATGCGAGTGAAAGGGATGGCTGCAGCCGGGCTGCCGCCATCCCTTGTCTCTGACGGCCACTTCTGGCCAGCGTAGTAACAGCCAATGGATCTTTTGAAGATGCATGTGACTGAGCAGTATCGGGCAGGCAGTGTCGACATGGCGTCAAGCTTCGGTTTGGCTCCGTTTTTGCGCGCGCGCTGGTTGCGCTGGTCACTCTGGCTGCTGTTGGTTTCTCTACCTCTGCTGCTTTCTGCCAGCCAGCCTCTTACCCCCGAAGATCTCAAACTGGTACAGCGGGCACAGGAAACGTACGGTGTCAGAGCCGGCAAACGGGTCACGACTTGGCGTACGCTGGTCATGCAGAATCGTGCCGCCGGTCTGACGGATCGCCAGAAACTGGAGAAGGTAAACCAGTTTTTCAACCAGATGCGTTTTATTGACGACATCAAGTTGTGGCGCAAAAAAGACTATTGGGCGACCCCGTTGGAATTTTTAGGCGCGGCGGGTGGTGATTGTGAAGACTTCAGCATTTCAAAGTACTTTACCCTGCTGGAATTGGGGGTGCCGGATGAAAAAATGCGGATGGTCTATGTCAAGGCACTGGATTACAACCAGTTTCATATGGTGGTTGCTTACTATGACACGCCATCCTCAGTCCCCGTGATTTTGGATAACTTGATTGGGTCGATCCGGCCAGCCAGCCAGCGCCGGGATCTGATGCCGATATACAGCTTTAACGGTAGTCACTTGTGGTTGATGAAGGCGCGTGGTCAAGGGGAACTGGCTGGACAGTCCTCACGCCTGGGATTATGGAATGATTTACGCAATCGCATGACTTCGGGGCGATTGGCTCAGCCTGTGTTGAATTTGGATGATTAACCTATGACGCTCTACAGACAATTACTGGCCACCATGTTGATCCTGTTCGGGTTGTTGTTTGCAGCCACCTATTGGGTGCAATTCAACTCGACTCGTACCTATCTGGCGCAGCAGCAGGAAACCACAGTCATCAACACCGCCACATCCCTGGGATTGGCGTTGACACCTTATCTGGAAAATGGTGACAAGGTGGGGGCTGAATCCGTCATCCAGGCGATATTTGATGGGGGATATTATCGCTTGGTCCGTCTGGACTTGTTGGCTTCCAAGGATGTCATTGAGCAGGAAAATACCAACAATATTCAGGGGGTGCCGCAGTGGTTCATTAATTTGGGTCTGTTTCCGGAAGTATCCAACGAATCGATTCTGACCTCCGGCTGGCTGCAACTGGGCAAATTGAAGGTTGTTGGTCACCCCGGGCAAGCCTACTACGAGCTGTGGCGTGGCATGAGCGAACTGGCGAGCTGGTTTCTGATAGGTTTTCTCATCACCACCATTTTGTTGATGCGTGCGCTCAACTATTTGCTCAAGCCGCTCAAGCAGATCTGCGAGCAGGCAGTGGAGATCGAACTGCACCACTTTGGCCACGCCATTCCTGAACCAAAAACCCATGAATTGAAACAGGTGGTACAAGCCATCAATACGCTTTCCAGCAAGCTGGCCCTGCAGTTCAAGGAACAGGCTGATGAGGCTGAAAAATTGCGGGAGCGGGTTTATGTGGACGCCGTATCCGGCCTGGGCAACCGGGCTTATTTCGTGGGTCAGGTAAACGCATGGATTGCCGAGGCGGGACAAGGCGGCGTCATGCTGGTCGCTGTCGATATGCTGGATGACCTGTACCGTGAGGAGGGGTTTGCCGCTCGTGACAACATGGTCAAGTCGATAGCACAGGCTCTGAAGGAGCAGTTGAAAGGCTGGGATGGGTCGGCACTGGCGCGGATTTCGGCCACGGAATATGCCTTGCTGTGTCCTACCGATGATCTGGCACAGCTGAAAGATTTGGCGGAAGTGATCAATAGTCGCATTGCCGACCTGGTTGTGAACCCCATGGGGGAGGGCGGTGCACTCTCCGTTATCGGTATTGCAGGCAGGGATGGCAATGACGATTTGTCAGCGCTGCTGACCAAGGCCGACAACGCCTTGGGCAAAGCGCGTAATGAACGTCGTGGCGCAGTAGTCATGGAGGGCGGTGTTGATCAAGGACTGATGGGACGTTTGGCTTGGCGCGATCTGGTACAAGATGCCATCGCTCGGCACTTGTGGCGCTTCAAGGCGCAACCTGCCTGCAGATTTGATAACGGCGTTCGTTTGCATGCGGAATTGTTTGCCTCTATTTCTCGTGATGGCACCGATTATTTTGCCGGTCAATTCTTGCCGGCCATCGAACAGTTCAAATTGGGCGGCGAATTCGATCAGGCGATACTTGAAGCTTCTATTCCATTGCTCCAGCAACAGGCGGATCTGGTCTTGGCGGTCAATATTACCGCTGGCTCGTTGTGCTCCGATGAGTTCAGGGCGTGGTTGACCAGCTATCTGACGGATCATGCAGAGCTGCAAGAACGGCTGCTGTTTGAAATCCCGGAAGCCGCCATCATGAAGCATAAAGATCATGTCACCGCCTTGGTGAAGGCCTTGCAAGAACATGGATTCCAGTGGGGGGTGGATCATTATGGACGTCACTTCCAGTCACTGGGATATCTGGAAGAGCTGGCTCCAGCCTATGTCAAGGTTGATCATGGCTATACCAGTCAGGTGATGGAGCCGGGGGCGGATACCTCTTTCTTGGCAGCAGTGTGCCGCGCCGCTCACAATGCAGGAGTCACAACCATTGCGACCCGGGTTGAAGATCAACATCAGGTTGAGCTGCTTGCCAAATTGCATATCGATGGTTATCAGGGTTTTGTTCATCCCGCATTCCCACTAGCTTGAACGTTATCAAATCAAAAGGGGCCCATAAGGGCCCTTTTTTTATTCTAAAGATGAATAAGAATAGGTATTTTTAGGGCACCTCTCTGTTTGGGATTCGCTTGAGGTTCAACCAAGTGATTGATTTGACATTATAAAAAAGACCCTTCGATTTAATACATTGCCCCCCCCTAAGACGGAACAAATCCAATACATTTTTGCAACGGATGCGAAGCGTACAGACATCTATGGTGTAGGCATCGAGATCTGTCACGTTGGAGCAAAGGATATGCGCACTCAAATCATCGACAAAACGGTTGTGGTTTCTTCCATTGAAGGCAATGTTCAAATCGTGCTGGCTGATGGAAGCAGCCGCCCATTGCAAAAAGGCGAGATCCTCCAGCCGGGAGCCAAGCTTAATATTGCAGATGACGCCAAACTGGTATTGGCTCCCTATGACGATTCTCCTGCCGCCGCTACTCCAGATGCTCCCGCTCATGACGCACCAGCCCCTGGTCAACCTCAAGCCCCTGATGCGGGTACTGCGGCTTCTCCTGATATCGCTGCATTGCAAAAATCAATTCTGCAAGGGGTAGACCCGACACAAAACTTTGAAGCTTCTGCTGCCGGTGGGGCACCTGCCGCCGGTGGTGGTGGTGGCGGGATCGGTGGTGTGGCCGGTGCCAGTGGCAATGGTGGCTTTGTCACCATTGACCGTATTGGTGATGCAACCATTGCTGCTGCAGGCTTTGACACCACATATCAGACAGAGCCGGTCGTAGATACACAGCAAGTAGTAGAGCCCTTGCTGGTGAATGAACTGACGGATCAGGGCGAGCAGCTGGTTGTGGCGGAAGACGGTGTATTGAACGGCAATTTGCTGGACAACACGGTCAATACCGATGGGCCGTCAGCTGCGTCGGTTCTGCTCTTCAGCTGGGGAGGCAACGCCAATGTGGCTGTCGGAACCAGTGTGACAATCGACGGGATCGGTACGCTTGTCGTCAATGGCGATGGCAGCTTCACATTTACCCCTGCACCCAACTACGACGGTGCTGTTCCCCCTGTCGTGTACACGGTTACCGATGGCACCGATACGGTCCAATCCACCTTGGAACTCACTATCACGCCAGTCAATGATCTTGCTGATCAGGATGAGAACGTCGTGGTGACGGAGGATGCGGCAGTATCGGGCAATTTACTTGACAACACAGTTAATAATGATGGGCCTCAGGCTGCTACTGTCACCGGATTTAGCTGGGGTGGGGTTGCCAACACGACTCTGGGTACACCCGTCACTCTGGCAGGGGTCGGTACCCTGTTGGTCAATGCTGATGGCAGTTATCAATTTACGCCAGCCACCAATTATGATGGCCCAGTGCCGGCGGTGAGTTACACCGTCACAGATGGTGCAGATTCAGTACAGTCCATACTGACTATCACGATCACTCCTGTTGATGAGCCGGTTGAGCTTGCCGGTCTGCAGCTGGAGGGCGGAGAACTGACATTAAATGAAGCCTCATTGGCAGGAGGGAGTAATCCGAATGCAGCCGCTGTGACTCAGAGCGGTATTTTTACCTTCAGTGCTGCCGATGGTGTGCAGAGTCTGACGCTGGGAGGCGTCGCCTTGGTCACCAATGGGCAAGCCGTTACAGCCTTCCCGCAAACCATTACCAGCCCACTAGGTAACCAACTGATCGTTAACGGCATTAATTACAATCCCGTGACCGGCACTGGTAGCGTGAACTACAGCTACACCTTGGGAGGGAGTGAAACCCATACCCAACCTGCCAATGATAATTCGCTTAGTGAGAGTTTCAGTGTCGTACTGGTTGATACCGATGGTGACAATACCAGCGGCAGCCTGGATGTGGTCATTCTGGATGATGTTCCCAGCGCCACCCTTACTACCAATTCTGAAGGATTGGGCTCTGTGTCCGTAGACGAAAGCCTGGTCAGCCTGGGTGGTGCCGGCAGCGACGGAGTGGCCAGTGCCACCCTGAGCGCGGCCAATGTGCAGGCCCAGTTCAACCCGGCCTTCGGGGCCGACG